>NZ_JBXPBQ010000004.1:0-335194 GCF_056924355.1 Enterococcus sp. LJL90 | reverse complement strand
ATAGCTTCTATACGCTGTTAAATCAAGCATGCTGGGCCCCCTGCGCGACTATTGATTACATTATATAATCAATACTAACCTAAACACCCTAGAAACATTGTTGTAGCAAGGTTTACAGGCGTTTTTTGAAGATTGATTATTTCACTGTTTTTAGTCGTTTCTTTTTTGTTATTTATATGGTAAAATACATACAAATTTACATTTCATTGGACACAACTATGCTTGCAGGCGGTTGTGTCTTTTTTTAGTAGACATTTCCATAATCCCAACTTAAAATCACTTCATCATCAATGTGTTTTACTTCTATCCCAGCATCCATTAATTCATCTTCAAAATCAGCATCAAAACCAATTTCAGATAATGTCAGATGTTTCTTTGTATCTAATGCCGCTTGTAAAATTTGACCTCTTACTTTTCGTTGGTACCCTTTTTTCATGTTTGTTTGGATTAATTCATTCGTTAACATCATTTAGTAAAACTCCCTTCTTCTAATACAATTTGGTTGTACATTTTAAGCCATTCTCTATAAGCTTTTAGCATCTTTACCCTCCGTGTCTTCAATGTCATAGGCAGACCATAAAATACTTGCTAAAGCAGCTAATAGGGCAAGAATCACTCCAATAATCTGTAGTTTGAGCATTTGGCCTAGTGATAATCCAGATAAAATTAAAATCATGAATAAAGCTATTTGTCGTTTTTCCATGTAGCCGGATTCCTCCTTTGGTATAATTTCCTTATCAGCAAGTGGTCTGCTGAAATAACTGATAAAGAGGTGAAACTATATGCCTAAAACTGATAAAGAACTAGCTGTTGATATTGTCAAAGCTTGCATTGAAGCTAATTCCGTTAAACTGGAAATTGCTTCTAATAATGTTAAGCACCAAACTGCACCTATGTCTCTTGAATCAATTAACACCGTTATTAAATCGGTTTATAAAACTCTTCAAGGTTTACCGGAGGAACAATAGCTAAATTCAACTGTATTAAATACGTTTCGTTTAGAACTTCTAGGTCGGCTAGGAGTTCTTTTGCTTTTTCGAAACTGTCAACTTCTTTGGTAATATGAATTGGTGATTTTGGTTCGTTCATGTTGTGCCTCCTTATGTTGATTTATGCCATAGCCCTAGCCCGCCATGAAACTTCATGCTGGTACAAACTAGCGCTATCATGTTCCTGTTTGGCTTCAATCGCTTGTTTAAGCAAAAACTCGTGTTTCTTGCCACGTTTCCCACACGGCTTCACGTTAGAAGCCTCTAAAATCCTGCTTACTGTGCCAATGGAACAATCCCATTTTTCAGCAAGTTCAGCTTTTGTAAATAGGGTTTGTTTTGACTTAGCGAAGAAAGTTTCTTCAACCGCCTTTAGCTGTTGATCGTTGTTCGCTTCAATCATTGCTCTAAGGCTGAAAAGTAGCATTTTCTCATGTTCCGTTACTTCGATTGTCGGCATGGCTACACCTCCTAAGTTGGTTGCCTGTTTTTAAATTTTAGAACAATTTTTTCTTTCTTATTTTTCAAATGTACGAAATTTTCGTATTCGTTTCCTAAAAAAATATCATCATACTTTACATCAAATGCCTCTATATATTTTTTTAAGAGACTATCTTTTATATTTGAAGAATCTCTTTCCATGTTTTGAATCGTTCGTGAAGTAACTCCAAATAAATCAGCTATTTCCTCTTGGGTCAAATTATAACTGATACGTAATTCCTTTAAGGTCTTCATGCTACCACCTCCCGTCTATACAATAACTATAATACGATTTTTTCGTACTGTCAACAACATAATTCGATTTTTTCGTATTTTTATATTTACAAGTTATCGTTTTTTTCGTATAATACGAAATATACAGGAGGTGTTAAAATGGATAATTTAGAAAGGAATAAAATAATAGCGGCTAACATCAAGAGTTTTTTACACGATAGAAATACAACACAGAAAGCTTTAGCTTTAGCAATTGGAATATCACCTTCTACTATGAGTGATTACATGAATTTACGTTCAAATCCCTCTCATGGAGTCATACAAAAAATTGCAGATTATTTTAATGTTGGTAAAAGCGATATCGATACAACTTATAAAGAAATTGATGATATAACATTCATCTATAATCAATTAGAACCACCTCGGCAAGCGAAAGTCTACTCTTTTGCTGAAGCTCAACTAAAACAGCAAAATAACAAAGTCGTTCCTTTATATGGAACAACAGCGGCCAACCCGACAGAACTTGCTTATGGCGACATAGATTTAGATACAACAGTTGAAACTAGCGTTCCGGATAAAGCTGATTGCGCATTGGTGGTCAAAGGTAACTCGATGGAGCCTGAGTATCAAGACGGTGATATCGTCTTTTATAAAGCACAGCCGACTGTTGAAAATGGTGAAATGGCTATCGTTGAGATTGAGGGAACTGGCGTGACATTGAAAAAGGTGTATATGAACTATGACGATAACATGGTTATCTTACGTTCGCTAAATGGTGACTACGACGATAGAGAGTTAGAACCTGAAAAGGTTCGTATTCTTGGTAAAGTCGTGAAATAAAAATACCCCAACCGAAGTTGCACCTTCGGTTAGGGTTACTCATCTCTGAGATTGAGTAAATTAATTATATCAGAGAAATGGGGAATGAAAATGAAAAAAGTACTTTTTTTGTTGGGTATATTACTAATGTTTACAGGTTGTTCCAATAATATATCGCCTGAAGACGTATCGAAAATTTCTTTGGGAATGTCTCCTGAAAAAGTAAAGACCATACTTGGCGAACCAACTAAAGCGACAACCGATAGAAAAGAATTAACTACAGAGTATTTTACCATAGCAACACTGTATGCTGTAGACATAGAATTTGATGAGAATGAAGAGGATAAGTATAGAGGATATGATGAATATTCAGAAGTCCATCAAGCTTTGGACAACAAGGAGAATGTAGAACTATTCGAGTATAAAACAAACGAAGAATCGCGCAACATCTATATTTATTTCGTTAACGATGAAGTGTCTTTCTTTTTTGATTATAATCTCTCGAATGAATAAAAAACACGCCCCACGTGCGACAGTAGGAGCGTGCAATGTAAACAAATGGATAGACTCATTTACATTTCTATTGTATCAAAGGAGTGAATACAATGGCAAACATAAAAAAGTACACAAAAAAAGACGGTTCATCCGCCTACCAGTTTAACGCCTATTTAGGCGTTGACCCGTTGACGGGAAAGTCTAAACGCACTACCCGCAGAGGGTTTAAAACTCAAAAGGAAGCCAAATTGGCGCTGGCACAGTTACAATTGGAAGTTGAAGCAAAAGGGTTTCAAACTCAGACTTTCGCTACTTTTCAAGAACTATACGATTTCTGGTTTCTCCAGTATTCAAACACAGTCAAAAAAAGTACAGCAAACAGAGTAATGTATCTTTTTAAGAATCAAATTTTACCAACTATGGGAGATTGGCGGTTAAATAAAATTTCAATTCAAGCTTGCCAATCGGCCATGAATGATTGGGCTAGTAAATTCCCAGCGACATACAGATCGATGAAATCTTATTCGCAAAGATTATTGAATTACGCCATAGAGATACAACTAATCCAATTTAATCCTATGGAAAAAGTTATATTGCCTAAAATAAAGCGTAAAAGCAAATTAGATAATAAAGGGTACTTAGACAAAGATGAACTGATAAAATTCTTAGAAGAAGTTCAGCAAAATGAGGAATTTTCTGTTTACGCCATATTTCGGATGTTGGCTTTTACTGGGATGAGAAAAGGCGAGCTTTTCGCACTAACGTGGAGTGATTTAGATTTCAAGGAACAGACCATTTCAATATCTAAAACAGCTAGTTACTTAGAGCGTTCTAAAATCTTGACTGACACTAAAACAGAAGGTTCAGAAAGAATAATATCAATTGACGAGGTTACTTTATCTATATTGAAAAAATGGAAATTAGAACAAAAGAAATTACTATTATCTAGAGGGCTAAGAATTGAGTCTGATTTAAATCAGCTAGTATTCAGTAATGATAAAAACGAATTATATTATAATGCATTCCTCAACGGTATATTAAGACGTTACAATGCATA
This sequence comes from Enterococcus sp. LJL90, assembly GCF_056924355.1. NCBI lineage: Bacteria > Bacillati > Bacillota > Bacilli > Lactobacillales > Enterococcaceae > Enterococcus > Enterococcus sp. LJL90. Next base: position 331,120 of record NZ_JBXPBQ010000004.1, on the reverse strand, counting down.
CAATATAACTCCACACAGTTTCAGGCATACCCATGCAAGTTTACTATTCGAATCTGGAGCAACTATTAAACAGGTACAAGACCGTCTAGGTCATACTGAGGTCACAACCACATTAAACATCTATACGCATGTCACAAAAACCGCAGAAAAGAATACAGCCATTAATTTCTTGAAATTCATGGAATCTTAAATTTGGTATTCAACGTGGTATTCACTACCTCCAAAAACCTTCTGAAAGCCCATTAAATCAATATATATAAGAAAACTAAATTGTTTAACAATCACAATTGCAATCACACCGCCTAACGCTGCCATCCACAAGGGCAAGCTAACCGGCAGATTTAAAGCTAATAAAATCCCCGTAATGACCGCCGTCAAATCTCTGATAGAATTACTGCGTTTTAAAATTTTACGACTGAGATATTCGCTAATCACACAGGCAGCAACAGTCACAGCGACAAGTAATAATGCCCGTGGCCCAAAAATAATTCCGCTGGCAATAATAGCTGGTACGAGAGCAATCACGACATCCCGCATAATTTTCGGGGTCGAACTGCCATTATGAATATGGGGTGATGCTGACACTTGCAACTGACTCATTTGACCGCCTCCCTTTGCACTAATTTTCCTTGACGCATGTATTGGACTAATTTGCGATTGGAAGGACATACAAACGAACAGCAACCGCACTCCATACAATTTGCAACCTGTAATTTTTCCAAATCAGGAGCGTCCTTGAGCTTGACAGCCCGTTCAATTTGCATTGGTAAAAGAGAAAGTGGACAAGCTTGCCCGCAACGTCCGCAGCGAATACATGGGTATTCCTCTGGCAGTGCAGCGGATTTTTCTTTGAAAGCTAACAAGGCGTTATTTTGCTTGGTAATTGGCAACTCCAAGGAATATTGAGCAATTCCCATCATTGGTCCGCCGAGAATTACTTTGCCTTCTGCTTCTAACATACCTCCGCAGTCTTCGATGATATCGGCAAGCTTCATTCCAATAGGCACTAACACATTTTGTTGCTTTTTAATATTATCACCGGCAATCGTCAAACGCTTGCTAGTTAATGGCTGACTGGTTTCTAAATAATGTTGAAACTGAGAAATCGTGGAAACATTTAAAACGAGACAGCCGGCATGAGAAGGCAGCTTGCCCATCGGTACTTTGCGGCCAGTCGTTGCGTAGATTAGCATTTTTTCAGCCCCTTGGGGATAGCGGCTTGGTAAAGCCATCACCGAAATATTTTTGGCTCCTGTTAAATCAATTGCCGCCTGCAACTCCTCAAGGGCCTGCGGTTTATTTTTTTCAATACCGATAATTGCTTGGTGAATTTCAAGAAATTTCAATACCGTTTTAATGCCGCGAATAATTTGCTTTGGTTCCTCCACCATCTCCCGAAAATCTGAAGTAATAAATGGCTCACACTCGGCTCCATTAATCACTAAAAAATCAATTTGCTGCTCTTTAGGAATTGTTAATTTGGCATGAAGAGGAAAACCAGCCCCGCCAATACCAACTATGCCGCTGTTACGGGACGCAGTGAGTAGCTCAGTTAAGTTTGTGATTTTTTGTGGTTGTTCAGGAGTAAAAAGAGTATTTTCGCCATCGTTTTCGATGTAAATGGCGTCACAGGTCTGACCGTTGGCTAATAAAATCGGTTTAATTTGTTTAACTTTTCCCGAAATAGATGCATGAATTGGTGCCGAAATCATTGCCGAACTTTGGGCGATGACTTGTCCGATTGCTACGATATCTTTTTTCTTGACGATTGCTTCACAAGTCGCACCAATATGCTGCTGTAACGGAAGAATGATCATCTCCGGTGCCGCAATTTTACGAGTTGAAAACTCGGCAGTTTCTTTATGGTGGGGAACCGCTGCCCCGCCCTTAAAAATCTTCAGAGTATTTAATATACTAACCATCTTAAAACCCCTTTCAAACATTTTTTAAAAGAGTAAACGCTTTTATTTTATTATATCCTTATGATTTCTGATTTAGTAGTAAAATTTAAAATTAATTTCACAAATTTTGCAGTACATTTGTTACTTTTTAGCAAAAAAAAATCCTGACTCCATTAAGGAGTCAGGATAAAAATGTTTATTTTTCGATTGAAGTAACGATACCTGAACCAACTGTCCGGCCGCCTTCACGAATTGAGAAGGTCGTTCCGTTTTCAACAGCGATTGGGTGAATTAATTCAACATCAATTGTAACGTTATCGCCTGGCATAACCATTTCAGTGCCTTCAGGTAAAATAATGTTACCTGTTACGTCAGTTGTCCGGAAGTAGAATTGTGGACGGTAGTTGTTAAAGAATGGAGTATGACGTCCGCCTTCTTCTTTGGTCAATACGTAAATTTCTGCAGAAAATTTCGTATGCGGTGTAATTGAACCTGGTTTTGCAATAACTTGACCACGTTGAATTTCATCCCGTTGAATACCACGGAGTAAGATCCCAACGTTATCACCGGCTTCACCGTAATCCAAAGTTTTACGGAACATTTCCACACCAGTTACAACTGCTTTTTTAGTTTCAGGAGCAATCCCTACGATTTCAATTTCGTCACCAGTTTTAACCACACCACGGTCGATACGACCTGAAGCAACTGTACCACGACCAGTGATTGAGAAAACATCTTCGACTGGTAATAATAAAGGCTTGTCAGTGTCACGTTCTGGAGTTGGAATGTAATCATCCACAATATCCATTAAGTCATAGATAATTTTTTCGTAATCGGCATCGCCTTCAAGAGCTTTCAAAGCAGAGCCTTTCACAACTGGAATATCGTCGCCTGGGAAACCATATTCAGTTAATAATTCACGAACTTCCATTTCAACCAAGTCAATCAATTCTTCGTCATCTACTAAATCGATTTTGTTTAAGAAAACGATTAAGTACTTAACGCCAACTTGACGAGAAAGCAAAATGTGTTCACGAGTTTGTGGCATTGGGCCATCTGTTGCGGATACCACTAAGATAGCTCCATCCATTTGGGCTGCCCCAGTAATCATATTTTTAACGTAGTCCGCGTGTCCTGGTGCATCAATATGCGCGTAGTGACGTTTGTCAGTTTCGTACTCAACGTGGGCAGTGTTAATAGTAATTCCACGTTCACGTTCTTCAGGAGCGGCATCAATACTTGCGTAATCTTGTGCGCTGGCTAAACCTTTTTTAGCTAAAGCGTTAGTGATGGCTGCTGTTAAAGTTGTTTTACCGTGGTCAACGTGTCCAATTGTACCAATGTTAACGTGTGGTTTACTTCTATCATAATGTTCTTTTGCCATGATCTAAAATACCTCCTATAAATTGATTCCTTCAAGAATCAGGGTTGGCTTCTCTCCGTAAAATGAAGCTTATGATGTTATTATAGGTCAAAACTAGTCAGAGTCAATTAAAACGACTTTTCAGCAGAAGCTGCCGGCGATTTTGTTTCTTTTACAACCTCAAAGCTACATTAGAAGATTACAGTCCATAGTTTAGCACAAAGCCGCTAATCTACAAACTAAAGACCTTCGTCATAAGAGAATCTAAACAATTTAGTTATTTTCATCTAACAAAATTGTTAGCCAAAAATAGGCTGAGAAGATGGCATTTCGATAGGCTTTGTTTATAATAGTCTACGAGGTGAAGAATGTGAAAAAAATAATTGGCTTTATCGCTATTTTGGCAGTCTTTATTGGCGGCAGCTATTTTGCTTATAATTACTACTACGGCGGCGATACTTATTATACGAAAATTGTGACAGATGGTGAAAGATCAACAGAGACCAGCGACAGCGGCGAAACGTTTACCTTTTATGATTATGATCAAGCGGCTTACGACCAAGATGGTGCTGAAAAAGATGTGACCCTTCATGAAAGCCGGGAAAATCCGTTAAGAAAAGATGCCTACCTGAAATTATTAGTCAATGAACGCAAAGGCGTTATCAGCTGGGAAGAAGTCAGCCAAGATGATGTGCCGGATCAAGCTTTGACACAATTGAATTAGACAAAAAAGCACGCCTTCAAAAAACTGAGAAGGCGTGTTTTCATTATCCTAAAATACCGACTGCACTTAAAACAATCGAAAGTAATAAAATAATCCAGATAACTCTTGTGGAGTTCAATTTCTTTTGCCCCAACATCCAGTAAGTCAGTAAAACCAATAGCACTGGAACTAAAGAAGGCATAATAGCATCTAAAGTATCTTGAATAACTAACTCAACACCGTTATGGGTATAGACAAATGGTACATTGGCTTTAACGACAGAAGGGATTAATGCGCCGATCACAACAACCCCTAAAACGGTTGCGGCATTGGTGAAAGCAGAAAGCTTATCTTTTAAGGTAGTTACCAGTTTAACCCCTTGCTTATAACCAAGCGGCAAAAGGTAAGAGCGCCCCACCATCAAAGCAATATTGGCAATAATCCAAATAATACAACCAACAGTCGAGCCGTTTTGAGCTAAGGTACCGGCCACTGAACCAAACACTGTCCCCCAGATAACGTGAAACAACGAATCTCCAACCCCAGCTAATGAGCCCATCAAGGCCGTCTTTAGAGCGATGATGGTTTCTTTTGCTTTAAAACCATCTTGTTCTTCAATCGCTAAATCAATTCCCAAAATAAGATTTCCAAAATTGGCATTCGTGTTGAAAAATTGGTTATGTGTATGCATCATATCCTTCAACTGGTCAGGGTTATCACCGTAAAATTTATTTAAAGCTGGCAACATAGCATATAGGTAGCCTGAGCTCATCATCCGCTCATAATTCCAGTTCAGTTGGCTACCTAGAATATAGCGCCAGCTGATGGCAGTCAATTCTTGTTTTGTTAATTTTTTACTACTCATCTCCATCAAAGCCTCCTTCAAAGGTTGTGTTGCTATCTGCTTGAGCTGCTACAACAGTATTAGCTTTATCACTGTCTCGTTTGAAGATTAATAATGCACAAACAAGACCGACAATGGTAACCCCCAGCATTGGTACTTGCAGATAAGCTGCAAAGAAAAATCCCAACATTAGAAATGGAATAAACTGTTTTGTTGGCAAGTAGCGTAAGAGAATCCCGACCCCGACAACTGGTAGAACCCCGCCAGCAGTTTTCAGTCCGGTCATCAACCATTCAGGAATATTATTTGTTAAAGCAGTGACAGCTGCATCCCCGACTAACAACATGATTAGAATTGGTACCGCACGGGTTAAGCCCCAAAGAATTGATCCGGAAAGTACCAGTTTGGGGATTTTTTTAATTTTCATAGCATCAATTGCTTTATCAATTTTGTGGAGTAAAAAAACATTACAAAAACGAGCAACTACATCCAATTGCAGCATCAGTAATGAAACAGGAACTGCTAAACCAATCCCATACTCCGCTCCTTCACCCGAGATAATCGCAAAGGCTGTCCCCAGTACAGCTCCGGTAAAATAATCAGGAACGGAAGCACCACCAAATGCTGCAATTCCCAGGCGCATCAATTGAAGAGTTCCCCCTACCATTAAACCAGTTGTCAGATCTCCCATAATCAAACCAGAAATCATACCGGCAATGGCTGGTTGTGTTAGCGTGTTGGAAATCAATGAGTCATTAATTGCAATAAATGCATAAACTGTAATTAAAATAATTTGATAAATTTCTAAATGCATTTTTAGTTCCTCCTAGCCCTTCATTTTCTCAATAAAATTAACAATTGGATCATTTGGCACAAGCTGAGCTGTAATATTAGTACCCTTTTCATGAAGTTGGATAAATACCATTTCTTCTTCTGGCATTACTTGAATACTTTTGGTTACTTCCCGTGCACCCTCTTTATAACTCATATTCCCGACATTTAGATTTGGCAAAGGACCACCAAACTCTAAAAAGCGTAGAGCATCACTTGGATTTTTAAATAAAAGAAACAGCCGTTGTTTGCCATACTTGCCACCAGCAATATTTTTTGCAGCTTCTTCAACGGGCAAAACGGATAAACGCATCGAAGTAGGCGCTGCCATTCTTAGCGATGACTTTTGAAGCGAATCACTGGCAGCTTCATCATTTGCAACAATAATTCGTTGCGTATCCAAGCTGGTCGACCAAATTCCAGCAACTTGCCCATGAATTAAACGCTCATCAATGCGGGCGTTAACAATATTGGCTGAACCAGCGTATTCTTGATATTGCCTCAGATCAATTTTAGTTGCAGTTGCTGCCTGACCTTCAGTTTCAGACAACTTATTTTTAACATCAATAGTGCTACTCCGTGCAATTTCAACTAAATCTTGGGAACTTGCTTCTGGATTCATGACTGCCTCAATTGCTAGGGGCAAAGACAAACCAGCAATGATATCAACATCAGGTGACTCTGAGAATAATTTCACTGCAACATTTGCCGGGGTACCTCCTAATAAATCAGCAATGATTAAAGTTTGTCCGTTAAGGGCTTTCATTTTATCCAATAAATCATGTTCAAACTGGCGATTATCTCCATCAGGCTTTAAAGAAACGACTGTCAGGTGACTTTGTTTACCGATAATCATTTCTAAACTATTTCTGACACCGGCTGCCATTTCCCCGTGGCTGACTAACAAAATGTTTTTCATCGGATTACCTCCTTGTAAAAATTGACCAAGCTAAACAAATTCAACTTAGTATGTTATCTCTCTTGACATAATATATCATGTTTCTGGTTTCTTGTAAACCTAATATTTTAATATATTAAGTTTGTAAGCGAAATTTTTCTTCTTGAAGAGATTATTTTGCTTTCTTACTACAATTGAGAAAAATATGTTAACATGTTATGATGGAGAAAATTAGTAGAAAGGGTCGTTTTGATGATTCCTAAATATGAAAAAATAAAAATTGAATTGCTTGAGGAAATTAAAAATCATAAATTTATTCCTGGAGATAAGTTTTATTCAGAAGCAGATTTAAAAAAGAAATTTTCGGTCAGCTCAATCACGGCTGTGAAAGCCCTAAATGAATTGACCAATGCGGGTTACCTCTATCGCATACAAGGTAAAGGGACCTTCGTTTCAAAAGCAAGAGTCTCAAAAACCGTTAAATTTTCCGATATCGAGCTTCATGCACTGGACACTGAAAAAGTTAAAGTTTTATCAGTTCTCAAAAAAAATGAACCAGAAATATTAGTCAAGTTAGGCCTCCTTCCTCAAGAGAATTATTTTGAGATTAAACGTCTGCGTTACTCTGATGAAACCCCCTTTTTATTTCATCTTTCTTACTTACCGGAAAAATTAGTTAAAGAGCCTTTGCCAAAAGACTTGAATGCTTTTTCAAGTATCTATGAAAAAATCCGTAAAGACTTTGGTATCGATTTATTCTCTGTTTCCTCTGTGGAAACAGATGAGATCACTTTTCCTGAAGATAACGAAATTTTGAGCAGCCTACATTTGAGTTTCAGAGAACCTGCTGTAAAACAGGTAAAAACCTCTTTCTTACCTGATAAAAGTGTTGCAGAATACGTAATTAGTTACAAGCACTGGAAATATTTTAAAACAAAAATAGAAGTAGCAGCTGATTAGCTGCTACTTCTATTTTTATAGATACACCGGTTGGTCACTAAAGTTTAATTTTTCAATTTTTACTCCCTCAGTTTCAAAAATAACAATGTCATTTTTTCCTTGATGCAAGAATTCTTTTGGACAGTAAAGATAACCAGTTGGTCCGATATTCCAATAGCGACCAAGATTGATTCCATTCACAATGATGACACCTTTTCCGTATAGAGAACAATCGATAAAAGTAGCCTCGGGAGCAGCTAATTGGATCTCAAAATGATAAAAGGAAGGCTGCTTCTCATCAACATCAGCTGAGTAATCAATTTTCGCAATTTGCGCAGCTGAAAAATCCAGCGCATACTGACTGAAGCCTTGATGAAAATGAATATCATGCATTAGGCCACCGCGAATGCCTTTACTTTGGCTTGGGGCATTTAGTTTAAAGCCGTAATTCACCCGTCCTAAATTTTCCACTAAAATATCCACTTGGGTCAATTCGTTTAGAGGATTATCCTGATAAGTTATTTCCTGTCCGTTAGTTTCTTGATATTGCGTCGTATGGTGTTTTCCGTTAATAAATATCTGCGAACGATCACTGGTTTCAACTAATTGCAGTCGATTCTCCTTAAGATAATTTTTCAAATCAGCACTATACAATAAATATCCATAACCACTGCCAGCACTTTCAAACGTGAGCGGATAAGCGGTCTCAATTTTTTCAGCAATCTTGTCAACAGTCTGAAACAAGGAAACACTCTCTTTCACTGAATAGCTGCCTAAATTCACTAGAGTTTTATGACGAGGCTGTCCTTGCCAAACATCTGGGCAAACTTCTTTGATTGCTCGCTGAACTGCAAAATATTTTTCAGTCGGTGCCCCCCATTCTGTCAGCAACGCATCGTAGTCATAACTGGTGACCTGTGGCAGATCTTTTTCAACCCTAGCGGAACACCCGTTATAAAACCCGAAGTTTGTTCCACCGTGAAACATATACAAATTAATTGAACCAATCTCTAGCATATCCTTCACTTCAGCAGCTAAATCCTCAGCATCCCGCCGAATAATAGCTTCACCCCAACGATTAAACCAGCCATCCCAAAATTCCATACACATCAAAGGCCATTTTTTATGGTGATGCTCCATAAATTTACGAATTTTAGCGCCATTTTCTTTCGAGTGACTGCCAAAATTACCAGTGACGAAAACATCTTCTTCAATCAAACTACCAGCGTCCAAAACCTCCTGCCAGTCCCCATCCGCTGTGAACAGAGGCACGGTAACGCCACCGTCTTCCATAATTTTTTTCGTTTGCTTCAAGTATTCTTTTTCCATACCATAGGAGCCATACTCATTTTCAAGCTGCATCATAATGACAGGGCCACCTTCAGTAATCTGCAAAGGTAGCAATTTAGGTAGTAGAACTGCAAAAAAATTTTTGACTTTTTCCATAAATATTGCATCGGTTGAACGCAATCGGATATTAGGATAATTTAAGAGCCAAGCTGGTAAACCACCAAAATCCCACTCTGCACATATATAAGCTGAAGGCCGCAAAATAACTAACAAATCCATTTTTTGAGCCAGTCTAACGAAAGCTACAATATCCTTAATACCAGAAAAATCAAAGTTGCCTTCCGTTGGTTCATGAAGATTCCAAGGAATATAAGTTTCAACTGTATTTGCTCCTAAAGCCTTCAAATTATATAGACTATCTTCCCATTGAGCTGGTGTCATACGAAAATAATGGATTGCCCCACTAATAATTTTTAGTGGCTGTCCATCTAATAGGAAGTCTTGTTTTATTTCAAATGTCGCCATAATCTTCTCCTCATTAACTATATTTTTTACCAATAAGGCTGCCACTCTTTGTTTGACAAGCGCATCAAGGATTCAAAATAGAAATAGTCTCCCCATAGGTTAGGCTCATCAATTCCCTTGCCTTGATGATATGCGTAAACCCCATGCAATAGAATTCCCTCATTTTCGGGAAAATTTTCAGCTGTATAATGTTCACCTAGCTGATAAACCATCCCCTTAGCTATGGCCAAAGCATCAGAGTAGGCGTTTAGCTTTTCTGCTTCTAGCAAACCAACAGCGGCAATTGCCAAGGCGGAACTATCTTTTTCAGCCGGCAGTTGATCAGTAAAATCAAAGTCCCAATAAGGAATTAAATCAGCTGGCAGATTTTCCAAAAAAGCATCAACAATTTTAGAATAAATTTGTGGGAATGGCTGCGATTCTCTGAAATTTTCATTCAATGGTATTCCTAAAACACCCCAGCTTTGGCCCCGCGCCCAAATCGAATCATCTTGATTGCCTTGATGGGTAGCACCATAAGTTGGCTGACCTGTTTTTGGATCAAAATAATAAGTGTGATAAGTCGTACCATCGGGCTTAATAACGGTGTTCAACAGTGTCTGATAATGTTTTTCAGCAATTTCTGCATATTGAGAATTTCCTGAAATCTGACTAGCTTCAAAAAGCAACGGTAAATTAATCAGTGAGTCAATAATCAGTCGATATTCATCAGCTTCGCCGTATCTACCCCAAGCTTGAATAAAATTACCCTTTGGCTGAAAACGCTGCGCCAAAACATCAGCCGCTTCTAAGAAAATCTTTTTTGCCCGTGGATCTCCGGTAATTTTGTAGTCTGCTCCCGCTGATAAACTATATAGGAAACCAATGTCATGATGATCTAAAACAAAATGATCTGCCAATCGTTGCTGAAAGCTGATTAGATTTTGTTTGGCTAGTAGATAAAATTTTTTATCAGTGGTCAGCTGATAACTTAACCACAACATGCCAGTCCAAAACCCGTTCGTCCAATCGTCATTCTCTTTTATTCGATAAATACCATTCGTTGCAGATGCCGAGGGAAACTTTTCCTTAAAACGAAGCATATTTTTTTCGGTTTGCGTCACACAATAGGCCAATTTGTCTTCTAGCCAAGCTGCTTCGACATTTTTGCCAAGAGCGATTAATTTTTCCTTGTTTGTTTCCAGCATATCGCCAGCCCCTTAATCTGTTAATATATTAACTTAGATAAGTATAACGAAAAATTGTGCAACAAGCAAGAAAGAAAAAACTTCATTTGTCAGACTATGACAAATAGCGGACAAATTTGTAAAATCCTGAATAAAAAATTTATTTTGCTTACTAGGATGGCCGTCCTTTGTGGACTTCCGCTAATCACAAAATTAATTTATCTTCCAGAAAGAAAATCCGTTCGCTTTGTCAATTTATTCCAATCATTGTTGTTTTTCGATAATTATTACAAACGATTAATAACCTCATCCACATTTTTAATCATGACAGAAACCGTTCCGTCTGGATTATTCATAAATTCAATGAAATCTGGATTGCGGTAAACATCCACTGGCACAATCAATTCAATTCCATTGGAGAGTTTGAATTTTTGTTTGCCAAAGCGCTTTTCGGAAATTTCCTGAATCTCTTTGACCGGCTGTAATTCTTCAACAAAGCCAGCCTCTTTAACCTCTTCTTTGAAGGCCATTTGGGCGGAGATATTATCCTTGAAAACTTTTTGGGCGATTTTTTCGGCTTCAACAAAGCCGGTTTCCTCGATGCTGTCATACATCGCCTCTTTAACATCGGCTAAGATTTCAAATTCATCTTCATCAAATTTTTTACCGATTTGCTTGGCAACTTTTTTTATGACTTTGGTATTTTCCTCAAGGGAAGGCGCTGGTTGCGTTTCAATCACAGATTCAGAAAAATAGGCTTTTTTCTCGCCGGAAAAGGTGTAGCGTTTTTCAATCAGCTCAAAACTTAAATTGCTGACGTTGACAATCAGCGCTTCATCCGCCTTTTGAGTTTTAGAACCCAAAATGCCGCGATTTAAAATCAATTTATTCTCAATCGCCCCAGTCTCGCTATCGACATAATGGGTATAAGCTTCGTGATAGTTGGCCTTTAAGAAAGCCAAATAAAGCTGAGTGTCTTCTTCATAGAGCACGACAAAAATATCGGCACTGGGGCCATCTTCACTCTGTCCATAAAAGCCAAACCAGCGCTCCGTCAATTTTTCGCTGACACTGATAAAATCCTCAGAGACAGTTTGCAATAATTCTGCAACTGAACTGTCTTCTGCTAAAATCCCAGTTTTGGTCTGGGCAGAAGAAACCTTAGTAATTTTTTTCGTTAAAAAATCCCGAATATATTCGGTGGTCAAGTCTAATTCAACTTGAGAAAACACGGGTAAATTACTTTCTCTATCGATTAAATGCATAATTGCTTTTTTTAAATAAATATCCAAAATGAACGACCTTCTTTTCTGTTTTTTACCTAAGAGCTAGTGTACCGAAAAAAGGCTCAATTGTCAGCAAAATTTGTGCAAGAACCAAAAATATCCGTTAAAATAGACTGAGATGGAGGTGTCCAATGCAAGCCAATTATTTAGAAAAATTACCTGAGGCAGTTGCCATTGCCTTAAACCATGACTTTGTTTTTGTTATCAGCGAAAATTTAGTCCAACATTATCCGGCCCGCCAATGGACCGACCAAGAAATTTTGAGCGATTTAAAAAGGCGCTTTGGTGTGGAAGGTCATTTTGTCCAAAAGGAAAATTACCGGATTGTGGAATTGCCGGGAGTCAAGACTGTCAAAATTATTGTTCCCTAACAAGTAAACACCTCAGAAATTACAACGCTGTTACGTGTCTTCAATCAACTAGAATCTTAATCTAACTGTTGAAATCATGTCAGCTGGCTTGTAAAATTTCCGAGGTGTTTTTTTATTTGCTGTATTCTCGATAGTAAAAAACAGCCAGCTGCGTGCGATCCCGCAAGTCCAATTTATCCAATAGACGGCTGATATAATTGCGAACGGTCCCTTCACTGAGAAATAAGGCAGCGGCTATTTCTTTATTATTCAGTCCGTTGGCCACTTGAATTAAAATTGTTTCCTCCTGTTCAGATAAAGAAAAATCAGGATTAGCCGCTGCCGGTTTTAAAATACTCGGCAGCTTTTCGACAATCTGACTGCCAAAGACAACCTGCTGATTGACCACCGCTAAAATTGCCGGCACAATTGCCGACAAATCTTGTTTAATTAAATAGCCCTTGACACCAATTTCTAAAGCTTTTTGTATATATTCCTCATCAGAAAAAGTCGTCAATAATAAAATTTTTGCCTGCTGATTGGCAGTCAAAATATTTTCAGCAGCTTGAATCCCACTGCCTTCTGCCATCCGAATATCCAATAAAAGGACATCTGGTTGCCATTTTTGATAAAGCGCCTCCGCCTCTTGTCCAGAATGGCCGCTGGCAACCACCTGAATCTTGCCCTCAGCCTCAACTATCGTTTTTAAAGAAGTAGTGACTAGATAATCATCGTCAACGACCACAATTTGTATCATTCAACTTCCTCCTCATCTTCTTTGGGTTTATCCAGCTTCGGCAAGATAACCTGTAACGAAAATCCTTTTTCACTGGCGTGAGTATGCAGTTGCCCGGCAAAATCTTCCAAGCGTTTTTGAATACTCAAAAATCCAATGCCCTGTGACTGACTCGTTTTCTGTAAGCTTCCATTATCTTGAATCGTGCATTTGTAAAACGCTGGCAGCTGACTAAACTCAATCGTCACTGTGTCAGCGTTGCTATGCTTCATAACATTCGCTAGAGCTTCTTTAATAATCATTAGCAAAGGCTGAGCATACTCTTGCGGAAAATCGCGATAATTACCGCTAACTTTCACCTCAGCTCCATAAAAATCCTGCAGGAGTAACTGCAAACCGTCAGCTAATGTGACAGAAATTTGATAGGTATTATGTACGCTGTTGCGAATGCTAGACATGCCCTGATTGACTGTGTCGTTCAATAATGACAAGGGCTCTTGTAAATTTTTTTGTTGATTTAAAGTCTGAATAGCTCCCAATTGCAGAAGCGCACTGGATAATAGATGCCCGACATTGTCATGGATGTCTCTAGCAATACGGTTGCGCTCTTTAGTGATTTCCAATTCAATCAATTGTTCTTGGGTGGCCAGCAGCTGGCTATTTTTTTCTGTTAAGATATGCTGTTGCTCCCAACTATCATCTTTTAACCGCAAATAATTTTGCTGAATGTTGGTTTGCAACAGGCGGCGCCAAGTCAAATAGCTACTGGCTACCATCAATAATAAAACTAAAATTTTCAATTGACTGGACAAGTCGGCCAACAAAACTGTCCCGGTCATCAGGACAAGACTGATTTGTTGCCAATTTTTTTGCGGCGTGACGGTTAGATAAAAACCGGTCACCGTTGGTAAAAAAACGATTAATAGCGGATAAAATAATCCCACTGCCAGAAAAAAAGTAACGAGAATTTCTTTTAGAAAGTTCACAGGCTTTAAATAAATCAGTCCACAAAGAATCAGGGTTGCTAATAAGCACAGAACAATGATTCCTGCGGCAACTTGTCCGACTAATAGAAAGACTGCAAAGAGCAGAAAAAAACTATTTTCCCAAATATTTTGATAGGGTAACTGCTTCATAGGGCTCCTTAATGTGACAATTGTCACCTGCTGTTTGGCCTGCAGACACTAGGTTAGCATGATTTTATTTATTATAGTCATAGTAACAAGAAAAAGAAAAGAGGTAGCTGAATGATTATTGAAGTTGAGAATCTCGTGAAACGGTATGGCTCTTTGATGGCTTTAAACCATTTTAACTTGAAGGTCAAAAAAGGAGAACGCCTTGGCCTATTAGGGCCAAACGGCAGTGGTAAAAGTACGGCCATCAACTGCATGCTTTCGCTTTTAAGCTACGACAAGGGTTCGATAAAATTATTTGGCGAAGAGATGGCCCCTGATAAATATGATTTAAAACGGCGTATTGGCGTGGTTCCCCAAGAAGTCGCTGTCTTTTTAGAGCTGACCGCCGAGCAAAATATCGATTACTACTGCGGACTCTATATTGCTGATAAAGCAACTCGTAAACGGCATGTAGCTGAAGTCATCGAGTTAGTCGGCTTAGAGGAATTTCGTAATTTTGTTCCCGCTAAGCTTAGCGGCGGTTTGAAGCGCCGCTTAAATATTGCCTGTGGCATTGTGCATAAACCAGAATTAATTTTTTTAGATGAACCGACTGTCGCTGTCGACCCGCAAAGCCGCAATAAAATTCTCGAAAGCATTCGGATTTTAAATGAGCAAGGTGCGACCATCGTCTACACGACTCATTATATGGAGGAAGTCGAGAGTCTCTGCAATCATATTGTGATTCTTGATCAAGGGGAAGTTATTGCTGAAGGTAGCAAAGAAGAGCTGAAGCAAATGATTCGCACCACGGAAAAATTAGTGATTGAGCTACCTTTTTTCAGCGATTCCTTGAAAAAATATTTAGCTGCCCAACCCGATATTATCGAAACAGAATACGACCAGATTTTTCTGACGTTACACACCACTCATTTAAAGAAAACTTTATTGGAACTGCTGAGTTTTTTCAGCACTCAGCAGCTTGATTTTGGCAGTATTCATACCCAAGAAGTTACTTTAAACGATGTCTTTTTAGAAATTACCGGCAAAGCCTTGCGGGATTAAAGGGGGGATTGGATGTTTCAGCACTTATATCGCTTTCGTTTAAAAATTTTACTGCAACGACGTGACCTACTGTTTTGGACTCTGATGTTTCCGTTGATTCTCGGTTGGTTTTTCCAAGCGGCCTTTGGCAATATTGACAATGCTGAAGTCGTAACTGCTAGTGATGTCGCTTTTGTCGGTCAAGTTACTCCTGAAGAAAGCCCATTTGCAAAAGCCCTCAGCAGCATCGACAATCAAGGGACGGCATTGTTCAAGCCGGTTTCCATGAGCGAAAAAGCTGCACAACAAGCGTTAGAAGAAGGCGAAGTCAGCGGGATTTATTATTTTTCTGATCAGGATATTTCTCTGCAAATTAATTCCGATCAAACGCCACAAAAATTGCTGCAAGCTTTTTTAGATCAATTTTTGCAGCAACAAAATTTGCTGGCACAAATTACTGCAACTGGTCAAACAGTTTCTGATGAACAGTTGGCTAAGTTTTTGGAGCCGACAAATTATTTGCAACCAGATAGAGAACTTTCGGCCAACGATCAAAAAAGTTTTTACTTTTTCACTTTGATTGGCATGGCCTGCATGTTTGGCTTTCTCTGGGGCTTGAAAAATAGCGTGGATGAGCAGGCCGATAAATCAGCTAGCGGCATTCGCTTTTCGCTGATTCCTGCCAATAAGCTTTTGGTCAATACCGCCAACACTTGTGCTGCCTTTACCATATTTTTTGTAGAAATTCTTTTGGTCATTGGCTTTTTCAATCTGGTCTATCAAGTCAACTTTGGTTCCCGTTGGCAATGGATTTTAGTGGTTGCCGCTCTCGGTTCATACAATGCGCTCGTTTTAGGGGCCTTTCTTGCTAATCGTTTGAAGATTCCCCTCCTTCAACAAGAAAATGTCGGCTTAGCCTTCACAATGCTTATGAGCTTATTTGCCGGTATGTTCGGTTCTTATCCACGGGATTTAATTGCCGAATATCTGCCGTTTTTAAACTATTTAAATCCTGTTAATCTAATCAGCGAAAGTTTTTATCAGCTCCTTTACTATCAATCGTTGGATTCCTTTTATGTGAATCTCTTTTGTCTCATCGCTTTGGCAGCCCTGCTCTCCCTCAGCGAATTTCTCTTTAAAAGGCGGGCACAGTATGAGTATCTTTAAAGCCATGCTCTATATCATCAAAAAAAATCGCTGGAGTCTGCTGCTGATTGTTTTAATCAATGTGGTAATCTCCGGTTTTAATGCAAGAAATTTTACGGACAACCCTACCCTGGATTTAACCAATTCAAAAATTACCATCTATAACCACGATCAAGGAGACATCGGCCAAAGCTTATCAGATTATCTGGCGAGCCAGAGCACGCTAGTTACTTTGGCGGATAATCAAAAAGCCCGTGATGACGCGTTATATTTTGGAAAAACAGATTACATTTTAACGATTCCAGTTAACTTTAGTGAAAATTTTCTGCTGGGAAATACGAATGCAACACTAGCAGTCCAAACGCAACCAGGTAGTTTTGGAACAAGCTTTTTAGAAACGCGAGTCAATCAATATCTCAATACTTTGCAGACTTTAAATGAAGTACAGCCAGAGGAGACACTCCCTGTTTTATTAAGACAAACAGCTGAGAATCTGAAAATTACCGGAACACTGGTCAGCGATTCGACTTATGCTGAGAACAACTGGCGCCAAACAGCTGCCAATATCTATAATCTTTTGGCTTATGGACTTTTTGCCACAATCTTTTCCGGGATTGCTACGATTTATTTAAGTTTTAACCGCCCAGAAATCCGTGAACGGAATCGGTTGGCTCCGCTCTCCGCTAAAAATTTTAATGGACAGTTGGGAAAAGGCCTCTTGCTCTTTAGCTTGATTACCCTGTTGGTCTTTTTAACTTATAATTTTGTGATTACTGGTATGGTATTTTCCTTCACTACCTTGCTTTTTTGTCTAAGCAGCGGCCTGTTCTTTTTGACAGCAGTCGCCTTCTCACAATTAATTGCTCAGCTTTCTAAAAGAGACATGGTGATTACCATCGTCAACAACATCTATATTCTGGGCAGCTGTTTTATTAGCGGTGTCTTAGTTCCAGTGGAATACTTGCCGGGCTTTGTTAAAAATATTGCGATGTTCACCCCGACCTACTGGTTTGTTGATTTAAACAGTCAGATTGCCGAAACCAGTCAGTATGATTCTAGTTTTTATCAAGGTGCTGCCGTCAATGCCCTAATTTTAACCACTTTTGCAATTGCCTTTGTCGTCATCAGCCGTGTGTTGCAAAAGGAAAAAAATCAGCAGCTTTGGTCCACTCTAAAGAATAAAGTCGCCTGATTCTACCATTTTTCAAAAATGAAAAATTCACGTTAGATTTTGGCGAAAAGTTGTCATTACAAATTTTTTTCAAATTATTTTTAAGCAACTAACTTATTTTAAGTTTCATTTAAGCTACTTGTTTTATTCTTTTGACATAGGTAATCCCAACCTAATCCAATTATCTTTTTTCATTTTCCTTTGAGGCTAGCACCCATCCTATCGCTAGCCTCTTTAATATCTCTTTCGTAACAATTATTTTCTAAGACGGATTCTTAACATTTTATTAAAACGCTTTTTTCTTCATAAATTACGGGCAAATTCATGTAGAGTTAACAAAAGTCATGTTATAATGTATTTAAGAAATGAAGGACTAGTGAACATTCACTGGAAGATAGAAAGTAGGGAAAGTTATGGAAATTATTTTTAGTGTCTTAAGTTTAGTTGTATTAAGCGGCCTGTCACTTTTCGGACTTGTGCTGTATACCAATCAAGAAAGTCAACGTCAAAAAGTACCTGTTAGAATTAAAAAAGATGACCGTTAAAACGAAAAATAAATAAAAATCTGCAAATGCGGCTTGACTCGTATTTGCAGATTTTTTTGCGTTTTTCCCTAATCTTCTCAAACTTTTTTATTAAGTTTGTTCTCACGGCTTGCCTAGCCCTGTCAGCTTTGATACACTTAAAAACGGTATTTTAAAATAAGTATGTTGTCTGAAAAAAATGGCACGATTCATCTAAGGAGTTTGGAAATGGCCCATAAAAAAATAAAAATTATTGCTTGGTTACTAGCCTTTGTTACGGTATTGTTTGTCAGTCCGCTTGCGGTCAAAGCAGAGGAAAGCGACTTTTCTGTCAATGCTGGCGCTGCGTTTGCTATCGATGCCGAAACCGGCAAAATTTTATATGATCAAAATGGTGAAACCCCAGTGGGCATCGCCTCTGTCACAAAAATTTTAAGCACCTATTTAATTTTAGAGAGTGTGAACAATGGCACGATTTCTTGGGAAGATCAGGTGCCCATTTCTGAATACACCGGCGCCTTGAGTTTAAATTGGGAGCTGTCAAATGTTCCTTTATATACCAATCAGACTTATTCCGTTCAAGAACTTTATCAAGCAGGCTTAATCGCTTCGGCCAATGCCGCAGTTGCCGCAATGGGTGTATATATCGCCGGCAGTGAGTCAAATTTTGTCGATATGATGAAGGCCAAATTAACAGAATGGGGCATTGACGATGCAAAAATCGTCAACAGCTCAGGTCTGAATAATTCTTATCTTGGGGAAAATATTTATCCCGGCAGTGCTGCCGATGATGAAAATATGATGTCCGCTAAAGATGTGGCGATTGTTGCTCAGCATTTAATTAATGATTTTCCGGAAGTCTTAGAAACCACCTCGGTAACTTCAATGGTTTTTTCGGCCGGCACGGCTTCTGAAACAGAAATGACCAATTGGAATTGGATGCTGCCGGGCTTTTTATATGAAAAAGCCGGCGTCGATGGCTTAAAAACCGGCACAACTGATTTTGCCGGCGAATGTTTTGTCGGCACCATGGAACAAAATGGCACTCGTGTTATCACCGTCATTTTAAATGCTGGTGGCACTGATACAGATACCGGCGCCCGTTTTACTCAAACGGGACTGCTGATGGATTATTGCTACAACACCTGGTCCCGTCAGGAAATAAGTCTTGATGATGCAACAGTTCCCGACTTAGAAACTTTGGCTGTACCTGATGGCGAAGAAATGACTGTGCCGATTACCGTTGAAGGTAGCGTAACTTTATGGGTAAAAAATGGCGCCGATTCAAGTAACGTTGCCTATGATGTTAGCTTAGATGACTCATTAGTCACTGACAATGAATTAGCGGCTCCAGTCAGTAACGGCCTGACTGTCGGCACCGCTACTGTCACCAACCCCGATGACACCCTTGGTTATCTCAATGAAGCGGACAATGTCCAAACAGTTGAACTAGTCACCACTCAAGAAGTGCTTAAGGCGAATTTTTTCATCAGAATCGCCCGTAGCCTTACAAACTGGCTCAATGATTTAATTGGTTAAAAGAACTAAACTTAAGCTTTTACACATAGAAAGCAGATGGCAAGCTTGATTGATAAGCTGCTATCTGCTTTTTGTTTGTATGTAAAAATTGAATACTTCACAGAGGATTTTCTTAAACTGACCGTTGGAATCAAAATCCTAAGTCTAGCCTACTGAAAATTTAATCAGGCAATTTTTTTCTAAATTAATCAAATAGCATTAAAAGATGCTCCTAAGAATTTTAGCAACAAAAATGACGAAAAAATATTTTGGCTAAGACATCTGGAAAAAGTCTTGTAGTACACCATTTTTTTATTGTTTCAAAGATTTTTTTGCTATACTATAAAGCAGACAGAGATTTACTTGTCAGTTCATTGAGTACAGGAGCTTGGTTATGAATTTTAATTTAGAAATTATTTTTTTTATCGGATACCTATTGGGTGTCATTGGCATTTATTTTTGGCAGCGAAAGAAACTGATAAATAGCAGCTTCTTTTATATTCTGCTTTTTTCAGGCTTATCGTTGCTGGCTTACACCTTATTTTTGGAATTTCGTGAAGGCAGCTATTATTTCTTGCTGCCGTCAGTTTTTTTCAGCATCTTTGCCTTGAGCTATTTTAGGGAAAAGCGGCGGCTAGTGAATGGCTTACTTTTCAATTTTTTCTTAATGAGTTTTGGTAGCTACCTGCTGTTTGTCATGTTTGAGGCCCAAAGTATTTTTCTCGGCGGGTTGCTGTCAGTGATTGGTCTGGCCATTTTATTTACCTTGGCCTTTGGCATTTACGCCCTGATTCTCTTTTTATATTGGAACAGTTATCTCGTCTTAAAAAAAGAATCCTTTTCTCTAGCGAATCTGCTGACGCTGCTTTTAGGCATTGGTCTGACGGTTTTTCTTTTAATTGAACTCTTTGTCCTCTCCCATCTGCCGGATTGGGTAGCAATTTTATTTTTCATTGTGCCATTGATGCTGGGCTATTTCTTTGTCGTCTTTTACAATTTCCTGACAATATCAGTCCTTTATCAGTTTAACCGCCCAAAATACAATCAAGATTATATTATTGTTTTAGGAGCCGGTTTGATTGATGGTAAAACCGTTACTCCGTTGTTAGCGAAGCGAATTGATAAGGCGATTCAGTTTTATAAAGCCCAAAAGCGGGCGACCATGAAGACCCCGATGATTTTAATGTCTGGTGGTAAAGGTAGCGATGAAAGTGTTTCAGAAGCTGAAGCGATGCGGACCTATGCCATTGAACAAGGGATTGCCGCTGAGGATATCTTGATGGAAACCAACTCACGAACCACCTTGGAAAATATGAAGTTCTCCAAAGAAATTATGGACGCCGGTTCCCAACAACCCTACAATGCAATTTTTACGTCGAATAATTTCCATATTTTTCGGGCGGGCTTATTTGCTCGCCAAGCCCAAATCAAAGCAGACGGCATTGGTGCCAAAACGGCCGGCTATTATCTACCCAATGCTTTTTTGCGGGAGTTTGTCGCCATTGTCGCTTTAAATAAAAAGCGCCATATCGCCGTGTTTTTATTTTTCTTAGTTTTCGTAATACTTTTTGCTTTAATCAGTCTACTCTTTTCATAAAAAAATCCCAGTCCTTATCAAGAATCTGATAAGCGCTGGGATTAATTTTTTTAAATTTTTCAAATGTTAGGCTAAGACTTTTCCAACAACTAAACCGGCGAAACAAAAGACAATTCCCACCACATACGTAATCGTAAAATACCAATAAAATAATTTGCGATTTTCCTTTAATAAAATAAACAGCTCAAAATTTAGCGTCGAAAAAGTTGTGTAGCCCCCCATCAAACCCGTTCCCAATAATAAATATAAGCTATTAGATAAATTCATTCCTGCAAAAATGCCTAATAAAAAGGCCCCGCTAAGGTTAATGATTTGGGTAGCAAAGGGGTAAGGATGCGGCAGCTTTTCAAATAGTAAATTAATACTGTAGCGAATCAAAGCCCCCATCGCAGCGCCAGTGCCGACTAAAAGAAAGTTCATTGGGCTAGCCTCCTTGGTGAGTACATATATTCACCGAGAAATGCCATCAACAATCCCCCAAAAATTGAAGCCACTAAATAAATCACAGCTAACAAATAATGATTTCCCGACAATAATTGTGCTGCATCTAAAGCGAAGGAAGAAAAAGTTGTCAAAGCTCCGCAAAAACCAGTGCCGACGCCAAGAATTAACCGGCCATTCCAATCCCGGTCCACCATAATATGTTTTACCAGCCAGCTAAACAGAAAACAGCCAACAAGATTGACCATCAATGTGCCGATTGGAAAATCACCAATTTTTGGGAAAATAAAGCCGACTAAGTAGCGCACATTTCCGCCAATAAAGGCAAAGGCAGCCACAATTAAATAATTAAGCTCCACCATAATTCCTCCAAACTTTTGAATTCTCCGTCATCTTAAGCTTATTTGTCGAAATTTTCAAGGAAGAATTCTCCAATTAGAACAAAAAAAGAAGAAAATCTCATTCGATTTTCCTCGGTAAACTTTTTAATTTCGGGCAAAAATGTGTTGCCACTTGCTCCGCATATTTTGCGTGAAGGGCTCGGAAGCTTCCTTAATTGCACAGTATTTATCAACCATTGTTACAATATAGCTTTCCTTATAACGAGGCGGTGCAATCGTTGCTCCCCACATGTGTTTCACAATAATGTCTCTTTCTAACGGAGACAATTCTGTGATTTTTTCAGCATTTTTAACGGCAATCCGTGGATGCATATAGGCATGAGAGCCTTCATCAAATTTGGTTGTCCGCCAATCATAATAAAATAAATCGTGCAGTAAACCTGCCCGTGCAGTTGCTCGAGCATCGCCATGCCAGCGTTTAGCCAATTTATAACTATAATAAGAGACACTTAAAGAGTGTTCTAAACGAGTTGAATTCACATGTTGTTTGTAAGTTGCCAGTTTTTGCACTTCGTCAGTTGCTAACAAATCTTCCACATAGGACATATATTCTTTATCATCTTGCCAAGCTAAAGTCATTCACAAAGGCCACCTTTAATTTTGAAATCATTCTAACACTTACTCAGTATAGCACGCCCCCAATGAAATTACTTCTAACGGTCTTGATTGTTAAGATTCCTTAATCTTTTTAAGAAAAATGTAAAGAAAATCCTTCTGCAAATAGAACTAAATTTTTTGAAAAGAGCTTTAGATCAGCGAAATTTTAGCTGATAACTGAAATTTTTTTACAGCTCTATTTCAACAGTCTTTTCACAAAAATTAATTATTCAGTGCTAAGGCATACATTAAAATGCCAGCTGCAACTGCTACATTTAAAGATTCCGCTTGACCCAAAATCGGAATATAAATGTTTTGATCGGTCTGATTTAAGATTTCTTGAGGAAGACCTTGTCCTTCATTGCCCATGATTAAAGCTGCATTTTCTAAAGGTTTGACTTCGGTCATACTGACAGCCGCTTCATTTAACTCAGTTCCATAGACTGGACTGCCAGCTGACTTGAACAGCTCGATGGCTTCTAAAATTGGTTTTTCAACAATCGGCAAATGAAAATTGCTCCCCTGCATACTCCGTAAAACTTTGGTGCTGTATATATCAGCGGTGCCTTCCCCTAAAATCACTCCAGAAAAACCAGCAGCATCCGCGGTACGAATCATCGTGCCGACATTACCGGGATCTTGCACCTCTGCTAATAATAACCAACGCCCACTAAAATCAGTCGTCTGATTGTCGGTTAATTCCATCACCGCTAAAATTCCTTGCGGCGTAGGTAATTCTGATAAACTATTCATCACGGCATCACTGACAAAATAAAGTTTCTCAGGCGGAAATTCCGCCAGCCAAGCTTGCCATTCCTGCAAGCCCCGCTGATTGACTAGGACGGCAGATATTTCCTGTTGATTTTTCTGCGCTTCTTCAATTAGATGAAAGCCCTCCAGCAGATATTTTCCTTCTGTTTGGCGCACTTTTTTCTTTTGATATTTTTTTAATTCTTTAATCCAAGTATTCTTCGTAGATAAAATTTCCTTCATGAACGTCACCTCGCGTTATTATAGCATGGGAGCCCTATCAGAAAAAAGCAGATTATTTTCTAAGCTACCTTTTAAAAAACTTGAAATCGGCGCCCTTTTTTTTCATAATAGAAACAAGAAAACGATTTAAGAAAGAGGTGCCCCATGAAAAAATTGAGAATTAATATTAAAGGTCGCGTGCAAGGTGTCGGCTTTCGCTATACCACCAAAATGGTCGCCGATGAATTAGGCGTGACTGGTGCCGTTTGGAACGAAGATGACGGCTCCGTTTCAATCGAAGCCGTGGCAGACGACGCTGTGATGGAGCTCTTTTTGCAGCGCCTAAAAGCTTCCCCCTCCCCTAGTGGCAAGGTTGCTGAAATGACCATGGAAGAAGCCCCTGAGTTGAAAGAAGGAAAGAAGTTTAATGTTTCTTATCGATAAATTTTAGATAGAAGCAGTCTAAATTTTGAGGAATTTTCTTTTTCACAACTAATAACGGGATTTGCTTTGGATAGTTGGATAAGTTATTTGTGGCAAGAAAAGCTATCGCTTGTTTAAATAGACAATAAATTTTTTAGACACTATTCTATCCAATCAAACCTGTTTTAAACACAATAAATATGTAATCACCCACGATTTTTAGCAAGTCAAAGTAAAATCCTAATTAACCTACCGCATTTTTTCACAGATAAAACCTGTATCACCTCCACTCTTAGAAAAACCTAAGACTTTCGCCTGATTTTTTAATGTTGAATTGAAATCAGGCGACTTTTTTAGTATAGTTAAAAAGTGTGAAATTTAAGGTAGAGGAAGAAACTAATGAATCGAATTAAAAATGTCTTACTTGGCTCCGGGATGGTCACTTTACTACTTGCTTTGTCTGGCTGTGTTGGCACAGACTCAAACGGAAATCCCGATACAAGCGGTATAATTTATCGCTTCTTAGTCCGTCCGATGGGCAGCTTGATGCAGTACTTAGCCAACGATTTTGGTTGGGGCTTTGGCTGGGCGGTAATTTTTATCACGATTATCGTGCGAATTATCATCATGCCATTAGGAATCAATCAGTCCCGTAAATCATTGATTCAGTCTGAAAAAATGCAAGCAATCAAACCACAAATGGATGCGATTAACGCCAAAGTTAAAGCGGCAACCTCGCAAGAAGAACAATTGGAAGCCAATCGTGAAATGCAGGAATTGTATAAAGCCAACAACATGAGCATGTTTGGCGGTATCGGCTGTTTACCATTGCTTATTCAAATGCCGATTTTCTCTGCGTTATATTTTGCGGCTCGTTATACAGAAGGCATCAGCGGTTCTGTTTTCTTCGGTATTAATTTAGGTGATGTTAGTTACGTCTTAGCGGCGATTGCTGGACTTTCTTATCTAGCCCAAAGCTTTATCTCGATGATTGGCTTGCCGGAGGAACAAAAGAAAACCATGCGTTCAATGATGATTGTTTCGCCATTAATGATTGGTTTTATGTCCATCAGCGCACCAGCCGGCGTTACTTTATACTGGGTAGTCGGTGGGGTCTTCAGTTGTATCCAATCTTTTATTACCAATGTTATGATGCGTCCAAAAATCAAAGCCCAAATTCAAGAAGAATTAAAGAAAAATCCGCCAAAACAAGTTGTCACACCTAGAAAAGATGTCACACCAACACCAGCAGAACCGATTCAAAATCGCAATGCAGGCGGTAGTGATAAGAACGGCCGTGGCAGAAATGCTGGCAAGCAGCAGCGGAAGTAAAAACCTATATTCATAAACAAACTGTAAAAGCGTCGGTGACTTACTGTCATCGGTGCTTTTTTAGTAGCAAATAAAATCACTTTTAACAATTCTTTCACTGAGTTTATCGACCTCTTCATCATCTTTATGCTATTTTTATTAGTATTCATTAGTCAGCTAAAAAACCGGTTTTCCCTTGTCTCCCTCCCCATTTTCCGCTAAACTAAAATCAGTTTGGTAGAAAAGGGTTGAAAATTTTGGTTAGTGCATATGTTAATATCTTGATTATTTTTGCTTTGATGTTTATCGGCTATCTTTTGTCCTATAAACAATGGTTTAACAATCAAACGGCGGATGTCTTTTCTAAATTGATTTTAAATATCGGCCTGCCCTGCAATATGTTTTTAAATATTACGAGTAGTTTTTCCCGAGAAGAGTTCCTCCATCTATTTTCGGGGATGGTGATTCCAATTTTTTCAATGCTTCTTACCTATGGCTTTAGCTTGCTTTATGCCAAAGTAATGAAGGTTGAGAAAAAACACTTTGGAACATTTTCGACAATGTTCACCTGCTCCAATACAATTTTTATCGGTTTGCCAATCAATTTGGCAATTTTCGGGGAAGCCTCAGTGCCTTATGTTTTACTTTATTACATTGTCAATACGACGATTTTTTGGACAATCGGGGTGTTTATGATTGCTAAAGACAATCCACAAATCGAAGCCGCGACAGTTTCTTTTCACCCGACGGCCGCTTTAAAAAAGATTTTCACGCCACCGTTAATGGGTTTTCTGATTGGCTTACTCTGGATTTTCTTAGAGTGGCCGGTGCCGCAAATGGCGACGACTTTTTTTAGTTATCTGGGTAATTTGACGACTCCGTTATCGATGTTTTTTATCGGAATCATTATTTTCTTCACCGGTATTAAAAATATTCGCCTCACTAAAGATACCTTTGGCGTTTTAATCGGTCGTTTTGTTATCTCACCTCTGCTGGTCATTTTATTAGGACATTTTATCCAAGTGCCAGCATTGATGCTCTCAGTTTTCATTGTGCAGTCTTCCATGCCAGTGCAAAATTCTGTACCAATTTTAGCCCGCAGTTATGGCGGCGATACAGAGTTCGCTGCCAGTAGCATGACCTGGAGTGTCTTGATTTACTTGTTTTATATCCCAATTTTATTGGCAATTATTTTATAAAAAAACAGCTAGCTCTCTGCACTTTTAGGTTTGCAGAAAGCTAGCTATTCTTTTAGGCTTTTATCAATTCTTCTTTGGCGGCCTTGAGCCACGGATGTTCAATTTTCAAATCATTTGCATAAAGCCAGTCTAGATAAACTATGCAAGCAGCATCTAAGGACTTTTTAAGAGCCGCTTCAAGCTCAGTCAAATAAGGCGGCGGCTGCGGACGATCCCACTTGATTTTGTCTGCGATAAAAAGACATTTATCAAATGGAGTTGCTGAAGGTTTCAAGGTGGTATGACAGGCAATCGCATTGAGAATTGCAGGATTACTTATATTAAAAAAAGCTTTTGCCAAATAACTGGATTGTTTTTGATGGAGCAGCATCGGTAAGGTCTTTTCTGCTGGGAGAATAGTATAACTAAGTGCGTTTTCAATCTGAAGTCGCTTTTCATTTGGAATCACACCACTTATATCGTGGAGCAGCCCTGCTTCAAAGGCGGCTGTAGGATTCAAATTAAAGTCTGCGGCAATAGCTTTAGCAGCTTCTGCCACTTCAAGAGAGTGCTCAAAGATTTCTTGTTTATTATACTCAAAAAAATAATTTTCAACCGTCTGAATCAGGTTTGGAAAAATTTCTTTTGGTTGATACTCATTAAGTGTCGCCACAAATTTGCTCCATTTCTTTATTTTATAGAAACCAAAAAATAACGAACAGAAGAAGGAGCACACCAAAGAACAGGAAGGGATGACCTTTTTTAAACTGTTCTGGTAGTATTCGTTCACTAACTCCCGTAAGGTGTTTGCCGCCTTCTAGATAAGACAATTCATATTTGGTTAAGACTGGTGGGTCATAATCTTTAAAAGGTGTAAGATAGGCAACTGCCCGCTGACGGTCATCACTCTCAAAAGCAACACTGCCTAAATAAGCTCATAAATAGTTTTTGGCAGCTCCTCTGTGCCTGGCTGAAAAAAAGCCCTCGTTTGTTTTTCTCGTTCCTGCCGGCTGACATCTTGAGCAGCCCCGTGATACTGGTATCGAATGTAGTCAACAATTAGTCTGCGACCGGGAAAATCCGGCAAGCTTCTTAAATGATGATAGACTTTATCAAATGTACTTTTTTTAAAAAAGCTGTGGTCTTCAAAAAGTAATAAATAGCATTGATAGACCTCTAATAGATAGTCAGAAGCATAAATTTCTCGGCACTCAGCAAGTAGTTGGACAATCTCAGCCAGCCGATTTTCTTTTGAAAATAGCAAATAAATCTGGTTGCGATTTTTAACATATAAATATCGCTGACTTTTAGGTATTTCAGCAAAAAAAGAGAAATCAAAATCAGGAAAGTACAGAATCTCCTGCTTCCATTGAAGTTCAGCCTGCTTGTTCTTCTTCACGGATACATCTTGACACAGGTCCAATAAAAATCTTCTAATAGGTAGCGATAGGACCAAGTATTCGCTTGCCAAAAATTTTTTTAAATACTCGAGAACTTTTGAAATCGCGGCTAATTCCTGCGGCATATTTTTTTTAATAAAAACTTGCCAAAGAATAACCTTATGGTAATAATTTTCATTGCCTTTAAACCTTCGAAAAGCGACTCGGAAATTTTCAAACTCACTCAAAGAAATGTTGGGAGCGTTCTCAGGTACTTCAAAATTCTCAACAGTAAACTCAATTATTTCAGTCTGTTTGTCGATAAATTCTTCATCGAGTTCTTTAGTCGGGTTATACGTGCGGGCAGCATCAAAAGCTGCCTTCAGCTCTTGAAACTCGACTGGGTTTTCCTCGACATTGATTGCTTTCAATTTTTTCGCATAAGCTTTCTTGATAGTTCTCTCGTCTGTGGTAGCGGCAATCTCAAGAATTTGCCAGCAATCTTTACGACCGGTCATAGAAAACTTCTTCCTTCCCACTCTTCGACAATTTTGCTGATTTTTCGATAAAGATTGCGAATAGTGGTCGGATTTTGCCCAATCAATGCACTATCAAAATCCAACAGCATCTGCTGAACAAAGTGGCGCTCATCACCTAAACTTTCACTATACCAACGCTCGAGCCGAGCCACTAGCAAACGATTTTCTGCTTTGTCCTGTGGCAAAATTTTGAGTTCAGTAAATTTTTTCAATGATTTTTGAATGTCAGCCTCACTAAGTTTCCCGGGATTTTGCTCAATTACTGTCGTGACTTCTCGCCCCGTTGCTGGATCTTGGGCGACAACCTCTAAAACGCCATTGTTGTCATAAGTAAAACGGCAAGTCACCAAATAATCCTCCCTCGTACCTTTTGGCAACGGAATCGTTAGCTCGCCGATTTTTAAATTTTCACTGGCTTTGGGACTCTCCCCTTGATAAATTCCAAAACGAATGGTCTTTTGGTTTTCCCGTAAGGTACCAAAAGGATGTTGAATGCTAACGGGTATCGTGGTATTTCTTTCAATGATTGGAAAGAAAATATCATGGATATAGCCGGTTGCCGTCTGCTGGGAAGTCTCGACGCCTAAGGAATGGGCGCTGACATCTGTTAAAATCAGCTCTTCTTTAAAGGTTTGGTCTTTAATTCCACCATGAATCGCAGCTCCGATGGAAACAACTTCATCGGGATTAATCTCACTGAAGGGAAACTGTTTTAAAATTTTGGCAAAATATTGCCGCACCATATCGCTGCGGGTAGCTCCGCCAACTAAAATAACCTGATCCAAATCACTTAACTTAATGCCGCCGTCCTTTAAGACCCGCATAATCGGCAAGTTTAAGCGATTGAACAAATGCTCAGAGAGTTTTTGGAAACCAGCTGGCGTTTGCTGGTAAAGATATTCTTCTTCCCCGAATTGAAAAACAGTTGAAAAATCACTGTTACTGCTGAGCAATTTTTTGCCTGCTTCCATGCGGCGATAAAGAACGCCCCGCTCTGTCGGAGTTAAAGCTAAATTAGGATGCCCCTGCAGAAAATCTTTGATTAACAGCTCAGTAAAATCTTCACCGCCTAAATAATTATCTCCTGAAATCGCCTCGACCTGCATGATTCCATCAAATAAATCCAGCAAGGAGACATCAAAGGTGCCGCCGCCTAAATCCAAAACCAAAATCATTTTATCTGTCGTCTGCTGTCCATAGGCTACTGCTGCCGCTGTTGGCTCACTGATTAGCTGCTTGACATTGAGATGAGCCAATTTTGCAGCCTCCATCGTGGCTTCCCGCTGAATATTATTGAAATAGGCCGGCACAGAAATAATCGCTTCTTCACAGGGTTCATGCAAATAGGCCTCCGCTGAAGCCTTTAATGAACGCAGGATTAAAGCCGACAGCTCGACGGGGCTAAATTCTTTTTCCCCCAGCAGATATTTTTTTTGCGTTCCTATAAATCGTTTAAAGGCTGCTGCTGTCTGCATGGGATGGGTAATCAAACGCTCTTTTGCAATCGCCCCCACCAAGACTTCACCATTTTCATCAATGCTGACAACAGAAGGCGTTAAGACTTCGCCGTGCTGATTGGGGACAATTTGTACTTTTTCTCCATCCCAAAAACTGATTAAACTATTAGACGTTCCCAAATCAATGCCAAAAACTGCCATTTCCCCACCCCATTATTCAAATTTAAATACTTTTTTTAGATTTTCCAGTTATTGTTCTACAAAAAAAGTATAACATTGTTTTTTCAAACAAAAAATAATTTTTCAGCGCAAAAAATCAGACCTCAACTTTTTCAGTCGCTGCTGGTAAAATCTAGCAGCTACCCAGAAAAAGTTGAGGCCTGAAAAAAATTTTTTGGCTGTCTTGAAAGGTGAGCTATTCGCTTCTTAAAGCCTCCACCGGATCTTTGCGGGCAGCCGCTGATGATGGGAATAAACCGGAGATAAAGGCCAGCAACATACTGATGCCGATTAAAATCAGGGCAGCTTCAATCGGCAGCTGGGCAATATTTTCAATCCCCATACGCTCATAGACAATCAGATTGGCGACAATGCTTAAAAGATAAGTGACCGTCACACCAATTAATCCAGCGATAAAACCGATAATCAGCGTTTCGGCATTAAAGACCCGCCGAATATCCCGTTTGCTAGCACCAATTGCCCGTAGGATGCCGATTTCTTTTTTCCGTTCTAATACAGAAATATAAGTAATCACACCAATCATAATTGAGGAAACGACCAATGAAATCGAAACAAAAGCCACTAATGCATAGCTAATTGTATCCACAATATCTGTCACAGAAGACATCATGGTCCCGACTAAATCAGTGTAACGAATAACTTTTTCTTTCTCGTCATCCGCCTCCACCTGACGATTATAAGTTTGCAAAAAGTTTTCGACTTCAGCTTTGGCATTAAAATCCAAAGAATATAGATTGATTTGTGCTGGTGCTGTTGGATCGGCATAGCCAAGTCGCTGCAAATTTTGCTCATAGGTACTTTGAATTGGATTCATAATTGTGTTCATTAATTCTAAAATATCGTCTTCTGACATGTTCAACTGAAAGGCTGAAGCAATCGCCGTTTGGTCAATCGTAATAGCATTTTGGATTTGCTGAGGCAATTGTGCCAGTAGATTGGCCGTCTGGTTTTGAATCTGCGTGGTTAGCTGTGTTTGTAAACTACTCATCACCTGTGTCACATAACTGGATAAAGTCGTTTGGATATAACTTTGCAGAGCCGTATTAATTTGGTTGTTCAATTGGCTTACATCTAAAATTTGATTCAGGTTTTCAGTAATCGTGCTCTGAACATCTTCCCGAGCTAAATAGGCCGGCAAGTCTTGAGCCATTTGCTCGAAGTCAGTCACACCATTGGCAATTTCTTCTGCTAAAAAATTCTGTAAAACAGTCACTATCACCCCCGTCAACTGATCTGTCGGAATCGAAATCTGTCCCTCCAGCGATTGGGTCAACTGAGTTAAATCAATTTGAGGTGCTGCAATACTGTTTAAATCAACGGAAAAAGCCCCTAAGTTAGAAAAATCTAAATTAATTTTGGAGCTATCAATATTGAAGGCCTCTTGAATTTTACTTTCATCCACTGTAATAAAGTCGCTAAATTCTATAGCCGCATTTTGACTCTCCTCATTTTCTTCGACAAAGGTCTTGCCGGAAAAAACATTGACTTCAGGATTGGCCATCTGTTGTTGAATAATAGGCTCTTTGGCTGCATCCTCCATCAATTGGGTAATCAGTTCCGGCATGTAATTGATCCCCATCGACAAAGAAGTTGCGCTGGCATCTTGCTGGGCTCTGACAACACCGACAATTTTTAAATCCATGCTGTCGTTAAGTAGCTCCTTCATGTAGTCGGCATTTTCCGAACGGTCCAGCCAAATATTGTAGGTTTCATCGTGAACATAGCGGGCAGCAGGATTGACCACTTTTAATTTTGCCGCCATTAAATCCTGATAGTCAAAGGGACCCGCCTCTTCAATATCGATATCAGCGTCTGGTTCGTTGGCAAAAATTTCCAGCATTCGTTTCAATTCATCGCGATTTCGCAAACCTAACGTGTATAAAATGTAATCGGAGATCTGATCGTTACGACCGACAACTAAAACAGCTTCATCTGCGGCTTGGGGCCAACGACCGGCTCGCACGTCATATTGGTCGCTAAACATATCAATCTCGCCCGGCATTTCATGAAAAACATTCATGCCAGAGCCGGAGCCAAAACCAAACATTGAACTGAGATTGCTGCTGGTGCCGAGAAAACTATTTAATAAAGTATCCGGATTGACTTGATTGACACCAGCTTGCGTATCTGCTAAATAAATCTGCGGCGTGATATTGTAAATATATTGCACATTTTTTACATAGTCTGTAAGCTGACTCTGATGGTCATCCAGATAGGTTTTTAACGAAGCTAAATCATTTTGACTGCGATAGTTGAATAAGGTCTCGACAATTTTTTGTTCCCGCAGTCCTTCGCTTGAAGCTTCTGTACTGCTCTCAGCCGTTGAGTCCACTGTTACTGCTGCAGTCTCATCACCATCCCCTAGAAAACTGGAAAAATCTAAACCGGTTTCTTGGATGGTCAAAGGATAGATGCTCATCGTTTCTTCTTCCGTATTTTTGATATACGCATTGATACCGCTTGCCAATGCCAAAATAGCGGCAATCCCAATAATCCCAATCGAACCCGCTAAAGAAATCACGAAGGTGCGGCCTTTTTTTGTCAGCAGATTACTCAAAGACAAAGCCACTGCTGTGAAAAATGACATGCTGACTTTTCGGGCCGCTCGTCCGCTCCGCTGTTCTTCTTTTTCAGGATCAAATGGATTGGTGTCGGTTTGAATCTGTCCATCTTTAAGTTCAATAATTCGGTTAGCATAATCCTCCGCCAATTCATTATTATGGGTCACCATTATCACCAGACGGTCTTTGGCAATTTTAGTTAATAAGTCCATCACCTGTTCACTGGTGGTCGTATCTAACGCTCCTGTTGGTTCGTCGGCTAATAAAATTTCCGGATCATTAATTAATGCCCGGGCAATCGCTACCCGCTGCATTTGTCCGCCACTTAGCTGGCTGGGAAGTTTGCGAATATGATCTGCCAGACCGACATCCGCCAGTGCCTTTTTTGCTCGCTCCTCCC
Organism: Enterococcus sp. LJL90; assembly: GCF_056924355.1. Taxonomy (NCBI): domain Bacteria; kingdom Bacillati; phylum Bacillota; class Bacilli; order Lactobacillales; family Enterococcaceae; genus Enterococcus; species Enterococcus sp. LJL90. The sequence continues at coordinate 298,274 of NZ_JBXPBQ010000004.1, read as the reverse complement.
GCTGACTGCGGGAAACACCGCTTAACGTCAAAGCCAATTCGACATTGGCTAAAACCGTTTGATGGGGAATTAAATTATAGCTTTGAAAAACAAAGCCAATCCGATTATTGCGATAAGTATCCCAGTCTGAATCCTTGTATTGTTTAGTGGAAATACCGTCAATTTCTAAATCGCCGTCATCATAGTGATCGAGACCACCGATAATATTTAATAAAGTTGTTTTACCTGAGCCGGATGGTCCCAAAATCGCCGCAAATTCGTTATCACGAAAAGTCACTGAGACACCGTCTAAGGCAGTTTGCGTAAAATCAACTGTCTTATAAGCTTTCCGCACATCTGTTAGCTTTAACATCAGCCTTCCCCCTTTTTCCACTCCCTTAAAAACTTTCACAGGGTTCTCTTTATTATATCAGTTTCTAATTTGGCTGGGGGCGCTTTCCTTAAAGATTATCTGTATATAAAAAAAGCTGTAACATTCGTTAAAACAGAACTGGTTTTTCCGAAAAATATCTGGCAAGCACTACCAAATATTGAGAATTTACGACGAGGCCCCACTGGACCGCAGTCAAAAAATAAATATAATTCGGGATTCCATCTGTTCACAAGACTAATGTCACAGCCACTTGTAAAAATTTGTTTCTCTATTGCCAACGTTGCGCTTCATAATCATTGATTAAAGTCGTAATAAAATCGGCAGCGCCACTTTGGTTTTTGTGATTGAGAACATCCTCGGCATTCTCTAAGGCATAATTACCGTGGAAGGTATCAATAACTTCCCCTTCTGGATTGAGCACTTCAACAGTATTGGCATCCTCAGCAAAGCGCAGTGTGTAGCTGCCTTTTTCACTATCTAGGTTAGCCTGCTTGCCACCGCCAGCCAAAGCCGCCTGCACATCTTTTAAATGAATCATCTCGCCACTTCCTTTTTCGTTTGATAGCTCTAGTATACTTAGATGCTGGAAAAAGTCTTGCGAAAGCTCTTTCAAAATGAAAAATGATTACAAAAAAAGAAGCTGTGACATTCGTTAAAACAGAGGCAAACTTAACAAACAATTTCTAGCAAAAAATACTAAAGACTGTCAATTTGCGATTCGGACCTACTGGACCACAGAAGCAAATGTACTTTCTGTCTTGCGGAACCACTGAGCCACAACGACAAAATATAATAAGTTTGGGGTTTTATCTGTTAAAAAGACTAATGTCACAGCCTCTAAAATTTATTTTACGACTAATTTATCAAGACTTCCTAAGGCTAAGGTCATCTCAGCAATTTGTCCTAGCTGATTTAATCGATTGCGGCGGACAGCTGGATCTTCTGCCATAACCATCGTCTGATCAAAATAAGTTTCAATTAGTGGCCGTAAATTTCGCAATGTTTCATAATTTTCCGCCATCGTTTGATTTGCGAATTTTTCTTTGGCTTGTTGAACAGCTTGGAATAAATCATCCTCTGCACCATTTTCAAATAAGTCTGGACTAACTTCGGTCAACTCGGCAGCTTCTGCTTTATTGGCAAGATTTAAGACCCGAGTTAAAGCTTCAATGGCCGGCCGGAAATCAACATCCTGCATATGCTCCTTCAAAATTTTCGCAGAGCCGAATAAGCGGGTTAAATCAGCTTGGTTCGCCCCTAAAACGGCATCAATCACATCATGACGCACATCTTTTGTTAACAAGAACTGGCGTACACGACCTTTAATAAAGTCGACCGCTTCCTTTTGACCTTCGACTAACGACAGACCAAATTTTTGCTTGTCCGCATTAATCGCCTGATCAGCGGCTGCTTGTAAATCAACCAATGGAAAACTCCAGCCTTGCGCTTCGACAATCCGCACCACGCCGTAAGCTTGTCGGCGTAAAGCGTACGGATCATTAGAACCACTTGGAATCATGCCGACTGCAAAGAAACTGAAGATGCTATCCAATTTGTCAGCCACAGCTAAAACTGCCCCGACGGCTGTTTTAGGCAGCTCGCCTTCACTACTGATTGGCAGATAATGTTCCCGAATAGCTGTCGCAACAGCAGGTTTTTCTCCCTGCAACAAGGCATATTTTTCTCCCATGATTCCTTGCAATTCAGGAAATTCACCCACCATGTTGGTGACTAAATCAAATTTATAAATCTCAGAAGCTCGCTTTAAATCAGCTAATTCTTCTGCTGATAAGCCAACTTGTTTGCCTAAAAGTTGAGCAATTAATGCCACTCGCTGCATTTTTTCGTAAATGCTACCGATTTTTTCATGGAAGGTGACTTGTTTTAGTTTTTCAACACAGCTGGCAATCGTTAATTTTTTATCTTCATTGTAGAAAAATTCAGCGTCCTCTAAACGGGCAACTAAAACTTTTTCATTGCCGTGAATCACATTGTCGATTTTTACGCTGTCACCATTACGCACGGAAATAAAATGCGGTAATAGCTGATTATCTTGATTCCGTACATCAAAATAACGTTGATGTTCTTTCATCGAGGTCACTAGAACTTCTTCTGGAACGGCCAAATATTTTTCGGCGAAGTTGCCGACAAAAGCGGTGGGATACTCCACCAAATTATTGACTTCTTCTAATAACTCTTCATCCAGCTCAACCACAAAATTATTTTTTTCAGCTAAGGCTTGAATTTGTTGGCGTATTAAATTTTTACGTTTCGTTGAATCAACAATAACAAATTGTTCCGCAAGTTTTTCTTCATATTCGTCGACGTGCTTAATCGTCACATTTTCCCCTAAGAAACGGTGTCCGCGAGTTGTTTTACCTGTTTCAATATCTAAAATCTTGAAGGGCACCACTTCTTCTCCTAACAACGCAATCAACCAGTGAATAGGGCGAATATAAGCTAAATCATAATCTGCCCAATGCATTGTCACCGGGAAAGTCAAACTCAAAATAACCGATGCCAAGTTGCTCAGGACTTCTTTGGTTGTCTTGCCGGCCAGCTGTTTTGTGACGTGAACGTACTCAACGCCTTTAATTTCTTTAAAAGTGATAGCATCAGTTGTCAGTCCTTGACCGCGGACAAATCCTTCGGCAGCTTTTGACCAGTTGCCCTCAGCATCTTGCGCAATCTTTTTGGCTGGACCTTTGACTTCTTCTTCGATGTCCTCTTGTTTTTCCGGCAGACCGAGGACTTTGACCGTTAAACGGCGAGGCGTGCCATAGGCTAAAACAGAATCGTAATTTAAGCGATTGTCATCAAGAAATGCTGTGACTTTTGCTTGCAGTTGTTGGATACTTGGTGTCACCACATGGGCTGGCATTTCTTCTAAGCCAACCTCTAATAAAAAATCTGTCATTTTATTTGTCCCCCTTTGCTGCTAATAAAGCCTCAGCTTTTTTGCGGTCTAATAATGGATAGCCTAATTTTTCCCGCTCCGCTACGAAAATTTTGGCAACCGCTTTGGCCATATTGCGAATGCGGGCCAGATAACCAGCTCGTTCAGTAACCGAAACGGCTCCTCTTGCATCTAATAAATTAAATGTGTGGCTGCATTTCAAAATGTAATCATATGCCGGATGAACTAAGTTATCAGCGATACAGCGCTTCGCTTCTTTTTCAAAACGCTCAAAGTTGCCTAAAAGCAACTCCTGGTCACTGATTTCAAAGGAATATTTTGAATGCTCATACTCCGGCTGTTTGAAAATTTCGCCGTATTTAACGCCCGCCGACCATTCTAAATCATAAACACTTTCGACTTCTTGGATGTAAGAAGCCAAACGTTCCAAGCCATAAGTTATTTCTGAGGTCACTGGTTTACAAGGCAAACCGCCAACTTGTTGGAAATAAGTAAATTGCGTAATTTCCATCCCATCTAACCAAACTTCCCAGCCTAGACCTGCACAGCCCATCGAAGGATTTTCCCAGTTATCCTCAACAAAACGAATATCATGTTCCAACGGATTAATGCCTAAAAGCTGCAAGCTTTCCAAATATAACTCTTGAATATTTTCCGGTGAAGGTTTCATCACCACTTGAAACTGATGATGCTGATACAAACGGTTTGGATTTTCACCGTAACGGCCATCAGCAGGGCGGCGGGAAGGCTCCACGTAAGCTGCATTCCACGGCTCAGGTCCAATCGCTCTTAAAAAAGTGTAAGGGCTCATCGTTCCGGCCCCTTTTTCTGTATCATAGGCCTGCATTAATAAGCAGCCGTTGTCTGACCAAAATTTTTGCAAGGTTAAAATCATTTCTTGAATCGTTAATTTTTTTGACATCTGTCAAACTCCCTTCGATTTTAAAAAATAAAACAAAAAAGCCCTATGCCATCACTAAGACGACATAGGGACGAATAAGTTCGCGGTTCCACCCTACTTCCGGAAATCTCCGGCAGCTTCATTTATGTATACTTGCAAGTGCCCCTTCAAAAATTGCTGGTATCTGACTTCCACTGCCTCAGACTCGCTTTAACTGCGCTATTTTTTACTGTGCTTGCTCAAACGTATGATTCGATTAGCTATATGATAGTCTGAAACAAAAGAAAAGTCAAACTTCTTTCTGCAAAAAGAAAAATTTTTTCAAACAAGCCAGCACTTAAGACTCTGGTGAATCCTCGTCCTTTTCGATTGCATCTGCACTTGCATCTTGTGCTAAATCTGAAGACATTTCCGCTGGCTTTCTCTCAGGAATTTTTAGCAGATCCTCCCAGCTTTTCATCTGGTCGATAAACTTCTTACTCTTTAAATGAATGCCGACATATTCCTCGTAAAGCTGATCAAGCAATTGCCTGATGGCCGCCTTAGTCTCTGCTTTGATCGAAATATTCTCAATCTGTTTAACATCAATCGCTGAAAACATCCGGGCAAAATGAACCGCTCGGGGATCAGCATGATAACGCCGCTCGTCTTTGTACCAGTGCTTTTCACAGAGGACACCATTATAAGCCGAAGAGAAATCAAATTTCCCTTGGGTTTGACCGCAGATAACACAATGGTCCCAAATCAGGGAAATCCCAAAGCGATGAAGCAGCTGAATTTCAAAAATATTGGTGATGATTTCTGGATCATAGCCTTCCTCTAGCATCGTTAAGGACTGTTCCAGAAAACGATACAAGTTTGGATCATACACTCGATCATCAATCGCCGCATCCACCAAACTTAAAATATAGGTGCCGTATGCGCTGATAAAAATATCTTCGCGAATTTTACGAAAGGCGCGGACTTCTTTGACACTGTTTAAAAAAGACAGTCCGTCACTTTTAAATTGACCGATATAGACTGCTTCGGTAAAAGGTTGAATCGCTGGTGTCAGAGGATTGTTTTGCCGATGGGCCCCTTTGACATAAAACATCATCTTCCCAGCTGATTCCGTAAAAATTTTAACTAGCTTATCCTTTTCCTTGTAATCTCTGGCAAAAAGAATCAAGCCTTTAGACTCCGCAATCGCCATCTGGACACCTCCTCAAGAAAAAAGAGCAACAGTAGCTGTCACTCTCACCTTTATTTTGATACTCGTTATTTTAATACTCGTCCTTACGATAACCGTAATCCTGCAGGTAGGTTTGTTTATCCCGCCAATCTTTTTGGACCTTTACCCAAAGCTCTAGGAAAACTTTGTCGCCTAAAAGATTTTCAATATCTTTGCGGGCCTGAGTACCGATATTTTTCAGCATCTTGCCGCCTTTACCGATAATAATTCCCTTTTGACTATCCCGCTCAACGATAATTGTCGCTTGGATATGGACCTTGTCGTTTTCATTTCGCTTCATGGAATCAATTACCACAGCTACGGAATGGGGCACTTCATCGCGGGTCATAAACAAAACTTTTTCGCGAATTAATTCAGAGACAATAAAATATTCTGGGTGATCGGTCACCTGATCATCTGGAAAATACTGAGGGCCTTCTGGCATATGACTGATTAAGGCTGTCATCAGGTTGTCAAAGTTATTGCCCTCAGTCGCAGAAATGGGCACCACTTCAGTGAAGTCCATTTGCTTGGCATAATCATCAATAATTGCCAATAATTCATCCGGATGAATTTTATCAATCTTATTAATTACTAAAAAAACGGGCGCTTTTGTTTGGCGCAGGCGTTCGATAATCATATCGTCCCCTTTGCCCCGCTTTTGATCTGCACTCACCATAAATAAAATGGCATCGACTTCCCGCAGCGCACTGTAGGCGGTCTCCACCATAAAATCCCCGAGACGGCTTTTCGGCTTGTGAATTCCCGGTGTATCAATAAAAATCAATTGGACATCTGGTGTTGTATAAACCCCTTGAATTTTATTGCGGGTGGTTTGCGCCTTGTCACTCATGATTGCAATTTTTTGACCGACGATGCGATTTAAGAGGGTTGATTTGCCGACGTTAGGCCGGCCGATAATCGCAATGAAACCTGATTTATGTTCAGACATAGCTAAATCCTTTCAAGATAAAATTAATTTAGAAAAACCATGCTTGCAAAAGCTGCCAAATTCTTGGCAGGAAAATAAAAGCCCCGATGATTACCGCAAAGCTTGCCGTAATTAAAACTGCACCGGCGGCCATATCTTTGATTCGTTTACCAATGGGATGAAAATGAAAATCGGTAACCATATCCACCACATTTTCAAAGGCGGTATTAATTATTTCTACAATAATTACCAGAAAAATAACCAGCAACAGCCAGCGCCACTCGCTGGCATTCAAGCGAAAGATAATTCCCGCTAAAATAGCTACGGCGCCTAATAAAGTATGCTTGCGCATATTCGCTTCTTCTTTATAGACGGTCCGAATTCCTTGAAGCGCAAATTCTAGCGAAGAAATAAATTGTCGGTTTTTTTTAATGTTGGGCTCATCAGAGTCGTTAGCCGGCAAATTCTTAGTCGCTGGATCAAAGACCTTTAAGTTATCCTGCTCTGCTTTTTTTGCTGGGCTTTTTTTAGTTAGCTCTTGCTTATCTTTTAAGTCCATAGGCATCCAGTATCTCTTTCTGTAGACCAAACATTTCCTTTTCATCCTCAGGCGTCATGTGATCATAGCCATTGATATGCAAAAATCCATGAACCGCCAAAAAGCCTAGCTCGCGATCGTAGGTGTGACCGTATTCGGCAGCCTGTTCTTTGGCTCTTTCCGTTGAAATCATGATGTCACCAAGCATTCTCGGAAAATCAGCCAGCTCTTCATCGTCAAAGACTACCGGAATTTCATCGGCCCCTTCTTCTTCGAGGGCAAAACTAATGACATCCGTAGGAGCATCCTTGCCTCGGTAATCCCGATTGATAATTTGAATGGCAGCATTCTCCATAAACGTCACAGACATTTCAGTATTCTCCGGCAGTTTTAAAAAATCAGCCGCAAACTGCAGCAGGTCATCAATCTCCTGAATTTTTTCAGGAGTGACAGCCGCTGTCTCATCGATAAAGGTAATATCCATCTACTCTGCTCTTCTTTCTTGTTCTTCTTTCATCTTTTCAGCCTCCGAGCGCATCTTCGGATATTTAATCCGAGAATGGAAGGTGCTGGCTAAACCGTTAATTAACGATTGTTCCACCATGCGAATTTCGCCCAAAGTTAGACCGCTTTCGTCTAGCTGTCCATCACTAATACGTGTTTCAATCAGATTATGAACAAACTCACGAATTTTTTCATTGGTGGGATTATCCATCGCCCGCACCGCTGCTTCACAGCTGTCGGCAATATTTACCACGCCGGCTTCTTTAGTTTGGGGCCGGGGACCAGGATAGCGGAAATCGGCTTCTTTAACATCCGGATTTCTTTCCTCAGCCTTCATATAAAAATAACTCATTAATGTCGTACCGTGATGCTGCTGGCAAATATCAATAATCATTTGCGGCATCTTAGCTTCTGTTAAAATTCTAACTCCGTCAATAACATGCCCAAAAATAATTTGGCAGCTATCTTCTGGCAACAGGAAATTATGGGGATTTTCAGCCCCTTCTGGTAAATTTTCCACGAAAAAGTTAGCGTGCTTAATTTTCCCGATATCATGATAATAACAAGCTACTCGGGTCAACAAACTGCGTCCGCCAATTTCAGCAACGGCATTGGCCGAAAGATTCGCGACCATCATACTGTGATGATAAGTTCCCGGTGCCTCTTCTAACAATTGTTTCAACAACGGATGATTCGGATTGCTCAATTCATTTAAAACAATTGCGCTGTCATCAGTAAATAATTGTTCGATGTAAGGATGCAGACCAACCGACAATAGGTAAGCCAAAGCACAACTGAAAAAAGCACAGGATAGCGTCATCCAAGTTGCCCCTTCAGTGAAACTCATCCCTTGATAGACAACTAAAGTCAACATTAAAAGCATTGGAAAAACGATTAGCCAGATAGTTGCAGGCAGTCCTTGTTCAGAAACTCGGGTCCGTTTAACAACGGTACCCAAGAGACCGCTGAAAGCATAAAACAGTAAAACAATTGTTAAACTATTGGTGCCGGCAGAATCATAATAAATCAGAAGAGTAAAAATCACTTGAAAAATGGCGCTGATAATTCCCGCCCGTCGATTAAAGAAGAAACTCATCAACAACGGTGTAAAACTCGCTGGGAAAAACAGCGGAATGTAAGTCAAATCCCCCATGTCAAACAGCTGGAACAATTTAATCATCAAGACGCTCATCAGCATCGTAAAGGAATAGAAAATAATAAAATTCGTTTTGATGGGCTCTGCCAGCTGGCGGCTAAAATAAACTAGCACAATAATCTGCAATAAAATCCCCATCGCCAAGGCAATGATTGGAAAAATCGAAGTTGAAGAGCTAGTCATCCCTAATAAATCAAGTTTTTCAATCGCTTCGGCATCAATTTGATTGCCTTCACGAACAATAATTTCCCCTTGATAAATGATTACCGGCTGAACTGCTGCTTCGGCTTCTGCCTGCAATTGCTCAGTCCGTCGCTCGTTTAAAAATTCATTGGCAACGATGCCTTCATTAATCAGATAAGTGATGGCTTGCTGCTGACTAGTGGTGATATCCAGATAAGTTAACTGGCTGATAGCTTCTTCTCTAGTGGTATCCACATCATCATCACGAATTCGTGAGTTCATGGCTCCTTCGATACTTTCAACCGCTTGGTCACGAACTGCTAGAATTTCATCGCTGGTCATAGCAAAAATACTTTCATAAAACCGTGAAGGCAAATCTTGATAAAAAGTCAGCTGATCATCTGTAGCTGACTCAAATTTGGTTTTTAAAGCTGCCACCCGTTCGTCAATCGTTGGCTGTGGGATGGTTTCCCCTTCAGCCGCCGCAGCTTTTTCTTTTTGATACTGCTGGTCGATTTCAGTGTTCGTCTGAGTAATTAAGGTGAATAATTGAGTGACGGTGTCGACTTGTTCAGTCACTAAGTCTTCTTGATAAGTATATTCCGGTGTCACCGCTTCAGCAGCTAATTGCTTTCGCTGATTGGTGGCCGTTGTGTTTTCAACTGTCTTATTAGCCCGGATATTTTCCTCAGCCACTTGTCCTTCTTGGTAATCGACAGATTGCTGTTGCACACTAGAAAAAATAATCCCAAAGACCGCTAAGCCAAAAACACCAAAAATTACAGGGAAAAAGAACTTCCCTAAAACATCTCTAAACTGTGTGAGCCATTTACTGAGCATTTCTTTCCTCCCAATTCAAAATTAAGTGTCGCTCCGTAAAGAATCCTTTTCATAGGCATCAATAATTTCCGCTACAACTGGGTGGCGGACTACATCACTGGAATCAAAATTAATAAAATCAATTTTTTTGATATTCCGTAAAGTGCGTTCTGCGTGCATTAAGCCACTAGTCACGCCGCGAGGTAAATCGACTTGTGACGTATCGCCGTTAATAATCATTTTGGAATTAAAACCTAAACGGGTCAAAAACATTTTCATTTGGGCGATGGTGGTATTTTGCGCTTCATCTAAAATAACAAAGGCATCATCTAAAGTCCGTCCCCGCATATAGGCTAACGGTGCAATTTCAATCACGCCCCGCTCCATTAAGCGATTCGTGTGATCCGTACCAAAAATTTGATAGAGGGCATCGTATACTGGCCGTAAATAAGGATCAACTTTTTCCTTTAAATCTCCCGGTAAGAAGCCGAGATTTTCACCAGCTTCGACTGCCGGACGAGTCAAGATAATCCGTTGCACTTCGCCTTTTTTCAAGGCAGCAATCGCCATCACAACAGCCAAGAAAGTTTTCCCTGTGCCGGCTGGTCCAATGCCAAAGACAACATCATGATGCTTCACCGCTTCAAGATACCGTTTTTGGCCAAGATTTTTGATACGAATGGCTTTGCCGTTGCGATCTTTGACAATTTCTTCGCTGTACATATCCGTTAAGTATTCCAAATTACCGTTACGGGCCATTTTTAAAGCGGTCACCACATCCGGCGTATTAATTTTAATCCCGCGGGCAATTAAAGCCTGCAGCATTTTGATAACAGAGACCACCAATTCTGCTTCTTCGGCGTCTCCAATGACTTGAATAATTTCACCCCGAGAACGGATTTCCGTGTGGGTGTTATCTTCTAAAAATTTAATATGTTTATCATGGGCGCCGAGTAAAGCACTGGCGTCATCTGTTTCCGTCAATTTTATTTCAATTGAGGTTGTTTCGTTATCTGGCAAAAGCTGCGCACTCCTTCAGTATTTCATTCATTGTATTTTACCATACTATCAGTAAAAGGAAAAATTAGGCACATTATGTAAAGCGACCGTCGCAGGAAGTAAATTGTTACGGTCAGAAAATTAGTTTTTTGTTTTTTTACAAACAAAAAACTGTAGCCGATTTCCCATGGGAAAACCAACTACAGTTCAATTTTCAAAATATTAATCAGCTAAAAGTTCTTTTACGATGGCATTGACTTGATTGCCGTCAGCTTTGCCTTTGACAGCAGGCATCACAGCCCCCATCACTTTACCAAATTCACTTTTGGAAGTGGCTCCGGTCTTGGCAATCGCTCCTTGAACAATCTCGCGGATTTCTGCTTCCGACAGCTGAGTCGGCATGTATTTTTCCACGACAGCAATTTCACCTTGAACTTTTGTGACTAAGTCATCGCGATTAGCCTTTTCAAATTCTGCCAAAGAATCACGGCGCTGTTTCATCTCACGAGCTAAAACAGTCAATTCTTCTTCGTCATTTAATTCATGGCCAACTTTGATTTGTTCATTTTGAATAGATGCTTTTAACATGCGAATTACAGTTAAGGACTCCTTGTCTTTCGCCTTCATCGCCGTTTTCATGTCATCATTCAGCGTATTCAGTAGTGACACGCTATCAGCTCCTCAAAAGTACTAGAATTTTTTACGTTTTCTAGCTGCTTCAGATTTTTTCTTACGCTTCACGCTTGGTTTTTCGTAGAATTCACGCTTGCGAGATTCTTGCAAAGTACCCGCTTTTGACACGGAACGTTTAAAGCGACGAAGAGCATCATCAAGAGATTCGTTTTTACGAACGACTGTTTTTGACATTATAATTCCCCTCCCTCCGAGCATTAAAAGTAACCGTTTCGCCAATTGACTATACATCAAAAAACAACACTGTCCATATGTCATTATATCGAAAGGAAAAATCATCGTCAAGCTGTTCTAGAAAAAAATCTGAAAACTCCCGATTTTTCTTTGTTATTTTTGACAATCTTCACAACGACCCAAAATTTCAAAGCGATGGCCTTCAATCGAACACCCCTGTAACTGTCCTTCAAAAAAATCCATTGGGCACATGTGAATTTCTTTGGTTTTACCGCAGACCGTACAAATAAAATGATGATGATGCTCGTGAGCGCCATGTCCACAATGAATGCGGAACTTCATTTCACCATTTAAATCAGTTTCCTCTAAAATTTCAAAGTCGCTGAAATCATGCAGATTACGATAAACTGTATCATAACTGACACCAGGAAATTCCTGATTCATAAATTCGTGCACTTCTCGGGCCGAGACATAACGATTCTTTTTGGCTAGAAACTCAATAATCGTCGCCCGCTTTTTGGTATATTTAAAACCATTTTCTTTTAATGTTTGCAGGGCTTCTTCAATGACAGATTGTTTGGCCAACTGACACACCTCTTTTTTTAACGTTTCAACTAGCTTTTTGTAAATCAGAAACATTACGATTTTTAAATTCTTTTTTATGGTATAATAATTTACAAAAATAAGCAAGTGAGGTTTTTTAAAATGAGTGAAGAAAAACAAATTGTCACCATTTTTGTGATTTCCGATTCCGCTGGTGAAACAGCGTCAAAACTAGCTCAGGCGACGATGGCTCAGTTTCCAAGTGTGGAATTTTGTATCTTCCGACGCACCTTCGTCAATGATGAAGATACGTTAAAGAAAGCTCTGGCGGATGCCAAGCTAGAAGACGCCTTGATTCTCCATACTCTCATCAATAAAGATTTGGCGAAATTAACCGATCAATATTGCCATGAAAATGATTTGTTTAATATGGACTTATTAAATCCGCCAGTGCGAGAAATCTCCCGCAGAACTGGGATTGATCCAACACTGGAACCGGGTGCTTTACATCATTTAAATGAAAATTATTTCCAAAGAATTAAAGCGATGGAATTCGCTGTGAAATACGATGACGGTAAAGACCCTCGCGGCTTTTTAGAGGCCGACATTGTCTTATTAGGGGTTTCCCGCACATCAAAAACGCCTTTAAGTCTTTTTCTGGCCAACAAGAATTTTAAAGTTGCCAATTTACCTTTAATTCCTCAGGCTCATATTCCAAAACAAATTTTTGAAGTGGACCCGAAAAAAATCGTCGGTCTGACCAATGACCCGGAAATTTTAAACAATATCCGCAAAGAACGGATGCGGGCCTACGGAATGAATCCCGACACTGCCTACTCAGACATTGATAAAATTAAAGAAGAATTGACCTTTGCCAATGACCTTTATGAAAAACTTGGCTGTGTCGTAATCAACGTTGCCTCTTTATCGATTGAAGAAACAGCTTCGATGATTTTCGATGCCTTGGATTTAGTTGATCATAGTTATTTTACTCCAGTAGAGTAATTTAAAAAAATAAGTCAGTGAAAACCAGATAATTAAAACCTATCTGGCTGTCACTGACTTTTATTGTTTAACTGGTTTTCTCAAGTGACGAAAAGTTTTTTCTGCGATCACCGACCATAACAATTATTAAAACGAAACCAAATAAAATCGCAAAAATAAAGAATGGGGCTGTTAAACTACTTGAGCCCGTCAATAATTGAATTACTTGCATAGCGACAGGAGCTAAGAAGTTGCCAATATTGCAGCCAATAAAAATCAATGAAGTTGCAAATGCTACTGTGTTTTTTGTTGTAACGTGATCCAAATTGTTAAAAATATACGGGAAACACCAAGCTCCCGGGATACTTGAGATAAATAACCCGGCTAGTAACAAAGTCAAACTGTTTCCAGAAAAGCCAATACACAGATTAGATAAAATAAAACAGGCAATTCCCACGTACATTGTTTTACTTCCCAAAACTTTATTAACTGAGCCAAAGACGAGCCCAGCCACAATACCAAGAATTGGCATCAAGGCCAAAAAGTTGCTTGCATTAAAGTCCATGCCACGAATTTCCGTTGCGATAGAAGAAAAGCGAACTGAAATAGCGATGCTGTTCATGACTAATAAAATTGCCAAAAGCATCAAAGCAAAGACTTGCGGATTCATTTTTTCTTTTTTACCGATGTAGTCTTCGGCGATTTTTAAATCTGGTACCTTCAAATAAAATAGCAGCGCAATCGGAAATGCTAAGGCATAGACAGCAAATGACCAAGTCCAACTGATATTTAATAAGACACCCGCTATGAATATCAAGACTGTTTGTCCGATAGCCTCCATCGAATTACGGAAACCCAAAAGATTAGCTCTGGTGTCACCATCATACAGACCAGTGATATAACTAACCGCTAATGAATTATAGAGACCAAGTCCAGCACCTAAAATGATTCTACTAGCTAAGATAACAGAAAAATTACTGATAAATACTGGCATTAGACCACCGACACCAGCTAGTAATAGGCCGATGATGACAGTTTTCTTCATACCAATTTTTTTGGCAACATAACTAGAAAGCAAAATGCAAATTACTACAGAAATACTTGGTGCTGTCCCTAATAGTTCACTTTGACTCTGACTAATTCCCAAAGCATTTCGCATTTGGGGAATGACTCCATTAATTGCCTGAGAGCTAGTCAGCATTAATGATATTAATAAAACACTCAGCTTTGTTAAAGAATTGGTCTTTCCCATCTAAATCTCTCCTTTTTTTGTTAATACCCAGATTCGAGAATCAAAATCATACGTCTCAGGTAAATTATTCTGTTGGTTAATTTGACCGCTCGAGCTATCACTTGTCAAAAAGCCAATATTCATTAATTCACTACCTGAATATTCTTTTCCATTAATTTCATATAAAAAGTTTTCCTTTAACCCATGAAGAATGATTCGGTCATAACTTTTATTGACTTCATTCAAAATTTTATAAACAGCTAGCACTGCTTTTTCTTGATCTTGATCAACAACCATCCAACTAACTTGATTTTGATTGTCAGAAAATGGTGAACTTAATCGATAAAACATGCCATTGTGCAATAACTTTTGATACTTCTTATAAAACTTAATTTGTTCTTTTACTTCTGCTAACTCTTTTTCTGACAATCTGTTTAAATCCAACTCGTATCCAAAAGCTCCAAAGAAGGCGACATTCCCTCGGGTATGCAACGGTGTTTTCCGATTGGTTTGATGATTTGGTGTAATTGAAACATGTGCTCCCATTGAAGACAAAGGATACAACAGGCTAGTTCCATATTGGATTTTCAAGCGTTCAATTGCATCCGAATCATCACTAGTCCAAGCTTGAGGAGCGTAATAAAGCATTCCTGCATCAAAACGACCTCCTCCTGATGAGCAAGATTCAAACAAAACATTGGGATACTTTGTTGTCAGCATCTCGTATAATTTATAAACACCCAAAACAAAACGGTGGAAGACTTCTCCCTGCTGATTGTCTGACAAGTTCAGCGCATAAACATCTGTCAGGGGCCGATTCATATCCCATTTAATATAATCGAGTTTTGATTCCTCAATAATTTTACTCATTTGTTCAAAGATGTTTTCAACGACTTGATCGTTTGCATAATTCAAGACATATTGATTACGGCCATGTTGAAGAGCACGTTCAGGTGTTTGAATCACCCAGTCCGGATGGTTGCGGTAGAGATCACTTGCTTTGTTCACCATTTCGGGTTCAAACCACAACCCAAACTTCAGTCCCAGCTGGCGAATCTTTTCAGATAAACTGCCAATACCTTGAGGCAATCTTTCTCGATTCACAAACCAATCTCCCAAACCGCCATGATCATCATTTCGTTCACCAAACCAACCATCATCCAAAACAAACAAATCAATATCAACTGCTTTGGCTTTTTCTGCGATTGCCACCAGTTTTTCTTCATTAAAATCAAAATAAGTCGCTTCCCAATTGTTTAACAATACTGGCCGCTCTCTATCCCGCCATTCACCACGAGCCAAACGATTTCTAAAAAGCTGATGGAAAGCTTGACTCATACCATTCAATCCTTGAGATGAGTAAACTAAAACTGCCTCTGGTGATTGAAATTCGGATTGTGGCATCAATTGCCATTCAAAACCAAAAGGATTAATGCCTACCTGCAAGCGAGTAACATCCCAAGTATCAACCTCAGCTTGAATTAAAAAGTTTCCTGAATAAATTAAAGATACTCCAATAGCTTCCCCGCTGGATTCATTTGTCTCACGACGTTTCAACGCTACAAAAGGATTATGTTGATGACTTGAAACACCTCTGGTTGACTCAACCGATGTGATTCCTTGTTCTAATCGCCGTTCCTTGATAAAACGTTCTCTTCCCCAAGCGCCTGATAATTGTAACCATTCATAATCTGAATCTGAAAAATCTAGCGATAAACTATCAAGCTTTTCCAAAGCGACTTTTTCCGTCCCTTTATTTACAATCTTTTGGCTACGAGTTATCACTGGGTAATCTTTGAAAATTGTAAAAAGTAATTTAACTTCCACATGTGTCAAGGAATCTACCAGCGTTATAACTAAAGTGCTTGCCTCGGCTTCCTGCTCTACATAAGTCGCAGGTAAATCTTTCAATTTCGATTTTCCTTTAAGAATCTGATACTCTTTAAAAATAAAATCTGAAATCAGCGATCCATTAGCTTGCTTTATTTGGATAGCTGGATGGCGAAAGTCTGTTGCACCGTATTCTGGTAATTCTTGTTGAACGTGCTCTAGCGAGTATAATAAGTCACCTTCATTCCGGTAAGTTGTCATTGGTCGATGTTGTAATTCAATTAAATATGAGTAGTTTCTATCCATTGGGACTTGCTTACCATAGTGCAAGTGTAATAATTTTCCATCTTTTGAAATCTTAAAAATGTAACTTATCAGCTGATTCCTCAAATGAAATTGTTTTGTCTCCGGTAAATATTCAATTAATGTCTGATGATTGCTCATCTTGCCACCTCCTAAGAATTAACTCAATTATAAAAAGCCCTTACAAAAATCGTAAGCGCTCTTTAGGAGGAATATTTGTCAATACTTGATACCTTTGAATTTAGTTCTCTCTACCTAAACCATCGCGCATCTTTCGATAAGCGCTAGGAGTTAAGCCATTTCGCTTTTTAAAGGCTTTAGAGAATGCTTGAAGACTGGCAAAGCCTAATAACTCACTAATTTCTTGAACCGAACGCTTAGTTGTGCTCAATAAGTCATTGCCAACAGATAACCGCAATTCTGTAATATATTCTTTAATTGAAATACCAATATCTTTTTTAAAAAGACGTGAGAGATGGCTTGGATGAACAGCTAATGTATCAGCAATTTCACTAACCGCTATAGTATAGAAAGCATCTTGATTGATAATCTCAAGCGCTTGAGATACATAAGAATTCATTTTCTTAGTTTCAAGTTTTTGCGTCTTTAGATGGCTTGCTCTAAACATCATTTCTAAAAATTGATAAGCTGTCTGTTGTAAAGCTAACTCATTGGCGATTGTATCCTGTTCATAGGCCAAAGCTTTAAAAACAGTGGCTGAAAAATCACTGACATTATTAGTCTGAAAAGACAAATGATCAGAAGTAAAACCCATTTTTTCCATATAATGTTGCACTTGGCTCCCACCAATCCCCATCCAAATATAGGTCCAAGGTTTCTCGCTATCTGCTTGATAGAAAGTTGGCACTCCTGGAGGAATGATAAAGCCGTCCCCTGCTTTCAAAAAATATTTTGTTTCATTAAATGTGTAATAGCCAGCACCAGACAAGATGACATGGACTAAATAAACATCTCTAACTGCAGGACCAAAGCTATGTTTGGGATAAGTTTTAGCATGTCCGCAAAAAGCAAAATACAAATCTTGAAAGTTTGTTTTTAAATCTTTAATCAAGTAGATACTTTCTTCCATCAAATTTTCCTCCAGATCAAATTTTGACACATTTTTCTTAAAAAAAAGCAAATGCAGTTATTTATGCATTTGCTAATCATGTATTCTAAAAAAACTGGACCCCTTCTTGATCGACACTCAACAGATCCACCCGAGCCTGATGGTTATATTCTTTTAGGCGGGCGACCATACTGTCGGTAACGTCAGCTGGTGTTAAAATCAAAACTGTTGGTCCGGCGCCGCTAAGATAGACACCATAGACGCCTTCCTCATGACCAATTGTTCGAATTTGATCCAGATGAGGAACGAGACTGCGGCGATATTTTTCATGCCACTTGTCTTTTTCCATCATTTTGCCGGCCAATGGTAAATTGCCATTTAAAATAGCGGCAATCAAAACATTAGCTAAGGCACTGGCCTCCACCGCCTCCCGAAAAGGAATCGTCTCTGGCAACACACTGCGGCTTTTTGTTGTCAGTAATTCTTCATTAGGGATGTAAGCAATCACATCGCACTCAGGAAAATGGTGCTTGACATAACGGACATCGCCGTCAACATAACTAGCGACGACAAAGTCACCGCAAATCGCCGGTGCGACATTATCGGGATGGCCTTCAATTTCTGTGGCAATTTGCACACGGTCCCGTAAAGATAAATTTAAATTGCCTAACCGATTGGCCAGCTCAATGCCTGCCACCACAACAGATGACGAACTACCTAAACCACGGGCTAAAGGAATGTCAGAAGTCATTTTCAAAACCTTAGGCGTCAGCTTTGGTGCTATTTTTAAAGCGGTCTGCAATAATAAATTGCTTTCGTCTTTAGGAATATCTTCTCCGAGATTGTGATTAATGACCCACTGATCGCTGTCTTTGATGACTTCAATATACAAATACTGAGACAAAGCAATACCACAAGAGTCAAATCCCGGTCCTAAGTTGGCACTAGTCGCAGGCACTCTTATTTTCATAATTTTGCCACTCCTTCACGCAGATGTAAACGCATGGCTTCAAGGTCACTCATTTTAGAAATTTGCACATCACTCTCATTAATGGCTGTATCAGGATCTTTTAATCCATTGCCAGTGAAGACTGTGACAACTGTTTCTCCTGGTTTAATTTTGCCAGCTTTAACGTGTTGAATAACGCCGGCCAACGATGCGGCTGAGCCGGGTTCAACAAAGACACCATCTTGAGCGGCAATCTTTTTATAGGCATTTAAAATTTCAGCATCGGTCACCGAATCAATGTAGCCTTTGGATTCATCCCGGGCGGCTTCAGCTAATTTCCAAGAAGCAGGATTGCCAATCCGAATCGCTGTCGCAATTGTTTCTGGTTGTTCAATCACTTCGCCCCGCACAATCGCAGCAGCTCCCTCGGCTTCAAAGCCATGCATTCTTGGCAATAGCGTTCCTTTGACATCATGCCATTCTTTAAAGCCTTTCCAATAAGCGGAAATATTGCCGGCATTGCCCACTGGAATTGCTAAAACATCCGGTGCTTTACCTAACTGCTCGCAAACTTCAAAAGCGGCGGTTTTTTGCCCTTCTAAACGATAAGGATTCACTGAGTTGACTAAAGCAACGGCTTCCGTTTTAGCGATGTCCCGCACAGCTTTTAAAGCTTCGTCAAAATTTCCCGGAATTGAAATAATATCTGCCCCATACATAATCGCTTGGGCTAATTTTCCCATCGCAATTTTGCCATCAGGAATCACCACGTAGGCTTTCACGCCCGCCCGTGTTGCGTACGCCGCAGCTGAAGCGCTAGTATTTCCAGTTGATGCGCAGACAATTGCCTTGGCGCCTTCTTCGACAGCTTTGGCAACCGCCATTACCATGCCGCGATCTTTAAAGGAACCGGTAGGATTTAAGCCTTCATATTTTCCGTATAATTCAATGCCTAATTCCTTTGATAAATTATATAAAGGAATTAACGGTGTGTTGCCTTCTGCCAAACCTAGCTTTGGCGTTTTGTCGGTAATTGGTAAATATTCTTTATATTGTTTTAATAAGCCTTCGTACATGTTTAATCCCCCAATACTTTCATTACATTTAATAGTTTGAAACCACTTGTTGCTTTAATATTTTTAATCACTTCGGCCATCTGTTCCTTTGAAACAGTATGGGTAATCACGACAATTCGCGCTGTCTGGGATTCATTTTTTTCTTGATTTTGGACTAATTGATCAAAACCAACATTTGCGTCTGTCATAATTTGGGCCAATTTCAAAAATTGCCCTTCTTGGTCAGCTGCTTCTAATGAAAGATAGTATTTAGCCATCACTTGATTATCTGGTGTAATTTTTGTTTTATGTTTATAAGAATTAAACATATGTCCAGTAGTGCCTAAGCGTAAATTTTTGGCAATGGTAATAATATCGCTAACAACACTGGTGGCTGTCGGCTTGGCTCCAGCACCAGGACCGTAATACATGGATTCTCCTACGCCGGAGCTGTCGATAAAGACTGCATTAAATTCATCACGCACGGCTGCCAATGGATGCTCTCGTTTGACTAACATCGGACCGACTTCAGTATAAATTGAATCACCTTGTTTTTCTGCCGAACCGATTAATTTGATTTCATAACCTAAGCGGGCGGCCATCTTAACGTCTTCAATCGGCAGCCCCCGTATCCCTTTGATGGTAACCATATCCAAATTGATATTCATCCCAAAACCAAATTGACTCAAAATAATCATCTTATAAGCTGCATCAATTCCATCGACATCATTAGTGGGATCAGATTCCGCAAAGCCTAGCGCTTGAGCCTGCGCCAAAGCAGTCTCATAACTCAATCCTTCAGAAACCATTTTGGTCAACATGTAGTTCGTGGTCCCGTTGACAATTCCTAAAATTTTATTGATATTGTCAGCGGCTAAACTATTGGCAATCGTCCGCAAAATCGGAATTCCACCGGCAACACTCGCCTCATAATATAAATCACAATGATTTTCTTGAGCCAATTTGACAAGTTTACCGCCATGCTGCGCCAATAAATCTTTATTGGCGGTGACCACATGTTTGCCCCGTTTCAAAGCTTCTTCAATGTAGGTTTTAGCCGGCTCGACTTTTCCCATCAACTCAACAACAACTTGAATTTCGACATCGTTTAAAATATCATCAATATCCGTTGTTAATTCAATATCAAATTTTTCCGCTTGGCGGGCTTTTTCATTCTCATCCCGCACCAAAGCAGTTTTAACAGAGATATCCATTCCGGTAACCTGAGCAATTTTTTCTGCGTGTTCCTTTAAAATCATCGGCACGCCAGAGCCAACAACTCCGAGCCCCAGCAAACCAATTTTTAGCTTATCTTCTTCCATGACGCCCTCCAAAAAATAATATAAAGATTAAATCCGTTTCATTTTATTTTAATAATGTCCCTAGTATAACGAAAAACAACAAAAAAAACTAGAACTTTCTGGTAGTTTCCCAAAAAGTTCTAGCTTTATTTTAATCTTTTTATCATTAAATACTAACGATGTTCAACGTGTTGGAAGGTTTGCTCCAAAATATCCAAAATATGATGGTCATCCAAACTATAAAAGACGATTTTACCCTCTTTGCGGGATTTGACAATTTTATTCTCCCGCAAAAGCTTTAATTGATGACTGACAGCCGATTGCTCCATCCCTAAGTTTTCAATCAGGGTAGAAACATTTTTTTCGCCGTCTTTTAAAAGCAGTAGAATTTTTAAGCGGTTTGGGTCACTCAAAACTTTAAAAATTTGACTGACAGCCTTTATTTCCTGCGCTTCCATCGAATTCCCCCTGCCAGTTTACTCGTTGACAATTGCATTGATGCTGTTTTCATAATCAACGACCTTTTGATTCGCTGCTTCTTGGCTTTCAGCCTTAACTGCAATATAAAACTTAATTTTCGGTTCTGTTCCCGATGGCCGAATCGCAATCCAACTTTCATCTGCCAGCTGGTATTTCAAGACATCAGATGGCGGGGTTGTTAATTTTTCCAAGTGGCCATCTAAGCCAACACGGGTCAGAAGTTTGAAGTCTTCCGTTTGCACGACAGCTTCACCGGCAAATTCAGAGGGGGCTTCTTCACGGAATTTTTTCATTAAGGCCGCAATTTTACCAGCGCCTTCGATGCCGCTCATTGTCACAGAAATTGTTTTTTCAGTATAATAGCCAAATTCTGCAAAAATATCCTGCAGACCATCATACAAAGTTTTATCCTGTTGTTTATAATAAGCCGCCACCTCAGCCAATAAAACTAACGCTTGGATGGCATCTTTGTCCCTTACAAAAGGCTTCACTAAATAGCCATAGCTTTCTTCAAAGCCAAACATAAAGGTTTTAGAATGATCTTCTTCATACTGCTGAATTTTTTCAGCAATAAATTTGAAGCCAGTCAGAACACTGACCATATCGGTGTTAAATTTTTTAGCAATCGCAGTTGACAATTCACTGGAAACAATTGATTTTAACACGGTAGCATTGGCTGGCAAGGTCCCAGCTGTTTGATGGGCGGTTAAAATATATTGAATCATCAAGGCACCTAATTGATTGCCTGTCAGCACTTGATATGTGCCATCCGGCAAACGTACAGCTGCCCCTAAGCGATCGGCATCCGGATCTGTGGCGATTAATAAATCCGCGCCTTCTTTTTCCCCTAAGCGAATCGCATATTCAAAGGCTGAATGTTCCTCTGGGTTAGGAGATTTCACCGTGGTAAAATCCGGGTCGGGAATCGCTTGTTCCGGAACCAAGACGAATTGTTCAAAACCGGCTTGTTTTAAAGCCCGTTCCCCTAACATTTTTCCAGTGCCGTGTAATGGCGTATAAACCAGTTTTAAGTCCTTGCCCATTTGATCAATCAAGGCTTGGTTGATGGTTACTGATTTGACATTTTTTAAATATTCGCTATCAATTTCTTCGCCGATGATATTGATTAAGCCGCTGTGTTCAACTTCTTCCTCGGATAGAACTTCGACTTTTAGAGGATTTTCAACTGAACGAACAAATTTAGTTAAAGCATCTGCATCCGCTGGTGGCATTTGCCCGCCATCTTCTCCGTATACTTTATAGCCATTATATTCAGCTGGATTGTGGGAAGCCGTAATCATAATCCCAGTGAAGGCTTTTAAATAGCGGACCGCAAAGGAAAGCTCTGGTGTCGGCCGTAGACTTTCGAAAACAAAGGCCGGAATATTATGTTTTGCCAAGGTTTTGGCTGCTTCCATCGCAAATTCTGGTGACATATGTCGAGAATCATAAGCAATTGCCACACCGCGACGTTTGGTCTCAGGATCCTGCTGGTCCATAAAGCGGGCCAGACCTTCTGTTGCTTGACGGATTGTGTAGATATTCATCCGATTGATGCCTGGTCCTAAAATTCCCCGCATGCCGGCTGTGCCGAATTCCAATTGCGTGTAGAAGGCATCTTCCAGCTCTTCAGGATTTTGTTTTAAAATTTGTAATTGTGCTTTTAAGGCTTCATCTAGATTTTCTTCGTTATTCCATAACTCATAGACTTGTTCCCAAGACATAATTAGCCACCTCTTTTTCGAAATTTGTACTTTATTAGTATATCATTCTTAGTTTTTTTATAAAAGGCAGACTGGTAAAAGTCTCAAGCGAATCTTGAAAAAAAAATAAAAAAAGTGCCCGCAAGCGCTAAGGCAGCTGAATCCAAAAATAAAATGAAATCTTGCTAACTAAAATCACAAACTAGCTCACTCATAAAACTTGGATAAACAGCTGCCAAATCACTTTTGGCACACTTTTTTTTACTTTGACACCGTCTAAACAGTCGGTGCTTCGGTTAAATTATTTTCCTCTAAATAAAGATAGACTTGTTGGCCGGCAATTCCGCCTTCGCCGACAGCCGTAGTAATTTGGCGTAATGTTTTCTCCCGCAAATCTCCTACTGCAAAGACACCGGGCATTGAAGTCCGCATATCATTATCTGTTTCCACCCAGCCGGCTGCATTGGTTAAGCCAGCCTTTTTGAAGGGTTCGCTTAACGGATCCAAGCCAACATAGATAAAGACACCGCCTGCTTCGACTTCTGATACTTCATCGGTTTTAACATTGCGCACCTTAGCGCCGGTCACTGCCATTTCATTGCCGGTGATTTCTTCTAAGACAGAATCCCATAAGAAAGAAATTTTTTCATTGGCAAATGCCCGATCTTGGATAATTTTTTGGGCCCGCAATTCGTCTCTGCGGTGAACAATCACAACTTCTGAAGCAAAGCGAGTTAAGTAAATCGCTTCTTCAACTGCTGAGTCGCCGCCACCGACAACTAATAATTTTTTATTGCGGAAAAAGGCACCATCACAAACGGCACAATAAGAGACTCCTCGACCGGAGAATTCTTCTTCACCTTTGACACCTAATTTACGATGGACACAGCCGGTTGCTAAAACAACAGTTTTTCCTTCGTAAGATTTATCTTCACAGACGACTTCTTTGTGCGTCCCGTGATCGATAATATCTGTGACAATCCCGTATGCATTTTCGGTCCCAAATTTTGTGACACCTTCAAACATTTTATAAGCCAGTTCAGGTCCCATAATCGTTTCAAAACCAGGGTAATTTTCTACCTCAGCGGTGTTATTCATTTGGCCACCAGGAGCTCCCCGTTCAATCATTAATACAGATAAATTTGAACGAGATGCGTATAAAGCTGCTGTCATGCCAGCAGGACCTGCACCAATTACGATTACATCATACATAGTCTTTCCTCCATCATTTTATCAAGTGACTTTACTTTACAGCGAAACTTGCGCAAAGTCTATCTTTCTGCCTAAGTTTTAGTTTTTGGTAAAGGATTTTTGCGCCACAAAACCCAAGCTGCTGCCAAGCAAACAAATAGCAGACCGACTAAAACTAGCAGGCAATCATTTAAAATTTGCTGAGCACTACTCGACACTCCCTGACTCGACAAAATTCTTAAAAAAAGGCGATTATCTCCGTGAAAACCAAAAACTAAAATGGCTAATACACCCATTATAATAAATTGCGCCGTCAAGCTGCCTTTATTTTGCAATGAAAACTTTGCCAATACACCGCTGCCAACAGGAGTGCTGATTTTTTGATAATACTGCTGATTCAGCCATGAGCTGGTGGTACTTTTAAAAAAGCTCAGCAGCGCAAAGCCCAGCAGAAAAGTAGTCGGCCAGATAATCAGCAGTAAACTGAGGCCTAGGCCAAAAATCAGTTTACTAACCGGAGCCACTTTCGTCAAGCGCTGCAAATAAAGTGGTCCTAAGACCATCGCTGCTACCATTCCCAGCACATAAGGAAGATAAACTTGACTGGCAACCGCCCCAATCCCTTTGGTGCCACTGACGTACAAAGAAATAAAGAGAAACAAAAAATTGCCAATCATACCGTTAACAAAATTCAACCAGTTCAGCCAAAGAGGCAATTGTGAACTTGTTTTTTTGCGACTCAACAGCCAAATGGCAATGGTAAAAACCAGAATAAAGCCAATTAAAGCAATGTCGATCTCCCCACTATCAAACAAGAGACGGCCGCTGCGTAATAAAAGCAGCAGCAAAAAGAAAATAGCGAACATTATCAGCTCACGATAGGCGATAAAGTTTTTTGAGGTGCTGGCAAAATTTATTTCAAAATGCGGATAATGCCGCACCGTATGATAGGCGGCTACGAAAAACAGCCCATATAAAGCTAAGACTAGGCTCACTGTAACTGAAGCGGGGAAATCTTGATTGATCAGCCAAAATAATCCCAGCAGGCCAAGCAAAGCAAAGGGATATTTTTTAGCATTCATATTGTGAAAGCCCTGTTGCGCTTCTTGAAAATTGACCGTGATATTGGCCGGTGTGAGCCAACTTGCACTTAAGCCTAATAAAATTGCCGCTAACGGATAAGCTCCAGGAAAAATCATCCCCAAAAAACCACTGACGCTGCCGAGGCCGCCTACTAAAAGGGCGGCCATTAACAAAGTAAAGCTTTCAAGCTGAGTATTGAGACCACGAATTAAAAAGAGCCCCGTGAAGCGAAATGTATAAAATAAAACAAAGGGCAACACGCTTTGCCAAGTAGTACCGTCGCTTAATTGTAGAAAAAGCAAGTAAGGCACAATAATTAAGGTGTTGCTTAAAATAAACGGGGCCGTCGTAGTAAAGTTTTTTAAGAAATTTTTTATGGTGGTCAACATGCTACTTACCTTCTGTAAATTGTTTTTTTTAGAACCCTAAGTATACAAAAAAATTTCAGTTTCTGCATGTCTAAACCGTTACAATTTTTAACAAGTCGGCTGAAATTAATCGCAGCAAAAAAACTTTAAGAAATAAGGGCCGCTTATTCCTTAAAGTTTTTGAGGTTACGCGTTTGCTAGCTGTGCTTTGATTGCTTGAACAGCCACTTCAGCAGTTGCTTCTGTTGTAAAATTTTGAATATCTTCTTGGCTCGCAGAAGGATTTTCCAGCAGATAATTGCTGACAGCAGTCTGAACGGCTGCCTGCAGATTAGCTTGCGCTGCTGCTTGTTCCTCAGCTGTTAAGGAACTTTGGCTGTCTTGCAATTGTTGCGCCTGGTCACTGGTTAAGACAACCCAAGTTTTTTCTGGCACCGTTACGATTACTTTTTCAGCAATAATTTCATCTGCTTGATTTTCAAAGCTGAATAAAGTCTTGTAAAAATTAGAGCTAAAATCCCATTTGGTTGTTTTAGTTTCAGCGACCGCTTCAGTAGTATCCGCTGTTTGATAACTAGCTGTCAGTTTAACAGCGTTCACGATATCTGACTCATCGGGAACAAAATGCGTTTCACTTGCCTCAGCGTCAGGGCTATCGCGATAAACCATCGCATAATTGTCAGAAGCTGTGCCAATTTCCGAAACAATCAAAAGATTGGCAGGTGAAGCTGTATCACCGGCCGTGTAGATTTCATTTTCGGTTGTAGTGGTTACTTTTTCCATGCCCAAATGATTATACAGATGCAAGGCAACCAAGACAATTGTTGCCACGAGCAACAAACTGCTGACAGCCCCGGCAATCCGCCTCATCGTCTGACCTTTAATCAAGAGCCAGCTGCCAAAGACCATTAAGGTAAAGACCACTAATAAAACTAAAATCATATTAATTTGCCTCCTTGGTGATTTTACCTGGTTTATTGTGCAGGAAGATTGCAAAAAGCACCCCTGCCACTGCAAAACTCAGACCGATAGCAAAGGATGCCCGGAAACCGTCCATTGAAGCGGCAATAATTTTACTGCCATAAGCTAAGGGATTTTCCGTTTGCAAACTAGCAGCCGGTGTATTGGTATTAATAATATTTTGTGTCACAGAAGTTAGTAAGGCCACCACAACTGAAGAAGAAATTTGGCGAACGGTATTATTCGCCGCTGTCCCGTGGGTCACTTCATCTAATGGAATCGCCGACATGGCACTGGTGGTTAATGGCATCATCGTTAAGGCAATCCCGAACATGCGAATGGCATACAGCACCACAATTAATGCCGTTGGCGTTGTTTCAGTAATAAATACAAAAGGCACTGTTCCTAATAACAGAACTGAAAAACCGACAAGAGCTAATGAACGGATGCCCACACGATTATATAAAACACCGGCAATCGGTGACATAATTCCCATCATCAAAGCCCCTGGCAAGAGAGTCAGCCCAGATGATAATGTCGAATCGCCATGAACGTTTTGCAAATAAGTCGGCAACATCATTTCCACGCCGAACATCGCCATCGTTACTAAAATAATCGCAATTGAAGGAATCGTAAAATCGCGATTTTTAAAGACGCGAATATTTAAAAACGGTTCGTCTAATTTTAATTGACGCAGACCAAAAATAATAATCACCAATAAACCAATGCCAATTGGCAATAATACATTAGTGAAATCAGTCCAACCATCGCCAGCAACATTGGTAAAGCCCCATAAAAATAAACCAAAACCGACGACAGATAAAATTAAAGACAAAATATCCAATTTGATTTTTTTATTGGGAATAATATCCTTCATCACAAAGGGCGTCAAAATAAAAGCAATCACAATAACAATCAGTGGTACAATAAAGATTGTCCGCCAAGAACTAGAAATCGTTAAGCCGAGAATTGTATGATCTCGGTCTAAAATCCAGCCGGACAAAGTCGGTCCAATAGCTGGTGCCATTCCGACGACTAAACCACTTAAGCCCATCGCAACAGAGCGTTCTGATTTTTTAAACATATTTAAAATCACAATTTGCATCAACGGCAGCATGATACCCACAGCGATTGCCGCCAATACCCGACCGGCAATAAACATCACCCACATATTTTTTTCAGCTGGCGTCACAGCCGTTAAAATTAAGCCTGCCATCAAAATTCCATAGGAAATAAAATGCAGCCACTTGGTTGACATTTTAGTTGCTAAATAAGCCGATAGTGGCACCATCATCCCATTTGCGAGTAAAAACCAAGTCGTTGCCTGTTGAGCTGTGCTCAAGTTAATATCAAAATCCTGCATCAGAGTCGGCAACGCCGTCCCCAATGATGTTTGCATCAATACCCCGGAAAATGTCGCAAATAAAATCAAGGCAAGAATAATGCCTCTGCGATACGGTTTTCCATGAATATCTAAATTAAGATCTGAACTCAAAATTATTCCTTCTTTCACTTTTCCTCGATAAAGTCACAAATGAAAATATATCATACTCTTTCTGAAAATAAAAACCTAAGAGCTTATTATAACTAACGTTATTTTAAAAAGGCTTTTGTGCTTATTTACTGCTGCCAAAATGGTGAGTTTCTATTTTGTATCCACCACCTTCAAATGATTTCTTTTCAAAAAAAGTTTCAAAAACTTCTATAAAAAAAATGACAAAAAAACTCTCTGCGACTTTCGCAGAGAGTTAATGATTGTGTTGATGATAATCTGGGCGTTCCCGATCAACAAGATTTTGTTTAAGGGAAAATTTTTGCGGAACATAATCAAAACCCGCCTTATGGAAAGGGTGGCACCGCAGAATCCGTGACATTCCCATCAAAAATCCTTTAAAAGCGCCGTGGACCTGGACCGCTTCAATCATATAATTAGAGCAGGTCGGATAGTATCGACAGCTAGGCGGCGTTAGCGGCGAGATAAACCGCTGATAGCCATGAACTAAAGCAATTAAGATTTTTTTCATTGCAATCCCTTCTTCATAAAAAAACTGCAGCCACCTGTAACTGATTTTCAAAAATGGTAATCATGCTCTTCTAATTAGTATAGAAGAAGATTTACCATTTGAAACCAGTTTGTCAGGGGACCGCAGACAGTTAAAAGTCGCTTAGAAAAAAGCTAGGATGTGGTTCCATAAGTCCCCACTGAAGACTCCTGTCGCATTTCTGCCGCCGATAGGCCCGAAACCAATCATGGCGCCAATTGCGAAAAAGACAGCCATCAAAACAATCACTAAGATAATTTTCAATAGCGTTGAGATGATATATCCTCTAACTTTCATGTGATACTCCTATTCTTAGACGGTAACAGTTGTTTTCGTTGTTGCCGGTGCATCTAAATCCACCCGTTCAACATTGGCACCTAATTTTTGTAATTTTTCGTGGAATTTATAATAACCCCGGTCCAAATAGTTTAAATTGCGCACACGAGTTACACCAGTAGCCCGCAGACCAGCTAAAATCAAAGCCGCAGCAGCTCTTAAATCAGTGGCAGCAACTTCGGCCCCTTGCAGTTGATGTCCGCCAGTAATCATGGCTGAATTGCCATCAAATTGCACATGAGCGTTCATGCGTTGCAATTCTTCTAAGTGTTGGAAACGATTTTCAAAAACAGTTTCTGTGACTGTGCTGACACCTTCAGCAACTAATTGGATTGCTGTCATCTGTGCTTGCATATCAGTTGGGAAACCAGGGTGAGGCATTGTTTTTACATCCGTCGCTTTAATAATTTTTGGTCCAATGACCCGTAAGCCATCTTCTTCTTCGGTAATTGAAGCGCCCATTTCAGTTAATTTTGAAATCAGTGGACGATTATGCTCAGAAATTGCGCCTTCAATTAAGACGTTGCCTTCTGTCATTGCCGCAGCAACCATAAACGTACCCGCTTCAATTCGATCTTGCACGATTGAATGTTGAACTGCGTGCAAATGTTCCACGCCTTCAATTCGCATTGTCTCCGTACCTGCGCCGTAAACGCGAGCGCCCATTTTATTTAAAACATTCGCTAAATCAACAATTTCTGGTTCTCTAGCGACATTTTCAATGATTGTCGTGCCTTTGGCTTTGATAGCGGCCATCATAATGTTTTGTGTGGCGCCGACACTTGGAAAATCTAAATAGATTGAATTGCCGATTAATTGATCGGCAATGGCTTCGATGTAACCATTCTTTTGAACAATTTTTGCTCCTAGTGCTTGAAATCCCTTCAAGTGTAAATCAATTGGTCGTTTGCCGATGGCGCAACCACCAGGCATGGCAACTTTGGCATGGCCGTTTCTAGCTAATAAAGGTCCCATCACAACGATTGATGCCCGCATTTGGCTGACATATTCGTAGGGTGCTTCAATTTCTAATTGACGGCTGGCATCAATAATCACTTCATTGTCAGCTTCATTAAAGTCAACATCAACGTTTAAATGACGAATCACTTGGTTCATGGTAAAAACATCTGAAAGAATTGGTACATTTCTTAAAGTCGTTTGGCCTTCTTCTGCTAATAAAGTTGCCGCTAGAATTGGCAACACGGCATTTTTTGCTCCCTCAATTTTCACGTTACCTTTTAATTGATTTCCACCTTGAACAAAAATTTGTTCCATCTAAATTCCCTCCAAAGAGACTCATCACTGAATCTAAGCCATTTCTGGCAACAAATTTAATTAACTTAGTCCACTCAAAAAAATATTACGGCACAATGCGATGACCTCTAGAAAAAAGGAACTCGCTTGGTAGCCGATGACAATTGAAAAAAGAACAATTACCATTCTAACTTGAGTGGTTTGGTAAGCCTTAAAAAATTGATCGATTCTCAGTGAACCTAATGCCCAAAAAGTCAGGTAAATAAATGCGATATGGGAAATTATTCTCACTAGCGCATCAATCCCGTACACCTGCAACATCGACTCACCTCAATCTCTTTTAAAAAACTTTAACATTAGCATAATAACATAAATTGAAAAAAAATAAAATTGTTTCTTCTCCTGATAGTTTCCACTATAATTCAATACATTATTCACAAATCTTTTAATAATTGTGATAATAGAAGCGGTATTTTGTTTTTTCTGCATTTTTTTACGATAAATTTTTGAAGAACCTTTGTGAAGAGTTAAACTAAATTTTAGACTTTCTTATGAAAAATAAAAAGCCCTTAGTTAAAAGGGCTCATAAAACAAATGATCTTTGCCGATTCCGTGGTGAGCATTCTTGCTTAATACCACTGGTAATCCGCATTCTTATTTTTTACTTATCAATCTCAACTAACTTAGTGCAGCAATCAATAGTGTCGCTAAACAGGCACCCACAATTGGACCCACAATTGGAATCCAAGCATAGCCCCAATTAGCGCCGCCTTTATTAGGAATTGGCATCAGGGCATACATTAACCGTGGACCAAAGTCACGAGCTGGGTTAATGGCATAGCCGGTCGTGGTACCTAATGACAGAGCGATTGCGACTAAGACAAAGACTAATACAAGTGGTTGCAGTCCCACTGGCATATCGCTAGCAGGTAACACTTGAATACTTAATACAAAGGCAAAGGTTGCGATAATTTCACTCAGTAAATTAAATAAAGTATTAGGAATTGCAGGGCCAGTTGCAAAAATACCGACACTGTTGCCTTCATCTGTTTTGGTTTCTTTAAAGTGTGGCCAGAATTGAATCGCTGCCAGTAGGGCACCAACAAAAGCACCAGCAACTTGAGCTAAAATAAATGGTACTACTTGTCCCCACTCAAACGTTCCATTAACAGCAAAGCCGATTGTTACTGCCGGATTTAAATGACCAGGCGAGCCGAAGAAGCCACTGGTGTAAACCCCCAACATAACGGCAACCCCCCAGCCAAATGCCACATACAGCCAATCATGGCCAGCACCTTTTGCCAAGGTTTTCTTTAAAGATGTGGAAGCTCCGACGCCTGACCCAAATAAAATCAGGACAAAGGTTCCAATAAATTCACCAAATACAGGACTATTCATAAATATAACCTCCTCAATTAAATAATATTTCAATCAAAAAATTACCTAAAAAGTCCGTTACGAATATTTTGCTGCAAGCCTCCCCCATTTGAAAATTCGGAAAACACCCATTGAAAAATGGCAATTTACTTTTCCCTTTCCTCCTTTTTAACTGCAAATCCAATTACCTGCTTGATGGATGAGATTTCCTTTAGTCTTTCATCAGTCCTTACCAGAATATTATAGCATTGATTCCGCTCCTTTGAAAACGTTTACAGTTCATTTGTTTAAAAAAAACAGTCTTTTTCTAATTTTCAGAGGACTGTTTTTTTCAAAATCAAGCTTTGTTCCCCGCTAAATCCCCATTCTACAGCTATTTCCTTTCAGGAAATTTTTTTGAAGGCTGTAAATTATCTCAGAGATTGATCTAAAAATTATTTTATTTGAGAAGATAAGATAACAGTTTAGGAGTTTATTATTTCTAACAAAAAAATGCTGCAGCAGCCTTCGAAAATAAAATTTTGGCAAGTCCAGCTTAATGCCAGAAGTCAAACTCTCCAGCAAGCAGAGAAGCCCAATTTTATTTTAAAAAAGCTGATGCAGCAGTTTTATTGAATATTAACTATGTTTTGAAACATTGATTCGATTAATCGCACGATGCAAGGCAACAGTCGCTCGGCGGAGTTCATCGACGTTTTCATGAGCCTTAGCCTCTTCAATGAGCTTCTCAGCCCGCTGACGAGCCCGTTCAGCCCGTGACACATCAATGTCCCGCTCCCGCTCGGCACTATCGGCCACAATTGAGAGAACATTGTCGCGGAATTCTAAAATTCCGCCATTGACAGCAATCCAGTCCACATGACTATCAGAGTCCGTCCGTTTCACCCGCACTTCGTCAATCGCTAAAGGAGCGATAATCGGAACGTGGTTCGGCAAAATACCCAGTTCCCCTTCAGTAGTTCTGGCAACAACAATAACAGCGTGATGGTCATAGACGATGCCGTTTGGGGTTACCACATTGACGGTTAAAAAATTGTCACTCATGGGGCACCTCTTTCTAGTAGCCTAAAGTTTTGGCTTTTTCAACAACATCTTCAATTTTACCGACGCTACGGAAAGCTTCTTCAGGCAGATCATCATATTGTCCATCCAAAATTGCTTTGAAGCCTTTGACTGTTTCAGCAACCGGCACGTAAGAGCCGGGTTGACCGGTAAATTGTTCTGCCACGTTAAAGTTTTGTGATAAGAAAAATTGAATCCGACGAGCTCTGGCAACTAAAACTTTTTCATCATCGGATAATTCATCCATCCCTAAGATGGCAATAATATCTTGTAGTTCACGATAACGTTGTAAAACCCGTTGGACTTCGGTCGCTGTTTGGTAATGTTCATCGCCGACAATTTCTGGTGCCAAGGCACTAGAGGATGAAGCCAATGGATCAACGGCTGGATAAATCCCTTGTTCAGTTAATTTACGTTCCAAGTTCGTCGTTGCATCTAGATGGGCGAAGGCTGTTGCCGGCGCCGGGTCAGTATAGTCATCGGCCGGTACATAAATCGCTTGAATTGAGGTAATCGAACCTTTTTTAGTTGAAGTAATCCGTTCTTGCAATTGACCCATTTCAGTTGCCAAGGTTGGTTGATACCCAACGGCTGACGGCATCCGACCTAATAAGGCCGATACTTCGGAACCCGCTTGCGTGAAGCGGAAAATATTGTCGATAAATAAAAGCACATCCTGGCCTTCAACATCACGGAAATATTCAGCAATTGTTAAACCGGTTAAAGCAACCCGCATCCGGGCACCAGGTGGTTCATTCATTTGACCAAAAACCATGGCTGTTTTTTCAATTACGCCAGAGTCTTTCATTTCATAATACAAGTCATTTCCTTCACGAGTCCGTTCACCAACACCGGTAAATACGGAAATTCCGCCGTGTTCTTGAGCAATATTATGAATGAGTTCTTGAATTAAAACGGTTTTACCAACACCGGCACCACCGAATAACCCAACCTTCCCACCTTTTAAATAAGGTGCTAAGAGATCGATTACTTTAATCCCAGTTTCTAAAACTTCGCTACTGGTACTTAATTCTTCAAAAGTCGGCGCCGTTTTGTGAATGCCATCTCGTTTTGCATCTGCTGGAAAAGGTTCCTGCAGGTCAATGGTTTCACCTAGAACGTTAAAGACGCGGCCTAAAGTATCTTCCCCCACTGGCACAGTAATTGATTTTCCTGTGTCAATTACTTCCATCCCCCGCTGCAATCCATCAGTGGACTCCATGGCGATGGAACGAATCACACCGTCACCTAGTTCTAGGGCAACTTCTAGGACAACTTTTTGTTTATTTGCATCATTTTTATAGACCACAAGGGCATTGTTAATATCTGGTAAAGATTGATCCAAAGAAAATTCCACGTCTACAACGGGGCCGATTACTTGGACAATTTTTCCTGAGCTCATGACTCATCCTCCATTCCAAACGTTATTCTAAGGCAGCCGCACCAGCAACAATCTCAGTAATTTCTTGCGTGATTGCTGTTTGTCGGGCACGGTTATAGGAAATTGTTAAATCACCAATAATATTTGAGGCATTATCAGTAGCGGTTTTCATCGCCGTCATGCCGGCCGCATGTTCAGCGGTCTTAGCATCGACAATTGCCCCGTAAATTAAACTTTCCGCATACTGCGGTAGCAATTCTTCTAAAATGGCAATTTTTGAAGGTTCAAAAATATATTCTTGCTCATATTTTTGCGCTTCCCCCGGGTCCAAATCGGAAATCGGCAGCATTTTTTCAACACGAAATTGACTGGTCAAAGAATTGATGTGGTGGTTGTAACAGACATATAATTCATCGAAAACTTCACTTTGATACATGCTGGTTGCCATTGAGACAATTTTACGCACTTCTTCAAAGCTTGGTTGATCGGTTAGATTCCGTAATTCGTAAGCTAAGTTGTAGCCGCGAGCTTTGAAAAAATCAGCACCGGTTCCGCCGATGGCAATCAAAACGTACTCATCCTGTGAGTCATGATCGTCATTTAGCATCGTCATCGTTTGCTTCAAAATTGAACTATTATAGCCACCCACAAGACCACCGTCAGAAGTGATGACAATGTAGCCGGTCTTTTTAACCGGCCGAGCATTGAGCATCGCATTTACAGTGTCACTGGAGGTGTCCCCTAAATCGGTCAATGCTTGTGCAGATAAATGGGTCACAATTTCCCGCACCTTAGAAGCATACTCTTGAAACTTTTGCGAAGAGGCTTCCGACTTGGTTAACTTAGCCGCCGAAACCATTTGCATGGCTCTGGTAATTTGGCTGGTTTTTTTAGTAGAAGCAATTCGCTGTTTAATTTCATTTAATGAGGCCATTTGTTTTCACCTCTCTATGAATTTTGAATTGATTTCAATTTGTCTTCAGCTGTCTGCGTCTTCGTATTAGAAGCGGTGAAGATATCCCGATATTCTTTAATCGCTGCATCCAACTGGGCTTCGTCTGGCAGATCCTTGGTTTCGCGAATTGTCGTAAATAAATCTGCATGATTGGCATCAAAGTATTCAAATAAAGCTGATTCAAACTCTAAAATTTTATTGACTGGAATACTGTCTAAAAAGCCGTGGGTCAAAGCGTATAAAATGACCACTTGTTTTTCAACAGGCAGTGGCGCATGCAATTTTTGTTTCAAAATTTCCACAGTCCGCCGACCACGATTTAATTTTGCTTGAGTTGCTGCATCCAAATCAGAACCAAATTGCGTAAAGGCTTCTAATTCCCGATAGCTGGCTAAATCCAAACGTAAAGTACCGGCAACTTTTTTCATTGCCTTAATTTGTGCTGAACCACCAACCCGTGAAACAGAAAGTCCCGCATCAACGGCCGGTCTAGTCCCAGAATAGAACAAATCGTTTTCTAAAAAGATTTGCCCGTCAGTAATCGAAATTACATTGGTTGGAATATAAGCCGAAATATCACCGGCTTGAGTTTCAACGAAAGGTAGAGCAGTCATCGAACCGCCACCTAGTTCATCACTTAATTTAGCAGCCCGTTCTAATAGACGAGAATGCAAGTAGAAAACATCCCCTGGATAAGCTTCCCGACCTGGTGGCCGTCTCAATAGTAATGAAAGTTCCCGATAGGCAACCGCTTGTTTGGATAAATCATCAAAGACGATTAAAACGTGTTTGCCGTTATACATAAATTCTTCCCCCATCGCAGTGCCTGCGTATGGAGCGATATAAAGTAATGGTGCTGGTTGAGATGCGCTGGCTGTCACAACGATGGTGTAATCTAGTGCACCATATTTGCGCAGTGTTTCTACTTGCGAACGGACAGTTGATTCTTTTTGGCCGATGGCAACATAGATACAAATCACATCTTGACCTTGTTGGTTGATGATTGTATCGATAGCAATTGAAGTTTTCCCGGTCTTCCGGTCACCGATAACTAATTCCCGTTGGCCACGACCAATTGGAACTAAAGCATCAATCGCTTTTAAACCTGTTTGCATTGGTTCATTAACGGATTTCCGTTGCATAACCCCTGGTGCTAAGGCTTCCACTGGCCGAGTCCGGTCAGATTTAATTTCCCCCAAGCCGTCAACTGGCTGTCCTAATGGATTTACTACCCGGCCGATTAACCCATCGCCGACTGGTACTTCCATAATTTTACCTGTTCGTTTGACTTTATCGCCTTCACGAATGGTTTCAAAATCGCCAAGAATAATAATTCCGACGTCATTTGTTTCTAAGTTTTGTGCCATGCCGTAACTTCCATTTGAAAACTCAAGAAGTTCGCCACTCATGGCATTTTCCAAACCGTGGGCACGGGCAATCCCATCACCAACATAGGTGACAGTGCCGACTTCCTCCACTGACAGTTCGTGCTGATAGTTTTGAATCTGCTCTTTTATTAAGGCACTGATTTCTTCAGCTTTGATGGCCATTTCTTTCACCTCTGTGTCTATTTTCTTAATAGGTTCTTGATGTTTTCCAATCTCGTTTGAATACTGCCATCAATTACTTTGTGTTCAGCTTCAACGACAACGCCGCCTAAGATGCTGGGATTCACGATGGCGGTTAATTCCGCCTTTTGATAGCCTAAAATCGTCGCAATTTTCGTTTCAATTTTGACTTTATCCGCATCATTTAAGGGAACAGCAGTAGTTACCGTTCCTAAAATCACGCCCTGCATCTCATCATAGCGTCTCTCAAACTCATCAATCATTAAGGGTAAATCATTCATCCGATTGTAGTTATAGACTACTTCCAAAAAATTATAAATAGTTCCGGAGAAATTATTCACCAGCG
The DNA here is from genome assembly GCF_056924355.1 of Enterococcus sp. LJL90. NCBI lineage: Bacteria > Bacillati > Bacillota > Bacilli > Lactobacillales > Enterococcaceae > Enterococcus > Enterococcus sp. LJL90. The sequence continues at coordinate 261,505 of NZ_JBXPBQ010000004.1, read as the reverse complement.
AATCCATAATTTTTCTTTTTTCGTCAGGCTCCAAGCGGGCATCGCTTAAAATATTGCCGACATCCGGCAGAATTTCGTAGACTTTGCGTAACTCAAGCAAGTCCTGATAAATTGCTTCTACAGCATTTTGTTCTGTCGCCAATTCGAACAAGGCTTTGCCATAGCGTTTGCCAACTGTAAATTTATCTAGTTTCATTTGCTGAGCCTAGGCCTTCGATATATTGGGAAATCAAGGCTTCATGTGCTTCCGGCGACAATTCTTTTTCCAGAATTTTCGAAGCTAACTGAAGGGAAAGATCGGCGACTTCATCTTTGACATTCGCTAAGGCCGTTTCTCTTTCTTGCGTAATGTCGCTTTCGGCTTTTTCTTTTAAGCGGCTAACTTCCGCTTTGGTTTCTTTTAAAATATTCTGGCGGCTTAACTCACCGTTTTCTTTGGCATTTTTAATAATATCTGCTGCATCAGAGCGCGAATTATTTAATTGCGTTTCTCTTTCTTTTTCCAGCTGGGCTGCAGAAAGGCGGGATTGTTCGGCAGAATCTAAGTCATTGGCGATTTTATCTTCCCGTTGTTTCATAATGTTGACAATCGAACCCCATGCAAATTTCTTTAAAAGAAGCATTAGGATCAAGAATGATAATGAAACCACCAAGATATTGCCGAAGGTTGCGTTAGGCGTCGCAGATAATAATACAAAATTCAACATCCTTCTCTTCCTCTCTGTTTTTCATCCATTTTCATTTGACAAAGTAAGAAAAGCAGTCATGCCGGGTGGTTTTACCAGACAGCTGCCTTTCTTCAAAGTTCTGCAATTAAACGGCGAAAACTAGAATTAAGGCAATAACGACACCCAAAATTGGCACCGCTTCGACTAGGCCTACACCGATAAACATTGTTGAACGCAATTGGCCGGCCATTTCTGGTTGGCGTGCCATTGATTCGATTGTTTTAGAAATAACTTGTCCATTACCATAACCGGCACCGATTGCGGCACCTACGATTGCGATTGCTGCTGCGATATAATTTAATCCATCCATTTTTTGTTCCTCCTGAATTCTCTGTTTATTTTTTACTCTTCTGCTTCAATCTTATGACTAATATAAACCATTGCTAAAGTGACAAAGACATAGGCTTGAATCGCACCGATAAAGATTGAAAAGGCGATCCAAATCATTTCCAGCGGTACTGCTAAAGGAAGACTTAACCAGCCAAGACTGAGAAACATCTTCGCAATTAGGGTTAACAGTACTTCACCAGCGTAAATATTTCCGTAAAGCCGCAAGCCCAATGTGATGACATTGGTAAATTCCTCCAGAATCTTCACCGGAAAAAGAAAAGCAACTGGTTTAAAATAACTGTTTTTAATGTAACCTTTAAATCCAAAACGTTCAGTCCCTAAGAAATTCGATAGTACAATAACTATAAGTGCTAAGGTCAATGTGACATAAGGATCTGCCGTGGGACTCTTCCAAACGGAAATATCGCCTGGTAAGACAATTTTGGTCATCAGCCCGATAATATTTGCCACAAAGACAAACATGAAAAAAGTGAAGGCTAATAAATGTAGGTTTGTGATTTCTTTGCTGGGCATATTATCGGAAATAATATTGCGGACAAAGTCAATCACCCACTCGATGGCATTTTGCTTGCCCTTTGGTTTCAGTTCCAACTTTCTAGTAAAAAAGAAAACCGTGAAAAAGACAATTGCACAGGTCAAAAGAACCATTAAGGTGACCGTACCATCAAACCAAATTCCCATAAATTTAAAGGTTAGTGATTTTTCTTCCAACTCATTTCACCTCTTTCCCTCTTAAGGCTTCTATAAAGCAAGAAGTCGTTGTTGATCAAGCTTATTTACTTTTTTTCTCACCACTTGATAACCACTGGCTATAATACCACTGTCAAAAATAAATTTCAAAATATTTTCATGAAAAAAGACAGTTTTTTTACAGTTGTCTCCAAGTGTCAAAAAAATGCTGAGAAAGCCTATGAAAACAGCTTGTGAAAATGTTAGAAAACATTCCAAGATAACTGTATGCTAGCAAATTTTTGAAAAAAGGTTAAGCATTTTCTAAAAAATATGCGAAAAAGAATATTCGCAGCAATTAAGCTTAACGACCGTAGTTTTTCAATGTGCGGCTGATTTCACGATTGATATCTTTTCGCTTCAAATCTTCCCGTTTATCATATTGTTTTTTACCCTTGGCAATCCCAATCAAAACTTTTGCAAAGCCATTTTTTAAATAGACTTTTAACGGAACTAAGGTTACCCCGGTATTTTTGGTTTCCCCGATTAAACGGTCGATTTGTTTGCGGTGCATCAAAAGCTTTCTAGTTCTTAAGGGATCATGATTAAAAATATTTCCCTGTTCATAAGGGCTAATGTGGACATTTAACAGATAGACTTCTCCATTGCGCACGCGGGCAAAGCCATCTTTTAAATTAATCCGACCGTTGCGGATGGATTTGATTTCCGTTCCCTGCAGGACAATCCCTGCTTCTATCGTATCAATAATACTATAGTCATGTCTTGCTTTTTTATTCTGGGCAATCAGCTTGCCTTCTCCTTTTGGCATTTCACTTCACATCCTTGCTTTTTTAACTTATTGATTTCAAAATTATATATTGTCATTCAACTAACAAAAAAATCCTATAAAACAGCTAATCTCTTTTTATTTTGGCCGCTTCTCAGCGGAAAGCTCTCCTCTAAAAAGAGAGCTTTTCTAAAAAAATTTAGATGGATTCGATTTTTTTAGCAACTCTGACAGTCTTAGTTCTTTTTTTTCTTACCTTTTGCAACTTTGGAATAGAAGGGAGATTTTTTCCCCTTCTTGCCTTTGCCGCCCTTAGGGTCATTTTTCTTGCCCTGCTGATTTTTGCCAGCCGAGGCTTTAGCATTTTTACTTTTATTCTTTTTATTCCGTTGTTTTGAACCTGATTTTTCCCGCCGATCATCTTGGCGCCGCTGCCGGCGATTTTGCCCACCTTTAGGAATGGCGACAGCCTCGACTTCTTCAGCTGAGACCAATTCAAAATCAATTTCCCGAGTCTCAGGATCTGACTTGGTGACTTTGATTTTCACCTGCTGACCAATCTTAAAGGTCTGGCGTGTGCGCTCACCGACTAAGGCCAAATGATTTTCAATAAAGACATAGTAATCATCTTTTAAAGCGTTGATATGAATCAAGCCTTCAATGGTGTTAGGTAGTTCGACAAATAGACCAAACTTAGTGACCGAGCTGATAACTCCGTCAAATTCTTCACCAACGTGTTCCGCCATAAATTCGGCCTTCTTCAAAGCGTCAACTTCCCGTTCAGCGTCGACTGCTCGCCGTTCCATTTTAGAAGACTGATTAGCAATTTCCGGTAGCATTTCTGCCCACTTAGCTTGTGTCGCTTCATCAGTTGTTTGACTGTAAACACGAATCAAGCGATGGACGATTAAATCAGGATAACGGCGAATTGGAGATGTAAAATGCGTATAATAAGTCGCCGCTAACCCGTAATGGCCCAAATTATCTTCTGAATAACGGGCTTGTTGCATACTTCTTAAGAGCATCATATTGATAACTGCCGCTTCTGGTTTTTCGGCGACCTCATCAATTACCTTTTGCAAAGCCTTCGGAGTAATATCTTCTTTATTACCTTTAACTAAAATGCCAAAAGCCGAAGCAAACTCGAAGAAACGCTGCATTTTTTCTTCCTTGGGCTGTTCGTGTACCCGATAAATAAATGGCAGCTTAAGGCTGGCAAAATGCTGGGCGACTGTTTCATTAGCCGCCAGCATGAAAGATTCAATCAGCCGTTCGCCAACGCCCCGAGAGCGTAACACGATATCCAACGGACGACCATTTTCATCCACTAAAACTTTGGCTTCATTATCATCAAAGGCAATCGCCCCACGCTTGACGCGCATCGCTTCTAAAAGCTGATGCAGCTCTGCCATTTCTTGAAACATCGGCACCAAGGCTTGATATTCTGTCATCGTTTCAGGATTTTGTTCTTCTAAAATTTCATTGACCGCCGCATAAGTCATGCGGGCGGTAGTTTGAATCACGCTTTGGAAAATTTCGTGATGAACAACCTGCCCTTCCGGATTAATTTCCATTTCACAGCTTAAAGTCAGCCGTGGCACTTGGGGATTTAAAGAACAAATGCCGTTGGACAACCGCTGAGGAATCATCGGAATCACTCGGTCGGTTAAATACACGCTGGTGCCTCGTTCAAAGGCTTCAGCATTTAATTGGCTGCCTTCTGTCACATAATAAGAAACGTCTGCGATATGCACACCCAAAAAGAAATTGCCGTTGGCTAACTTTTTCACAGTTACGGCATCATCTAAATCTTTGGCGTCGGCTCCGTCAATCGTGACAATCGTTTGATCCCGCAAATCTTTGCGACCAACTAAATCTGTCTCACTAATTTGATTAGGTACGGCATCAGCTTCAGCTAGCACCTCATCGGGAAATTTTGTCGGTATCCCGTTGGCAACGATAATCGCCATAATATCCATCCCTGGATCATTTTTATGACCGACAACTGATTTTACAATGCCCTCCAAACTGCTGGCATACCCTTTTTCTGGGAAGTGACTGATTTCGACAATCACAATGCTGCCATCAGCCGGCTGAATTCCTTCAGCAGCGATATAGACTTTAAAGCCCTGCATTTTTTTATCTTTAGGCAGGACCACGCCGTATAAATCCGTCTCATCAATTTCATTTTGATTGTAGGCAACAAACTCGCCGACAAGTTGTTGCGCTGCCCGCTGCCGAATTTCTACGACCTTACCTTCAGCTCCTCGCCCTTCTAATTGATTGGCGGTTTTGATAATATCAATGGCCACTGTGTCGCCATCCATTGCATAGCCGGTGCTTTCCTTTGAAATATAAACATCGTCTTCTTCGGGATCAATCGTTACAAAACCGAAGCCTCGTTCATTTCTGCGAAAAGTTCCTTCTATTAAAATAGGTGCAATTGGTAAGCGCAATTTTCCTTTTTTTGTAAATTCAATCGTGCCTTCTCGTTCCATAGAAGCAATCGTTTGCACTAAGAGTTTGTAATCTTGGCTTTTTTGCAGCTGTAAGCCTTCAGCTAATTGCTCCATGGAAAAGCTGCTTTTCTTTTGCTCTGCCATGTAGCCGATAATTCTTTCCTTAATTGTCATTTATTCCTCTTTCCAACTTAATTTATTAATAAAGTTTAAAACATCCACTTCTAATTTTCGCCGATCCGGGCCAACAGTAATCACATGGCCGCTCTCTGGATACCACTGTAATTCATAGCGTTTATCAGTCAAGGCTGCCGCTGTTTTAAACACGCCAGTGGCATCAATCATTTCATCTTGACCTGCTTGAGCCATAAAAAGCGGCTGTTGAATTTTGTCCAGTTCGCTAGCTGCTACCTGCGACATTTCTTCGATGGCTTGCAACTGTTGACTAATTAGAGGTTGATATTCAGTTAATTTTTGATTTCTTTCTGAGCTCGATAGTCCAGCCCGTCGTAAAACATTTTCTGCGTATACTAAAAAATTTTCCGGTATCGTGGTCTTGACTGGGAAAATTGGTGAACAGAAAAATCCGCCCCCGATAATGCTCTCATCAGACCATTCTAACGCTCTGGTGGCAAAGACGCCTCCCATCGACAGTCCAAAAATGGCAATTTTTTGGTAGCCTTTACTTTCCAAAAATTCAAGAGCTTTACGGGTATCTTCTTCCCATGCTGCCACAGATTGATTTAAAATATCCAACGGGTCCAATGTGGCATGACCAGAAAAAATTGGCGAATAAACTGTATAATCGGCATTTTCTAAAAAGCGGCTCAGCATCCGAACGTCATTTGAGCTGCCTGAGTATGCATGTAATAAAATTACCGCCCGGGAACCTTTCGGGCTAAATAGTGGTTTGGGTAAGCCTAACTTCATGAGATAAATTGCCACCTTTCAAACAAACATTCTATCATACTTCAGCAAAAATCAGGCAGAAAACGCTAGCTTTCAAGCGAAAAAAAAGGACCAGCAGCCTAGACTACTGAATCCTCAGAAAAAAGTTTACTTTAATTGGAAGATAAGTACACTAAAACAAAAAGTAAAATCAACCAGATTGCTCCTAAAACAGCTGTTGTCCGCTGCATGACAGCTTCAAAGCCTCGAGCTTTTTGTTTACCAAAAAGTTGATCCGCACCGCCGGTAAAAGCACTGGCTGCACTATTTTGTTTACTTGGCTGCATCATAACTGTGATAATAATAATCACCGATAGCACCAAGACGACCCCTAAAATAAAATTATACAGACTCAAGTGACTAGCCTCCCTCTCTCAGAATTCATCTAGTATACTTTAGCATAAACTTATTTAAATTACCAGCTTTCAAAAAAATTGCAAAAAATCAAGGCATTCAATATCAATTGTTTTTTTGAAATTATCAATTAGACCATATAAAAGTATTGCTAACATCTCAGATAGTTCTGTGACTGTTCAAAATTGACAGTAGCTCCTTTTTATCTCTTCCAATAAAAAAAGCCAGCAACTTTAAAAGTTGCTGGCGCAAATTACTATTGAACTACTTATTTACGGACATCTGCGTATTCAGGTTTAGTATCAAATTCTTTTTTAGCAAATGGGCAAAGGGGAATGATTTTTTTATTGTCACGGCGAGCTTTTTCAACGCCGTTTAAAACTAATTTTTCAGCTAATTTTTGACCACGGTAAGTTGGGTCAACGAAGGTGTGATCGATAATCATAATGTCTTCGCCAGCATCTGACCAAGTCATTTCTCCGATTTCTTCATTGTTGTCATTGTAAAGAGCGAAACGATTTTTTTCTTCTTTGATTTCCATTTTATTTAACTTCCTTTCGAATGTATTTTAAAGCACCGCTGGGACAAGTATTAATGACTTCAATATCATTTTCAACGCTGCCATTATCAGCAATAATCCACGGCCGGCGACCAACTTCAAAAACCTCGCCATTGCCCCGCACACAGTTGCCGATGTGGGCACAAACATCCTTGTTATAAAAAATGTCGATACCTTCGCCGCTATACTTGCGATAGCCTTGTGCCAATAATTCTGTTTCAGTAACTGGCTTGTCATTCAATTTGCTTCCGTCCATTGACTCCACTCCTTCAAGTTGATCTGTTCTGGCAGACAGTCCTCTTCAATAAGCTGCGCTTGATGGAGCGCTGGGCCAAGAACCATTCGCTGAATCAGAAAATTGTCCAAAAGTAACAAGTTAGATACATCACAATTAAACAACTTAGTGTTATTTTAGCAACTTCTGGAGAATCAAGCAAATAATATGTGTTTCTAGAAAATAATTAGTCTTATTTGCGTTTTACTCTCACAAAAAAGTGGTTATTTTTCTATTTCTGGTAATTTTTGATAAAGGTAAAAATAGTCTGCCAATATTTTGTTGGCGCCACCGTCATACCGGTCAAATGACTGGCCTCAGGGATAGCTAAAAATTGACTGGGACCGGCACTGGCGCGAATTATTTCACCGGCCGCTTCAATCGGCACAAATTTATCAGCTTCTCCGTGAATCACCAGTAAAGGCAGATGATTGCTGCCTAATTGTTTAACGGCTGAGGCTTGAATCAACGAATAGCCGGCCATTTTTTTGGCAATCCGATTGGCTGAGGGTAAGAGAAATCTTTGGGGCAGCCGCAAATTTTCCTGTAAGACATGTCGAAATTCTTGATAGACTGAAGCATAGCCACTGTCGGCAATCAGCAGTTCAACATTTTCCGGCAGTCGTTCGCCACTGGCCATTAAAATCGTGCTGGCCCCCATTGAACCACCGTGTAAAATAATTTTACTATTGGGAAATTTTTCGGTAATCCAGGCAATCCATTGCAATAAATCTAATCGATCCAGCCAACCCATGCCAATATAATGACCTTCACTTTCGCCGTGGGCCCGCAAATCCGGAACTAAGACACTGTAGCCTTCTTTGGCATAACGAGAAGCCACATAAGCCATGTCCCTTTTGCCGGTGGCTCGATAGCCGTGAACAGCAATCACCCAGCGATTGGGATTTTCATTAAAGGCTTTGCCGACTAAGGTTAAGCCATCACGACTTTTCACAGAAATCTTTTTACCGCTTTCCCAAAAGCTATCACCCAGGCGTTTTTCTAAATGTTCCTCTTCAGTTAGCGCTTCAGCTTTAGTAAAGGCATCCTGATTCATTTGCCGGTGACCAATTCCTTGATACCAGGTGTTTTCTCTGATTAAGGCAATCTGTACTAATTTTTTAGCAATTACATGGACTAAAACAAATAACGCAATCAGCAGAATCACTAAAATGGCCAAAGAAATTTTAATCCACATAATCGGCCGCTGCCTTGTATATTGCTTTTAAATCCTGCCCAAAGCCTTGAGCATCAGCTAAGCTTGAAAAACTAAAAACAATTTCATCCGCATCGCTTTTGAGTGTGACTTCAAAAGTGTCAGCAACAGCTTTGATTGCCAAAAGCTGCCATTGACTATTGGCAGTTTTTACAGCTGAAAAATTATCAAAATCCAAATCCGGCGTCACCTGATACGTATCTGTCTCAGTAATCATAATCGGCTGACCAGTTTTATCTTCCATTAAAATAAAGCTCATCAGCTCCGCTTCAGTTAAAACTTTATCCGCATAGGCTTGAATCAGCATAAATTGTTGCGCCTTTGTAAGAGTTTCCGTAAATAATGACATCCTCTAGCTCCCATCTCAGTTTCTTAAATGAAACTATTGTGATTTTTGGCAAGTAGTTCCAGACAAAGATTGAAAGAATAAAACTTGCGTCCTTGACATCCATTTTAGCACTTCTCTTTGAAAAAAAAGCCGTTAAGTTCTTTTCCTACTCGATAAAAAAGAATTTCTTATAAAAAAACTTTGTCCCGACAAAAAAAACCACTTGAACTTCTTTTTGACATGGTGGTAATTGTCAAAAATTAGGTAAAGTTCAAGTAGTAAAATGTAACTTGTTTATTAATGAAAGCTCTAGTCGTCGTCTGAAATACTCACTGTGGCATCATTGGTTGCAAAAAAGCCAAAGCCTTTATCTTGATTAATGTGAATCGTTTGATACCACGGGCTTTCAAAATTATCCTCAGTATTCCAAGAAAAACCATTTAAGGTCCAACCCGCTATACAAATGGCAACGCCCATGGCAATTGCTGCAAAACTAAATTGAATTAGACTTCTTTTATTGACTCTCATACCCGCACCACCTTTGTTGTTCTTTTAAATAGTATGTTTTTCAAAACAATGAATGTTTTACGGGTAACTCTTAAGAAGAAACCGCTCATCAGATAGGTCGCTACCAAACTCAAAAGACCCAGTCCGAAAAATAGGACGCCCGTTCCCAATTGGATCACTCCAACACCAAGGCTGCCAATCATTACCAAAGGGCTGCTTAAAGCTGAGAGGAAGCCGGCAAAGGTGCCAGCAAATCCGAAAATAGCTGTCATAAACGGCACACACCACAGGACAATGTAAAAACTTAGAACTAGCATCAAAGCGGCAAATAGTAAGCTGCCCCATAGCGGAAACCCAATAATCAATAAAATAATAACAAGTGGACTAAATCTCATTGGCAGGTTGACTTCAATTTCTTTTTCACCGGTCGCTTCTAAAGCTAGCTTGCGGGGAGAGCCTAGCTTGGCCACCGCCTGTTCTTCAGAGAACCCTTCCTCCATTAGGTCTTCAATTATTTCGTCATAGTACTGAATAATTTGATGCAATTCGCTTGGCCGCACTTGGTAAGCTAATTCCTCAGCCAAAGCTTTGATAAAATTTACTCGATTCATCTTTCTTCCTCCTGTCATATAGGGTTCTTTTAAACGTTTTGCTCTGCGATAAACTCTTTAATCAACTCGAGTTGCGGCCAGTCAGCAGTTAAAAATTTTCTGACGCTGGCTTGTCCCTCCTGCGTAATCCGATAATATTTACGCTGACGACCATTATGGGCTTTGGCGTAAATTTCAACTTTTCCGGCAGCTTCTAATCTTCGTAAAATTGGATACAGTGTCGATTCTGAAATAGTTAATAATGGATTGATTTCTTTGACAATCTGATAGCCGTAAGAATCATTTTTATTTAAAAAGGCCAAAATACAATATTCTAAGAGGCCTTTCTTTAGTTGACTATCCATCGCCTCACCCCTTACAAGTAATACTATACTTTACATAGTATTAAAAAAAATCAGTCTCAGGTCCTAAAAATAAAAAAATGTGAAGATATCTCCACATTTTGATTAGCGCTTCATTAATTATTGATTTTTTTCTCCATGGCGAGTTTGTCATCATCTATCTACTACATGCTAACTTCTGGTTTAGCTTTAGCCGGTAAACAAATTATGTTCAAAAAGATAGACCAAAATATAGCTATAAACTGCAATCGACCAGGGCTTTAATAGAATAATAATCTTCAAATAGTCTTTAAAAGAAATAGCCGACATCCCTGCTACTAAACAAACTAGGTCATCTGGAGCAAAGGGAATCAGTAAAGTCACAATCAAGAGCTTCTTGATACCGCGATTGTTTTCCTGATGGGTCAGTTTTTCAAAGGATTGGTACTTCTTATCTGATAAAATCAGTCGCACAAAAGGATGACCATAACGGCGAACCAGCACAAAAACTAAAATTTCGCCAATCACTAAGCCAATATAACTATATAATAAGCCCCATAGGTTTCCAAAAAGCAGCATGCCGGCTACTGAAGAAATACCACCCGGTAAAATTGGAATAATAACCTGCACAATTTGCAAAAAGATAAACAGTAAAATGCCCCAATCACCAAATTGCCCGATATAATTTTGTAAGAGCGCTGGTGATTTAAAAATGCCTAAATGAAGGCCGTAAAAAACCAGCCCAATTAGAAGTAAAATTCCGACTAGCGGAAGGAATTTCAGACTTTGTTTGACAGCTTTCACTCGATCATTCCTTTCCTACAAGTTTTAACGTTATGATTATCCTACCATAAACGAGCAGAAGTATTCGCTTCTAGCCCCTTGAAATTGTTAGCAAACTTAGTATCCATTTTAAAAAGCAGCCTAGAAGAAATCAAAAAAAGATTACTTCTAGACTTCTTAGCTTGTATTTTTTTAGTTCGCTGACTCTGACAAAGAAAATTTAAGTGCTATGACTTCTTGTTGATTGGAAAAGGAGAGGTGGGGATTTTTAAAATCAATTTTTACGCCAGTTTTTAAATGTTCTGCCTCTGTTACACAAAATAACTCTTTTAGATAGCTAGTATCTAGTGTGACTGTTTGCTTTTCTGGAACCAGTGAAAAAGCATAAATTGCCTGCGCTTTTTTTGTGAAATACCAGCCTTCAACAACTAAGTTTGGAACAGCTCTAGTACCATAAATCCCTTCACCATACTCATTTAAAAAGCTGCCAAGCTGGTCCATTAATATTTCAGCTGGCTTAGGTAGTGTGCCATCGGGTTTCGGTCCTACCCCAAAAATGACATTGCCGCCAAGACTAACAATTTTTAACAGAGTCTCTAAAATTTCTGAAAAAGGCTTATATACGTCATTAGGAACATAGCCCCAATTTTTAGCAAACGGAATATTGCTTTCCCACGCCTTCAGTGGCGCAACCTCAGGAATTTTCCTTTCTGGTGTGACGTAATTTTCAAATTCGCCACCAATCGTCCGGTCAACGACTAGCATATCTGGTTGCCTTTTCCGCAACTCTGCAACAATTTTTTTCATGTTCAACTGTTCTTGACCGCTATTTACCCAGCCGGCATCCAACCACAGAATCTCGATTGGACCATAGTTCGTGCAAATTTCCTGCAATTGACGGCCAACAAAAGTTTCAAAGCGCTGCCACATTGCTGGATTTTCCTTCGGCGAATAGCTGGCTTGGCGCCCTGCCGCAACTTCACCCGGCACCCAATAAAATGGACAGTGCCAATCCGCCTTAGAATAATAGGCCCCTGTCGCAATGCCGGCCTTTTGGAAACTTTCCATAACGGCTCCAAAAATATCGGCATTTTCATTTTGATAAAAAGGAGAGCTGTCCGCCGTAATTTTATATTCGCTTTCCTGTGTGTCATACATATTGAAACCATCGTGATGCTTCGTAGTAAAGAGCACATAACGGAAACCCGCTGCCCGGCATTTTTCAGCCCAGTCCTGAGGATTAAAATTTATTGGATTGAACACTTGATTTAATCCCCAATAATCTTCCCTCAAAGTTTTTAAATCCTTGCGCCATGGTTTTTTGCGGGCCCAATCATCCGCTTGAGAGAGCTGCCAGCTTTCAACAATGCCCGCTTCGCTATAAAGTCCCCAATGGAAAATTACGCCAACTTTTTGGTCTTGAAACCAAGCTAGTTTTTTTCGAATAGTTTCTGGTAATTGCTGATAGTCCTCTTGGGCGGTTTGCAGATTTTCTTCGATATCCGCTCTGATTGTCATAACAAGCCTCCATTGTTTTCAATTATTTGGTGGAACCATTCGCCACTTTTTTTCAGGCTGCGTTGACCGTCGTTTTCTAGGTCAACCCGATAAAAGCCATACCGATTGCGATAGCCATTGAGCCAACTCCAACAATCGACAAAAGTCCACATATGATAGCCGAAGCAATTACTGCCAGCGGCAATTCCTTTATGCAGCTGCGCCAAATGCTCTTTCAAAAAATCAATTCGATAATCGTCTTGAATTTGCCCTGCTTCGTTGATAAACCTTTCTTCTTCAGCAACCCCCATCCCGTTCTCAGAAACATACCAAGGGATATTTAAATATTTTTCCTTCATTAAAATTGCTACATCATAGAGGGCTTCCGGATAAATTTCCCAACCACGATAAGTATTCATCCGTCTGTTAGGCCACAGATATGAATTGTAAAAATCACTGCGATCTTGAGCCGGAAAACGTGGCTTGACAGCCGCTTGGACCCGCAACGGTTGATAATAATTCATCCCAACAAAATCAACAGTAAAATCGGCAATGGCTTTTTCATCGCCAGCTAAACTAACTGGCAATAAATTATGTTCTCTGAGCATATCCTTTAACTTAGTCGGCACTGTCCCTAAAACAGCGGGATCTAGAAAACTAAAAATATTCAAGTTGTCAGCAAATTCCTTGGCTGCTAAATCCTCAGGCGCATCACTCTTTGGATAGGCCGGTGAAATATTTAGAATTATCCCGATTTGCCCAGCTTCAATTTGAGCAGCCCGAAACGCTTTAACAGCATAAACATGGGCCATCAATGTATGATAGCCAACCTGAACCGCTAGTTTGAAATTACTTTTTCCGGGGTAGTGATGCTGCCCTAGATAGCCGCATTCAATATGAACAATCGGCTCATTAAAGGTGGTCCACTTTTCAACAAGATCACCAAATTCTGAAAAAGTGGTCTTGGCATAGAAAGCGAAAGCCTCTACCGATTCACGATTTTCCCAGCCACCTTTTTCCATTAGCCACCAGGGTAAATCAAAATGAAATAAGTTAACAATTGGCTCAACGCCGGCTGCTTTCATTTTTGTAAAATAATCTCGATAAAAGGCTACCGCTTTAGGATTAATTGTTTTACCATCAGGCAACAGGCGAGTCCAAGCAATCGAAGTGCGGTAAGAGTTCATTCCGATTGCCTTCATCAATAAAATATCTTCTTCATAGCGATGATAAACATCACTGGTAATTGAGGGACCTTGATTCTGATTGAAACGTGCTGGTTCTAGTTCAAACCATTTATCCCAAGTTGAGGGGCTCTTTCCTGCGAGTAAAGCTGCTCCTTCAGTTTGTGGCGCACTCGCCGCTGCTCCCCATAAAAAATTTTCCGGAAAAATTTTCACAGATTCTACCTCTTTACTTTATTTTTATTGCTTTAAGATTAGTATAGGCTATCGCTTTAAAATTACTATATGTTGAAATTTAAACATAAAAAAACTTCCCGTCGCTTTTTTGCAAACAGGAAGTAATGGGCTGATATTCGTTTTATTAATGCTCCAAAGGTTATTCCAACACCCGCTGCACATACGGCTTCTCAAAAATATTAGAAAACCTCTTTTTTAAATAGACCGTGCATAAACTCTGACACTAATAAAAACTTGAAGCTCAGCTATCCGCCTTTAATTTTTGCTGCATCGCCGCTAAAATCGGCTCAACTTTTGCTAATACCTCATCACAACTTAAAGCTGACGGAATATCTGCCCAAATCGAAAAATAAGTTCCTAAGACTTGTTTTTTATCGCTCTCATCAATCACTTGATCAGAAGCAAAGGTTTCAATCTGCCAATTGGTTTGGATTTTTTCAGCGGTGGGATAAGTATAGTTTGCAGCCTCACCAAAAACAAAATAGAAATAATTATCATTGAAATTCAACACCCGGTACCCTTTTTTTAACCAAGTTTCCAACGGTGCCATCCCCTGATGCCAGCGGGTCCAATAGGTCACCTCGACATCAGCTGTCAGCTCAATTAAAGAATGGCGGTCCAATCGATAAAAACCGTCATTCCAAATTCTAGCAGTTTTTCCGTGTTCTTTTATCAAAGCCGCCAGACGATTAACATAATCGACATAAATTTCTAAACCGCTGGCTTCCTCTCCATAACGAGCTTTGGCTGTCTCCGCCAGCTGAGGATATAAGTCCACCTGAGAAAAATCAATAAATTCATCGGCACCAATGTGAAAGTACCGGCTTTTAGAAAACAAGCCTAAATACTCCTGATAAATTGTAAAAGCAAAAGCAATCGCGGTTTCATTGGTAATATCTAACGCCCAGATATCTGGTTCTAAACCGGCAGCCGTTTTTTTCTTTAAAGCCAAATTAGGAAAATCCTTTAAAACTTGATTCAAATGTCCCGGAGTATCAAAATCCGGCACAATCTCAATGCCCTTTTCTGTCGCTGCGGCGATAATCTCTTCGACCTCCAGCCGCGTCAAATATTCTTCTGAAACAATTTGTGGAAATTGTTTACTTTCAATGCGAAAACCAAGATTATCTGAAAAATGTAGCTGCAGCATATTGAAGCCATTTTGTTCCATCATTTTCAATAGCGCTAAAATTTTAGCTTTTGGCCAAAATTTGCGTCCCATATCTAATAAGACGCCCCGCTCGGCCTGTTGGTAATTTGTCATTTATTGCCCTTCTTTCAAAAATCCACGAGGCTTAATCCTACTTAAAAGCAGATTAAGCTCGTGGATTCTTTTGTTTTAAGTAACGATTTTATTGGTCATTCCAACGGTCGTAGGCTCTTTGATGGACATCAACAAATTTTTCTACACCAATTGAAGACAAGGTGTCTAAATAATTTTGCCAGCTGGCATCATTTAAGGTCTCTTGACCGGTGATAAATTTTGCTTCCATTTGTTCAACATAGGATAATAAATCTGCCTGTAAAGAAGACCCTAACTCATCTTGCTCTTCTTTGGAAATATAAAGTGTTGGCCAACCGACTACTTCGTAAGGGCCGGTTTTTTCAGCCGTTTCTTGATTGACAAACTGCTGAAAAGCATCCGCTTCATTGGAATCATTTTTATCCCCTAAAACAACTGCCGGTGCCGAAGCGACTTTCGGTGGTACGGTGCCGTAATCGGGGGTCACTTTAGAGCGCTCTTCTTCGGCGTTGTCGGCGGTAATCCCTTCATTGCGCACACGAACTTCTTCGCCGCTGTCATTTGTCTCCCAATGCCAGTAACCACCTTTTTCTTCATCTGGACCAGTATTTAAGTACCGGCTGCCTTCATCACTATAAAAATAATCTACCCAGCGAATCGCTGCTTCTGGATTAGCTGCTTGACTTGTGATGGCGAAGGCTCCTGTTGAAACACCATCAGTCGTCGACACGACGGTTTCTGGAGATTCCGGAGAGGTTAACGGTTGAAACATCGGATCATTGACGGCATCTTCCTGTGTGCGATTTGTGGTAAAGAAACTAAACCAATCCGTGAAGGCCCCCAATTGATTATTGTTGCCTTTAGCCTTTTTCTGGTCATCTGATTGAGAAAATACTTCGGCGTCTAATAAGTTGTCTGAGTATAATTTGTTCATATATTCTAAGTAAGCACGATAATTTTCAGTAGCAGCGCCATAACTCACTTGATCGTCAATAACTTGTTGTTCCTGCTGTAAGACACCAAAGGCCCACATCATCCACGGTCTTAAAGAGGTGATTTTTGATGACGACAGCGGAACTTCATCCTGTTGACCATTACCGTTGGGATCTTCATCCCGGAAACGAACTAATAAGTCATAAAACTCGTCGGTGGTTTTCGGCAGCTCTGTCACTCCTAAATTATCCAGCCACTCGCCATTGTACCAGATTGGACCGCTTGGGAAAACTGATTGGCTAGCAAATTCTGCATCTTCTATATTATATTTCCCTGACAGCATTGGCAATGAATAAATGTGGCCATCTGGTGTTGTCAAAGAATTTCTTAATTCAGGGAAAGCATCTAAAATCTTCTTGATATTTGGCGCATAGCCACCATCAATATACTCATCCAACGGCAACAAGGTATTGCCGCCATATTGAATTTCCTGAACCTTCGTTAATTTTGAAGCAAATAAAACATCTTGAATATCGCCAGAGGCAAAAGCCAAATTGAGCTTTGTGGCTAAATCGGCATCTGGCGGTGTTGTGTAAGTCCAAAAAACATTACTCATATCAGAGTAATCGGTCATCAGCGCCATTTTGTCAAAAGAACTAGAACCAACATTCGGCGCAAAAAAACTCATCTCTAATTTTTCATCGACAATCGGAAAGCCTTCTTTAGCAACGGTTAAATCCGAACCTGTTGCTGCCTCCTCGCCGCCATTACAGGCCCCCATACTAAATAATGCTAAGACCATGCCACAAACTAAAACTACTTTTTTCATTGAGCTGTTTCCCTTCTCTTTTAATTTTATCCCTTTAATGAGCCAACCATGACTCCTTTAACAAAATAACGTTGTAAAAATGGGTAGACAATAATCACAGGCAAGGTGGACACAATCATCACACCATATTTAATAATCGCAACTAACTGTTGTTTTCGATACAAAGCTTCAAGGGTACTTTGCTGAGCTTCTCCACCGGCCACTTGATTTGAAGACAAATCTTGTAAAATTAATAGTTCCCGTAAAATCATCTGCAATGGATATTTGCCACGATCAGATAAATAAATTAAGGAATCATAAAAACCATTCCAGCGAGCTACACCAACGAATAAAGCCATAACAGCGATAATTGGAGCTGACAGCGGGATTACAATTTGAAAGAAAATCCGAAAATCATTACAGCCGTCGACAATCGCCGCCTCTTCAATTTCTCTAGGAATATTGGATTGGAAAAAGGAACGGGCGACAACAATATTGTAAACTGACGCCGCTGACGGAATAATCAGCGCCCACATAGTATTGATCATCCCTAAAGATTTTACTAGCAGATATGTCGGAATCATTCCGCCGGAAACAAACATTGTCACCATAATAAATTTGACAAAAAAGTTTTTCCCAAATAATTCAGGGCGACTTAGGGCATAGGCACACGGCAATGTCACACATAAATTGACAATCACACTCAAGACGGTATAAATAATAGTATTTTTATAACCCATCCAAATATCTTGGTTGTTAAAAATTTTCTGATAGCCTTCTAATGTAAATCCCTTCGGCAAGAGCCACATCTCCCCGGCATTAACGGCTGCCGGGTCACTGACTGACGCACTGATGATATAAACTAGGGGATATAAGACGATTAAAGTCGCTATTATCACAAACAAGTAGTTGAAGGCTACAAAAACGCGATCGCCGGTCCCCATTTTGATAGTTTTAGTATTCATTGACTTTCCCCCTTCGCTTTACCATAATGAATGCTCCGTCAGACGCTTAGTAATACTATTTACCGTGATTAAAATCAGCGCATTAATCACCGAATTGAAAACTCCGACTGCTGTCGCAAAACTATATTGACCGTTTAATAAACCGGCCCGATAGACGAAGGTTGAAATTACATCGCTTGATGTCATATTTAAAGGATTTTGCATCAAAATGATTTTTTCAAACCCAACACTTAATAAATTTCCCATACTCATGATTAACAGAATGATTATCGTTGGTAAAATGGTCGGCAAGTTTATGTGCCAAGCCCGCTGAATTCGTGATGCACCATCAATGGTGGCCGCTTCATGTAATTGTGTATCGACACCAGAGAGAGCCGCCATGTAAATCACTGAGCTCCAGCCAGTCGTTTGCCAGACATTACTTAAAACATACATAGTCTTAAACCATTTAGGGTCCTCCATAAAGTGAACCCCTTCAATCCCTAAGAACTCTAAGAAGTGAACCAAAATACCTGTTGACGGTGACAAAAAGGCGAACATCATCCCGACGATTACCACAACAGAAATGAAATTAGGTGCGTAGGTAACTGTTTGGGCAAACTTTTTCCCAAAGCCGTCCTTCATCTCATTTAAGGATAGCGCTAAAATAATTGGCAGTGGAAAACCAACAATTAAACTATAGACACTGATTCCTAAAGTATTTTTGATTAAATCCCAGAAGAAATAAGAATCAAAAAATTGTTGAAAGTATTTCCAACCGACCCAAGGACTGCCAAGAATCCCCAATGCTGGTTGATAATCTTTCCAGGCAATAATAATGCCATACATCGGACCGTAACAAAAAATAAGAAAGAACAAAAATGCTGGAATTAAAAAGACATAGAGCTGCCAACTATTTTTTAGATGGGCCCAGGTTAGTCTCTTTTTAGTTTTAACACTTTTCTTTTGTCTTGTTTTACTAACAGCCTGCATAAAACCTCCCCCTTATATTACACATTAAAATAAAGTACTGAAAATCTTGACCGGTGTTAATCAGTGACCTCAGTGTAAGCCCTTTATTTAAAAAAAGAAATATGTGAGTTTTTTGAAGGATTTTATTGAAAACGCTTTTAAATAAAGGCTTTTACTCCATGAAATTCCCCTAAAAATTTTTACATAGCGGAACATAACGCTTTTCTTAGACCTTTTTCCAATACTTTCTCTTACTTCCTTTGTTTATTGGTAGGTTAGTCAAACAAAAAAAAGGTCCGGACATCATTTTATTAAAATAGTAGACTTGGATTGACTAGACTGTTGCCCCGCTCTTTTCTACCATTAAAAAATCAATAGCGGGAAAACAGTTACCAAGTCAGCTACTTTTGCTAAAATTATGTCAGACCTTTTCTCAATGCAAGAGGAAACTTTTATACTTAATTTAGAAAATCTGTTTCAATCATCACTGCCTGTTGAATGAGCCATTGGCCATCTACAAAAACAAAGGTTTGATTGGCAGTCGCTAGATGGTTCCGATAGTCCTTTTGCTGAGGATCTTGGTTAATTGATTTAATCTTGGTTTCAACCAGCATATGATTGTCTGCTAGTTTCAACATTTCAAAGGATTGCAATGTGTTTTCAACATCATATTCAGCAAAAAAAGTTGTCATTTCAGCTGTTGTTGCCGTTCGGGCCTCAGGAACTAATGTTTGAACATAACCTGCTACATCTTTTTGATTCGCACATTCAAGATTTTTTAATAACAGTTCTTGAGCCGCCTGCGCTGCCGGATTCGCCTGCTCTGTCAGCTGACTGGTGGTTTTTCCAGCGACAATTTCGGTAGACTTCTCAGTGTAAGCCATAATTAATGGTATGAGCATGATTAACGCAAGTAGAAATAAGCCGTATTTTTTTTTCACGGGGAGACCTCCATTTGATCAGTTTTTTTTTCAAATATTTTCCTAAATTGGCCCGGAGGCACACCGACTTCTTCCCTAAATTTACGGGTGAAATTCGCAATATCGTGGTAACCGACATCTGTGATGATTTCTTTTACAGGTTTTGAAGTCTCCAATAATTCTTGCTTCACTCGTTCAATCCGCAGAGCCTGCACATATTTGCTAAAGCTGACCTTGGCTTCATTTTTGACCATGATGCTCATCTTAGATAGCGAGACTCCAAATTTGATTGCCAGTTCCTCCAATGAAAAGCTAGGCCGCATAAAGTTTTCATGAATCGTCTGCAGAATTTCTTGATCAACAGCTTTTTCATAGGCTGCAACCTCTTTAGCAAAGCCGTTACTCAGCTCCAATGCGACAAGCGACAGCTCTTTTTCAATCGTCGCAAGCTCAATCGTCGCATTTTGATAATAGAAATCACCGGATAGCTGTGCCTCTTCCTTCATTAAAAGCAATTGGCGCAGGACATAGTGATAATAGGACTGACGCATGAAAAAAGAAATTTGCATGGACTTCTCATTTTGAACAATATCAGCAATGATTTTTTTAATTGCTGCGCTATTGCCAACTTTGATGGCTTGTTTTAAAGTTAGCACGGCTTGTTCGGGATAGGCGAAATGACTATTTTGATCAAGAGTAGCTGATTGATTAAGCTCTTGTTGATGCTCAATTTGCGCCATTAAAGAAATATAATTCAGGTTTAGTCCTTCAATTTTGGTAGCTTGATTGCTAAAGGTCAATGACAAAGTCGTATTCAGCTCTTTATTTAAAACTTGACGAAAGTCCTCTTTAACCTCTTCCAGTGACGACTCCGTTTTCTCAGAAGAATTCAGTTCTATAATAAAAACAAATTGCTTGAGATGAGTTAACTCAATACATTCCGCCTGATACATCACATCTGTATAAGGAAAGAGATTTGTCAGTAGGGATTTTGTCTGAAGATTGATGTCCGCTTTTTTAGAAAAGTCAGTCGACGTGATTCCTAGAAGATAGGCATGTTCGAGATCAATTTTTTTTCCAATCAACTTGAGCTCTTTTTGGATAGCTCCTAAGTCTGGCAAGTCACCTTTTAAAATCTGTTTCCAAAAGCTCTCATCGCGGATTTGCTGGATTTCTTTTTTTGTTGCATCCACCAAGATCGACTGCTGAAAGAGAAAATCGCCTACCTCATCAAACTGAATTTCTTTTTCCTCAGTTTGATTGTATTTGGCAATATAACGGTATAATCTATTCAAACGATATACCGGTTCATATTGGCGGTGACCATAATAAATCACCACCCCAATGCCGCTCAAAAATAAAATCAGCAAGCAGGCGATGACCAGTAGCACGACCTTCCACACCTCCCGGTTAAAAACTGCTTCAGGCACCAATGATTCAATCTGCAAACCAACATCTGCCAATGTTTTTGACTGAGAAAAATAAGCACCGCTTACTGTTTCAGACTCGGTAAAAGTTGTCGAAATTGTTTGCTTATTCAAAGTCATCAAATAGTTTTGCTCTGGTTTTTGAAAGGGCGCTAAGACCCGTTGACTGAGGCCGGTTGTTGGGATGGCAAACACAATTTTTCCTATTTTGACACCGTTAAAAACAAAAGGAACAAAATAATAAAGATTTTGCGGCTCACTGGCAAAAGCCTCCAGAACAGGCTCCTCAGAGACTAAATTTTTCCTGAAGGCCAAGCTGTCAATTTCCTGATTTTTTAACCGCTGAGAAAGTAATGTGCTAATCTCCATTGTTCCAACATTTGAGAAAACCTTCTCCTGATTGTCGTAGGTGATGTAAATATCCTCTGCAATATCTGAAAAAAGCACATACCGTTGCAGTTCCTCTTCATAAGCCATCGCTTCTAAAGGCTGCAACTCAGTTTTTTTACTCACGCTGGGATTAATCGACATATCTAAAGAAATTGTATTTAACTTTTTAAAATGCTCCTCAAGACTGGCATAGACCTGAGTCAAGCCCTCATTATTTGTGCTTTCAATTTTCAACTTCGTCTGAGAAACTACCTGCCAGATTAAAATTCCTGACAAAATTAAAAAAGGAAACAAAAAAACTGTTATGTAGGAGAGTAAAAATTTTTTATTTAACTTTGAATAAATCATCTGCAAGCTTGCGCGCATGTGCATTCCCCGCCTTCACTTTTTCTCCCAGCTGAGTAACTAACTTAGCCAGCCAATGGTACTCCTTATGTTGCTTGACTCTGTTTTTCTAAACGTAGCATGGCTTGATGACTGAACCAAGCGGTTGGTAACATCAACATTGGCACTGGCGCTAGAGAAAAGACAGGAAACATCATAAACAGCATGATGATTAAAGTTGAGCCTAAAAAAATCGCGAAAGAATTAGGAATACTGCAAAGCATTAAAAAGAAAGCCTGCTTGAAATAATCCTTTAAAGGCATTTGATAGCGAACATAACAAGGCAGCAGATAAATCAACGTCATCACAACTAAACTGACAAATATGAAGAGGGCTATCTGAAAAAAGCGATTTTCAATAAAGACACTGCTGATGCGCCAATCAAGATATAAAATTAAGCCTATCAAGACACTGATAAAACCTAAATAATTTGCGCCTTTAAAATGGCCTTTGCTCACGGCAAAAAAAGCCTTCTCCTTGAGAATAGCTACGGCCTCCAAATCCCTAAAGCCTTTGTAAAAGTATTCTAAAACCGCAGCGGTGCTAGGAAATATCCCCGTGATAATTCCCAAGCGCAGGACACTCACCACCCAAAATAATTGTAACTTTGCGACAAACAAAATCAATTCCCCTATGCGCACGCTACCTCTCGCTAAATTTTCCATCTGACAATCCCTCTTTTCTAAAACATTCAATCGATACCTGTTTTTAACTTAACTATCCAAAAAAGAAAACGCTCTTATTTTAATTTTCCGCAAAAACGCTTCCATTTAAAATAACAATTTATAAATTTTTATTAGCAACAATATACTAGCAAATATTTAACTAAATTGCACTATGTAATTCTGCTCTAAGTATGTTTTTTTCTAAAACCATTGGTTAAGTTCGCTCGTTTTTTTTGATTGCAGGCAAGACTAGTATTTTTCTAAACAAATAAAAAAATCCCTGCTGACTCATCAGCAGGGATTTAAATAACAGTTAATTAGAAATTATTTGTTTTTTAAGTTGTAGAAAGATTTCAAACCTTTGTATTCAGCAACGTCACCTAATTGGTCTTCGATGCGTAATAATTGGTTGTATTTAGCAATCCGGTCAGTTCTTGACAATGAACCAGTTTTGATTTGACCAGCGTTTGTTGCAACAGCGATGTCAGAGATTGTAGAATCTTCTGTTTCACCAGAACGGTGAGAAACTACTGCAGTGTAGCCAGCTTCTTTCGCCATTTCGATTGCTTCAAAAGTTTCAGTCAAAGTACCGATTTGGTTAACTTTGATTAGGATTGAGTTAGCGATACCTTTTTCGATACCTTCAGCTAATTTAGTTGTGTTTGTTACGAACAAGTCGTCACCAACTAATTGAACTTTATCGCCTAAAGCGTCAGTCATTTTCTTGAAGCCATCCCAGTCGTTTTCATCCAAACCATCTTCAATAGAGATAATTGGATATTTCGCAACTAAGTCAGTGTACAATTGAATCATTTCGTCAGTTGTTTTTTCGCCTTCGCCTGAATCAGCTAATACGTAAACGCCTTTTTCTTTGTCATAGAATTCTGAAGCAGCTGCATCCATTGCAAGAACGATATCTTTGCCAGGAACATAGCCAGCTTTTTCAATAGCTTCGATGATTACTTCAAAGCCTTCTTCGTTTGAACCAAGGTTAGGAGCGAAGCCACCTTCGTCACCAACTGAAGTTGCTAAACCTTTTGATTTTAAGATTCCAGCTAAAGCGTGGAATACTTCTGCACCATAACGTAAAGCTTCTTTGAAAGTAGGAGCGCCAACTGGCATGATCATAAATTCTTGGAAGTCAATTGAGTTATCAGCATGTGAACCACCATTGATGATATTCATCATAGGAGTAGGCAATACTTTAGTATTGAATCCGCCTAAGTAGTGGTATAAAGGTACTTCTAAATAATCGGCAGCTGCACGAGCTACAGCGATTGAAACGCCAAGAATTGCGTTGGCACCTAATTTACCTTTGTTAGGAGTTCCATCTAATTCGATCATAGCTTTATCAATTGCCATTTGATCGCGTACGTCATAGCCGATGATTGCTTCAGCAATCACGTTGTTTACGTTGTCAACAGCTTTAGTAACGCCTTTGCCGCCGTAACGGTTTTTGTCGCCATCACGTAATTCAACGGCTTCGTATTCACCAGTTGAAGCTCCAGAAGGAACCATTCCCCGTCCAAAAGCACCAGATTCTGTGTAAACTTCGACTTCGATTGTTGGGTTACCACGAGAATCTAAGACTTCGCGTGCGTAAACATCAGTAATAATTGACATAACTTGTCTCTCCTTTGAGTTTGTTTTATCTAAAGGGCGTACCCTTATGAACACTATTTATTGTAGAGAATATTTCTCTTTTCTGCAAATAAAAATCGTTTTTGAAAGCGAATTATTAAAAGCTTTAGCAATTCTTATTTAACAAAGTCTAACAAAGCTAGGAATGAATCAGCTTCTAAGCTGGCACCGCCGACTAAAGCTCCGTCAACATTTTCCTTGGCCATATATTCGGCAATGTTTTCTGGTTTCACTGAACCGCCGTATTGGATGCGGACAGCTTCAGAAACTTCTTTACCGTACAATTTTTCTACTGTTTGACGAACAACGCCACAAATTTCATCAGCGATTTGCGCATCAGCAGATTTGCCAGTACCGATTGCCCAGATTGGTTCATAAGCAATCACTAAGTTACTCACTTGTTCCGCTGTTAAATCAGCTAAACCAGCGTTGATTTGGCCTTCAATCCATTCAGCTGTTTTGCCAGCTTCATAGGTTTCTAAAGATTCGCCACAGCAAAGAATTGGTGTCATTTTGTTAGCAAAAATAGCTTTGGCTTTTTTGTTGATATCTTGATCTGTTTCGTGGAAATATTCCCGACGTTCAGAGTGACCGATAATCACATATTGCACACCTAGGTCAGCTAAAGCGGCTGGTGAAGTTTCACCAGTATAAGCTCCAGCATTTTCCCAGAAGCAGTTTTGCGCTGAAATTTTTAATTCAGTGCCTGCGCTGACGTTCATCAAAGTTTCTAAGAATAAGGCTGGTGAGCCAATCACTGTATCAACTTTGTCATTTGCAGGAATCTTAGTCTTAACAGCTTCTGCAAAAGCTTTTGCTTCTGAAGCTGTTTTATTCATTTTCCAGTTACCGGCGATAATTGGTTTACGCATGTTTTTCGCTCCGTTTCTTTATTAAGCTGTTGATTTTTTCTTAAAAAAGCAAGCTTATTTGTCGTTGATAGCAGCTAAGCCAGGTAATTCTTTACCTTCTAATAATTCTAAGCTTGCACCGCCACCAGTAGAGATGTGGGTAAATTTGTCAGCGAAACCTAATTGTTCAGCGGCTGCAGCAGAATCGCCACCACCGATAATGGTTGTTGCGCCTTCTAAGTTAGCAATGGCTTCACAAACGCCGATGGTCCCACGGGCAAAGTTTGACATTTCAAAAACGCCCATTGGTCCGTTCCAAACAACTGTTTTCGCACCCGCTAAAGTTTGGGCAAAAAAAGCAATTGTTTCAGGTCCAATATCTAGTCCCATTTGGCCAACTGGTACATCACCTGCGTGCTCTTCGGTCGGTACATCATTTGAAAATTCAGCAGCCGTGATTGAATCTACTGGTAAAACTAATTTGTCGCCAGCTTTTTCAATTAAAGACTTAGCCAAGTCAACTTTGTCTTCTTCGACTAAAGAGTTGCCGATTTCCATACCTTTAGCTTTGTAGAAAGTATACGTCATGCCGCCGCCGATTAAAATTTTATCCGCTTTAGGAATTAAGTTTTCAATCACGCCGATTTTATCAGAAACTTTGGCGCCACCTAAGATAGCGATCATTGGACGTTTTGGATCTTCAACGGCTTCACCGATAAATTTAATTTCTTTTTCCATTAAGAAGCCAGCAACAGTTGGAATACCTGTTGAAGCAATCCCAACGTTTGAAGCATGAGCCCGGTGAGCTGTACCGAAGGCGTCGTTTACAAAAACATCGCCTAATGAAGCCCAGTATTTGCCTAATTCAGGATCGTTTTTGCTTTCTTTTTTGCCGTCAACATCTTCAAAACGTGTGTTTTCAAAAACTAAAACGTCGCCGTCTTTCATGTTATTGATAGCATCTTCTAATTCTTTGCCGCGAGTTTCAGGAACGAAGGTAACTTCTTTGCCTAATAATTCGCCTAAGCGTTTGGCAACTGGTGCTAAAGATTTGCCAGCTTTGTCTTCTTCAGTTTTAACACGACCTAAGTGGGAGAACAAAATTGCTTTGCCGCCTTGATCGATAACATATTGGATGGTTGGCAATGCCGCTTTAATTCGAGTATCATCACCAATTACACCATCTTTTAAGGGAACATTAAAGTCTACCCGTACTAAGACTTTTTTATCTTTTAAATCAATATCTTTAACAGTCTTCTTTGCCATTTGGAGGACCTCCTGATTAATTTGTGCGTTCTTTCATTTATTCTAAATAAAAAGCGGAGAAGCGCGTCGCTTCCCCGCTTTATTAGACAATCGTCTTCAATTAGCCTTCTTAAATCTTAAAGATTTGCGAAGTATTCTAAAGTACGAACTAATTGAGCTGTGTATGACATTTCGTTATCGTACCAAGCAACAGTTTTCACCAATTGTTTGTCGCCAACAGTCATCACACGAGTTTGAGTTGCGTCAAATAATGAACCAAAAGTCATACCAACGATATCAGAAGAAACGATTTCGTCAGTGTTGTAACCATAAGATTCGTTTGCAGCATGAGCCATTGCTTCGTTAACAGAATCAACAGTAACAGGTTTGTCTAAAACAGTTACTAATTCAGTTAATGAACCAGTTGGAACAGGCACACGTTGAGCAGCTCCATCTAATTTACCGTTTAATTCAGGAATTACCAAGCCGATTGCTTTAGCCGCACCAGTTGAGTTAGGCACGATGTTTGCTGCAGCAGCACGGGCACGACGGAAGTCACCTTTAGGATGAGGTCCATCTAAAGTCATTTGGTCGCCAGTGTAAGCGTGGATAGTTGTCATCAAGCCTTCAACAACACCAAATTCGTCGTTTAATACTTTAGCCATAGGAGCTAAACAGTTAGTAGTACAAGAAGCACCAGAGATAACTGTTTCTTTACCAGTTAATGTTTCATGGTTTACGTTGTAAACGATTGTTGGCACGTCATTTCCACCAGGAGCAGAGATTACAACACGTTTAGCGCCAGCAGTTAAATGTTTTTCAGCAGCAGCTTTTGAAGTGAAGAAACCAGTACATTCTAAAACGATATCAACGCCTAGTTCACCCCAAGGTAATTCTTCAGGATTGCGGTTAGCAAGAACTTTAACTTCTTTGCCGTTTACGTTGAAAGAACCTTCATGAACTTCAACAGTTCCGTTGAAACGTCCTTGAGTAGTATCATATTTTAACAAGTGAGCTAACATTTTAGCGTCTGTTAAATCATTGATTGCTACTACTTCGATTCCTGCTACATCTTGGATACGACGGAATGCTAAGCGTCCAATACGTCCAAATCCATTAATACCTACTTTAACTGTCATTTAAGATTTCCTCCTTATGAAAATCACAAATTAATTTATTTTAAAGGGAGAACCCTTTTAAAATCTCGTTTGCCGCAGCTTCATCCGTGATGAGCCACGTTTGTTGTGGAGCATTTTCTAAATAGGCACGAATCGCCTTGCCTTTTGATTTTCCGCCAGCGATGGCATAAATCAAAGGAACTTTTTCTAAATCCCGCAGCTGAATACCGACTCGGGGAACTTTGTAAACCACTTCGCCATTTTCATTGAAAAAATAACCGAAGGATTCTGCAACCGCATGTTTTTGACGCAGCATCACTAATTCTGCTTCACTCATCTTGCGGCGGGCTGCCATGTGCAACGCACGACCAATACTGTGAATCACGCAATTGGCTTGGCTGATTAATCCCAGTACACCATGAATTGATGGTTCTTGCAACAATGATTCATAGGTTTGCCGACTCAACTGCTCCGGCACATAAAGTGCACGGTGTTCGCCGCCAGAATTTGCTGCCATCACAGCACTGACAGAGTTGGCTTGAACCGACAATGCTTCGCCGATACCACCTCTAGCCGGTACAAAAATATTGTGTCGCTGACTGGTTTCCAAGTTTTTCAAATGTTGGGCAACTTTTGCCATCGTCGTACCACCCATGACTGCGATAATATTTTCGCCTATGGGTAAGT
This sequence comes from Enterococcus sp. LJL90, assembly GCF_056924355.1. Classification (NCBI taxonomy): domain Bacteria; kingdom Bacillati; phylum Bacillota; class Bacilli; order Lactobacillales; family Enterococcaceae; genus Enterococcus; species Enterococcus sp. LJL90. The sequence goes on along the minus strand of NZ_JBXPBQ010000004.1, from coordinate 233,465 downwards.
TAACATTTAATACATCCGACAAAGCAGAACCAAATTCCGAAATAATTTCTTCATGGAGATCACTATCTCCTTCAAGAATTAGACAACGTTCAATTGAAAATTGCTTGGCGATTTGCTGCTCTAGCTGATCCATGCCCTTCAAGTTGTTCATCAACTTTTCCAGCTGGCGAAAAACTTTTTGACCTTTTTTGGTTAAGGACATGCCGCTTTTCGAACTGTGGATTAACTCAAGCTCTTTTAATTCATCGGTCTCGGTACGCAATACCCGCTCTGTCATTCCTAAATTATCGGCGAGACTTCGCCGGCCAATCGGTTGTTGCCAGTAGATAGCTCTCAGGACTTGCACGCGTTCTTGTAGAAGTTTAATCATTTCCGGAGCCACTGCTTCAATCAATTTCAAATCATCAAGCATTGTTTTCTCCTTAGTAGGACAATTTTTGTCCATAGTAGACCAAAAACGACCCATAGACCTCAAAAAAATTCGGATGGGAAAAATTTTAAACTTTTTCTTCCTCATTCCTACAAAAATTATTCTACCAGTTTGCCTCAAAAAAAACAACCGAAAGCCTATGTTTTTTTGTGAAAGAGTTGTAAAGTTTTTATGAAGCGAATTGTCAGAAAATTGCGAACTGTTTTATGGGAAATAATTCGCTAAAATTTTTTATGCAGCTGTTTCCTAACTACTTCTAAATACAAAAAAGAACCCGCAGAAAAGATTGACTTTTCTGCGGATTCAAGACAAAATGAATTTAGCTTTACGCGCCCTGAGGGAATCGAACCCCCGTCTCAAGAACCGGAATCTTACGTGATATCCACTACACTAAGGGCGCGGCACGAGTTATAGTTTATCCGACTTAGCAAAAAAAAACAAGAGGAAATTTTAAAAATATGAAATTTGAACAAAATTTTTCACAACAACAGCGGCAAACCCAAAAGCTGGCAATGACTCAGCAGCTTCAGCAATCCTTGCAGGTCCTGCAATTTAATACTGAAGAACTGGTAGATTACTTGGATAATATGGCCTTAGAAAATCCTTTGATTGAAGTGATCGAGCCAAGCTTTGTGGCAGATTATGGCCGCGGTTCTGGTGCCAGTCAAGCAGGCTTAGACATTATTAATCTGGTGTCCCAAGACCGGATTTCTCTTTTTGAATATTTGATTCAGCAAATCCATTTAAATTATCGGGATACGTTTTTACGAAGTCTTGTTTTATATTTAGTAGAATATATTGATTTGAATGGCTATTTGAAAATTTCTTTGGAAGAAGCTGCGGAACAAACCGGTGCCGGTGCTATTGAGCTTTTGGATGCATTGACCTTGATTCAGCAATTAGAACCCGCTGGTGTGGGGGCCCGTGATTTGCAGGAGTGCCTGATGCTGCAGACAGAGCGGGATGACTATGCCCCAGCCCTAGCTTATATTATTTTAGAGGAAAATTTTGAAGACTTGGTTGCCCGGCGCTGGGAAAAAATCGCCAAAAAATTTGCGATTGAATTGAAGGATATTCAACAAATTTTTGACTATCTGCAAACCTTGACCCCTTCTCCCGGCAGTGGCTTTAGCCAAGAAACCGAACAATATGTCGTGCCTGATTTATCCGTCAAAGTTGTTGAAGGCCAAATTAAAATCAGTTCCAACCGCAAAGGTCAACCAGAAATAAAATTTCAGGAAAAATATTTTTTACGGATGCAGGCTAAAGCGGATGATGAAACGCTGGCCTATTTAAAAGGCAAGCAACAGGAATACCAAACGATGAAAAAAATGATGCAACAGCGGGGAGATACTATTTTACGGGTCGGTACCGTCATTGCCCAAGTTCAACAGCAATTCTTTTTAGATGACAGGCGTCCTTTGCGACCATTAACGATGAAGGAAGTCGCTGAAGAACTTGAGATTCACGAATCAACCGTTAGTCGCTCAGTTAATGGCAAATATCTAGAGACCGATTTTGGCATTTTTGAATTAAAAAATTTCTTTACCAATCGGATTAATGAAGCCGGCAGCGATGACCAAAGTGCAGACAGTGCCAAGCAGGCCATTGCCCAATTAGTCGCTGAAGAAAATAAGCAAAAACCTTTATCGGATCAAAAAATTGTTGATTTATTAAAGGAAAAAGAGATTCAAATTTCCCGCCGAACAGTCACTAAATATCGGGAAGCATTAGGCATTCAAAGCTCCTCCAAGCGCAAAAGATTTGATGCCTAAAAGATATTGCCGGACTGTTACCACGTATTTTTTAAATAATTTCAATTTTAAGGAGTTCTATGACTATCTTCTTTGCAATCTGTATCGGTCTATCCATCGGCGTCATCGTTGGTTTTTTCAGCGGCGTGATTACCCGGAAACAAAAAAGTAAAGCACAAAAGACCAATAAACTCTTAAGCTTAATGCCACAACTAAAAAAAGCCAATCCCTATATCATTATGGCTGCTTTTCTACTTTTAGGCATTGGTCTTATTTGGACTGTTTATTACCTCGTTTTAGGCATTCTAGATCCAGCGCAAACCGGTTATGCCACGAATGTTTCCCAGCTAATTGTTTCAGTTCTAACTGTCTTCTCAATTATTGTCGCCTTCATTCAATTTCTGACCGAGAAAAAATAAACTGGTATCACTTGATGAACCCAACTTTTTTCTAAACTCTTTCATTAACTATTAGTTTATTTTCAGACAGCTGGTCTGGCCTTCATTTTGAAGTGACTGCCAAAAGTTAGCTTTTTGGTTCGACTTTTGACAGTCGCTTTATGCAATTGAAGTCCAGTAGCTGTCTTTTTTTAGATAATGGACAGCTTGTAAATTATTTTGTAAGCTAAGTTCAAGCTTAGCATGTTTTTACTGAGTTAGTAGCTATCAAAATGCTGGCAACAATACAATCAAATTTATTATCGAGAAATGAAGGAAAGTGATTTTTTGACAGAGAATAAACAAGACCTGCGCTTTTATCGCACTAAACGCAATATCTTAAATGGTATGATAGCTTTATTAGAAAGAAAAAGCTTTGAAAAAATAACTGTGAAAGATATTTGTCAGGAAGCCGAAATCAGCCGCAGTGCCTTTTACTTACATTATGTTGATAAATATCAAATGATTGAGGCGTATCAAAAAGAATTGATTTCACAGATTAATCAAGCCACACTTCTTAAAGAAAATCTTAGCGTCAAACAGATAATTACTGAACTATTAACCTTCTTTACCGCTGAAGGCAAATTGCTGGCTTTGCTGATTTCTGATCGGGGTTCAATCGAAATTCAAAATCACATCAAAGAAGCAATTACCGCCAATATGGTAGAAAATTTGCTGCCCCGCATTCAGAATATTCAGCTGCAATCTCCCCTTGAACAAAAATATTTTACTGCCTATCTCAGCAGTGCGCAATTCGGTGTTTTTCAGGCTTGGATTAACGGCGGTCAGCTAGAATCACCTGCTGAAATGGCAGCCATCATCGCACAAATTAATAAATTCGACATTCGCTAAAAAATGTAAAAAAAACTGCTCCAAAAGTTTTAACAGAGAATAACTGAAACCAAAATTAGTTTCCATTACTCAGCTGTTTTTACTATTGGAACAGTTTTTTTACTGGCTATTCTTCTTCAGAAAACTCTTCGTCTTCATCCTCATCATCAAAGTCGTCGTCATCATCATCGTCTACGATGGTTAAGTCTTCTTCAATGCTGCCCGGCAATTCTTCTTCATCATCGCCATTATCGTCAGCGCCGATTTCCTTCAAGTCAGAATTGTATGCTGCGATTTCTTCATCGTCATCATCATCGTCATCATCAAAGTCTTCATCGTCTTCATCAGCTAAATCAGTATCTTCAGGGTCATCGTCGTTGTAATCGATGGCGTCTTCATCATCTGTGATAAAGGCGTTAACCTTTTTGCGTTTTTTACGACGAGGCGTTTCTTCATCTTCATCAATGGCTGGCGAAACTTCTTCATCAATCGAGTCAATCGCATACCATGAACGCAGCGCCCAACGGTTATCCCCTAAAGAGATAAAGCTACCGTCGATGTTTAAATCTGTATAAAATTGAGCTAAGGAGTCGCGAATTTCTAAATCTGATTTACCAAGATAATTTTGAATCTCGTTTACTAAATCAGAAAAATCCATTACGTCAGCATTAGCCTCTAAGATTGCGTGAGCCACTTCAATCATTGACAACTCATTTTTATTTAATCCTTCAAATACACTTAATTCCAAAGGGTACACGTCCTTTCGCAGTCTATCCTTTATCATACAAAATACTGCCTTAAAATGCAATATTTAGTTCGTCAAAAGGCCAATTAATTTTATTTTGAAATTCACTCCATACATCAAGCCGTAAATTTCAAAATAAACTGATACTCACCGATTTGTTCTCCCATTGAAAATAAATCATAATCAACTGAAACTTCACCAGAAACTGGCCGGTCTCTTAAGCTAAAATGCAGATTTTTGGCGTAGGTCGTCAATAAAAACATGCCGTAAATCGTCCGATAGCTAGTTTCTAATTTTTCCTGATAGCCAAAGCGCAGTCGTGTACGAACATCGCCGTTGCGGGATAATTGAACTTTACCGTCGGGATAAACTTTCACGGTCACCGGCACCTCTCGGCCATCCTCCTGTGCTTCTTTATAACGAATATAAAAGGTTGTGCCGATTTGAACGATTTGACCGGGGATTTCAAAGTTGAATTCTTCAACTTGACCTTGTTGTTTAATTTTTGTCTGTACGATAATTGATACAGGAATACTTTGTGTTAAATCCATAATTCTGATGCTCCTTTATTCAACTTACTTATCTAGTCTATTTTCGATAGAAAGTCAGTATTTGTCAATCATTTGCGATTATTTTGCTGGAATCCTCGCCTTTTTATAAAAAAACCGAAACAGAATGTAAAAAATCATGATTTTCAGCGATTCCATTTTGACAATCTGCCCACTTCATGTGAAAATCGAGTTATTAAAAGGAGTCGAATAACCTTTATGAAAAATATGATTGTCTTGGATCAAGCTATTTTAGCGCCGACTGCGGCCTTTGAACCTTTTGCTTTAACGGATACTTTAACGGAATTTGCCGGCGAAAATCAACAAGCATTTTTACATTTTTGGCAACTGCCAAATTGTTTTATTTTAGGCATGAAAGATACCCGAGTGACAGACTTAGCTGCCGGTATCGATGTGATTCAGGCTGCCGATTATCAGCCAATCGTTCGCAATGCTGGGGGCTTAGGTGTGATTGCTGATGCGGGCATTTTAAATGTCTCGCTCATTATACCAAAGGCTGATTTATCGATTGATGGCGGCTATGAATTGATGACCGCCCTTGTTAAAACGGCCTTCCCCACAAAAAAAGAAATTATCGCCAAAGAAATTGCTGATTCATATTGTCCGGGAAAGTTTGATCTCAGCATAGAAGATTTAAAATTTGCCGGCATTGCCCAGCGGCGGATTAAAAATGGCATTGCTGTGATGATGTACCTCAGTGTCACTGGCAATCAACTAGCCCGTGGCGAAATGGTCAAAGAATTTTATCAGGCGAGTCTCAAAGAGCGCTTTGGTCTTGAAGGCTATCCGGCGGTGCGCCCCGCCAGTATGGAAAATTTACCAGTCTTACTCGGGGAAAACTTGACAGTGCTAGCTTGCAAGGAACGCTTTTTAAGTGCTGCTGAAAAAATGTTCTCTACTGAAGTTGCCTTTCAACAAGCGGATAAATTTTTAGCTGAGACCGATAATCTCGAGCGTTTTCAAGAAAAAATTACCAGTATGCAGCAACGAAATTTACTCTTAAAGGAGCTTTAAGATGACCCAATACAAAGATCAGCTGCTGCCGATGGAAAAAGTCTTCCGCGACCCAGTCCATAATTATATTCATGTGCAGCATCAAGTGATTTTAGATTTAATTAATTCAAAGGAATTTCAACGCTTGCGGCGGATTAAGCAATTAGGCACTTCTTCTTTTACTTTTCACGGGGCGGAACACAGCCGCTTTTCCCATTCGCTGGGGGTTTATGAAATTGCTCGGCGCATCTGTGATATTTTTGTGCGGAATTATTCCCAAGAAAAAATTGGACCAGATGGCTGGGATGACAGCGAGCGATTAGTGGTTTTGGCGGCCGCACTGCTCCACGATGTCGGTCACGGTCCTTATTCCCATACCTTTGAACATATTTTCCACACAAATCACGAGGCCATTACAGTAGAAATTATCACCTCACCTGAGACTGAGGTCTATCAAATTTTAAATCGGGTGGGGGCCGGCTTTCCCGAAAAAGTCGCCAGCGTGATTACCAAAAAATATCCTAACCCACAAGTTGTTCAAATGATTTCCAGTCAGATTGACGCTGATCGGATGGATTATTTGCTGCGGGATGCCTATTATACCGGCACTGAATATGGGACCTTTGACTTGACTAGAATTTTGCGGGTAATTCGGCCCTACAGCGGTGGCATTGCTTTTTCAATGAATGGCATGCATGCCGTCGAAGATTATATTGTCAGCCGCTATCAGATGTATGTCCAAGTCTATTTTCATCCGGTTTCTCGGGGAATGGAAGTCATTTTAGAACATTTATTAAACCGAGCAGCCAAGCTGTATCGTAAAGACCCGAATATTTTTAACGGGCACTCGCAATTGCTGCTGCCGTTTTTAAAAGAAGATTTTTCGTTAGCTGATTATTTAAAATTAGACGACGGTGTCTTAGGCACTTCTTTTATTCAATGGCAGGAGGAGAGTGATGCGGTCCTCAGTGATTTAGCCCAACGCTTTTTAAATCGCAAACCTTTAAAATCTGCCACATTTGTTAAAGGCAAAGACAATCAAACTCTGGTAGAATTAGAACAGTTGGTGGAAAAAGTTGGCTATAATCCAAAATATTATACAGCAATTAATTCCAGCTATGACCTGCCCTATGATTTTTATCGGCCAGAGGAAAATCGCCACCGCACCCAGATTGAAATTATCCGCAAAGATGATTCTCTAATCGAATTATCTCAGCTCAGTCCGCTAGTTGCGGCTTTAGCCGGACAGACTCAAGGGGATCAGCGTTTTTATTTTCCAAAAGAAATGCTCGCTCCTCAAGAGGATACCAGCTTGTTCTCAGAAACTTACCAACAGTTTTCCCGCCATATTAAAAATGGCGCAATTGAATAAATTTTTAGAAACGGAGTAAATTATGAGTATTAAATTAGTAGCAATCGACATCGATGGGACTTTGATTAATGATCAGCACACCATCAATCCAGAGGTAAAAACGGCCATCCACGAAGCACGGCAAAAAGGCGTTCACATTGTTTTATGTACCGGCCGCCCACTGCCAGGCGTCACCACGAAGCTAGCAGAATTAGCCATCAATCGTGATAACGAGTATGTGATTACCTACAACGGCTCTTTGATTCAAAATGTTGCTAGCGGTGATATCGTTGCCAGCTATGGCATGAGTTTAGCAGACTACAATATTTTAGAACTGACCGCCCGTAGATTAGGCATCCATTTCCATGCGATTAATCATGAAACGATTTTTACGCCAAATAGAAATATCAGCAAATATACCGTCAACGAGGCTTACTTGGTTGATATGCCTTTGGAATATCGGACACCCGAAGAAATGCATGAGGACCTAAATATTATCAAGATGATGATGATTGATCATCCTCATATTTTAGACGAAGCCATTAAAAAAATGCCACCAGAAATTACGGAAAAATACAATACGGTCAAAAGCTCGCCTTTTTATTATGAATTACTAAATAAAAATGCCAGCAAAGGTAATGCCTTAAAAACTTTAGCTGAATACCTTGGCCTGAAACCAGAAGAAACAATGGCGATTGGCGATAATGAAAATGACAATTCAATGTTGGAATATGCCGGCATCGGCGTTGCCGTAGCCAATGCCGTACCTAGCACCAAAGCAGCCGCTGACGTCCACGTTGCCAGCAACAATGATGGCGGTGTAGCCGAAGCCTTGAACAAATATGTTTTAATTTAAAATATAAAAAATCAGCCTAGCTAAACCCAAACTTAATTGCTTAAATAAAAAAATCCTGCTTATGCATCAGAGCTCCTTGAAAGAGCCCCCGCCAAGCAGGATTTTTATTTTTTTTAATTGGTTTTAAGCCATTGCTCTACAGCCCACTTGTGACTGCCGCGTTTTAATAATTCAATCGCCTTTTCCGGAGCAACCCAAGCAATGACATTGGTTTTTTCAGTCGGTTCACAGACCTGTTGCCAAGCCGTCACTTGATAAAAGTAACCGGGATTATAATAATAAGTATCCCGATGACGGGAAAAGAAAAATTCATCCGCTTGGCCATAATAATTGCCCAAAGTCGCCTCAACCCCCAGCTCTTCAATTAATTCCCGTTGAATCGCCGCCAGTTGATCTTCACCGGCTTCAATCTCGCCGCCGGGTAAAAAATATGCACCATTAGGGGCCTGCACAATTGCCAGCTCATTTTTTTGATTTGGTAAAACAACATAGACGGCATAGCGGCTGATGTACTCAACATTTTCCGTCTTTAACCCGAAGGTCGGAATGCTCATTTACAAACTCCTTTAAACTTCAATATTCTTCATCTAATAATTATTGCCTGGAAATGTTTATCATTTTCATTTCATAATTTCAGTCTTAGTTAACAGTTTACATGAGAAATTTCTCATTAACAAGCCTTTTAAAACAGAAGCTTTAAAAAAATAATAAGAGTATGCTAAGATTGATGAGAAAGAGAGGATGAAGAATATGAAAATGGCTCACACTTGTGTTCGCGTCAAAGATTTAGAGGCATCATTGAAGTTCTATCAAGAGGCTTTTGATTTTGAAGAAAGCCGTCGTCGTGATTTTCCGGAAAATGAATTCACTTTAGTTTATTTGACTTTACCTGGAGATGATTATGAATTGGAATTGACATACAATTACAATCATCCTGGTTATGATTTAGGAAATGGTTATGGCCATATTGCTATTGCTGCAGATGATTTAGAAGCTACTCACGCTAAACATCAAGCAGCTGGTTTTAATGTCACTGACTTAAAAGGCCTCCCAGGAACTGATCCATCTTATTACTTTATTGTAGATCCTGATGGTTATAAAATTGAAGTCATTCGTGGATAATAAAGTTTTGATTTTGATATAAATTGAAACGGAGTTTGAATTTTATCTTGTAGGTAGCAAGTGCTACAAACTATTGATAACTTATCTACATTTCAACCTTGTTGAAAATTGAAACGTAAAATAAAATTACTTCTAAGTAGCAAAAAGAGAGCCTCAGCAATTGAAGCTCTCTTTTTATTATCCTACCATGACACCTTCTTCAGGATATTTGTAATTAGCCTGCTCTCGTTTGCTTTTAGCAATTAAAGAGAAAACAACTGTCAAAATCCCCACTCGACCGATATACATTAAAGCAATAATGACGACTTTGCCGATTTCGGTTAGATCTGGCGTTAAGCCCATCGTGAGGCCGACAGTGCCAAAAGCCGAAAAAGCTTCAAAGGCAATGTACTCAATCCCAAATTCTGGAGGGATGGTTTCTGTAACAGAAAGCAGCATGATTGCCAGCACACAGACTGTCAAGGTGATAAAAAATAAAGTTAAAGCCCGCAGCACCGTTGATTGACGAATCGTGCGGCCGTGGAACTCCGCGCGTGTGCGTCCTTTAAACATTGAGCGCATTTGAATCAGCAACACTCCAAAAGTTGTCGTCTTCAAACCACCTGCTGTTGAACCGGAAGTTCCGCCGATATACATCAGAAACATCGTCAAAATTAAACCAGCGTCGGTCATATGGGCGTAGTTCACAGAATAATAGCCCGCTGTCCGTGGCGTGACACTCATAAAAAAGGTGTTAACTAAGCGCTCGAAAAAATTTCCATCCGGAGCCAAGGCAGCCGCATTATTTTCCGTGAAGAAAAATAGAATTGTCCCACCTAATAATAAAATTCCAGTGATGCTTAAGCCAATGCGGGTATGCAAAGACAAGCGTTTTTTCTCGCGATATTCAATAATATCCCGCCAAACAATAAAGCCTAACCCACCGGCAATAATCAACAGCGCTACCACCAAAATTAAGAACCAGTTTTGCTGGTCTTGAGCTAAGCTATCGCCTAACAAATCAAAGCCGGCATTACAAAAGCTGGAAATCGAATGGAAAATACCAAACCAAACTCCCTTTAGCCAGCCGTATTGCGGAACAAAAACAAAGGATAATAAGACTGCACCGACACCTTGAATAACTGCTGACAATTTCACAATGTACAGCATCAGCTTCATCACGCCTGATAAATCATCTAAATTTAACGCTTCCTGCAGAACAATCCGAGTACTAAAAGCGACCTTCTTTTTCATGGCCGAGAAAAAAAGAATCGGAATCATCATAAAGCCCAAACCGCCAACTTCAATTAAAATCATAAGCAATACTTGGCCGTAAATATTCCAATGCTCAGCGGTATTTAAAGTTGTCAGACCAGTCACACACACTGCGGATGTTGCCGTAAAAATCCCATCGAGCCACGCTGTCGCTTCTCCTGAGCGGCTGAAAAACGGCAGACTCAACAAACTACCGCCACTTAAAATTAGCAATAAAAATCCCAAGGCTAATAATCTGCCTGGCGAAATTCTTTCAAACATCCGTCTCTTTACCTTAAACATCTCTGCACCTTCTACTCATTCTTCCAAAACAATTTATATACAAGTAAAGGTACCACAACTTAACTCGTTGTGGTACCCATATTTTTAATCTTAATCAGACGGGTCACTTCCGCCCGTTCATTTTCCTCTAGCTTCATTTGAATATAGTGGATTGTCTCCTCCAATTGAGGAATCGTCATATATTCTAGCGCATTGACGCGCCGAAGGGTCTTCTCAATTTCTGAGGCCATCAGCTGACAGGTTTTTTCAATTTCCGTCAGCTCTAACAGCTGAGGTAAAAAGTCTGCAAAACGATCAATCGCCGAATCCAACTCAGCATTTGAATTTAAATAGCCGTATTCCAAGGGAGCTACCCCGAGGCGCTCGTCATACTCAAAAGCCATCTGCGGCACCTTGACACTCATAATATTTTTTTCCAGAACATCTAGCTGCACATCTTCAGCTGGAAGAATAAAGAGTTCTTCAATAAACGCCTCGTTGATTGTCGCATCTGCCAAAACAAAATCCGCCATGGCAGTCTGCATCTTTTCTTCAACAATTTTCCGCAGCTGATTATTTTTGCGCACCAGCAAGATAAACTGGCGCATCAGCTCGTCTTGCTTGTCTTTTAAAAGTTTGTGCCCTCTAGTAGCGGTTGTCATTTGCTTTTTCAAGCGCGTCAATTCCATCCGCGTCGGGTTCACATTTAATCGGGCCATTTTATCACTTCTTCCTCTAGTAAAGTAATAAACATTTTAAGGTCTGTCAGGTTGATTGATAGTTTCGTAGACAAGAAATCCTCTATTTAACAAAAATCAGGAAACCAAAAATTGTATTTATCACTGATTTCTACAAAAATTTACCGAACTTCCTTTTACTTGGACTATCAAAAACCTGAGCAGCGAAAAATTAGCTTACTTTTTCGGTAAATATTTATCCAGCATATCGTCTTTAATCCGTTTTAGTTCTGTTCTCGGCAGCATCGCTAATAATTCCCAGCCTAAATCTAAGGTTTCTTCAATGGAACGATTTGTATGGAAGCCTTGATTGACATACTCATTTTCAAAACGGTCCGCAAACTTCGCATAAATTTTATCGACATCTGATAAAGCGGCTTCCCCTAATACGACAGCCAATTCTTTCGCCTGTTTACCTTGAGCGTAGGCTGCAAATAACTGGTTCATTGAAGCTGCATGGTCTTCACGGGTTTTGCCGGGACCTGTTCCTTTATCTTTTAAACGGGATAAAGAAGACAATACATCAATCGGTGGCTGAATGCCTCGTTTATCTAAATCACGGGACAAAATAATTTGTCCTTCGGTAATATAGCCGGTTAAATCGGGAATCGGATGAGTCTTATCATCCTCTGGCATACTGAGAATCGGAATTTGCGTCACCGAACCCTTTAAGCCACGAATCCGCCCTGCTCGTTCATACAAGGTGGCCAAATTTGTGTAGAGATAACCAGGGTAGCCCCGTCGTCCAGGAACCTCCCGACGAGCCGCAGAAATTTCCCGTAGCGCTTCACAATAGTTGGTCATGTCCGTCATAATGACCAAGACGTGCATCCCTTTTTTATAGGCCAAATATTCAGCCGCCGTCAAAGCCATCCGTGGCGTGGCAATCCGCTCAATCGCAGGATCATTAGCTAGGTTCATAAACATTACCGAGCGATCGATAGCGCCGGTTTTACGGAAGTCCTCCATAAAATATTCGGCTTCTTCAAAGGTGATTCCGATTGCGGCAAAAACCACCGCAAAATCTTCATCCGAATTTAAAACGCTAGCTTGACGAGCAATTTGCGCCGCCAATTCTTTATGGGGTAGACCTGAACCTGAAAAGACCGGCAGCTTTTGTCCTCTTACCAAGGTGTTCAAGTGGTCAATCGCTGAAATTCCCGTTTGGATAAATTCATCCGGATAATCTCGGGCCACGGGGTTGATAACTTCTCCGTTAATATCCATTTTCTTTTCCGGTAAAATTTCCGGACCTTGATCTTTAGGCCGGCCAAGACCGTCAAAGACCCGGCCCACCATATCTTCTGATACACCCAATTCTAATGGATGGCCTAAAAAACGTACAGATGAATCCCGGAGATTAATGCCGCTAGTTCCCTCAAAAATTTGAACTAACGCCTTGTCTTCGTGAATTTCCAGCACTTGCCCGCGGCGAATTTCACCGTTTTGCATGCGCACTTCAATCAGCTCTTCGTATTTTACCCCTTGAACCTTATCGACTGCCATCAAAGGGCCGACGACTTCACCGATTGTTTTATATTCTTTAATCATTCGTCATGCCTCCTTGTGCGATAATTTCTTGGATTTCTGATTTGATTTCTTGATGAATCTCATCCAGTTTAGCAAGCTGGTTTTCTGGTAAATATTTACTGCGGGCAATCCGGTCTCGCAGCATAACCGTTCCATCAATAATTTCTGAAAGATAGGAACCCAAGCTTAAAGCCCGCTGACCTTCATGGCCAAAGGTTAAAATATTGTCCAACATTTTGTATTGCTTTCCCCGAGAAGTATAAGTATCGACATCATCAAAGGCATTTTGTTGAAGGTAATCCTCCCGCAAGGACTTCGCAACTTGCAAAGTCAGACGGTCACGGTCAGAAAGGGAATCGATACCGACTAAACGGACGATTTCATTTAATTGTGACTCCTCCTGCAAAATTCGCATGCCTTCTTTGACCATGCCAGACCAATCGCCATTTAGCTGCTGGTCTAAATACTGGCCGACTTCTGCGCTGTATAAGGAATAACTGGACAACCAATTAATCGATGGGAAGTGACGCTGTTGGGCTAATTGTGAATCCAGTCCCCAGAAAACCTTCACTACTCGTAAAGTGTTCTGCGTTACCGGTTCAGAAATATCACTACCAGATGGTGAAACAGCACTGATGGCAGTGATACTACCCTCACGATTATCTTCGCCTAATGCAATCACTCGCCCTGAACGCTCATAATATTCCGCCAAACGGCTACCTAAATAAGCAGGATAGCCTTCATCACCCGGCATTTCTTCTAAACGGCCACTCATCTCCCGCAGTGCTTCTGCCCAGCGAGAAGTTGAATCTGCCATGATTGCCACGTTATAACCCATGTCACGGAAATATTCCGCAATCGTAATTCCGGTATAAATCGAAGCTTCCCGAGCCGCAACGGGCATATTAGAGGTATTGGCAATTAAAACCGTCCGCTCCATCAATGATTCACCGGTATTTGGATCAATTAATTCCGGAAATTCATTCAACACGTCGGTCATCTCATTGCCTCGCTCGCCGCAACCCACATAAACAACTAAATCAACGTCAGCCCATTTAGCAATTTGGTGCTGCACGACTGTTTTACCCGCTCCAAATGGCCCGGGAACAGCGGCCGCTCCTCCTTTGGTGACCGGGAAAAACGTATCAATAACCCGCTGACCAGTAATCATCGGTGCCACAGGATTTAATTTTTCTTTGATTGGACGACCCCGACGCACCGGCCATTTTTGCAACATGGTCAAGGCTTTTTCTTCATTTTCAGTGGCAATTTTATAAATGACTTCATCAATCGTAAACTCACCAGCTGAAATTTCTGTGATGGTGCCTTGAATACCATTTGGCACCATAATTTTATGGTTAATTACATTAGTTTCTTGCACAGTGCCGACGATGTCGCCAGCGCTAACACTATCACCAACTGCTTTAGCTGGTTCAAAGAGCCATTTTTTTTCATGATTTAAGGCCGGCAGCTGCACTCCACGACTCAAGAAATTACTCTCTGTAATCTTTAAAAAAGTGTCCAACGGCCGTTGAATCCCGTCGAACATTTGTGACATGATACCTGGCGCCAGTTCAACTGAGAGAGCTTCACCAGTTGTTCTGACTGGTTCGCCAGGGCCGATGCCGGCAGTTTCCTCGTAGACCTGAATGGAAGCTACGTCTCCCCGCATCTCAATGATTTCTCCGATAACTCCTAAATCGCCCACATAACAGATGTCTTGAATACTGGCATTCGCCATATTGTTCGCCATCACTAGCGGTCCAGAGACTTTGATAACTTTTCCTTCTTGCAAATTATTTCCCTCCGTCTGTTAAACTGCTGCCTACAAAATATTTTGGCCCACGGCTTTTTCTACATTTTTGGCAATTTTATCCTGGCTGATGCCCAGCGTTCCTTCATGATTGGGAATTAAAACAATCGCCGGTGTCATCACCGTCTCATAGCGACTAATCGTCTCAGGAACTAAAGCAGCACAAGCTTCGGTCACATAAATTACTGCATAATCTGCTTGCGCCATCTCTTCAATCGCTTTGCGGGTCACCTTTTCGTCCGTTCCGTACCGCACGTCAAAGCCAAAAATTTTAAAGGGAAGCACGGAACCTTTGTCGCCAACGACGCCAATTTTACTAGTCATAGGTTGCCCGCATCCTTTCTCTAATTACTTCCTTGGCAATACCATTGCGTTTGCCAGTTACAATCAGTTGCAAATTTTTTCGCTCGACTTCTTTAGCATTGAGAAATGCTAGTAGCGGTAGCGGTCCAAAGGCTTGGACTTGGGCCTTTAGATATTTATCTGATAAATAATTGTCTTTAATTTTTTCCAATTCGACAAAATTAATTTCATTGTCGGTGATAGCTGGTGCAATCACTTCACCATACTCAGTTTCCTTGAGAAAAGTAATAAATTCCGTCAGAGAACCTTCGACATACTGCAACAAATCAGTCTTCTCAATACTACCCGAGCTAGAAAGCACCGTGGTCATAAAAGCGACTGTTCGTCTTTGACGCAGACCTCTGCCCAAAGTAATCAAATTAGTTAGATCAATAAAAGCAATAATTTCTTCTAGTAAATCAGGATAGCCTAATTGATCCCCTAGAATTCGCTGTTGTCTTAAAAATTCTCGATCATAGATGACATCGATTCCTTGTAAAATCGTTGCTTCTTCAAAATACTGACGGACTTCCCGAATACTGTCCATGACAGCCGAAGGTAAAACGTCCGATTCACCACTTTGAATAGCGGCTTTCAAATTTTCTAAAGAATAAAAGCCATCCGGCACAAATAAATGATCTAAATTTTTATTAGTGACCTGCGCTTTAGTCAAGACTTTTAAGTTATGGAAAGTAAACCGCATGGTATAAATCCAGACAACTTCTTTTTCTGGAGCTACTTCCACCAGCCAATGAAACAGCGCTGCTTGGTCTTTGGCCAAGCCCTGATCAATTTTATGTTCAAAGCCCTGGTAGACTAATTCACTGTAATGGGTGTTGTGCAAAATCTGACCCATACGTTGCAAGTCTGGCGCATTTAGCAGATTATCAAAATCTGCTTGGGTTAACAGCTCCAATTCCTTTGTTCGAATCAGAGGATTCAGCTCATGATAGCTGTTCACGAAAATCCCTCCTTTGCAGGCAATCTTGCTGATTAATTAAAAAGCTGCTGGGCAATTTCAAAGGAAACCTCGCTTTGCAAATCTTTAATTAAGTTTTCAAAAATAAAATTATACTGAACCCCTTGATCGTCTACGATAAAGCCGGCTTTTTTAGCAAACTTTTCTGGTGCCATCGTTAGCTGATAAGGCAGTGTTTGATTGATTTGCTCCAACCATTCTGTTGAATAATATGGACTTAATTCCCCTGCCATAAAGATTGCGGTATTTTTTAACGGCAATTGTTTTAAGGCTTTTGCCGCAAAGCTTTGCGCTTCATCTGGAGACCATTCCGCCATTTGCTGAGCCGAACGGGTAAACAAAGAAGATAAAAATTCCTGTTTTTCCTGAAGGCTTTGCTGGCGAATCGTAACCTGCTGGCGATTTTTTAGTTGACGATATTTACTGTCAATCGCCGCCAACTGCCGTGTTTTTTGCTTCTCGAAATCCTCTTGCAACTGAGCTAATTCCGTTGCATGCTGTTGATCTATTTTTGCTTTTTCCGCTGTTTCATAAGCGGTATTTTCAGCAGCTGCCTGCTGATTCATCTCTTCAATAATTTTTTCAATCGCATTCATCTGCTGTTCACCCCACTAGGCAATATTAATTAATAGGAATGAAATAACGAAGCCTAAAATTGCGTAAGTTTCCACCATTACGGCATAGACAATCCCTTTAGTCGCATGCTCTGGTTTTTTCGCCAAAATTTGGATGCCGGCTGCTGCCACTTTCCCTTGGGCGATGGCTGAAAATAAACCGGTAAAGGCAATCGGTAAGGAAGCGCCAAACAAGCTCATTCCTTGGATGAAGCTCACATCGCCGCCACTAGCATTTAAATAGATGAAAAAGGCAATTACGAAACCGTATAACCCTTGTGTCCCTGGTAAAAGTTCCAAAATCAAGGCCCGACCGAATTTTTCCGGCTGGCTTGTGGTTAAGGCCGCTGCCGCTTCCCCGGCAATGCCGACACCTTTAGCTGAACCAACACCTGAAAAAATTGTCGCTGTTGCCATCCCTAAAATAGCGAACAAAATCCCGCCGTCGTTAATCAATAAATCTACCATAATTCTTAATCCTCTTTTCGTTTGATATTCAAATATTTTTCAGCAGTTTTGAAGGGACTAAAGCCTCTCCCACCGCCGCTATAAAATTTCCCAAAAAACTCTACGTACTGCAATCTGGCGCCATGAACAAAAGCACTCAGTAAAGAAAGAAAAATATTCAATCCCTGCAGGATGATGATTAAAACAATCCCTGCTGTAAAGCGGGCACCTGTTGGCAGATAGCTGACAATCAAATTGAAAGCCGCTGCGATACTGCCGCCGGAAATTCCTAATGCCATCAAGCGTGTGTAACTCACTAAATCACCAATATAACCGGTGATACCATAAAGAGAATAGGCTCCTTTGGCAAAGCCTTTTAACTTAGAAGTCGACTGGAGAACCGGAATAAATAAAATTCCCAAAACTGAGATAATCGCAATGGCTGCCCCAAGATACGTCAAGGCCGCATTATTTAACAAAACATTGCCGGCCACTGCAATCACAATCCCAATTAAAATCCCTTGCCAGGCAAAGCCGTCACTGATGGCTGATAGATAATCTTTTTGCCGGATATGTTCTTTGGCGGCAATAAAAAGCCCGACTAAGATTTGGATAAACCCAAAAACAACAGATAAAATCATAATTTGAACGACATCATTTTCTGTCGAAAGGATTGGTGTATACGGTAGTGTCAGGCCGAAAAAGGACCCGTAAATTAAGCCCCAGGCCATCGTTGGTAAAGACAAAATCTGGAAAAATTTGGCAAACCTTGCCATCCCTGTCGGCAACACCATTTTTTTCAAAGCAAAGGTTGTCGCAAGTAACATCAATAATCCATAGCCAGCGTCTGCCACCATCATGCCGAAAAAGACAAAATAGAAGGGCATCAGCCACGGGGTTGGATCAATTTCATTGTATTTTGGTAAACTGTACATTTCAGTTAACAGTTCAAAAGGTGCGACAATTGGATGATTTTCCAAGGCAATTGGGACCTCTTCAGCAATTTCAGCCTCCGACGGCGTTTCAAAATCGAGATAAACTTCATCGGCACCTAATCGTTGGGTAATTTCCTCAGCAAGCACCCCTTGATCCTTACTACTAATCCAGCCTTGAATCACAACGAGATAACGACTGTGAATCAGTTGATTTTTAACAAATTCCCGTTGTTGGCGGGCTAGAAAAACTTCTTCAGCCCATTGCAGCTCGGGAATAATTTTAATCAGCTGCCCCACTTGACGGGTCAGCTCCTCCATAGCCTTTTGATTTGTAGTTAACTGTTTTTTTATCTCTGCCAATTCAGCTTTTGGTTCCCGCTGATAGGCATACTCAATTTTGCTGCCGCCACTTGTCTCAAGCAGAGCCGTTGCTGTTGCTTGCGCTTGTTTAGGAAAAACCAGCACCAAATTTACTTCTCGGTCATCGACATAAATTTCTTCAAAATAGAAATTGGCTTCTTCAGCAATACTTTCTTTAAAAGCATCATACCCAGAGGCTGGCAGCCCAACTAAATTTAGCTCAGTATAATCTGGCAACGGTGTATTGGGATTAATATCTAAATACTGCCAATGACTTAGCCATGTTTCAGCTTCGTTGAGACGTTCTTTTTCCGCTGTTAATTTTTGCCACTGTTTTTCTAAAGCTAAAATTTCTGGTAATTGTTTTCGTAATTTTTCTTCGTCAATGCCAGCTTCTAATTCCTGCAAAGAAAGGAAGCTGCGTTTTAAACTAAAATTTTTACTTTTTGCACCATAATGACGAATAAATTGGACGGCTTGTTGAATATCTTTTTGCAGATCCAATAATTCGGCCTCTTGGGTGGTTTCCATCAACGCCGCTTCTTCGGCAAAATATTCTTTGACCCATTGATTGCTAGTATTTTCTTGTTTCAAATCCCGCATTTCAATCCGCTGCAGCCCTTGGATGGTTTGCAGGAGGCTTTCTTGATGGCGTTGATCACAAATGGCGGTTAATTTACTCATTCTAGTCACTGCCATAGTTTTGCTTCACCCTCTCGATAATCGTTTGAATAGCAGCTTGATCGTGTTTTTGATATTGCTCTTGTAAGTCATCACTGACTTTTTTTGCTTCAATTAATAACAGCTCTTTTTCCGCTGCTAATTGCTCTGCTTCAGCGGCTTCTCTTTCTGCCATCAGCTTGGTTAACAGCTGATGATTTTCTGTTTGCAGTTTTTGGAGTTCCTGATTGCGCTCGGTGGCATATTTTTGAATGTTGTCCAACATTGCTTGTTTTTTTATCGCCAGCTGTTCCTCAGCGGCTTTAATTTCATTTAGCGCTTCTAACAAGTTCTTCACTCCCTTCAAGCATGGCTTTTGTAAAACTAAAAAAAGCGTGAAACTTCCTTGCAACTGTAAGAAAGTTTCACGCGATAATTGTTAGTTCACAGGTGCGCTTTTTCTCTCTTATTCTTCTCACCCCTTGAAGAATCCGATCCTTGAAGCTTGCGCCCAACCATTAATTATTTAACTCTAAACAGTATACCAAAAGTTATTTAAAAAGACAAAGTTTTCTAATTTTTTTTAAAAGCCGTTGAGCCAAAGACTTCTGTGAAGCGGAATAATGTTGGTTTTTGGCAAAAAATGCTATGATTACCAAAAAAATGAAGGAGCAATTTTTATGTCATTACCAATTATCGGCATTGCTGGCAATCAGCTGGTTCATGATAGCCAAACATTCAACGGCAATCAAGTTACTTATACACCTCAAGGCTTCGTAGACGCTGTCCAGATAGCTGGTGGCCTGCCACTAGTTTTGCCAATCGGGGAACCAACATTAGCCCAAAGTTACATCAAACAAATTGATAAACTACTTTTAGCAGGCGGTCAAGATATTATGCCTCAGCTATTTGGAGAGGAACCCAGCGAAAAATTAGGAGAAATTAATCCGGCAAGGGATCATTTTGAAATTGCGCTAGTCAAAGAAGCTGTTGCTCAGCGCAAACCAATTTTTGCGGTGTGCCGCGGTGTTCAACTAGTGAATGTGGCCCTCGGTGGCACCTTGTATCAAGACTTATCTTTTTATGAAAAGACGGCCCTAAAACATGAACAAGCTCCCACTGCACCATGGTTTGCCACCCATGAAGTCAAAACTGCGGCAGATAGCTTAGTGAATAATTTATTAGGAGGTAGCCATCTAGTTAATTCCTATCACCATCAAGGGATTAAAAAAATTGCCCCCCAATTAAAAGCCACGGCTTGGGCAAATGATGGGATTGTTGAGGCTCTTGAAAGCACTCAACCAGAGCACAAAATTTTAGGTGTCCAATGGCATC
This sequence comes from Enterococcus sp. LJL90, assembly GCF_056924355.1. NCBI lineage: Bacteria > Bacillati > Bacillota > Bacilli > Lactobacillales > Enterococcaceae > Enterococcus > Enterococcus sp. LJL90. The sequence continues at coordinate 213,110 of NZ_JBXPBQ010000004.1, read as the reverse complement.
CAGAATTAAACCATCACGTAGATGCCAAAGAGCAAGGCTTGTTTAATTATTTTGTCAATCAGCTTTAAATTGCCAGCTCCTCCTATGCTATACTAAAAAGAAAAGCTGAGGAGTAGACCGATGGAAAATGAATTACTTTTTGAAAATCGTGAGGCGTTTCGCCGCTGGTTACAGGAAAATCAGCACAGTGAAGTCGGAGTTTGGCTGCTTTTTTCTAAAGCAGCCCCGCTGAAAACCTTAAAAGCGACAGAAGCGTTGGAAGAAGCTTTATGTTTTGGTTGGATTGATGGGCAGATGAAAAAAATTGACGAACAGCAATATCGAAAATATTTCGCCCAACGCCGCAAAAATAGCAAATGGTCGGAAAAGAATAAAAAATTAGTTGCTAGTTTGGAAAATAGAGGGCTGATGACTAAAGCCGGTCGCGATAAAATCGCAGAAGCCAAAGCCAATGGCCAATGGGAGCAACCTACCAAGCCAGCCATCACGGAAACGGATATTACCCAAACTGCTCAATTATTGAAGGAAAATCCACAGGCCTACGATAATTTCCTTAAGATGTCGCCTTCTGTACAAAAGACTTATACCCGCGCCTATTTAGATGCGAAAACAGAAGTAGGACGCCAGAAACGTTTGGCCTGGATGTTGGAACGGATTTCGCAAAATCTGAAACCGATGTAAACAATTTTGTTTTAGCAAGATATGACTTGTTTAAAATTTTGAAAATCAAACTATTCAACTAGTTTGTTACAACTAAAAAATACTGTCAAAGGAGCTTGCCCGCTGTATAATGCAGGACGCTTCTTTAACAGTATTTTTTTAATTTTTAAAAATTAAAATTATCGGGATCAGCACCTAAACGCTCGTTAATATTCAGACCGTTGATTTTTTGAATTTCTTCAGCGGATAATTCAAAATCAAAAACGTCAAAATTTTCTTGAATTCGTTGTTCGTGAACGGATTTAGGAATCACAATGATTTTATTTTGCAAATGCCAGCGGATAATAACTTGGGCCGCTGTCTTCTGATGAGCTTTACCGATTTCCATCAAGACAGGATTATTCAAAATGGTTCCTTGACCTAATGGCGACCAAGCTTCAACTGCAACATCAATAGATTTCAAATAATTTCTCAAAGGCTCTTGTGTCAATGTTGGATGAATTTCAATTTGATCTAAGACTGGTTTAACCTTTGCATCAGCTAAAAGATCCTCAAGATGATGCTGATGGAAATTAGAAACGCCAATCGCTTTAGCCTTGCCGCTGGCATAAATTTCTTCCATCGCCCGCCAAGAATCTTTGTATTTCCCAGCTACTGGCCAGTGAATCAAATACAGATCAACATAATCAAGACCTAATTTTTCTAGACTGTCGTTAAAGGCTTGATGAGTAGATTCATAACCTTGGTCGCTATTCCATAATTTTGTCGTCACGAAAATTTCTTCACGGGGAACCCCAGAATTGCGGATGCCTTGACCGACACCATCTTCGTTTTTATAAGCAGCAGCCGTATCAATCAAGCGATAGCCAGCCTTCAATGCCCACTCAACTGCTTTGGCGGCATCGTCATTGGGCGCCCGCCACACACCTAAACCAATTTGCGGAATCTCTAAACCATTGTTTAATGTTTGATAATCCATTTTCTTTCCTCCTAATTCTGTCTTTTACAGCATTTCTTTTATTGTCCAATTAGATGAAGCTTTCGTCAACTAATTGACCTTCAAATAAAAATCCTGATAAGTCAGTGACCTATCAGGAATTATAATATTTTAGCTTTTAACTTTGCGGCGTTCGTTTCGTAAAATTGAAAATGATTGTTTCAAGGCTGCTAATAAGCCGCCTTCGTTATAAACTAAGACATTTGATTTGTATAAATTAGCCGACAAGAGCATCAATGCCACAGTTGTCACAGCTAAAATCGCCACTGAAATCATGGCTTCTGTATTGGTAGCCACATTACTAGCCAAGCGGACAGGCATGATATAAGAAGACAGAAACGGAATATAGGAAGTAACACGGATGACAATATTATTCGGATCTGACATCCCCATGGCAATCCCCAAAATATAACCGCCTAATGACAGATAAGTTACTGGCATAATTGCCTTGGCGGTGTCTTCGGATTTACTGACCAGCGAGCCGCACAGAGCGGAAAGCACAGAGTAAATCAAAATTCCTAGGAAAATATAAATAATTGTGAAGATTAAAAATGGTCCAAAAATTTGTTCGACTGAAATTCCGTCCAGCACCTGCTGGACAATCTCGAGATTTTTGAAATACTGGAAGCCGATACCAAAGGCAAGCGCATAAACGACCATCTGTGTTAAGGCAACTAATAGCACGCCGACAATTTTACCGTAAAAATGACTTTTCGCCGTCGTACTGGAAAGAATAACTTCCATAATCCGAGTGCCTTTTTCTGAGGCAATCTCTTGGGCAACAATTTGAGCATAGGTCATGATAAAGACCATCAGTAAAATTGTTGAAGCAAAACTAATCATCGATTGGATAAAGGTATTATTTTCATCAACAATCATCTGCCCATCATCATCAAAGCTGACTCTTTCAGAGGTGATATTCACCGCTTCATTTAAGCTGGCAACATCAGTAGTTGTTAATCCAAGTCCAGTCGCTCGTAACGTCGACTGAAGTGAAGTTAAGTATTGCTGAATCACCATTTCAGCAGTCGTGCCGAGAGTGGTATCACTGTACAGGGTCGCTTGAATAGTATTGCCATCGAGACTTAATAACAGATACCCATCAATCTTTTCATCCGCCAATTCTTTTTGCGCATCAGCTTCTGAGTCAATCTCTTTAAAATCATAATCCTCATTATTTAGCGCCTCGAAACCTTGTGTCAGGCTGCTGTCGCTTGCCACCACGCCAAAATTACTGGTTTCGCCAATGCCACCGGCGAAACTTCCGGCAATATAAGCAATCCCCATAATAATAAACGGGAACAAAATCATCACGACAAACGCCCCAGATTTGACGTTTTTCTTATAGATATCTAACGCAATGATCCAAAATTTACGCATTATTGTCACCTGCCTTTAATTTAAAAATTTCTTCAAGGGTCGGCGGTTGTTGATTAAACATCGGAATATAGCCCCCCTGAGTTGCCCGCATAAAAATTTCTTCGCCGGCTTGAGCATCACTTAGGGTAATGTTTAAGCTGCCGTCTGAACTTTCAATGACTTCCTTAACACCGGCAAAGCCTTCAACATCGGCTTTACTTAAAGCCGATTCCAAGAACAGCTTGGTACGTCCGAAGGATTCACGAATTTCATGCACTTTACCATCTAAAACTGTTTCGCCATTGCGGAGCATAATTAAGGAATCACAAATTTTTTCAACGTTGTCCATATTATGACTGGAGAAAATAACGGCTGAGCCTTTACTTTTCAATTCAATAATGCCGTCTTTCAGCAATTCAGCGTTGACCGGGTCAAGCCCACTGAAGGGTTCATCCAAAATAACTAATTTGGGTTCGTGAATCAAAGTTGCAATCAACTGAACCTTTTGCTGATTCCCCTTAGATAAAGTTTTCACCTTATCCGTCTTCTTGCCCTTCACCTGAAATTTTTCCATCCATTCATCAATCTTTGGCAAAATTTCTTTTTTCGTTTTGCCCCGCAATTCTGCAAAATAGACCAGCTGATCTTGAATGGTAACTTTCGGGTACAAACCCCTTTCCTCAGGCAGATAGCCGATGATATTGTACTCTTTGCTGCTGATTTCTTTACCATCCCAAAGAACTTCTCCAGAATCAGCGGTTAAAAAATCGAGGATTAGTCGAAACGTTGTCGTCTTACCAGCACCATTTTGACCGATTAATCCCAAAATTTTGCCGTCAGGGATGTCAAATGACAAATTATCAACCGCTGTGTAGTTCCCGAATGTTTTGGTTAAGTTTTTCACTTCTAACATTTGTTTACTCCTTATTTTTTTATTGTTTTATGGAAATTTTCTAGTACCATTTTTTAAGAATAACATAAGTGCCTAAATATGCGAAAATAAATATAAAAATTAGCAAAGTTCCAATGCCCACCAATAGCTCATTGAAAAACGGCCCAACGAGAATCATCAGATAGGCCATTGCTAGCTGAAAAATACAAGCAATTCTTAACGCTTTGGCGGATAATTCCTGATTTCTTTCATCAGAATCCCGGATTCGCATTTTTTTTATGACCTCAGGTTGCTTCATCAAGCGTCGATTTCGCAGAGGTAGCACAAGACCCAACACAATCAAACTACCGGAAGCTCCTGCGTAAAAGCCCTGAAAATAATCTGATAAATGCACCAATCCCTGACGAGTGGCAAAGCTATAGGTCGCTCCTAAAATCCCTCCTAAGACGATAAAACAAGCCGCCAGCGAACTTTTAACTTGTAAATGTTCGATATAATCTTGATCCGTGTGGACATTTTTCATGTTGAACATTTTAAGCTTCATCTGATGTTCTCCTCCTCCAAATTAAATTCAAATACCTCTTCAATCGTTAAATCAAAAAACTGAGCAATTTTGTGGGCCAAAATCAAAGAGGCATTGTAGCGGCCATTTTCTAATGAGATAATCGTCTGGCGAGTGACATCCACCGCCTCCGCCAACTCACTTTGGGTGACTTTATTTTGTTTGCGCAACTCATGAATTTTATTTTCCATTGGAGTTCCTCCATTCATGTATAGTTCGCTTTACAAATAAAGTATAGCTCACTTTACATTTTTTGTAAAGCGAGCTATACATTTTCTCTGATTTTTTTTTTGAAAAATTTTTTAGTCGAAAATTTTTGATTCTTTAATAATTTCAGCTGAGGGTGTTAAGGTCGCTTCTTCAATCGAAGCCCCTGTATTTTTTAAATATTTTTTTACTAGATGATAGCCGACGGTGTAACCGGCATTTCTCAAAAGTCCTACTGGCGCGTAGCCCTGTTCTTTAGCGACAGCATCGCCATACATATAAGCTGCCACCTATTCAAATCCTCGAGCTTGACGGCCAGCCTTCATGACTTCAATTGAATCGGCTAATTCTTTTTTTGAAAAATCCTGTACCCAAGGCCCCCGCTGATCAATTCCGTATAATTTTTCAGCAAAAACCTCGGCTAATCCTTCAATCACCAAATATTCTTCAACGCTGACATCCCCATGATTAAACGGAGCATAGGTAAACCGAACATTGTGACTAAATTCATGGGCTAAAGCCGATTTCAAGCGGCTTTGATTAAACTGATTTGGGACCACCAGCAAAAAAATAAAACCGGGAATGCCGCCAAAGCCGCTGTATCCTTCACTAGCCATCAAAATCGAATTTTCTGAATCTCCTAATAAAATTGTCACCACAAATTCGGACACAGGTATTTGATAACCGATTTCAGCAAAAGCAGTAATTCCCTGTCTCAAAACAGCTGGCGCCTCTGTAAAAATATTCGTTGCCACTAATTTTTCTAGTTTTCCAGCAATTAACTGGCTGCTCTTGCGGGGTGTCCAAATACCCATCATTTCCGAAGCCATCACTACATCATAACCTCCGGGACTTTTTGGTTTCAAAGGGGTATTTAAATATTGCCACATTTTTGCCAGTGGTGCCATCAGCTGATAGCGAAAATCATCTTCTGTCGGCTGCCCTCTCAGTGCCTGTTGATAAAAAACCGTTGAATCTACTAAACGAATTGCGATATTTTCCATTTTCTCGCCTCCTTAAGCCCAGTTTAAGGGCTGACGCAGCGGCAAGGTCAATAAAAATATTTAACAAGAACAAAGCAGCCATTTTTTTTGGCGCCATCGTGTATAATTAATTTGAATCATTACTTTACTAAATGGAGGTTTTCTGATGAAAGATGGTTTATATTGGGTCAATCAATTTAAAACAGGAGCGGTGGCGCCAGCGGAATTTTATCAGCAGGTAGACAAAAAAATCCAAACCTTAAATCCCCAGCTAAACGCTTTAATTTCTTGGGATTTGGCTCAAGCAAAAAAAGATTTCGCCCAAGGAAATTATAATGAGACACAAACATTTTACGGACTGCCGATTCCTTTAAAAATACTAGGGCAAGAAAAAAAAGGTTGGCCGGCAACGCTAGCTTCCCAACTTTTTAAAAATAATCTCGCCCAAAAAACATCTAACTTCACCCAAAAAATAATCGACAGCGGTTTGGTACCCGCCGGACAAAGTAATTCCCCGGAATTCGGTTTCAAAAACATCACCGACCCTGAATTATACGGCGTCACCCGCAATCCGTGGAATTTGGAGCATTCCCCCGGCGGTTCAAGCGGCGGCGCAGCGGCGGCGGTTGCCAGCGGCATTTTTCCGATTGCTGGTGCCAGCGACGGTGGCGGTTCGATTCGAATCCCCGCTTCCTTCAGCGGATTAATTGGCTTAAAACCAACCCGTGGCGCTATGCCCACCGGACCTGGACAATATCGTGGCTGGCAAGGGGCCTCTATTGATTTTGCTTTGACCGTTTCAATGCGGGATACCGAACATTTATTTTTACAATTACGGGGCAATCCCAAAGCCGCACCCTATCATCCGCCAAAAGATGAATGGCAAGATACTAGATTAGACCGTTCATTTAAAATTGCTTTTCTAACGGAATCACCTGTGGGCACACCGGTTTCTGACGAAGCGATTACCGCCACTAAAAAAATGGCGGCTGAATTGCAACAACAAGGCCACAGCGTTACAGAAATCGCTTATCCAGTCGACGGCGTTGCATTAATGGAAAGTTATTATTTGATGAATGGTGCCGAAACAGCCGCCATGTTTAGCGGCATCAGCAAACAATTAGGAAAAGCTCTGACTCAAAAGGATATGGAATTAATTACTTGGGGCTTGTATCAATATGGAACCAATGTCCCGGTTGAAAAATACATTCAGGCCCTGCAACTTTGGGACAGTGCTGCTGAAGCGATGGAAAAATTATTTTCTGACTATGATTTGCTATTAACACCCACCACCGCTTTTCCAGCGCCGAGAATTGATCAAGAGTTGCAAAGCGATTCGATTCGCCAGCAATTAAGTGTTATTGAAGGCCTGTCTGTCGGACAACAGGGGGAATTAATTTATCAGATGTTTGAACCAAGTCTAACGCTATCACCCTTTACACAGTTAGCTAATTTGACCGGGCAACCGGCCATCAGTTTGCCAACCCATGTGACCAAAGACAGCTTGCCTTTAGGAGTGCAATTTATGGCTTCGAAAGGACAGGAGGATTTGTTATTACAAATTGGTTATCAGCTGGAGGCACAAGATTTATTCAAGCTGCCCGCAGCTTATCAGTAAGATTGCAAATTCTGATTGTATTTTTTTTAGCAAGTTGAAAATCTTGCTTGCATTTTAGTTTTAATAAATTCAAAAATCTTAACTAATTTTCCCCTAACGGAGGCGCTATGCTCACCTTTGAAAAAATTGAACAACCAAAACAACAAGCTGCTGCTCTAACCAAGATAAAACAGCTCTATCAAGCTGCCTTTCCCCGACTTGAACGGATGCCTTTTTGGTTTTTACAAAGAAAATTAAAAAATCCGGCTGTTGAATTACTAAGTGTCTGGCAGAAAGATAGTTGGCTCGGCTTTCTATATTCGGTTGTTTTAGAGGACAAAGTCTTTATCTTTTATTTTGCCATTGACCCAAACCTGCAGGGTCAACGTCATGGTAGTAAGGTTTTACAAGAGTTACCAAAGGTCTACAGCGGTAAAAAAATTGGCTTGACGATTGAGGCGTTGGATAGTTCTGCCAAAAACCAACAACAGCGTATTAAGCGAAAAAATTTCTATTTGAAAAATGGCTTTGTTTCTCAAGATCTTTTCCTCAAAGAATTTGGTGTGCTCTATGAATTTTTAGCCTACGGAGGTCGCTTCACTTTTCAAGAAGTTGAAGCGTGTCGCAGGAAACTGTTGGGCCAAAGTTTAGCAACAATCATTCCATCAAAAGAAGTCACTAGGAAATAAACCAAAAAAAACTGCCGAAAAAATTCCGTTTTACTGGAAAATTTTTGGCAGTTTTTTTCTGATAGCTTTTCAATAACTTGATTAAATTTAGTCCTGCTCTTTTTCTGACTCTTCTGTCTTATGCAACTCAGCAAAGACATTTTCAGCAACACCTTTTGGTAAACCAATCGCCTGCAATTCTTCAATGCTGGCGGCGGTAATATTTTTAACGGATTTAAATTCCTTCAGCAAAAGCTTTTTGCGCTTGGGACCTAGGCCGTCAATTTGATCCAGCTTAGAAGAAAAACTATTTTTGCTGCGGAGCTGGCGATGGAAGGTAATCGCAAAACGATGGACCTCATCTTGAATCCGCTGCAATAGGAAAAATTCTTGAGAGTTGCGCTCTAAAGGTACCACCTCTAAATTTGGACCAAAGAGTAATTCACTGGTTTTGTGTTTATCATTTTTTGCTAGACCGGCAATCGGAATATCCAAGCCCAGCTGATTATCCAGCACATCTCGGGCAGCATCGACCTGACCTTTACCTCCATCAATTAAAATCAAATCGGGAAAAGGCAAATCTTCTTTGAGAACCCGCGAGTAACGGCGGTAAATAACTTCCCGCATCGTAGCGTAATCATCCGGTCCTTTGACTGTTTTAATTTTGTATTTGCGGTATTCATTTTTAGCAGGCTTGCCGTCAATAAAGACCACCATCGCCGAAACTGGGTCGGTCCCCATAATATTTGAGTTATCAAAGGCTTCAATTCGGGTTGGACTCGGAATATTCAGTGCGCTTCCCAACCGATCTACGGCGCCTAATGTCCGCTCCTGCTTGCGGACAATCAAATCAAATTTTTCATTCAATGCAACGCCGGCATTTTTAGCCGCCAGCTTGACTAACTTTTTCTTTTCTCCCCGTTGCGGCTGCAAAACTTTAGTCTTGAGCAGCGCTTCAACACTAGGCATATCAATATCATCTGGAATTAGCACTTCCTTTGGAACAAAATGCTGATTCTCTTGATAGAATTGGCCGATGTAAGTCAAAAAATCATCCTCAGCATCATTATAAAAGGGAAAAATCGAAACATCCCGCTCAATTAATTTGCCTTGGCGGACAAAAAAGACTTGGACACACATCCAGCCTTTATCAACCGCATAGCCAAAGACATCCCGATCCATTAAATCGGCATTGGTCATCTTTTGGCGAGTCATAATTGTTTCAATGGCGTTGATTTGATCTCGGTACTCAGCAGCTTTTTCAAATTCCATCTGTTCAGCTGCAGTATCCATCTTAATTTTCAATTGGTCTTGAATTGCTGTATGGCCACCATTCAAAAATTTCTTGATTTCCTTGACCATATCTTTATAGGTTTCTTTGGGGACATTGAAAACACAGGGGGCCAAACATTGGCCCATATGATAATACAGGCAGACTTCTTTAGGCAAAACCTTGCATTTTCGCAAAGGAAACAAGCGATCTAGCAATCTTTTTGTTTCATTGGCGGCGCCAACATCGGGATAAGGACCAAAATATAAAGCCTTGTCCTTTAAGACTTTGCGAGTGATTAAAAGTCGCGGATAATCTTCATTAGTAATTTTGATAAAAGGGTAAGTTTTATCATCCTTCAGCATAATATTATACTTAGGGTCATTTTTCTTAATCAAATTAATTTCTAACAGCAAGGCTTCAATATTCGATTCTGTCACAATATATTCTAAATCATCAATCTCACTTACAAGCCGCTCGGTTTTCGTGTCATGACTGCCAGTAAAATAAGAGCGCACACGATTTTTTAAAATCTTAGCTTTGCCGACATAGATGATAGTACCGTATTTATCTTTATATAAATAACAACCCGGCTGATCCGGTAGCAGGGCCAATTTATTTTTAATTCGTTCATTCATGGAAAATTCATCCTCACTAGTCTTGGGTAATGATAACTAAAGGAACTGATGTTCTCAATTTACTGATTTATTATAACATGCCAAGTCAAGAGAAGTCATTTTAAGCTGACTGGCGTTGGATTGATTTTCTTTTGAAAACAAAAAAAGTCTGCAGCACAAGTTTTCCTTGCACTGCAGACCAATATTTTTTCAGCTTACATATGTTGGCTGATTAATTCTTTTAATTGGTCTTTGCTATGAACACCAATTACTTTATCTACAACTTCGCCATCTTTTTTCAAAAGTAAAGTTGGGATGCTCATGATTCCGAATGATGCTGGCGTTTCTGGATTTTCATCCACATCCATTTTCACCACTCTGAATTCTGATTCGTCATATTCTTCTTCCAATTGATCTAAAATTGGGGCTTGCATGCGACAAGGTCCACACCAAGTAGCCCAAAAGTCAACTAAAACCAAACCTTGTTCTGTGTCAGTATTAAATGTTTTATCAGTTACAACTTGTGCCATTTGACATACCTCCTAGTTTTTCACTGCCATCATTATAGCACCGTCATTTTTCGATGCCTAATAATCTGCTTACTCTTAATAAGTATTCTTACTTAAACTTAACAATTGTAGCACCGTTGCCCCCTTGATTATTCGGTGCAAATTCGAAGCTCGCAACACTGCGATGATTTTTCAAATAATCGGTGATTCCTTGTCGCAAAGCGCCGGTACCTTTTCCGTGAACAATCGTCACCTGCGGATAGCCAGCTAAAATTGCGGCATCTAAATACTGATCGACTTCTGCCAGCGCTTCTTCATAGCGCTTGCCCCGCAAATCCAATTGATTGGCAACATGGCTAGCTTGGCTAGAACGTACTGTATTGACCACCCGTTGCACCGGTTCTTTCGTTGGTGCAACGACAGTCATATCACTTTCTGGCACCGTCATTTTTAAAATGCCGATTTGGACCTGCCAGCTGTCTCCTTCTTTTTTGATTAGTGTACCCCGTTGACCATAAGTATTGACCATAACCTCGTCGCCGGCTTTTAGGCGTTTTTGTTCCTTAGCTTTTTTCAAAACTTTATTCTTTTGAAGGTGGTCTTCCTCTTGCCGCAGACCAGCAAGCTGCGTGCGGGCATCAATTAATTGATGCTCTTTAACGCCACTGTTGCCGCCCGCCAATTGCATTTTACGAATGTCAGAGATGACCTTCTCGGCTTTTTCTTGTGCATCTTCGACAATTTTATTGGCATCTTTACGGGCCTTCGCCAATTCTTTTTCCCGTTCTTCATAGAAAAAGCTGTAAGCTTCTTCTAGTTCTTTATGCAATTTTTCGGCTTCGTCCATATGATAGCGGACTTCTAAATATTCGGTTTCCGCCATTTTCCGACGATTTTCTAAATCGGCAATCATTTCATTTAAATCTTGACTCTCGTCATCCATAATTTGTTTGGCTGAATCAATCACCGTTGGATCAAGGCCTAGCCGTCGAGAAATTTCAAAGGCATTACTGCGCCCAGGTACCCCGATTAATAAGCGATAGGTCGGACTTAAAGTATCGACATCAAATTCCATGCTGGCATTGATTGTGCCGGGGCGATTGTAGCCGTAAATTTTCAACTCAGGATAATGAGTTGTCGCCATCACGTAAGCTGATTTGGCTCCGAGAAAATCGAGGATAGCAATTGCGAGAGCGGCCCCCTCCTGCGGATCGGTTCCCGCACCTAGTTCATCAAAGAGCACCAAACTTTTTTCGTCGACTTTATCTAAAATGCTAACGATATTTGTCATATGAGAAGAAAATGTCGACAAGCTTTGTTCAATCGACTGTTCGTCACCGATGTCGGCATAGACCTCATCAAAAATCCCCATCGTGCTTTCTTCAGCCGCTGGAATAGCTAAGCCGGCTTGCCCCATTAATTGCAACAGACCTAAAGTTTTCAGCGTGATGGTTTTCCCACCGGTATTAGGACCCGTGATAACCACCGCTTGATAATCTCGGCCAATGGCAATATCATTGGGTACGACTTTTTCCGGATCAATCAAAGGATGGCGAGCTTGGCGAAAATCTACCTGATTGTCTTCAGTGATTTCAGGAACAATCGCTTTAATTTCTTTTCCATAACGGGCCTTGGCGTTGATAAAATCAAATTGGCCAATCACGTAAGCATTTTGTAAAATATCTCGCCGATAAGGAACTAGCTCTGCGGATAATGCTGATAAAATTCGTTCGATTTCTGTGCGCTCAGCAATTTGATGCTGCCGCAGGCGATTATTTAATTCGACAATTTGCTTAGGCTCGATAAATAAAGTTTGGCCTGAAGAACTTTGGTCGTGGACAACGCCACCGAAAATATTGCGGTATTCGGCTTTCACTGGAATCACATAGCGGTCATTACGCATCGTCACCAAAGCGTCGCTAAGGTATTTGGCATTTTTTCCACGTACAATCCCGTCCAGATTTTCTCGAACACTTTGTTCGCTACGACGGATGCTTTGACGAATGCTCCGCAGCTCTGGCGAAGCCTCGTCTGTCACGCGGCCATCTTCGTCAATCGCCTCTTTTAAACGGCGAGTTAAAGCAGGAATCGTCACCAATTGCTCATTCCAATGATACAGGCGGGCAAATTCAATTTCACTATCCGCTAAATCACCGAAAAATTTGCTTACTTCATTGGTGGTGCTTAAGACGCGGGTCACTTCAGCTAACTCGATGCCGTTTAAATTGGCACCAATTTCGATTCGTTTCATATGAGGCCGAATACTTTTTAATTTCGGTACGGGAATGCCTCCCCGCAGACGTTGAACCTTTAAGCCGTCCTCGGTTTCATCTAAGGCGGTTTGAATCCGTTGGTGGTCATTGATTGGCACTAATTTTTCCAGCTCTTCTATTCCTTGGTCAGTTGCCAAGTAATTTTCAAGGTTTTTTTTTACTTTATTAAATTCTAAGGTCGTTAAAATTCGTTGATTCATATTTTCACCTTCTCAACTCAATTTTTGAGTTTATTTACTCCGCTAAAAAAGTTGCAACATAAGCCGCTTCCAGAAGAGATGCTCGCTTTTGATGGCGATTTTTTCTGTCTGTCCTTATGTCACAACCTTGATGAACTGTGAACAAAAGCTGACTACTTCTGTCACAAGTATGTTAATTTACTCGACTCGTTTAATCAGCCGATTATTTGAGTCACCCACAAATTTTCCATCATACTAGAAAGAATCGGTGTGTTGGTGACAATGCTGCGGGCAACTTCAGATCTTTCAAATTGATTTTGCACAGCCTCCATTGGCACGTAGCTAGCAATCGTTAAAAATAGAAAAATTCCGACATAGACCACAATAAAACTGAGAATGCCCCCTGCCACCCAATCAAATTGTTTTAAAATTGGGATGTAGGTCAATTTTTTAAAGAAAATTGCGATAAAACGGGTTGCCAGCCAACCGATAAAGGTAATAATTAAAAAAGCTGTGGCGGCATAAAACGCTTGGTCTAAGTTTAAGGAAATCTGCTGGTCGAAAAAGACCATGGTTGCATTTTCCGTGACTGCTGGATAAGGAATTAATAATTCCAAAGAGGGTGCCAAGTCTTGATAGTAAGTCCGGGCGATAATAAAGGTGGCAAAATAGCCGACTGTATATACTAGTTGCATTGCCAGTCCCCGCCGTGCGCCGGAATAAAAGGCAATCCCTAATAACAAAAGAATCCCAAGGGTTAGCATAATGTGTCCTTTCGTTAACTCTGTGTCTTTTCTTTGATTTGTTGTTTGCGATTTTCATTTAAAATCTGCTGGGCCTCCACATGATTGTGAACCTCCACATCACTGCGCCCTTGCTTCTTTAAAACATCACGGGCTTCTTGTTCCAAAGCCTCCATCCGCTTAATTCGGTTTTCTAATTCCACCATGCGAATTTGCCGCTGCTTTAATTCGGCGATTTCTTTTTCCAAATGTAAAATCCGCGTTTGCTTCGTCAATTGATCAGAAACTGCATTAATTGCTAAGAGGACAGCTCCTTCCTCCTTGGTGATGCTGGGAGAAATTTGCCGAATTTCTTTTAATTGGTCATTCACGAGCTGATTGACCAAATCCATGTGCTGTTTATTCTTTGAACCAATTATGGTATAAGTCTTGCCGTCGATGACCGCTTTGTAGCGATTTTTTTCTAAGGCCACTTCAATCATTTCCTTCCTAAATCAACCTTTAGCTTCCATTTTAGCAGAAGTCCGTTGGGAATGCTAAATTAATCAGAATTCCTTTCAAAAAAGTTGTTCCTATTATATGATAAATATCAGAAAAAAGAAACGAGGATTCTTCATGGCAACCATCGTCTTAAAACCTGATACTCCTACTTATCAAAAAATCTTATCCTATTATCAAGGATTTGCTGAAAAAAAACAAGTTCCCCACGCCCAGCTCTTTGCTAAAAAAGGCACAACTGCCGTGACCATTTATAATTCTGGCAAAGTTATGTTCCAAGGGCCGGCTGCGGAAAAAGAAGCCCAGCAATGGGATAGTTCACCACAAGCAAGTAACGTCAGTGGAACAGCTACCGCTACGAAAAAAAAATCGGCGGCTACTAAGCCCGGCTTACCGGCTGGATTTGGTCAACTGTCAGTTATCGGCAGTGATGAAGTCGGCAACGGCAGCTATTTCGGTCCATTAGTTGTCTGTGCGGCCTATGCGCCTAAAGAAAAATTGGCCGAATTAAAAGCCCTCGGCGTCCGTGATTCAAAGGAGCTAACCGATTTGCAAATTAAGCAAATTGCCAGCCAATTAGCAGGCTTGATCGACTATCAGCTGCTCGTTGTGCCACCGGAAAAATACAATGCCGTGCAGCCAAAATACAACGCTGTCCATATGAAAGTGGTCTTGCATAATCAAGCAATCAGTCTGCTCTTAGCAAAAATTGCGCCGACTAAACCTGACGCTATTCTAATTGACCAGTTTACTCCGGAAGGCAATTATCGCAAGTATCTTGCCGCTGAAAAAAATCAGGTCAGCGAAAAAATCTACTTCATCACTAAAGGCGAACAGTATCACTTAGCTGTTGCCGCCGCTTCGATTCTCTGTCGTGCCAGTTTTTTAAATGAACTAGCAGAAGAATCCGCAGAAGTCGGTTTGCAATTGCCCTCTGGTGCTGGAGCAAAATCAGATCAAGTTGCCAGCCGCATTTTAAAAAAAGGCGGCCTAGACTTATTAGGGAAATATGCTAAATTGCATTTTGCCAATACGCAAAAAGCCCAAAACTTATTAAAATAAAAACAAATGGGACTGTAACAGCACTTATTATCGTTACTAACAAAATAATTTTAACTTCATTGTTCGCTATTTAGTACAGCGAACAGCGGATGAAATTTCAATTATTTTGTCAACGGCGGATAAGTTTTTATCACAGGCCCATTAATTATGCTGGTTTAGTTTCGCTATCTTCCTTAACTCGAGGCTCACCAAAAATAACCATGGCGGAAACACTCAACTCGCGAAAAGCACTTTCTTGATATTGAATATCATACACCTCAGCATCGTGGTCGATGACATAAGCTATATATTCATTTACTTGCCGCTCTACTTCTTGATGGGGATTTTCATAGGTTAATGTATTGGCACTAAAAACTTTCACTTTGCGAATCATTTCGCACCTCCTCAACATACTTCCTTACTACTATACAACAGCCGTAAAAGGAAAAAAGAAAATTTTTCTTAACTTTGACTTTTCTTAACGATTCCCTAAAATGTAATCGCTATACTGGCCTTACCAAGCTTGAAGGGGGATTTTTTACATGAAAAAGTTAGCCGCTGCAAATCTAAGCTTTACCATTTTAGCTGGTCTCAGCTTCTTTTATCTAATTCAAATCGACAATGCTTCCCGTCTACCGGAAAATCTCTATACCGATTATCACATGCGTCAACTACCATTTATTTACTTGCTGATTTTCGCTTTAGGCGCTTTATTTATCAGCAACCTCATCATAATTTTTAAAAAAAATAGCTCATCTTCTAACCAATCAAGCGATGCTCGCCCCCTGCCACCAGAATTGCCTGCTGATCAGTAAACGGCAGCAGTGGGATTTTAGTTTGATACTCTTCAATGATATCTTGAATCAAGGTGCCAAAATAGCGATTGCCAACATGGGGCAGCGGATAGATTTCAATTTCTCCTAGCCCCTGATAACCTTTGATTAGTGGCGCTTGGCTGGGGTCATCAATTTTGTCAATGTAATCGATGGTTGGTGCAGCTAAAATCGAGCCCGCTGATTCACCGATGTAAAGTTTTCCTTTAGCAATTTCTGCTGTCAAAACCGGCAGTAAGTTTTTTTGCTGAATGGCCTGCAATAAAAAGTAAGTATTGCCGCCAGAAATAAAAATCAGCTGATTTCTGGCTAAGACCTCCTGAGCTTTCTCTGTCGAAGCAGTGGTAATTTCTAACTCCTCAACAACTAAGCCTAAGTCTTTAAATAGTTGCCGTGTTTCATCCAAAAACGGCAGACTATCCTCCACCAGACTGGCTGTTGGAATAAAGGTAAGCCGTTGTCCTTTTAAGTCTTTTCCAGCAAAATCAGCCAAATACTGATAACTATCCAAAAATGAAGATGCTAAAAATAATTTTTTCATAGAAACTATCTCCTATCACGCCTCGCTCGTCAATTTGCCGTATTTTTTTTCTAAGGCGGCTAAGACTTGCTTGGTCTTTTTTTGGTTTCCGCTGTAAATAAAGCTCACTTGATTTTTTGTGGATAATTGAAAATCATATTTGTCAAAACCGGTAATGTCGCCTAGCTGCTCCAAAGGAATTTGATAAGTCGCTACATAAGCTATTAAAGTTTTTTCAAAGTGTTCCCGCCGTGTAATGTCTTGGTAAATTGAATAAAAAACACCTAGAATCAAGATGATGCCAAAGCCTCGCACCCACCAGCTACCATGAATAAATCGCTCTCCCAAAATAAATACCCCAAAGAAGAGGGCAATTATCCCTCCAAAAATTAAGGCTTTGTATTTACGCATTATTTCTTTCATCAGTTAAACCTCACTTGTTTTTGCTCGTTGGTATCACAAATTTTTCTGCTCAAGTCCTTGGCAGTCTCGTTTTTTATTATACAGTTTAGCTGAAACATTTGAAAACTTTTAGAATAAAAAAAGGATTTACTATCAGAGCTGTCCTAAAGCAAAGTCCTGATAGTAAATCCGTTTTAGTATTCAAATTGATAATTTAACTGCTCGCGTTGCAGCAAAGCATTTTATATATTTGTCTAGTGGGCGACTGCCGCCAAAATCATCCTCATAAAAATCCGTCAGTACAAAGCCGGCTGCCAGCTGCCCTTGAATCTGAGCCTCCAAAGTATGGGCGAACTCAATAGTCTGTCCACTAGCTAAATAGTCTCCCCGCTGATTTTCAGGCAACCAATCTAATGAGTTGCCGGGAATCATATTTTTTACCACTAACTCGCCCTTTTCTTCGGCCGCTTCATCGAAAATATACAACAGCGGATTCGTGAACCCGGCAATTAAAATGCCCTGTGGTTTTAACACACGAGCAATTTCCTGCCAGACAATTTTTATATCTGCCACAAATAAGTTAGCAACCGGATGAACGACAATATCAAAGCTTTCATCAGCAAACTGCGACAAGTCCGTCATACTGCCCTGTACTATTTCAAAAGAAAGCTGGTCTCGCTTTGCAACAAATCGGTCTTGCTCCAATTGTTTTTCGGAAATATCAGCAACTGTTACCTCGGCACCGGCTGCTGCTAAAATCGGTGCTTGCTGACCACCGCCAGAAGCTAGACAAAGAATTTTTTTACCAAATAATTCAGGCGGAAACCATTCCCGAGGAACTGGTTTTCCAGCCGTGACACCAATTTGCCATTCTCCTTTGCGGGCTTTTGCTACCTCTTCAGCACTAACTGCTAAAGTATAAACAGATTGGTCACTCACCTTTTGATCCCAAGCTTGGCTATTATGTTGATTAATATCCATGTCTTCTCCTTTATTAGGTACTAAATTTTTTAAAACTACTTCAACTTAATTTATCTGTAAAACAGTCTGTACCTGTTGGCGAACTTCTGCTAAACGCCATAGGTAAAAGTCTGGATGGTCCTTAAACCATTTAATATTCAAAGGGGATGGATGCGGCAAAATAATTGCCGGCCGCCCATTAATTTCTTGATTTTCAAACACTAGGCTTGAAAAATCGGCCTTTGGGAAAAAATGATTGGCCGCTTTGCCACCGACTAAAATCATGAGTTGATAATCAACTGCTTCTAAAATAGGAGCCAACCATGTTTTTCCACAAATGGCTGGCGGCTGTTTATCACCGCCGCTTTTATTTTTCCCCGGAAAGCAAAGACCGACTGCCGCAAAACAAAAATTAGTCTCTAAATAGAACTCTTCCTCAGAAATTTGATACCATTCCTGACGCAGCTTGCGGCCACTGGCATCTGTGAAGGGCATTTTGGTTTCAGCCACCGTTTTAGAGGGGGCCTGACTAATATGAACAATTTTCGACTGTTGGTCTCCCCGAAAGACGGGCGCAGGGTCTAAGCGGCCCTCACAGATGCGGCAATGGGCAATTTGCTGAGCCAGAATTTCGAAATTTTCTTTTTTATTTGTCATACTGCGGTCCTTCTTCAATTCGCTGAGTGTAGCCCTGCGAATTTTTTTGATAGTGGTGTTTTTGATTGATAGCAAGCTTTTGTTCTAGTTCATAGCCTAAATCGACCTTCAAAATTTCAGCCAAACCTAAAAGATAAATCGCCACATCCGCCAACTCATCCCCCACCTTTTGGCCTTTTTTATAGGCATCAAAGGCTTCTGCGACTTCGCCATATAAAAACAAAAATTCTTTTTCAATATTGGTGACATTAAATTGATGATCGATTTTATTTTGATAAACGACTTTTTGGTAGTCTCGTAATTCTGTCATAGACTTCTCCTATCAAGCAGATTTGTCCTCTTTATTTTACCAAAGAAAGCTCTTTTTAGTTAATTTTGAAAATAAAATCATCTTCAAACTTTTGAATAACAAAAATAAGCCTGTGGCATTAGTCTTTTTAACAGATGAAATCCGAACTATATTTGCTCCTGCGGTCCAGTAGGTCCGAATTGCAAATTAACAATATTTAGTGGTTTTCACTAGATACTGTTCGTAACGTTCGCCTCTGTTCTAACTAATGTCACAGCCTTTTTAGAAACTCTTGCAGATTTACTTTTGTGGTTTATTGAACCTAAAAGCAAAATTTGTATTATTTGGATATTGATTTATCAATTAGTATTGAAAGTTTTAGCTTTGTTTCACTATACTGACTTTGCCCTTGGCATTATCGCCAATGACCGAGACTTGGTATTTGCCGCTTTTTGAGATTTCAACGGGAAAGGATTCGCTAGTGGTGAGAAATTTTTCCCGCAGCATTTTATGACCGCCGGGTTCCTCCAGATGAATTTCCAATTGCCCGCAATTATTCTCGACAGAAACATCGACAATGTCTCCAGCTTTCAACTCCAACTCATTGGATAGTGTTGTGTTTAAAACCGAATAAGAGGTAATAAATTGATCTTCATTTCCTGTTGAACTACCGTTAAAAGTTTTAGGTGCCAGACAGCCGCTTAAGCTCAACAAGCCAACCATTATTACTGCCAATAACCCTTTTTTCATTTCCCTTCCCCTCCTTTTGATTCCCTAATAACACTAGTGTATCAAAAAGAAAGACTTTCTTTATCGGGCTTTGGTCGCAAATTTAAGCCGTTTCACTACAAAATGTAGTCAAAAGCAAAAATTAGTTGCAAAATAGTATTTAATTTTCGACAGCAATCCAGACCTCTTGATGACCTTCTTGCAAATAACATTCAAGCGCTGGTAAATCCGCCAGCCGATAACCGGAATTTGGCAGCCATTCTCGATAAAATTGTTGGTAAACATCTTGAACAGCTGCAGGCAATTCTCCATTGGCTTCGATGACCACCCACTTGGCTTTCGCTAAGGAAATTTCAGTCATGCCCTCAGGAGCAGGAACATCACGACACTCTGGGACATCCACATGATTGGTTACCCCGATAAAATATTTCATGTTTTCTGAATCTCCCCATTGCCCACCGATGGCAACGCCTAAAAAACCAGCAGGCCGGTAATCTGTCTGTTGAAAAAGTTTGGTCAACTCAGTGATGCGACCATTTTGCCAGACAGATGCCCAAATTTTGGGAACCTCTGCAAAAACGGTCTCTGTTGTGACAGGATAGCTATAGCCGGCAACTTTAAAGGCCGGCCACTCTTCAATTTGATAGCGCATTTGTTTTTCTCCTTTAATTGTTAGTTGAAAGGAAAGTTTGGGACAAGACTTCAGCTGAACCGGCTGCTTGCGCACTTGTGAAGGCAAGACGCCATGAAAAGTTTTAAAAGCCCGACTAAAAGCATCTTGAGAAGCATAGCCATACTTTATTGCTACATCTAGCAGACGCTCTTCATTTCTTAAAATCTCAAAGGCCGCCAAAGTCAGCCTACGCCCGCGAATATATTCAGACAGGGACTGATTGGCCATATAAGAAAACAACCGCTGAAAATTATAGCTGGAGCAGTGGACAATCTCAGCAATTTTTTCTTGAGATATTTCCCCAGTCAAATTTTCTTCAATATAATCCAAAGCCTGATTCAATTGTCTCATCCAATCCATAACATTTCCTCCTACTTACAATATAAAACAGTCAACATTTTCTAAACCGACTTTTTGTGTCGGAAATTGTCGGATAATCAGTTACCATTTTCATTATACAAGAAAACAGTTTAATCCGTGGAGAGTTGGAAAAATAAACTTGTCGCTATCAAAAAGCTTCCTTGATAATCCCTTTGACATCCCTCACTTACTTTTTTGTAACTACCTGATAAAAAAGTGCCTGCTGTTGTTTTTCTTTTTTTCACGGTATGATGAAGGTACAAAAAAAGACAGCCCCACCGGCAGTCACAAAAGGAGTCGACCCATGTCAAAATTATTATCTCCGGTTACCATTACAAATTTAGAACTGGCTAACCGTGTCGTGATGTCCCCCATGTGCATGTATGAGGTCAAAAAAGAAGACGGTATCTTAACCCCTTTTCATTTTGCCCATTACGGTGCACGAGCTCTATCTAAGGTCGGTTTAATTATCATTGAATCCACTGGTGTCTTGCCAGACGGCCGCATCAGTAAAAATGATTTAGGCCTTTGGAATGAAGCGCAACAAGCAGAACTAACCCGTTTAGTTGAGATTTTACATTCCTTTGGTACCAAAGTCGGCATTCAACTAAATCACGCCGGCCGTAAAGCAGAGGATGCCATTAAAACGGTGGCGCCAAGTCCATTACGTTTTAATCAAGAGTACCCCGAACCTGCCGCATTAAGTCATGAGGAAATAAAAGCCATTCAGCAAGCATTTGTTGCCGCAGTGAAACGCAGTGTTGCTGCCAATCTTGATATGATTGAACTTCATGGTGCCCATGGTTATCTGATTAGCCAATTTTTATCAAACTTAACCAACAAACGGACTGATAAATATGGTGGCAATCTAGAAAATCGCTATCGCTTTTTAGGTGAAACTGTTACAGAAATTCGCCAATTCTACAAAGGGCCATTGTGGGTCAGACTGTCTCTTTCTGATTATGATGAAACGGGTGTTCAAAACTCAATTGATGAATGGCTACAAATTGGTCAGTGGTTAGAAGCTGCTGGTGTTGATTGTTTAGATATTTCCACTGGCGGGTTGATTGATAAAAAACCTAATATTCCTATTTCTGATGGGTATCAAGTTCCTTACACAACCGTTATGAAGCAAAACGTGACAATTCCCGTCACCGCTGTTGGCCACTTGGATAATGCTGGTCTATGTGAATATATTTTACAAAATAATCAAGCAGATTTAGTGCTGCAGGGCCGCGCACTAATTCGTAATGTGAATTGGCTGGCGGATGCCGCAGTTCAGCTACGGGACACCAACTTTCAAGTCTATAACAATTCATATTTACGAGGGCAAAGAAAAAGTAGTAACTAAATGAATTTTTGGGAGATTGGATAAATAGTTGAGTTGGCGAGGTCAAATTTATAAACTTGTAAACCTGAAAATTTAGTTTTCAAATGAACCTCAGTATTTCAATATTAAAATTAAAAAAGCCAAAACCCTAAATTTTATATCAGCGGTTTTGGCTTTTGGATTATTAGTTTTTATCTTTCGATCATAAATATTTTTACTATCTGTCTGTATTCTTTATTGCAAAAATAAATGATTCTTATTTTAATACTTTTGGATGGCAGCATTTGGATTTTAATTAATTCTTATTTGGTTTCCTTGCTCAACGACTTCCCAATTAGCGCCACCATCAGTTGATTGATAAATCCAACTATCCATCTGGTTCCCTTCAAAATCCCCAGTCTTAGTAAAATTAAAAACCGCTCTATAAGTCGTGGAATTTATCTGGACAACTTCATTTGGTGAATCAAAAATATTTAAACCACCTTTTGCATAGCCATCTGGTGGCGAAATAACGGCTTGGTCGTAATTTAAACCTCCATCCATTGTGTAATACACATCATCTCTGGTACTGACAAAACCAATTTGACTAGATAAAAAACTGACATTTTGAATTGGTCGGTCAAAATTTGCGCTAACACCAGCTTGCCAGGTTTGCCCATAATCATTGGTAAAAAAGAAAAATAAATCTTCCGCCGAAACAGAAGGATCTTCTAATGAGTAGGCAACGTAGCCACGACCTGCACCGGCTTGTCCCGGATTAAAAAAGTTTGCTTTACGATAACGTAGACGTTCTGCAAGCAAATTAGAAACCACACTAGTTTGCCACGTCTGACCGTTATCCATTGAGTGTAAGAAATACAAATTAAGATTGTCTGGAGAATACACATACCAGCTAAAATCAGCCCCAACTTGAAATGTTTTATCCAACCAATAACCTAACGGCGGCTCTCCATCCGTTGTCGTGTAATGCCCTGCCCGCAGCCAATCTACTCGAATCGGCACAAATTGCCAAGATGTGCCACCATCAGTTGTTTGATATAGTTCATCGCTTTGGCTGATGTCTAGTTGAAATAATTCGCCACCAGTAGTTGTAGGGGGATTACCAACTTGAGAAATCAATCCACCAGTTTCTACAGCTTCTGACATGCTAGAAGAAGTTGTAAATTCTGTTGGATAATCAGTATTTGCTGTGGTTTCTGGTATGGAGACAGTGTCATGACGCAAACCATAATAAATCATACCAATTAAGATTACTCCCGCAACGATCGATAGCCCACCAAAAAATTTCCAATCACGGTTGTCTTTCAAGTTATGCTCATCATAAACAGGTAGCGTTTCTGTCGGTAAGATAAACAATTGACTATAACTAGTTCCAGCTATCCCTTCTCTTTTTCCTAAATAAACTTCATAGTCACCAATTGTGACTGGAATCTTTTGTTTTGGTTTCTTTTTGATTTTGATTCGCTGATTAGGTCCTTCATCTTTAGCCAAATAAAAATAATCTAACCCATAATAAAGTAATGGGTAGGCAACAATTGTGTCAGCCTGCTCCTCTAACCAATGACTAAAATGTTTTTTTAATTGCCAAGTATCCCGCAGATTGATTATCATGAAAAATAATAAAATAATTCCAATCACAGCACCAAGACCTAATGAAAAATAATAGAGATGTTCTAGGCGAATACTATATACCCAATTTTGGGTGCGTTGACTTAAATCAAAATAAACGAGCGTACTGATGCCCCAAAATAAACTAATTGTGGCCAGCAAACCTGCCAACAGCACAAAAAAAGTTTTGCGTTTATTTTCTCGATCACTTGCCACGACAAGGGATTGTGCCGAAAGCATTTCAATAATAAAGAGTTCCTTATCCATCTTGATCCATCCATTTCCGAGCACATTTATTATAAGGCTACCAAATAATTATTAGGAAAGGTTTAAGTATTTTTTTAGAAAAAAGCCCTTCGTTAATTTTAAACATCCAATCCAGTTCAATTTGACTTTTCGATGCAGCGAAACTTACTAAGTGAAATAGCCTTAACTCATTCGTCAATACATTTTTGATTTCATAGAATGGCTCTTCGCTACACTTGAACCACCTCTGTCAATAACAAGATTCAATCAACATGTAAGTGTTAAAACAAATGATATAATAGCATTCAAAAAATAAAGAAAAAGGCTAAACCCTTATCCATCAAGGGTTTAGCCTAATAAAGCGATTGTTTATTCTTCTTCCGTCATAAATATTTTTTTACTATCT
This sequence comes from Enterococcus sp. LJL90, assembly GCF_056924355.1. Taxonomy (NCBI): domain Bacteria; kingdom Bacillati; phylum Bacillota; class Bacilli; order Lactobacillales; family Enterococcaceae; genus Enterococcus; species Enterococcus sp. LJL90. The sequence continues at coordinate 189,042 of NZ_JBXPBQ010000004.1, read as the reverse complement.
GTCTGTACTCTTTATTGTAAAACAAGAACTGACAGCGATTTTTAGACTACTACTTTATCAATCACTGTCAACCATAATCAACCAAATGGCATTCAATTTGGCATTCAAAAAAATCGAGGAGCTATTTCAGAAATTAAGTGAATATTTTTTTAAACACATCTAGTAAACTCTCAACTATTCGAATATCAAAAAAACTTTTTTATATTTTAATAGAATGTGACTCTATCCTAAAAAAGGCTCAGCTTGTGAATATTTCAAGCTGAGCCTTTTGTAATTAATTGCTAAAAACCTGAATTTTTTTACTTATTTCTTCCGTCACATATTGCTTCTCTAAATCAACTAAGTCTTGAAGAAATTGTTTCTTACCATTGTCCAATCTAGTCGTTACTTCTGCTAATAATCTATTAGTAACTGCATAAGACATTTCTGAATAGAAGTTTATTTTACTAATACCTAAATCAATCATCTTTTTATATTCTTCATCAGCTAGACCAGAACCACCATGTACAACTAAAGGCTGTTCAACTACCTTAGCAATATCGGATAAAAGAGAGAAATTAAGTTTTGGTTTTTCTGCGTAAACACCATGTATTGTACCAAAAGAAACTGCGATGGCATCTGCATTAGTTTCTTTAGCAAAACTTGCTGCTAAATCTGGTTTGGTAAATGTTTCTTCTAAAGAAAGTCCTTCTTCTTCAATATGTTCCTCATACTCGGAATTAATCATTCTTCCAATTTCAGCCTCTACGCTCACTCCAAGTGAATGAGCTACTCTCACAACCTCCTGAGTAAATTTAACATTTTCTTCATATGGTAGATGAGAAGCGTCTATCATTACTGACGAAAAACCAGCCTTTATCGCCCTCATAATAGCAGAAAATGATTTACCATGATCTAAATGAAGACATATTGGTACTTTCGATTTATTGATTAAATATGTTGCGTATAACCCTATGTCTTCAATAGGAATTCGGGAATCATCACCTTCTGCATATTGAATAATAATGGGTTTATTAGTTTCCTCAGCTGCTTGAATTAGACTTAGAATCATTTCAAAATCAACTACATTAAAAGCACCGACACCATATTTGTTTCTTTTTGCATCATCTAAAAGAGTCTTTAAAGTAACTAATGCCACAAAAGACACCTCATTTCTTCAAATTTAGTAAAACTTTGCCCTGCCTATTGAACGAAACAGTTCCATTTTTTCAACCACAAGAGCCTTAGCTGCTTCTATACAAGGAGGGAAAATTTGGTTTGGCTCCCAAATTTCTTGCTCACTTAAAACCTCTTTGCACTTATTTATATAAGCTACCTTCAAATCACTAGAAATATTAATTTTTTGAACTCCAGCAGCCACTGCTTTACTAATTTCCTCATCCTTGTTAGAGGAACCTCCATGTAAAACAAGGGGAATATCAACCTTCTCTACAATCTCTTTCAGCAAATCAATCTGTAGCTCTGGTACAAAATCTTTTGGGTAAATACCATGGGCTGTTCCAATAGCAACAGCTAAAGAATCGATACCAGTTCTCTCAACAAAATCTTCTGCGTCTATAGGTCTAGTATAGACAATCTCACTAACGCCACCTTCAATAGAATTCCCAGTATTTCCAATTGTTCCTAACTCTCCTTCTACCGAAATAGACAAAGGCTTCACTAATTCAACTACTCGTTTCGTAATTTCGACATTCTGCTCATATTCCAATAAAGAACCATCAATCATAACAGAAGTAAAGCCACAGGACACTGCCTGCATGACATCTTCGACACTACCACCATGATCCAAGTGAAGTACAAATGGGTTTTTACTGTTTCCAATTCGCTTGATTATATAGGCACAAAAATCATTAGTAATAAAACTCAATTCATCAGGATGAACGGCAATAATTGCAGGAGCATTATTTTCTTCAGCTGCTTCAACGACTGCCTTAAACTGATTTGCATCAGAGATATTAAATGCTCCTACAGCAAAACTATTTTCTTTAGCGATTGTTAGCATTTCTTTCATATTAATAAGCATCAAATTACTCCCTTTATTGGATTTTAAAATCTGATAAGTCCATGGCTTCTTCCATTCTTTCAGCTACTTCTTCTTGCTCAATGGTGACGGTTTTCTTCAGTAAAACAAGTAGAATGCCCGTAACTGCTGTTCCGGTTAGAAGTGCGACTAAAGCCATTACTGGATTGGTCATAACAGGAATAACAAAAACTCCACCTGATGGAACAGGAGAACCAACACCAAAGGAGAAGCTGATTGCACCAGTTACGCCACAGCCAATTGCTGTACAAAACACCGTGCGTACTAAATCGTTCATTGCGATAGGGATGACTCCCTCACTAATCATACATAGCCCCATTGGGAATGCGACTTTAATGTTGTCCTGCTCTTCTTGAGTATAGATTTTTTTGTTTACAAATTTTGAAAGTACATAGGAGAATGTCACTCCTAACGGTGGAACCATACAAGCTAATACTTTAATTCCTTCAGGTTCCAAAATTCCTTCTAATAACAAACCATCCGCCATTAAATTTGGCACCTTGCAAATTGGGCCTCCAAAGTCTATACAACTTAATGCTCCAAAAATAAATCCATAAACTACTCGAGATGTGCCATTCAGACTTTCTAAAAAAGTTGTCAAAGCAGCTGTTAGCCAAACAATCGGTGTACCTAATACAAAAAACATCAATAGACCAACAATTAAAGAAGAAATAGTCGGGATAATCATCATCGGCATAAGTCCTTCTGCCCATTTAGGAACTTTAATCGTTTCTCGCATCCATTTAATTAAATAACCAACAATATAACCTCCAAGCATACCACCAAGAAAACCTGCACCAATTGTTTGCGCAATCATACCCATTAAGAAACCTGGAGCAATACCGGGACGATCAGCGATTGAGTATGCAATATATCCTGAGATAAATGATGGTAGCAACCCCATCCCCATAACCCCTAGGCTGGTTAGCGCGCTTGCTACAGAAAAACTAGTTGTGTAATCTTCAATGACAGAACCACCCATCAGATTACCAATAGCGATTAGCAGTCCAGATGCAACTACCAAAGGTAACATATAGCTGATTGCTGTTAGAGCATGACGTTTTAACTCAGAGCCTATTTTTTTCATAATTACCCCTCCATTTATAATTCTTTTTCTATTTTTTCAATTAATTGATTGGATGCCTTTACACAGACATTCGTCGGGATATTGAGTACTCGCTTACCATCGAACCGTTCCGTTCCAGCAATCTGAATATCCGTTGCCAAAATAACTATATCTGCTTCTGCAATTTCTGCTGGCGTCAACTCATTTTCTGTACCAATTGTCCCTTGTGTCTCCACATGGATTATATGCCCATGACTTTCAGCCGCTTTCATTAATTTTTCTCTAGCAATATAGGTGTGTGCAATTCCTGATGTACAGGCTGCCACTGCAACGATTTTCATAATCATTTCCTCCTCTTCTATTCTTTAGAAGTTAATATTTTGTATACTTCTTCTGTTGATTCCACATTTTTCAAGTCTTCCAATAAATCATCATCTGCCAATAAAATTGCAACTTTTTGTAATAGCTTGATATGTGTAGTCGTTTCATCTGTGCGTTTCACAGCAAATAAAATAATGACTGAAACAAGTTCTTCATCCAGTGATTCCCACTCAATTGCCTTCTTCAACTTCCCTACTGCTACCGTTGTAATTTTTACTCCCTCAGATTTACCATGAGGGATGGCAATTCCATTTCCCAAGCCAGTTACACCCTCATCTTCCCTCAACATCACATCATTAATAAATTCCTCCTTATTGTCCAAATAGCCTTGCTCAGCTAAAATAGCTGATAAGTCTTCAATGACCTCTTTTTTTGTTTTGCTTTCTAAATCGGTAACAATCAATTTCTCATTTATTACCTCTCTAATATCAAGTGTCTCCATTTCATATCTCCTCCAATAATTTCATCACATTTTCTTGATCTTGTTGAGTAAACATAAAATTCACCAACAAGCTAGGTAACTCACTTTGATTATCTAATTTGACGGTAGTCAGAATAAGGTCAAAAAACTTCTCAGCTTCTTTCTCATACTTCTTTTTATAGACATTCATAGAAACGACGTCCACTATTTCTAGATCAGGAAAGGACCTTTGAACTTTGATTTTTAATAACTCGCTTGTTCCAACTCCACTACTGCACATAATCAGGACTTTCTTCTTGAACTTTTGCTCCTCATGAATTTTGGCAAAGTATAATGTAACAAATCCTACTTCATCTAAAGAAATTTTTTTCATTTGAGCTTTATGCATTACCTCATCAAAGCTCTCTGACAGTGCTTTAAATAACATTCCATATTCTCTTTTTATATCTTGATTGATTGCATTTTTTATACTTATGCCATGCTTACTTCGATAAAGCATCAATCGAAAATGCTCAAGAAACTGTCCATCAGTCAAAATTTTATCAAAAGATATTTTCAGCTTTTGATTTAAAGAACTTACAAGACTTTCAACTATTAATTTCATCTCATCAGAAATTCCTGCAGGTTCATCGATGTCATCAAGCGATTCCACTCGGGAAGACAAGATATGTTGAAATAGATAAAATACTTCGCTGTCAGGCACACTGGTATGAAGATAAGCATTAATCCGTTCGATAATATTCTGAGCAATTAAAAATTTCTCTGGATTGATCTCAATCAAATTTTTTTCTTCTATATCAAGCGCTTCCAAAGGATGGTTATTAGGTAATGCAACCTTACCCTTGCGGAAACGTGATAATAAAATATAGATATGAGAAAAAATATTAATATTATACGGGTAAGGGATTGTGTTACCTAATTGTTTTTCAATACTATCTAATAATGAAGTGATAAAATCTGCATCATAAGAATTAATATTATCCCCATTAACACTGTATGAATTTCCTGTTAAGAAAGAGTTCATGGAAATCAATTTGTAGCTTAATCTACGAATGTTTTTTTCTTTACCTTGAATAGCTGCCTTACCTTCTTTTTTAATTAGACTTAAATGATAAGTCTCAATAATCCTGCGAATTTTTTCAAAATCTTTAACGATTGATTCTGCTGTCAAAAAATAGTCTACATATAATTCTTTAATGTTTATAGCATGTGGTGACTTAAAAAGAAGTTCTAGCAAGACATTGCTTCTTCGATCTTCAGGATCCTGATTTTTTCCCTCCTCTGGCTCATTAACAAATTCAAGATAATTTCGATAATTTAAAGACAGGCCTTTTCCACTTTGACTATCAATAATCGGACCATCCTTATTCACATCATTAATCTTCTTAACTAATCGATAGACTGTTTTTGTTGACACATTTAATTTTTCTGCTATTTCCTTCGCTGTTAACCTATTTTTCTCTGAGAGAAATATTTCGATTAAGCTGCTTTCTTTTTTACTAAGCTGCATATCCAACAACTCCTTAAACTTATTATATTATTGATTTCTTTCAATCAATTTAATGCTATGTCCTAAACAATGGACATTTAAGATACCGCTTTCTTTGCGGCTATTACTTTCCAAACATTCTTGACGTCTCTCTAAAATTGCATTTTCTTAGTAGATAGTCAACATACATTATGAATAATATATTGGGCTATCATTTTCAATTTCCTTGGTAGTTCCGATTGGTACGCTGTCTCCGACAGCTAACTCGTCCTTTATCATGAAAAAATTGCATGAAAATAGTCAACCAATTTGCTGAAAAAGTGATTGACTAGTCATTAATTACTTTATTCCATTTTATTTAAGACAGTTAGTTAAATTAAGGTATTCTTTCTACTTCATAGTGCATAGAAGAAGCAATGACTTTCACAATTCTGCTGGTAGCAAAACGAAATAAAAGACTGTAGATTTGCTATATTACATATAAATGGTAGTTCGTTACCTATAATTTTATTAAAAAAAAAGAAACCCTGTCAAACCAAGGTTTCTCCCACATATTTAAACTCTATTCTTCTTCTGTCATGAAGTTAAGTTCATTGACAATAATTGAAGATAGTTGGTATTTCAATGATTTTTCAATAGAGCTAATCGCTTTATTGATTCTAATTCATCTTGATTGGTATTCTAATCGTATTCAAAAACGTATTCAAGTGGCGTGCTTTTGATTGAAAAAAATGAACAAGAACGAATTTAATGAATAAAACTATTTATATTGATGTGAATAGAAGTCCAGAATTGGCACCCCTTTATCAATAAGATAATTTCCAATACCACATTCAATATCGCTACGCTCTTTATCTCCTATATTCGGTAAAGGAAAAACTAGCACAAAATCTTGTCTCCATTGTTTGTTTAGATGGCTGATGATTTTGCCAGATGTATTAGTCATATCGAAATTTATATCGTCGCTTGCAGCCACAACTCCTAAATACCCATCTATAGTAAATTTCATCCATATTAAGTGCTTTCGATTATTCAACTCATACTTTTCTTTCAATTGGTTGTAACTTTTAGAATATATTCTCGGTTTTGAAAAGTCAGTTACATTTTTGATTTCTAGACTGATTGGATTTTCAAATCCTACCATCTTAAGAAATTCTATTACTATAGCAGTGATTTTTTCGAGTGGATATGTATCCTTCAAGGCTTCATCTTCAGCCTTATCAAATCTTCTTTTCATTGCTACTTCTTTAATGATATATCTCCCTGCTCTTGGTGCTCCGCAGCTAACAGTATATTTGTACACTTCTTTTTCAAACATAGAACTTTCCTCGATTCTTGTTGGTTACTAGATAGGTTATCAATAACTCCAATAATTGTTTGAGGCATCACAAATATATGGCTCCTACTTTTGAGATATGAAATTATAACTTCCAATCATCTTTATACTCAGGCAAAGGTCTTCCTGGAATAATGAGCCCTTCAGAATTGGTGGATTTCCTTTTCTCTTCCACATTAATCAACATAACTAATAAAATTATCGCTTCTCTACATGTCCTTAAAAGATTGACTGCTAAATCATGAAATTCTTCCACTGAAATAATTGTTGCGAGCTCATCTATCTTATACTCCTCTGAAACAATATTTGCATATGATAGAATTTTTAAATATCTATGTTCCATTACATTCCTAATCTCATACGTTCGATTCAGTACAGGGTCAATATAGTCTCTATAATCAGAAATTGAATTTCCATAAAGATCCTTCTTCATCCAATAAAGAGCCTTTAAAATGTAATTAGATTCTGCAATTTGTAATAAAGGACTATTCCCATTCCAAATAGCTCCAAAAGAAACTCTCCTCTGAGATAATCCTAGAGAGTAATATTCATTCAAAAAAAATCCGATTCTATCAAATAAAGAATATATAGTACGATAAGCGTTTTTTACCATTTCTATATTTAGGCCATAAATTGGATAATCTAACGTATTAATCAAAAATACTTGTCTGTCTGAAAAATGAAGTTTAGGATTTTGTATACCCTCATAAATCATAAATCTTGCTGAACAATATTCTTGCTTTATCTGATTAAACAGTCCATGAAAGCGAGGGTATGTTTCACTTATAGGAGCTATCATATCAGGCAAATGAATTGGATCATAGGATTGGATCACGGAGTAATCTAAATCATTCAAAGTATTGAGAGCCAAACATTCTTGAGCAATCCAAATTCTATATTCAAATTCTTTATTTTCGAAATCTTCTTCATTATTTGTCTTTTCAGAACTTGTAGAATAGGTGAAACTTAACTTAGGTATTTTTTTTAAATTCTCTTCAAAATTATTACTTCCTAGAATTCCTTCTAGTCTTTTAATAAAACTCATTTTCGCTTCTGGTTGTACCTGTTTTTCTGGGTAATTTGAAGCCGCTTTGAACAATGAACATACTTTTTCTAGAATTAATTGCTGATGCCCCTTATCATAATCAAAATACCCATAATCATATAGCTCCATTCCCAAATTTCCTACAGCCATTCCAAAGTCTTGTATCGCAATTTTCCGATTTTCGTAAATTGCCTTTGGTAACCGTCCAATATGGCTTAGAACATTGCAATAGTTAACATTAGTTTTGAAGAATAAACCATTAAAATTGGCTTGTTCAATTTTCTCCATATCGTTCTCTGAGGAATAAGTCTCCTGTAAAAGTAAACTCCTTCGACAAAGATATAAAATCTTTTCAATATACTTTTCTCTATCTGTCTTACATATATCAGCTATCTCGATATAATTACTTAAAGATGTAAAGCTGTCATAATATAATTTGGCACGGATCATCACATGCAAATTCTCATCTTCAGCTATCAGTCTACATTCTTCACTTAATTCTAAAAGCAGATCACTCTCTCTGTTGTCGTAAGCCACATCACAGTCATAGGCCTTCGAATTTAACAATTCATCATCATACCACATATATTTTTGATTCATCTCCTAGTCATTCTAAATTCCTCTAGACTTTTAACTAAAACTCTTCCGATATTCAATGACCGCTGAAAAATTTTTTTAACCCTCAAATTGTCGTCTTCAATATCGAGATATTCTTCTTCATCGATATCGATATTCATTTTTTCTAAAACTTCCTTCATATTTTCTTTAATGTAATTCTCAAAACTGTCTTTCTCATCTTCTGATTCAAATATCGGAACAATACTGAGAAGTTTGCGGCGAGAATAAAAAGCTTCATCCGATGTATCATCAAACATAAAAAGATGTAAGTAGAACTGAGTAGAAAATTTGACAAAATATCGGTAATCCAATGAACTCCGCCTATATCTGTCAACGGGTATAAAGCCAAACTCTGGTATTGGTGTATGGTAGCGTCCAGAATCAAGACTGATAGTCTGAGTTTCATACAAAACAGTATTATGATACTTGCACTCATAATGATGATAGGAACTTGATGAATTAGTCTGATTGTATGCATAAAAAGGTGCTAAACCTCTATCATAAGATTCAGATATTTCATCATTTTCAACAATGGTGAATTCTGGCGCTTCCTCAAAGTAATATCCATTTTTATTTTTTTCCCAACTTTTTTTCATACAAAGCATTCTCTTCAATCGTTCTAAAGGTAACGGTAGTATTCCAAATCTATATTTCCATAATTGCTCCGTATACAACGGATCAGCAGTGGAATTAATCGGTGTATTTTGATCCTCTATCCGCAAATATATACTTCCAGCTGAAACATTGGTTTTTCCATCTCTAAAGGGCTCTGCTAAATAATATGGAATCTTGTCTGACTTTTTTATTATCAGCACATCAATCTCATGCTTTTGTATCAGTATTGTTTTTAAAATCACATAAGGTATTGTCCCACCTGAAAATTTTTTTACTTTTAGGAAAGATGTGAAATGTTCCTGATTTTTTCTATTTTTATCTTCCTCCACACCAATAATCTTACCCTCGTCTGATACACCAAAAATTAAGTAAGCATCGCGATTGTTAATATTGTTAGCCAAACAAATTATATCATGTAGCAGTCTTCCCTTATCTTCATGGTATTTTTGTTTAAAATCCCAATATGTTCCTTCTCGCTTTTCATCAATTAAGGTTAGTATCTCTTCTCTAAGCAAAACAATTTCTCCTCGTACTGAATTCTAATTATCGTTGTAACACTAGCGTATACCCTAGTGTTACACTTCTCGAATCCTATTATAACAGTCTTTATTGGTGTAACATATAAGTGTAACACTAGAATTTTGAGATTAAATAAATATTATTGATCTGGCAGAGGTATACTAAGCATATTTCGAATCTTCACCACTGCTGAATAGAGATACTCAAAAAATTCTAGAAGCTCTTTAGGTAATTTGCTGTAATAAACCACGTATTGGGAGTTGTACTAACAACTCCCTTTAGATTGCCAATAACCGTTTAAAATATGGTGGTTATCTTATAAACTGTATTTTAATAAAAGTAACTGTCAATTGACCGGCCAGTCTAGGGCCCCCCTCAAATGTTGGACTTTTATTCTATCCTTTGAGGGGTGTTTCATTTAGAAGTGTCTCATAATCGACCTGGAGGACGTCTTTGATTGCCTTTAATTGCTCAAGTTTAATATGCTGCCTGCTGTTAAACGCAACTGAAAAAGGGACCACTGGATGATTGAAAAAGGGACCAAAAAAATTAGTTGAGCCATTTTTTCGTGTCTTCCACTCGAAACGAGGGACCACTAAGATCCAATACGTGAGCCCGATGGGCCAAACGGTCCACTATAGCTGCGGTAAGCATCGGATCTTTAAAGGTTTCCTCCCATCTATCAAATGATAAATTCGTTGTAATAATCATTGAACCGGCTGATGTTCGATTCGATAAGAGATTAAATAAGATTTCGCTGCCGACTTGATCAAAAGAGACATACCCTAATTCATCAAGAATAACTAAATCATATTTTCCAAAGCGACGTTTATAAAAATTTAGCTGATTCGCACTCATGGATTCCTTTAATTCGATCACTAGATTCGGGATATTGGTAAATAAAACACTTCTTCCCGAAAGACAAGCTTCCATTCCAAGAACAGTGGCTAAATGTGTTTTGCCAACACCTGGGTTTCCCATTAAAATCAGGTTTTCTTTTTGATCGATGAAACGCAACGTCTTTAGCTCTTTTACTTGTTTTCTCAATTTTGCGTCTAAGTGACTGTCCATGTAATCGTCAAATGTAAGTTTATTGGGGAGCTTTGACTGTCGAATTAACGTTTGAATCCGATTGTTTTGCCGCTGCTCCAGTTCTAATGTGAGTAACTGGGTTAAAAAGTCTTCATAGCTTTGATTCAATTCAACTGCCTGCTGAATCAAGAAGGCATAGTTTTTCTTTAGATAAGAAAGCTTTAATTGCTTTGCGTATGTTTCAATCATTTATTGGCCACCTTCTTCACTTGGTGGATTAAATTGTATTCCTGCAACTGATTTCTTGCTTCGTTAATCGCTTTAGTAGGTGGAGAGTTTAAGACCCCATGGTCTTTTAAGACAGTTTCTTCTAAACAAAGAACAACTTGTTCGATTGATTCATCCAGATGGTCTTCAAGTATCTAAAGAAATCTTCGTGGTGTTTTTTGATAATAGTGCAGGAAACAGTGATGTAACTCCGGAATCTTTTTGAGAACAAGAGAATGCTCAATAGCTTTTGGTTTACGCATTAAGGTAGGTAAATAGTGTCGCAGATCAATACTATATTCCTTTTCACCCTTTTGCAGTAGATGAGTTGCGATTACCTGACTTGTTCCAACTATTTTAAGCACATTCAGATATTTTTTAACGGTGACCTTATGGCCGACGAGATAATCCGGAACAGAATAATAGTTTCCATCCACGTGTACAAAACTATATTTATCAACCGTTTGCTTCGTGGTAACGGCATAATCATATGTCCCACGTAATGGGTGAAGGTGCCGTTTTTCAGCTGCGATTGTAGTAGATTGGTTTAACTCAACTAATGCATGTTCTAAATGGTGTTGTGCAGCGTCAATTGAGTCAAATTTATACTGTTTCGTGAACGCCTTTCGGCGAATGACTTGAACGCTTTTTTCTACATGGCCCTTTTCATTTCCACTAAATACATTGGTTACGACCGGTTCGAATTGATAATAGAGAGCTAGTTTCACTAATTCATCGTTTAATTCTTTTTCATGTCTACCAATGAATCGCTTCACAACATTCCGCATATTATCATAGACAACGGTGTCATAAGCACCTTGAAGGTGGTCAAAAAAACGAATATGCGCATCTAAAAAGACTTGCTGGTTCGCTGACTCGTAGAGTCTGGCCCATCGATAACCAGATGCAGGAGAAGAAAATACTGCGAGTGTGAGGGTCCTTTTTTTTCGACCAATAAAACATTTTACTTCTCCAAAATCAAATTCTGTTCGATAACCTAATGGGTACTGTTGCTTGATAAAGGCTTCTTTTTTGACAGTAAGTTTTTGCCGGACATACGGACGTAGTGTACTTTCTGCTATATCAAAACCTTCTAATTTTAGTATTTCATGAATAGCGACGATTGTTAATTGTTGTTTATGAGGCCCTAACTGCTTTGCCTTTTGTTCGTCAAAAGCCAATAGCTCATCAATTCTTCGATCAATCGCTTTTGAATATTTTCTTGGTTTGCGATTGGTAGATGTATATGTTGGACGTGCTGTTAAGGCATCTATTTTAGAAGAATCTGTTGGATCTTGATCTAATGATTTTTGGTCCGCTAAGTATTGTTCCCAATAACGGCGAATAGTTTTTCGATTAATACCGAGTTCTTTTGAAACAGACCGCTGTGACCGCCCACTTTCTAGTAGACGGATGATTGTAAGTTTATCCATAAAAGTTATCACTCCAAAACCTCCAATAAGCAAACTAGACTCTTTTACTTATTGTGAGTTAGTAGTGGTCCCTTTTTCAACCATCGGCCCTATGAAAAGTGGTCCCTTTTTAAATTAGCATAAACACCTGCCACCCTCAATTTTCACTAACGTCTCCCTGGTTATATCGATCTGTCGAAAATGCAATTCTCGAACAAGTTCAATCTCGTATTCAGTAAAAACAAAAAAATGCTGAACCCTTATCTACCAAGGGTTCAGCTTGCATTTAAAGTCGTTTATTCTTCTTGGTCATAAATATTTTTTTACTATCTGTCTGTATTCTTTATTGTAAAACAAGAACTGGCAGCGATTTTTATCCTGCTACTTTATCAATCACTGTCAACCATAATCAACCAAATGGCATTCAATTTGGCATTCAAAAAATTCGAGGAGCTATTTCAAAAATCAAATGACACTAAATAGAAAAATCCATTTCCCTTTTAATCAGTTTTTAAAAGCCTGTCTGTAAGAATATTAAAGACTTCTTGCTCTATGGACGTTTTAAGAGATCTCATATTATCAAAGAGGTTAATGTTTTCACAGTACCAATTAAGCAAATTCGTCTTCTGGACTATCTCAATTTCTTGTTCGTCTAATATATTAAGAACACTCGTATACTTATTCTCGACAATTTTTTTCTTAGATTCAAAATCTAAATCAAAGAATTGGATTGATTTACCAATACGAGAAGCCATTGGCAGCCCCAGTCTACTATCTATTTCATCTACACTTGAGAAGTTTGAAGTTAAAACAAATATCGTTTCTGACACATCAACTGTATAGTTCAAGTCACGAAAAATCCCATCATCAAAAATTTCATAAAAAGCATTATAAAAAATAGGATGCACTTTATCAAACTCATCAATCAATACGATATTACTTTCTCTAGATAGCAAATCTTTTGCAAAAGAATCTTTGCTATGCGCATCACCAAAAATATACCTTTTAGCTTCCTCCGTTTGCATCATCGAAAATTGAATTTTCAGTAGTTCCCCACCAAAGTAATTGCTTACTGATTTCGCAAGCTCAGTTTTACCGACACCTGAAGGCCCAAAAAAATGCAATACAATAGGTGTTGAAACTTTCTTTTTGGACAACTGATACAAACTAGAAAGAACAGAGAATTTCGCATTTTCCTGACCTATTATATCTTTATTCATCAACTTATTGATTTCGTCAATTTGATTTATAGAGAAGCTTCTATACTCAGAAAATTCATATTCAATAATTATATCTCCATATGACGAAAGCAAAGATTCAACAACTCTTTTTGGCGGATTTTGTATGATAAGGTTTTCTACTTCATGAGCTAAGGAAATAATGTGCGAAAAATTAGAAACCACATGCTCTAAAACAGATGAAAAATCATTCTGCATTATCACTGCATAATCAACATATTTTTTTTCATCTGTATAATATTTATTATTTTTATCAGCATAGCCTTTATTTGACGCTCTGATTGTTTCATTGTACTGGCTGATTAACTCTGGAAACAAAACAACATCATCCAATAAAACATCTCTGGAGTCCAAGTACTTTTTAAAATCTTTATTTGAACCGTAAAATACCGTTACTTTTTCCATCTAACTTACCCCCGCTAAAAACACATCATACATTTCTAGCTTTGTCTCAATTCCCATATCAACATCAACATTTCCATTTTTCGCTTTAATGGCCTCTTCCCGCACAAAAAACTTGGTTTGAACCTCTTTATTTTTTTCTATTTTCATCTCTTCATTAATATTTAGTTGTTGCAAAGATACCTCCCCCACTTTTATGCCGTAAATTAGTAAGTCCATTCTGGTGAGATCAGTGCTCCTATAATTATTTCTTAAAGCTTCCAAGTTAAACCTAAAAATTACTTTTTTATTTCCCTTTTCTCCTAAAAACTCAAAATATCCTTTAGCCATTTTGATGGTTTCATTGAATTTTTCAATGTTCAATTCAATTTCTTCTGTCGAATCTAAAGATGTGCTTCCGTTCATCATGTTAGTGTAAGCAGATACCTTTAAAAGCTCGGTCAAAGATCCTGCTGGCTCAGATAGCACAAAATCTGAAAAACTTACTATAGAACTGTTTTCAATTTCTGATACATCTAAAAAATCCGTTAACAACGTGTTTTGAATAATTGTTTTTGCCATTTTCTCAGTATTATAAGAACCTGTTAAATTAGTTTTTGCAGAAATATTTGCAGAGAGCCCAACAATTGCGGTAAGCAAGGAAGCAAATGGGTTCAATTTTAATTCGGCTTTTGCAGATCCCTCAACTCCTCATTGGGTTTGATCTAACAACTCTGTTGTTTTGACCAAATCTCCTTTTTGAACGATTTGCATATAATCAGTTACTGACCCTTCGTCGAAATACACTATTTTTTTCATCAAATAAAGCCCCTTTTTTGAATCTAAATGTTGGAGAATTCCTTCATGATAATTATAGACAAAATTGGCAAAAATATCTCTATCCAGCTTTCTCTATTTAAAAGAATTATTTTTCGCAAGCATTGAAAGTGTATATACACTTTCTGAAATGAGCTAAAACCAAAAGTATCCGTTTTGATTTTAGACTACTTTGGGAGAGTTCCCAATCCCCTTCCCTTCTAGTCGTATTTCTCGCCCTTTAGTGACTATCTCTCTATGCAAACGAAGTTCAAAAATATATTTCGCTTTATAGTCACATTGTCAATATAATGATTTGAATGAAACTTTGAAAGTGCCACTACTAGAAGTCATACTTATTCTTTTCTTTCTGTAGTCAGAGAGATGTGTTATAAAAAAAGGGCCCTCTTCAAAAAGATATTCTGATACTTTGAACCATTTCAACTCTCTTTCCCTAAGCACAATCGATTATTTTGTTTAAATAGGGGGTTGGGGAGAATCCCCAAAAGTACGAAAACTAAAAAATCTAATTTTTTTACTTCTCGTATTTTCAGTAAGTGTGACCACACTTGCAATGCTTGCGCCAACAAGTCCTCCAAAAATCACAATTGACCAAAATTCATTTTCATTCTTTTTAACAATTGCATTACTGTCTAGTTCATCAAATGGTTTATATTACTTTAAGATAAAATTACT
Source organism: Enterococcus sp. LJL90 (assembly GCF_056924355.1). Lineage (NCBI taxonomy): Bacteria > Bacillati > Bacillota > Bacilli > Lactobacillales > Enterococcaceae > Enterococcus > Enterococcus sp. LJL90. The sequence goes on along the minus strand of NZ_JBXPBQ010000004.1, from coordinate 173,669 downwards.
TTCTCTTGTAATATGATTTCCCAGAAATTAAAAAAAGTTTCAGACACCAAAGTTTTATTTCCTTGTTATTAAACCATTGGGTTCTCTGACAGAAAAGTATTAGTAACACACTTCCAATACAAATTTAATGTACTACCTTCTCTCAATTTTCAATAATGTTTCACTTCTCATCTATGACTAATAAGCCTGCTGATTATAACTCCTCTGTTCTTCATTCACTTCTTGAACAGTTGTCACTCCCTGCTCTTTCCAGTTCATCAACAGAGTAGAAATGAATCCTAAATAATTTTCGATATTTTCTTTTGAGTAAGTTTTCTCCATGGCTACTTTAGTGAGTTCAAAACCAAAACGTTTATAAAAAGTTTGAATTGATTTCTTTGCTGCCTCACTCTCATCATGGAACCAGAGAAAAAGATACTCATGTAATTTTCCTAATTCTCCGGAAAGCTCTTGACTTGTTTTTGCTTGCTTTTGCTTTTCCTTCCTTGCCTTGTCTTGAATTAACTTACTTTGACTTAACTTGTCTTTGCTTAACCTAACTTGACTTAACTTATCTTGACTTTGCTTAGGTTCGCTTTCTTCTAGAATAGAACTAGCTTCATTCGAGATAAGTTCTAGATTTTTTCTAGACACATCATTTACTGACTTTTTTAACTCTTTTTCACGATCATTCAACGGCTCTAAAATCCCCTGCTGAAAATGCTGGACATTATTTCTATTCTTCAAGCGATCCTCTGCTGAGTAACCAAAATCATAGGCTGGGTTTACCTGTAGCACATATTTCTGATAAGGAGAAATCCGGTATTTTTTTGGTTCAACCCGATTCATCTCTTTCCAATTGGCGACTAAATGAACATCCTCAATGGGGAGTGGGATTAAAAAATGCTTCATGATTAGTAAGTTCAAATCATCTTCTTTACTCCGTAAGAGGTTCATCACTTTGTAAACATCCACACAGCCATCATCATCTGAATACTCCACTGCTTTATACCAGAGCACTTTCGAGTCATTCGGTAACTTAAGAAACGAAGCAGAGTCCGTGATGGTCGTGCTGATCATTCGTCTCACCATCTTTCCTCACCACTTACTTGCAGATGCGCTGATAGATGATTCGTGGTATACTTTTTTGTGTTAGAGTTTTGTGGAGTCTGCTGTTCACCAAAAACAGTGGGCTCTTTTTTAATGTTATTCATCCAGTCACCTCTGTCTCGCTAATATAAATTTTGTTACTTCTGTTTTGGAATAAAATTTGCGAGCCCCAATAATACACACTGGCAACCCTAATTTCACGTATTCCTTTAAACTATTCGGACTAATACCAATCCACTTGGCCATTTCTGCTTGATTAAGAAATTCTTTTCCCACTCCTGCATCGTTTTTAGCCGTTTCTAATGCTTCACGAGTAATTCTGTAGACATACTCCTGTAAGCTCTTAGATTGCATTTCATCTAACTTTACTGAGAATTCAACCACTATCTTCACCTCTCTTATTGATTCATTTCCGTTTAGCTCCTCGAAGTTCAATTTTATTCTGAACAAGATGATAATAGCATGTAATTCTGGCAAAAACAAGATAAAGTTCTAATTATTTCTGTACTTTGATAGCAATCTACATTTTTTTCGTTTATAATGAAGAAGATTATGGGAGGTGATAGACAGTGACAGAGCAAAAATTGGGTTATGGGGATCGTATTAAAAGAATTCGTCTTTCTCAACCAGAAGCAAACACCTTAGAAAAGTTTGGCGAATTACTGATACCTGTTGCATCAAAAGGTGCCGTAAAAAATTGGGAAAATGAAGACAACTTGCCAAATAAGCAGCGATTGAGCCAAATCGCTGAAATTGGACAGGTGACAACCGACTATATTCTTTATGGACCCATGAATATTCAACAAAAGGAATACAATTACTTAGATGCTTTGGAACAAAAGGTAGAAGAAAATGAGTTGAGTACGAGAGAAATTGCTCAGTTAAAACAACTTTATGAAGAGCACCTACTACTTCTTCTTCACCTAGTTAATGACAGGGAAGAAATTTCTTCCACCAGTAAGCTAGTTCTTACGTTAAATGATCTCTTGAATGATAATCCAATACTACTTAGACACACTGTGGATGAAAATGGCCACGATGCTGTCTCAAATCAATTAGCTAGAGAGCGGATTGAACAAAAAGGTGAACTATTACACGGTTTATTAGAAGAATTAGTGCAAGACAAGCTAACTAAATACTCTGATGATTAATTGATTTCTGAAATAGCTCCTCGAATATCTACGGAGGAAATCAATATGGCACAATTTGAACAATATCTGAAAAAAAACGGCTCCAAAGCTTGGAAGTTTCAAGCTTATCTTGGTATTGATCCTGTAACAGGAAAATCTATCAAGACGACCAGAAGAAACTTTGATACAAAGAAAGAGGCTCAGCTCGCACTTTCAAAGCTTCAAGTTGCCTTTGATGAGAAAGGGCTAGAAAAAGAGCACAATGAAACCATTCAAGAAGTCTACGAACTTTGGCTAGAGACTTATAAGACAACTGTTAAAGAAGTTACCTTCATAAAAACTGAAATTAAATTTAAGAAATGGATTTTACCTGTATACGGAAAACTACGAATTAAAGAAGTTTCAGTTAAAAAAGCTCAGAAAATTGTTAACTCTTGGGCAAAAGAAACGGATCAATATAAAGTTTTACACTCAACTTCAAAAAGAATTTTTGAATATGCGATTCACCTTGGTATCTTAAGTAATAACCCTCTAACTCATGTTATGATGCCTAAAAGAGAAAAAAAGATTAGCCACAATTCTAAAATTAAAGTTTATACTAAAGAACAACTAAAAACTTTATTCGATTACCTAGACTTGAAAACAGGTACCTATCGCAGAGATTATGACAAAACGCTTCTAAGATTCCTGATTTACTCAGGTTGTCGAATAAGTGAAGCACTAGCGCTAAATTGGTCTGATATCGATTTTGTCAATAAGATAGTCACTATTGATAAAACTTTGAGTCAAACAAAGCATGGGTACAAGGTGAGCACACCAAAAACGGATGGAAGCAAGGCTAGCATTGCACTTGATGAAAGCACTCTGTCCATTTTAAAAAAATGGCAAATTAATCAACGAAAATATATGCTATCAATAGGTCAAACAGACCCTACGGTGATTTTCTGTGGTATTTACAAACAAACTGTAACCCATCATGCAATTTACATCAGATTAAAAACAATCACTGAAAAAGCTGATCTGCCATTCTTGGGTGTTCACTTCACTCGGCACACTCATGCTAGCTTACTACTTGATGCAGGTGCAAGTATGAAAGAGGTTCAAGAACGATTACGTCACTCATCGATAAAAATGACTATGGACACTTATGGCCATCTTAGCCAAGAATCTAAAGAACAAACTATAGAAAGATTAGTTCAACATTTAAATAATTAGACTAAATTATATAATAGCATTCAAAATGGCATTCAAGAAAATAAAGAAAAAGGCTAAACCCTTATCCATCAAGGGTTTAGCCTAATAAATCAACTGTTTATTCTTCTTCCGTCATAAAAGTATTGAACACTTCTTCAATCATATCCCACTCTGCGTCGGTCTCGATTGGTTCCAGTTCGCCTTCTGTGCCGTCTTCGTTTTCGATGTAAGCATAAGCTTGTAATTCTACTTCTTCGTCCTCCGGTGAGCCGGCTGGATAAAGTAGCACATAGTTGCGGCCAAATTCTTCTTGACCGTCAACAGTTAACAAAATTTCATAAAGGGTTTCGTTGCCTTCATCGTCTACTAAAGTAATATGTTCATGTCCTTCATGGTTGTGATCGTGGTGATGATGATCATGGTCATGATGATGGTGATGTTCTGTCATTGGAATTCCTCTTTTCTAAAAATTATAGTTGATGACTGTGGCTATCGAGATAATTTTGCAAAATCATGACCGAGGCCAGCTTATCGATTACTTTTTTGCGTTTTGCACGGGAAGCATTTGCTTCTTCAACGAGCATCCGCTCAGCCTGTACCGTTGTCAAGCGTTCGTCTTGATAGTCCACTGGTAAATCAAATAATGCTTTGATTTTTTCACCATAAGCCATGGAAGCTTCTGCTCTAGGTCCGATGGTGTTATTCATATTTTTCGGCAGACCGACGACAAATTTTGTCACTTCATACTCTGCCACCAGCTCTTTTAACCGCTCAAAGCCGAAATTTTCCTCATCTTCGTTGATGCGGATAATTTCCACTCCTTGCGCAGTCCAGCCTAGCGGATCACTAACTGATACGCCGACTGTTCTTGAGCCGACATCTAAACCCATCAGCCGCATTAGAATTTAATCCCATTTTCAGCGAGGTAATGTTTAACCAGAACCTCCATAATTTCATCCCGCTCATGCCGGCGAATTAAGTTGCGGGCATCACGATAACGGGGAATGTAAGCCGGGTCTCCTGACAGCAAATAGCCGACAATCTGATTGATTGGATTGTACCCTTTTTCCTCTAATGCATGATAGACAATCGCCAATGTTTCACTGACAGCTTTTTTATGATTGTCATCAAAATCAAAACGAACTGTTTCATCTGTAAAACCCATCTTCAACACCTCTTTTTCCTTCTGGGATTTCCTTCTTTTCAAATAACATTTTACTAGACTTAAGCACAAACTACAAATTAAATAATTCTTACATTCGCTTTGAATCATCTTTTGGCAAACAAAATTAAATCTAAGTGCAAGAAATAAAAATAACTGGTGCACATTTTAAAATCTGCAACAGAAAAAGACTCCAGCCAGCAACCCATCAACAGATAATTTTCCTAATGGACTATCTGTCAATAAAATACTTTTTGAAGTCTCTTTTTTTTAAACTGCAACTGCCGGATAAACAACTTTAGTGCCGGCATAATCAATGGCGTTACTGATGTGGACTAGGCCAACGCCATTTTCTAAAGCTTTTTTGGCACTTTCCAATTTAGGAATCATGCCGCCTGTGATCACTTTGGCCGATTTCAAATTGTCTAATTGATCCGCCTGCACCTCAGATAGCCACTGGTTTTCCTGTTTTATCCCAGGGACATCTGTTAATAAAAATAATTCCTCCGCCTGTAATGCGCTGGCCACTTTGCAGGCAACGTCGTCTGCATTGATATTTAGCCATTGACCTTCACTTGTGATTCCTAAAGGTGCAATAATTGGAATATGTTTCTTTTCCAACAACACTTCAATCAACTCAGTATTAATTTCCTCAACCTGACCGACAAAACCTAAAGAATTTTGATCGATAATCGAGCCTTGAATTAATTGGTCGCAGCCGGCATTTAAGCCAATCGGCGTTAAGTCGGCCTTTTGAAACGTGGTAGTAATCATCGGCTGAACCCTACCTAAAAGAACCATCCGAGTAATTTCCAAAGTTTCTGCCGTGGTTACCCGCAACCCATTTTTAATTTCCACCGGAATATTCAAAGTCCCCATCATTTCAGAAATATAATGGCCGCCGCCATGAACAATTACCAATTGTTTTCCTTGGGCCTGCCATTTACGAATTTGGGTGAAAAATTCCGGTGTTAAATTATCTGAGGCCACGCCTCCCATTTTAATTACAATTGTTCCAGCCATGTCAGCCAGCTCCTTTTTTAACCAATTTATTTTTCATGAAATTATTTGAATGTGTTTAATTTTTTACGTTGAATATAATGCGTTAATTTTGACGTAATCATAAGTTAGGTCACAGCCCCAAGCCTTACCACTGGCTTGTCCTTCAGCCAATGACATGCTGATAGGAACGACTGTATCCGCCAACTTTTCAGCCATCAGCTCTTCATCAAATTGAACTGCCATCCCTGCTTCAAATACAGGAATCCCAGCTAGAGCTATCGCAACTTTTTCAAAATCGAAATCAACGCCAGCATAACCACCGGCGCAGAGAATGCGGCCCCAATTAGGATCTTTGCCAAAGACTGCTGACTTTAATAAATCCGAACCAACAATAGATTTCGCCACCATCCGAGCAGCCAACGGGTCTTTTGCTTCAGTGACTTCTACTTCGATTAATTTCGTAGCGCCCTCGCCGTCTTGGGCAATTTTTTTGGCTAACGTTTCTAATACAAAATGCAAGTCCGCTTTAAACATCGCAAACGCATCGCTGTCCTTTATAATCGGCTTGGTTTGTGCTAAACCGTTTGCGATAACTAGAACTGTGTCATTTGTCGAAGTATCGCCATCGACGGTAATTTGGTTAAAGGTCACTTCTGTTAATTCTTTTAAAACTTCCTGCAGCAGTTCTGCTGAAATATTGGCATCCGTCGTAACATAGCCCAGCATCGTCGCCATGTTGGGATGAATCATCCCGGAGCCTTTAGCGACACCGGCGAGAGTAATTTTCTCCCCGGCAATTTCCTCAGTCACCACGATTTCTTTTGTCACCGTGTCTGTCGTCAAAATCGCTTCATGAAAATGATAAGCGTTGCCGTCTTTTGCTAAACTGTTAATTCCTGTTTCAAGTGTCTCCAGTGGCATCGGTTGACCGATGATGCCGGTCGACGAAACTGCCACCAATTCTGTGGGAATCGCTAATTTTTCGGCAACTTGTTCAGCCATTTTTTTAACAGCCACATGGCCAGCTGGTCCGGTACAAGCGTTGGCATTTCCCGAATTCACGACAACTGCTTGCACTTTGCCATTTTTGACAATTTCTTTGTCCCATTTGATGGGAGCTGCTTGAACTTTATTGGTGGTAAAGACTCCCGCCACCGCTGCCGGCACCTCTGAGTAAAACCAGCCGATGTCTTTTTTCTCTTTTTTCAATCCGCAGTGCTGCCCGTCCGCATAAAAGCCGAGGGGCGCTGCGATGGTCCCTGAAATGATTTCCATAACCTTACCTTCGTTTCTTTTTTTGATTAAGGGAAAATAGGAACAGCTAACAAGCCGCTGGTCTCATCAATTCCCGCCCATTTATTAAAATTTTGCAGCGCTAATCCCGCAGCGCCCTTTACTAAATTATCAATCACAGTGACCAGTGTCAGATAATTATTTTCTGGATTGATGACGTAGCCGATGTCGCAAAAATTTGAGCCGACAACCTGTTTAATTTGAGGCAGCTGATTTTCCTCCTGCATCCGCACAAACGGTTTGTCATCATAATAAGCAAAGGCCTCAGCCACCTGCTCTTTTGTGGTACCTGTTTTTAATTTGACATAAGAGGAAACTAAAATTCCCCTCGTAATAGGAATCAAACTTGTCGTAAACTGGAGTGTTTTTAGCTCTTGATCAAATTGTTTGAGATGGGCTACGATTTCTGGAATGTGCTGATGCTGATTAACCTTGTACATGCTCATATTTTCCTGCACATTAACAAAATGACTAGCTTCCGTCAGCTTCTTACCGGCTCCTGATAAGCCAGACTTTGCATCAATCACGATGGAATCTAAATCAATCAAGTGATTTTTGATTAATGGCGATAAAGTCAGTTCAGTGGCTGTCGCATAGCAGCCAGGGTTTGAAATTAAATTTCCATCCGGCTTGTCATAAAATTCCGGTACCGCATAAAAAGCTTTTTCCAAAATGTCTGCAGCAGTCGGTGCTTTTTGGTACCACTTTTGATAGTCCGCTGGATTTTTCAAACGCAAATCACCGGACAAGTCAATCACAGGAAAATCGGCTTCAAGAAAAGCGGCAACATTTTCTTTACTGATGCCTGCTGGTGTTGCAAAAAAGACAAGTTCATTTTCTGCCATAATTTTTTTTGCATCAAAAGCCTCCACCGGTTGATGCACTAAACCTTTTAAATGAGGATAAAGTTCAGCAATATCATTTTTATGCATTGTACCACTGCATAAAGTTCCAATTTCTAAATGAGGATGACCTTGAATCAAGCGCATCAATTCAATTCCTGTATAACCTGTAACTCCAACAATTGCCGCCTTCATCCAATCACCTCGTCTTTTAATAACTCTGATTATAGAAAATATTTTTATGCATGTCAATGACTTTTTATAAGTTTTTATCACAATTTTCCAATTTTTTATTCAAAAAAAATTCAAAAAGAAAAACTGCAGAAGCAGCTTGGTTGAAGAGAAACTCTTTTAATGGAGAGTTTCGGCAAACTATTAAAACTTTTCTTTTAAAAAGTTTCGCCAGCGATTGCCTGACTGCCAAGCTTTATCCCACAGTTTTATTTTTAATTTGATTTAGTTAAAACGCTTTGAATGAGACCTGTCGCCTGTTTGATTTCCGCTTCAGTTACGGTTAATGAAGGTAGCAGTCGCAAAACATTTTGGCCGGCCCGCAAAGTCAGTAGCCCTTGCTCCTGTAATTTTTGGATAATCTCCTTGACAGAAAATTCGTCGGCAATCACCAGTCCTACCATCAAACCTTTACCACGGATTTCCACAATTTTATCTGATTGAATTTTTTGAAGCTCATCAAAAAGTAGAGCGGATTTTTGTTGAACATCTGCGAGAAAATTTTCCTCCTGCATAATATCTAACACAGCGTTGGCGGCTGCCATAGCCAATTTATTGCCGCCAAAGGTTGAGCCGTGGCTCCCGGGACCAAAGGCCGTTCCAAGCTTGGTTTTGCCGAGCATGGCACCCACAGGAATTCCATTGCCTAAGCCTTTTGCTAAAGTGATAATATCTGGTTCGATGTGAAATTGTTCAAAGGCAAAGAGACTACCAGTCCGCCCCATGCCGGTTTGAACCTCATCGACGATTAGCAGTGAATTATTTTTTTGACAGAGAGCGGCCACTTGTTGCAGCCATGCTTCATCCGCCGGTAAAACGCCGCCTTCTCCTTGAATTACTTCCAGCATCACGGCCGCTGTGTTATCATCCAAAACTTTTTCTAATTCCCCCATCTGATTATATGGAAGATAAATAAAGTCTGGTACAATCGGACCAAAGCCTTCTTGAATACTAGCTTGACCAGTTGCACTCAGCGCCCCATAAGTTCTTCCGTGAAAGGAATCGATAAATGTAATAATTTTGCTGCGGCCCGTAGCCTTACGGGCCAGCTTCAACGCCGCTTCATTCGCTTCAGCGCCGCTATTACAAAAGAAGGCCAAATAATCTTTCTTACCAATTAATTTTTCAGCAACCGTTTCTTGGAGCTGACTTTGATATAAGTTAGGCATATGCCATAAGATTTCATTTTGCTGCTGCAAAGCTGCTACCAACTGGGGATGACCATAGCCTACATTCATCACACCGATGCCGCTGGTAAAATCTAAAAATTCACGACCTTGATCATCTTTTACAACTGAACCTTGACCAGAAATAATTTCAAATGCCTGCCGTCCATAATTATTGAATAATTTACTCATACTAACGCCTCTTTTTTTTCGTTTTCAAAAGTATACCCAATCATTTTATGCATGTCAAAGAATATTTATGTAAAAATAATTTGATTTTAAAATTTATATGCAAAAATTTCCTAAACAATATTTTTTAGATTCCATCTTTTGTATTTTGCTAAAAAAATTCTTAAGAAGGAAGAAATTCTTGGTTAGAATCATTTTTCGTTATCAAGTTATCCATTTATCACCGAGAACAAGATTTTGTAGCGAGAAAGCCTTACATTTATTTGTTATGTATTCTTGCTTTCAAAAAACACTTTAATTTCGAATTGAAATGAAAATTCGATTGATTGTATAAGTATACTTTGCTCACTATACTAAAGATACAGGGGGGAAATGATTATGACAAAATATGAAGAAATTGCAGCCGCTATCCGCGAAAGAATTCGTTCAGGCAGTTATCCGCCAAATCAATTAATGCCGAATCAAACTGACTTTGTTGAAGAATTTAATGTGAGCCGGATGACGATTAAAAAAGCATTGAATCTCTTAATGAACGAAGGCTTGATTAATTCGCAACGGGGTTCTGGAACCCGCGTAATGAGTCCAGCGCTTTGGGGCAATTCCACTGATTGTTTGCAAAAATTTGAATATGAAAAATTGCAGCTGTCAGAAGAACAGTTTGATTTATTAAATATTTCGATTTTAGATTTTGAAGTGCAGTTTCCTAATAAAGATACACAGCAACAATTAGGCATTAGCCGCGAACAACCCGTCTATTATCTAGCACGACTTTACACATTAGCTGGCAAGCCCTACGTTAAAGAAGACGTCTACATACCGGTTTCAATGGTGCCCAAATTGACCGAAGAAATTATCGAAAACTCGATTTATCGTCATTTAGTTGATACTTTGCATCTGCGTTTTGGCGGCATTTTTAAATCCGTCTATGCGGAAAATTCAACAAAAGAAGATCAAAAACTTTTAGCCGTTCCTAATCGCCAAAGTATTTTGGTTACAGAACAAGTCGTTTATTTAAAAGACAGCAAACCGATTGAATATTCCATCTGCCGCAGTATCGGCAATGATCGGCGAATCACATTTGTTGAAGCAAAAACAGCCTGAACTATTTAGAAAAAAAACTCCTGTAGTCGAATAAACTGCGGGAGTTTTTTAGTTTTTCATTCAATAAGAGCTTTTAAAAAAAACAAAAGCTGATTCTCCAATAAAATTTATCTTCTATTGATTTTTCAGATTAAAAGAGAAGGAACAATTTTTAAAAGGCCCGGTAAACATATTGATTGCTCGGGGCGTTGACTTTTTCAATCGATGTCACTTGAATGGAAGGGATACTACTTTCCAAAGGTGCGTAATAAGTCGTGCCGATAACTCCTTCAACAGTCACCCAATCGTTATTTTCAAAGCTGACTCCTGCTGGCAAATTACTCAGCAGACCAAACACACCCGAATCGGCAACACAGTGGATCACACCAAAGCGAAAGGCAAAAATTTGATTGGCTTCGCCTTGGGGCGCCTGAAAAACAAAACCGGTGTACTTAATAGTTTTTCCTTGAAAGATGCTGGGATAATTATAAATGATTTCCATAATTTCCAAGTAGTTATCATCGGTGACTTTAATTGCATTATCTGTTTCATATTTGCTTAATAAAGTTTCCATCATAGAATTGTAATCTGAGTCATTGTAATAAATGCTCGTGTCCGGCCGCAAATATTGGGTATTCATCTCTGGATCGCCGACCGACTCTTCACTGATGGGAAAGGTAATCCCCTTCGCTTCAACAATCGTTGCATCTAAACTAACCGTTGGAAAAACAGTCGCCACCAGTAATGGGATTATTAATAAGCCATAGGAGCTCAATTTTTGATACCATTTATTCAAATGATGATCATGGTCTAGCTCCTCTTCATGTTGGTGAGGCTGTTCAGTTTTGCCAGTCATCCACAGATACAATTGAACGAGAGCCAAAACCAAAGCTAAAATCATCGAAAGTATTGCTAAATATTGGTAATGAATATTGATGTATTGATCTAATTTTCCCGTGACCATCAGATACATCATCACTTCAAAATAACCAGATAAGATTAAAAAACGCAGCACAATTGCTCCCCCTTTAAATGACTAAACCGTAAATCAAAACGGTCACTGTGATAATGGCGACTAACTGTAAAATAAATTTCGTTGAAAAATAGCGTTTCATCATCAATAAATTTTTAATGTCCACCATTGGGCCAAAAACTAGAAAAGCCACGACTGGAGCAGAGCCAAATAAACTGAGCAGCGATGAGCCGATAAAAGCATCGGCTTCTGAACACAAGGACATGGTGAAGGCGAGAACCATCATCACCAAAATCGCTAAAAAAGTATTTGAGCCCAGTGTCAACATGGCTCCAGTCGGCAAATAAGTTTGCATGGCCGATGCAATTAAACCACCAATCATCAAGTAACGACCAGTGTCAAAAAATTCATCAATGGCATGAACTAAAACATTGCCCACCTGTGACAGAAACCCTTTTTTTTCACTCCCATGGTGATGATGTTCTTTTCCGTGAGAATCTTCAACTATCTTCTCTTCACTACTGTAATATTCAAGGACAGCTTCTGAAAAACCGTTTGCTGTAAAGTTAGAATTTGCTACAACTTGATTAGCGCCTGCTAAGGCCGTCTCAGGAATTTTCGACAAATGATGCTGACTGAAGGCTTCATTTAGACGGGTTTTCAGCACTTGTTCTTTGCATAAATAAGCTAGCCACAAGCCTACAACTAAGGCGACAACAAAACTACCCACCATCCGTAAAATAGCGTAGCGCCATGTATTGCTAAAGGCGATATAAGTTGAAAAAATAACGACTGGATTAATAATCGGGGCTGTCAGCATAAAAGCAAATGCCGTGTAAACTGGTACATCTTTTTTTACAAATTGATGGACAATCGGCACAATACCACACTCGCAGGAGGGAAAGAAAAAGCCCATACAGGAGCCGAATAGAATGGAGAGAATTTTATTTTTCGGCAAAAATCGTTTAACTCTGGCAGGTGTTAAAAAAACCTGCAACGCACCGGAGATAATACAGCCTAATAAAACAAAAGGCAGAGCTTCAATCACAATTGAAAGAAAGATTGTACTCATTTGTAAAACTGAGCTGGGTAAAAAATCAAACATAGAATCCAAACCTCCTGTAAATTCTTTTCAAGAATACGCCTCTTAGAAAAAAACTACAAGATTTTTTTCGATTTTTAATTTGTCCTTAGGAAACGAAATGTTGTCCTGCAAGCATTTTATTGGTATTTTTGATAATCCCGACTAAAATGAAGCTAAGAAGTCAAACTTGAGGTGGTCAAATGGAAAAATATTCAGATATTGCAGCAATCCAAAGCGCATTACAAGAGCCAGTCAGCATTTTATATATTTCGATGCCTGATTGCAGTGTCTGCGTGGCAGTCAAGCCCCGTTTAGAAAAATTGGCACAGGATTTAGCGGTCCCACTTTATCAAATGGATGCCTTTGAGGTGCCAGAAGTTGCTGGTGAATTTCAGGTGATGACGGCCCCGGCGGTATTGGTTTTTTCAAAGGGAAAAGAATTGCAACGGCAAGCTCGTTTTATCAATTTTGAAAAAATTAGCAGCTTAGTGGAGGACTTTCAAGCGAGCGATACGAGTGTTGATTATGAAACATTATTTAAATAATGGTCGTTAAAAAGAGCTGAATTATCGAATCACTGATGTTTAAGATCCAGTGAAAAGATAATTCAGCTCTTTTTTAAGCTTTTTCTTCTGGTGTAGCAGAATTATTATTGTGTAGGAAGTAAATCAACGTTTGCAATTCGTTCGTCAAATCAACATTTTGAATTAAGACATCCTTTGGTGCTGACAAACGTGCGGCAGTAAAGTTTAACACGCCTTTAACCCCGGCTTCTCCAAGCTGCTTAACAACTTCTTGGGCTCTGGCAGCCGGCAAGGTTAAAATCGCTACCTCAATTTGCTGAACACGAATTTGCTCCAGCATATCCTCCATTGGATAAACAGGAATACCATCGACAATTCTGCCGATAATTTCTTCATTAACATCAAAGGCACAGCTGATACGAATGCTGTTACTTTGGTGAAATTTATATTTTAACAAAGCTGAACCTAAATTTCCGACACCGACTAAAGCAACATTGGTCAATTGGTCATCATTTAGAGTTTTAGCAAAGAAGTTCATCAAGCTTTCCACGTCATAGCCATACCCTCTTTTGCCTAATTCGCCAAAATAAGAAAAGTCACGGCGGATTGTAGCGCTGTCCACTTGGACTGCCTCACTTAATTCGGTCGATGAAACTTTTGTTTTGCCGGCATTGTTTAAAATTCTTAAGTAACGGTAATATAGCGGCAAACGTTTGACCGTCGCCTTGGGAATTACATGATCTTTCATAATTATCCTCCTTGTTCATCCACATGAAACTGTTTATCGCAATTTTTAGCTGAATGGGTAACTTTTCGCTGATGCAGTGTTTCAAGCCTTCTGAATAAAATGCTTTCACGAAACTTTACCGCCTTTTGCACCTGTCAGTCTAAAAAAATCTTTCACAAATAGTGACAGCCTAATAATAGCAGTAACCATCAGGAAAAAGCAATAAATTAGCTTAACTTTGTGATAATTTTAGAATTAGTTCACAAGGTCGCTGATTCAAGTAAAATATGATACACTATGTTCAGCAAATTTACTGTAGAAAGAGGATTCATATGCTGTTATTACAGGCAAATCAAGTGGCTCGTTACTTCGGTGCGGAGTCGCTTTTTGAAAATATCCAAATGGAAGTCAGCTCCAATTCTAGAATTGGTTTGGTAGGTCGTAACGGTGCTGGCAAATCGACCTTGTTAAAAATAATTGCCGGTATTGAAGCTCCGGATGCCGGAAATATCACTAAAGTCAAGGGGACGACTCTTGGCTATTTGGCTCAAGATACCGGTCTTGCTTCAAAAGATTCCGTCTGGGAGGAAATGCTGAAGGCCTTTGAAAAAGTTCGTCAAATGGAAGCCCGCATGCGGGAGTTGGAAGTAATCATTTCAACAAGCACTCCTGAAGGCCCTCAGTACGAAAGTGTCTTAAAGGAATATGATCGATTACAGCATGATTTTTCTGATTTAAACGGCTACGGCTATGAAAATGAAATTCGCTCAGTCCTTCATGGCTTTAATTTTGATGAAACTTTTTATCAACAATCAATCGAAACGCTATCCGGTGGTCAGAAAACTCGTTTAGCTTTAGCAAAATTACTTTTGCAGCGGCCGGATATTTTGATTTTAGATGAACCCACCAACCACTTAGATATCGAAACGCTTAGTTGGTTGGAGAATTATTTGCAGGGCTATACTGGGGCTCTCTTAATTGTCTCCCATGACCGTTACTTTTTGGACAAAGTGGTCAATGAAATTTATGAACTCTCCCGCCATAAACTGCGAAATTATAAGGGCAATTACTCCCGCTATTTAGATTTAAAGGCCGAACAGCTAGCTTCGGAGTGGAAGGCCTATGAAAAACAACAGACAGAAATTGCTAAACTTGAAGATTTTGTTGCCCGTAATCTCGTTCGAGCCTCCACCACTAAAAGAGCCCAAAGTCGTCGGAAAAAATTAGAAAAAATGGACCGGATGGATCGGCCTGAAGGGGATGAAAAATCAGTTTCCTTTTTGTTTGCAATTGATAAAGTCTCTGGCAATGTCGTTTTGCAGGTGGAGGATGCCGCCATCGGCTATGATCAGACTGTTTTATCTGACCCAATCAATCTGGACATCCGCAAACAAGAAGCCGTTGCCCTAGTGGGACCAAATGGGATTGGTAAATCAACGCTGCTGAAATCTTTAATCGGCGAGATTCCCTTTATTAAAGGCGAAGCCCACTTTGGAACAAATGTTTCTGTTGGCTATTACGACCAAGGTCAAGCCGACCTTCACAGTAATAAAACCGTTTTGGCAGAGCTGTGGGACGAACATCCCACGACTCCGGAAAAAGATATCCGTACTGTTTTAGGGGGCTTTTTATTTAGCGGAGATGATGTTGAAAAAACAATTCCTCTACTCAGCGGTGGTGAAAAAGCGCGAGTCGCTCTGGCAAAACTTTCGATGGATAAAGAAAACTTTTTGATTCTCGATGAGCCCACCAACCATTTAGATATCGACAACAAAGAAGTTTTAGAAAATTCTTTAATTGATTATGAAGGTACGTTGTTTTTCGTTTCCCATGACCGCTATTTTATTAATCGCATCGCCACTAAAGTAATTGAGCTCTCTGAAACCGGCAGCAAAGTCTATCTAGGCGATTATGATTACTATTTAGAAAAGAAAAAAGAAGAGGAGGAATTGGCGGCACTGGCGGCAGCGGAAAATCCTGAGAAGTTGACAGTCAGCGAACCAGATCTAAAAAACCAATTCTTCTTAGACAAAGAACAGCAAAAATTACTGCGGAATTTAAAACGGAAAATCCAACAGGCTGAAGAAGATTTGGCGCAACTGGATGCTAGCATTGCCAAATTACAAGCTGAGATGAATGACCCCAAATATGCTGATGACCACAGTCAGCTGATGAGTTTGAATCAAGACTTGGAATCCTTATCAGCAGAGCAGGAAGCCACCTTAGAGGAATGGGAAAACTTAAGCATTGAATTAGAAGAACTAGAAAAATAGTTAGAATCGCGCCAATGCAGTAGTTCAAACAAAAAAATTTTCGTTTTACTCAATAAAACCTCAAAATCTGACACTCAGTTTATGGGCTGTCAGATTTTTTTAATACCGAAAAAAGTTTTGAATCTGGAATTGGATAACTAAAATGAGGATTTGATAAATCTTTTAATTCTTCATCTACTTTTTTTAAAATCAAAAGAGCCGGACAAGTAAACTTGTCCGGCTCCGAAAATTTTTAAGTCACGCTTAGTTTGTTTCAATTAAGCCATATTTTCCATCTTTACGACGGTAAACAATGCTGGTGCCGTTTGTTTCTGCGTCTTCAAAGATAAAGAAATTATGTCCTAGCATATTCATTTGTAAAACCGCTTCTTCACTATCCATTGGTTTCAATGATAGGCGTTTTGTACGAACGATATCTAATTCAGAGCTTGTTTCTTCCTCACCAGATTCTTCGTTAAATAAAACAGCAGCATCCGCTGTGTTGACAGCAGTTTCGCGGGATTTACGATTGATTTTAGTCTTAAATTTGCGAATTTGCCGCTCCAATTTATCGACAACCAAATCAATACTTGCGTATAAATCTGGCGAAGTTTCCTCTGCTCGAAGAACTAGATACGGAAGTGGAATTGTTACTTCGACCTTCGCTGTCTTTTCAGTATACACCTTCAAGTTTACGTGAGCGGTAGCATCTGGAACGTCAGTAAAGTATCTTTCCAATTTTCCTACCTTTTTTTCAACATAATCGCGAATAGCTTGAGTAACTTCGATATTTTCTCCACGGACATTGTATTTGAACATAACAATTTCCCCTTTCGTCTACCAATAAAGAAAAGCGTGGACCACTCACGCTCCTCTTCTTAATTCTATTATAACTTTTGTCTAATTCTTTTGCAAAATAAATCGCTATCATTTTTAATCATCTTGCCAGAGAAAAACCGAGAATTTGCCGAGCTCCAGCCGACTGTAAAAGAATCGCTGCATAATAGATTGTCCGACCAGTTGTATAGACATCATCGACTAAAAGAATTTTCTTTCCCGTAATTTTTTCTGGAGCAGCCTTTAATTTAAAAGGCTGCGGCATCGCTAAACGCTCTTGGCGATTTTTCAACGATTGCGGCGCTGTCTCCCGCCGCTTTAATAATTCAGTTATCGGAATCGCAGCAGCAGTTAAAAAGCTGCTGACCTGATTAAAGCCCCGCTCTCGATACCTTTTCTTAGATAACGGCAGCGGACAAATCAAAAAATTTTCTTTGCGATATTTTTTCAAAGATCCTTTGACTTCTTTAGTGAAGGTGTGACGTAGCTGATAATTCCCCAAAATTTTATATTCTTTCAGCCATTCACCGTAGGCTGCATCATAGACAAATAAACTTTCCTGCTGAAACTCTAGCTGCGGGTAATACGACCGCCAAAATTGGCAATCGCTACAGAGTCCTGGCTTAATCATCGGTTTTTGACAGCCGGAACAGTTCGAAACCTGCCCTTGAAAAGTAAATTTCTGACGACAAGCTTGACAGAGCTCCCATTCTTTCATTTTTTGCGGTAACAGTAATTCTCTTAGACTTAGATTGCGAATGATTTCATGATTGCAATAGCTACACTTCATCTATTAATCCCGCCTTTGTGCCAGCCTGATTCATTGCCTTAATTTCCTTGAACGCTTGACGCATGGCTGTGCTCATCTGATCGTAAATTAAAATGACTTCCCCATGACTTGGCGGTCCTTTGCGGTCAACCCGACCCGCAATTTGGATCAATGCTGCTTGATTAAAAACGCGGTGGTTCGCTCCTAAAACAATTACTGAGAGCTTTTCAAAGGTGACTCCCCGCTCTAGAATAGTAGTCGTCAAAAGCAGTTGGTATTTATTTTCCCGCATTTCTGTGACAATTTCTTCCCGTCTAGGATGATTGCCATGAACAGCGGCTATTAGCAACTCAGGAAATTCTTTCTTTAAATGTTTGGCTAACATTTCCATCAAAGAAATGCTGGGACAAAAAAGCAGAACACGATTTTGAGCCAATAATTGTTTTAAAAGCTGAATTAGTTTTTTTAGTTTTTTCCCAGAAGCACAGCGCTGCCACCAATTATTCCACCATAATAATTTGGGGACTGGTAGCGGCCTGCGATGATAGCGGGCGGGAATTTTTTCAATCATAAAGTCGTCTTTGATTTGTCGTAGTAGTTTGGGTGAGGGCGTAGCAGTCAGATAAATTAAACTGCTCTTTGGTAGGCGGCTTTGGGCTACTCCATAAGCCAACTGAGGATTATCTGCAAAGGGAAAGGCATCAATTTCATCGATGATTAAGACATCGAACGCCTGATAAAAACGCAAGAGCTGGTGGGTTGTGCAAATTGTCAACAGACTATACCGATAGTTTTCCTCAGAGTTACCGTACAAAAGTAAGATGTCAATATCGGGGAAAACAGCCTGCAACCGAGGATATAATTCCCGGCAGACATCAATTCTAGGAGAAGCAATTGCAAACCGCTCACCGCTTTTCAAAGCGGTTTTTAACCCTTTAAAAAGCATTTCTGTTTTTCCTGAACCCGTCACCGCCCACAATAATAAATTGCGTTTTTGCTTCATTGCTTTTAAAACCTGTCGAGAGCCGCTAATTTGCTGTGGCGCTAGCGTTCCCGCCCAATCCAATTTAAGAGCTTGAGGTGTGCGGAGTGGTTCTTTTTGATGGACTAGAGCCAAGTCGGAACTAACCCGCCCCAAATGAATACAACTTGGGCAATAAAAATGGCCGTTAGGTAAACGAACTGCTTCTTTTGAAAAAGAGCTCCCACAGCGCTGACATACTACCGTCGACGGAGTAATCTTCATACTGGCTGAAAAAATTAAATTGGATTTTTTGCTAATCGTTTTTCGCCGCAGCTCCCGACGACCATAAAACTCACTCATATAAAAACCCCCGCTATAAATTGCGCAAAATATTTTTGATTTCATTTACATAAAAGAGGCTTTCATAAGATTACAAAAACATTGCAACCTCCAAATATTTCTATGGCGTTTGAAATCTAGAAGGATTCTGGTCGTTTTTTGAAATTGAGAGTTTCTTACACTTGCAAGTAATCTGCAAAAATCAGCAGGAAACTCTTTAATCATCGGGAAAATTAGGAAAAAGATTTTTTTCGACTACTAGCGGAGTCAATATGAAATCTTAAAATTGAAGGATTTTTACTTCAGGAAAGAGGCTTCATAAAAAAACATTTAGGCCGATTAATTGTCAGTCTTAGAGAAAGCCGTTAGCATGAAGCTATCTTAAATGAAGGAGGAAATAACAATGAAAACATTAGATTTTATCGCTTTGGGGTTATTGATTGTTGGCGGCTTAAACTGGTTATTAGTGGGCTTGTTTGAATTTGATTTAGTTGCAGCTATTGCTGGTGGACCAGAAACAATCCTAGCAAAAATTATTTATGTGGTAGTCGGAATTTGTGCTATTTATTCTTTACGCTTCTTCCCGCTAATTTCTCGCACTGCTGAAGTTAGAGATACCACCACAATGTAAGAAAAATCAACGTTACAGATAGTTCAACTGGTTGAATGTCTTTTTATGACTTGTGTCAATTCTTCGCCAATTGGACGATTACCAGAAAACTTAGCTTTACTTAAGCGGCCTAAAATTTTAGCAGCCGCTTTTTATTTTTTTAAACGGTTCAAGCGTTTTATTAGCAGGCTGAAATAACTAATCAGCCAGCCGATAAAAAAGATGGTCAGCTTGAAAGTGTCTTGGCCAATCTGAAAATCGAAATCACTCCAGAAAAAATGCCATCCCTGCCACCACCACAATGTGTCGAGGCAGAAAAAGCCAACAGTTAAGAGCAATAAAAATTTTTCTGATTTGCTCCACAAAATTTTTCTTGTTCGGATAATTAAGCCTACTACTAGCAGCAGAGCCGCAAACATCACTAAACTATTTTCTAACCAATCAAACCAACCCATTATTTTCCTCCCAAATAAAAAAAGCCGGGCCATTAATCTGACCCAGCTCAATCAATCACAAATTATTTTTCAATTAAAGTTAAGGCTTGTTGTAAAACTTTTTCACCGTTCATCATACCGTAATCAGACATGTTGATTACTTCTAATGGAATACCTTTTGGTGCCAAACGTTTTTCGAAGTCACCCTTCATAAAACGAACTTGTGGGCCTAAAAGTAAAACATTAACATCTTTTTGTTCCAATGAAGAATCTGCTTCAGAAGCTGATACCGCAAAGATATCTGCATCTACGCCTTGTGCTTCTGCTGCTTTTTGCATTTTAGTTACTAATAAACTAGTGCTCATTCCTGCTGAACAAACTAGCATGATTGTTTTTTTTGCCATAATAAAATCCTCTTCTTTCTCTGCTTGATAGTATTAATTATACAAGTTCAAAACGAGTTGTCAACGCTTTCTATCTGTTATCCTAAAAGTGAGCTGGATTTTACCAATTTGTTAAAAACAATAAACTCTTTAGCCAAATTGACCACCACCACTTCATAGCCAGCATTTAGCCAGCCGTATGCGCCTTTTTCCGGATGAAGATAGTCATTGGCCCACCAATCCTTATCCTTTTGGGCAGTTTGCGGCAAGCCGCTGTAAGGAAAAAGCAGTTCGTCAAACTGTGTGAAAGTCAACGTCACCTGGGAGCCGTTATTACTTTTTAAATAATGGGTCAAACCATCGTATTTCCGTGTACGCTGCTTCATCCAATCACCCGCTTTTTCTTTTATTATGCCGATTTTTTGTGATAATTTCAATCATCAATTGTTCATCCGTGGTAGGTTTTTGTTATACTATCAGTAACAAACATCATTTTGAAGAAGAGGAAAAAAATGCTAGCAAATTATTTAACAATCAAAGCCGATGGTGTGGTGGAAACTGAGGTCAAAAAATCGCGTTTTCTCTGCGGACTGAAACGTGTCACCTCCGAGGAAGAAGCTAAAGAATTTATCATCCAAATAAAAAAAGAGCATTGGAAGGCCAATCATAACTGCTCAGCATTTGTTATCGGTGAACAAAGTGAGATTCAGCGGAGCTCTGACGATGGCGAACCCAGTGGTACTGCTGGTGTTCCGATGTTGGAGGTTTTGAAAAAAAATCAGCTGATCAACGTTGTCGCGGTGGTCACCCGCTATTTTGGTGGCACTAAGCTTGGGGCCGGTGGTCTAATCCGGGCTTATGCCGGGTCAGTCTCCGCTGCCTTAAAGGAAATTGGCATTGTGCAAGGGCGGTTGCAACAGGAAATTTTTGTCAACATTGAATACCCAATATTAGGAAAATTACAAAATTTTCTTGAAACCCAAGGAATTTATGTGTCAGATACTTTATTCACTGAGCGGGTTCAAGTTGTCTGCATGGTGGACGAGGTGGAAAAAGAGGTCTTCCAAGAACAAGTGGTCGACTTGCTTAGCGGGCAAGTCAGCTTTGCCCTGGGAACGAGCCGTTATGTAGAAACTTTAGTCCAATAAAAAAACTAGAAAAGTCCTCCTTGAAGATTTCCTAAGAACATCGTCAGGGAGGAACCTTTTCTAGTTTTTATTTTTCTAAATAAAATTCAAACCGGCTACCCACATATTGACTGCGAACATATTCAAAAGGTCGGCCATCTTCTAAAAAAGAAACTTGTCGCAGGCGTAAAATGGCATCGCCTTTTTTGATTTCCAAATAATCCGCAATTTTTTCAGAAGCTAGATGGGCCGAAATCGTTTGATTAGCGCCATTGATTTTGTAGCCGCCTTTGCCCTCTAACGTATTATAAAAAGAATTGGTCACTTCATCCCGACTAAAATCTGTCACTAAATCGAGGGGAATTCCCGCCACCTCAAAACAAATCGGAACGCCATCGGCATAACGCACCCGTTCCATGCGGATAATTGCATCTTGTTCCTTCAAGTCTAAATGTTTCATTTCACTGGAACTTGGAGTTGTCTTAAAATAAGAAACAGTCCGACTGGAGGGTTCACGATTTTGCGAGCGCATAATCTCGGTGAAACTGGTGGTGCCCGTCATTTTTTCTTGCACTTTTTCACGGGCCACATATGTTCCAGAACCGATTTTCCGTTCTAAAATCCCCTCGTCTGCCAGCGTTTGAATCGCCTGTCTTAAAGTCATGCGACTCACGCCAAAGGTGACGGAAAGCTCTCGTTCTGAAGGCAAACGGTCGCCGACTTTCCAGTGGCCGCTTTCGATTTCTTTTTTTATTTGATCGTGTATTTGAATATATACTGGTAAGTTGCCAGCCATTTTAAATTCCTCCAATACTCAGACTTTTCAGGCATTCTCTAGCCCTGCTGAGCAGTATATTTGAATATATTATAACTGGTATATACCTAAACTACAAATTTTCTTGAAAAAAAGGCAATCAGAAAAAGACTTTAAGCAAACTGCCCTTACTTTTCGAAATATTTGGACCAGTTGTGATGCTATCGTTAGCCTTCAAAAAGTGGCAGCCTTTCAGCCGTTCCACTTTTTGATGTCTGGTTCAACTTCATTTCATTTAGTAAGTCGTTTAACTTAAAGTCTTTTTGTAATTTGTTTAACTTAAACTCTTTTTTACTGAACGGCAGCTTTCGATGCTAACATTTTTTCCGCTGTTGCCATCATTAAGCGAATCCGATTTAATTGATTGACAATCGACACCCCTGGATCGTAATCAATCGCTGCAATATTAGCTCGTGGGTATTGGCGGCGCAATTCTTTAATGACACCTTTGCCGACAACGTGATTAGGCAGACACCCGAATGGCTGCATGCAGACGATATTATCGACATCGTCTTTTAATAATTCAATCATCTCACCAGTTAAAAACCAACCTTCACCGGTGTGATTGCCGATGGATAAAATTTTACCGGCTTCCTCGGCCATATCGTAAATGGAATGAATTCCGTCAAAGCGTTTGGATTTCCGCAACGCTTTGTCCATTGGTTTCTCCACCATCTCAATAACCCGAATCGCAAATTGCGCTAACATTTTACTTTGTTTGGACATGCCCATATTGTCATACTTCCAAATTTGGTTGTATAACGAATAATTCATAAAGCCAACAATGTCCGGCACGACAGCTTCGGCCCCTTCGCTTTCCAAAAGCCGCACGATATCGTTATTTGCGGTTGGCGAGTATTTTACTAAGATTTCTCCGACAACCCCGACTTTCGGCTTCACAACATCCAATAACGGTACGGTATCAAAATCTTGAATGATTTTTTTTATGTTCATATTGAACTGCGTAAGGGAACCGTTTTTAACATTCTTAGCAACCTTAGCCAGCCAATCTTTGTGCTTTTGATCAATCATGCCTTTTTCTAATTCATACGGCCGGGTGCGATAAACTAAGCGTTCAAACAAATCACCATATAAGAAGGCGACAACGACTCGTTTAATCATCGGTAACGTAAATTTGAAACCAGGATTGCTTTCCACGCCTTTATTCCCCATAGAAATTGACACGACTGGCACCTGTTCAAAGCCAGCATCGTTTAAAGCTTTCCTCAATAGCGGAATGTAGTTGGTCGCCCGACAGCCGCCACCGGTTTGCGTCATCATCACTGAGACATTTTTTAAATCATACTCACCACTTTGCAAAGCTTCCACAAGTTGTCCGATGGAAATAATTGCTGGGTAGCAGGCATCGTTATTTACATATTTCAAGCCGACATTAATCGCTTCATTGTCCTCTGAAGGCAGGCAGACAACATCATAGCCTGAGGCCTGCAGGGCTAAATCAACTAAGCCCTCTTGGTGAATTGGGCTGAGCATCGGCATCAATAACGTGTGATTTTTCTTCATCTCTTTCGTGAAGATAATTTTTTCTGGCTCTTCATAGCGCTTCATCGGTTCAAAATGCATTTTACTGCGTTCACCGACGGCTGCTTTTAAGGAACGCAGCCGAATACGAATCGCGCCGAGATTAGAGCCTTCATCAATTTTCAAGACGGTGTAAATTTTTCCGTATTGATCCATAATTTCTTCAACCTGATCAGTTGTAACGGCATCTAAGCCACAACCAAAGGAATTTAATTGAACTAATTCCAAATTTTTTGACTTGGCTACAACCCGAGCCGCTGCATATAAACGGGAATGGTAGACCCATTGATTGACAACCCGCAAGTTGCCGACATTAGCAAGATGAGAAATACTATCTTCTGTTAAGACATGGAAGCCTTCTTGGGTAATCACTTCCGCAATGCCATGATTGATTTCTGGATCTAAATGATAAGGCCGGCCTGACAGCACAATCCCTTTTTCGTTTTTCATGTTGAGCATCATCAAGGTATCTTCGCCCTTTTGCCGAATATCTTCTTTAAAGTTTTCCAGCTCTTCATAACCGTGATGCACGGCGGCGGACATTTCTTCTTCTGAAATGCCTAAGTCCGCAAAAGCTTCGCTCATTACTTTAATCACCGACTCCTCATTGCCTAAATTTAAATAAGGATTGCGGTAATCGACTTTGCCGTCACGAATATCATCGACATTATTTTTAATTACATCGGGATAGCTTTGAACGATTGGACAATTAAAATTATTGTCCGCTTTGGCATCTTCTTTTCTTTCAAAAACGACACCAGGATAAAAAATTAACGGCACTTGGTCATCAATTAACGCTTGAATGTGACCGTGGGTAATTTTGGCTGGATAGCAGGCAGTATCACTAGGAATAGTTTCCATCCCTTGTTCATATAATTCTTTGTTTGATCGGGGTGACAGCTGCACTCTAAAACCTAAATCAGTAAAAATTGTATGCCATAACGGATAGTTTTCATACATATTTAATACTCGAGGAATCCCAACGATACCTCTGGTGGCTTTATCTTTTCTCAAGGCACGGTATTTAAACAGACGTTTGTATTTATAATCAACTAAATTAACTTTACGATCTTCTTTTTTGACCTTAATGCGGGCGCCCCGCTCACAACGGTTACCAGTGACAAAACGGCGACCATCTGAAAAAACGGTGACTGTCATCATACAATTATTTTCGCAAAGTCCGCAATGGGTGAATTCTTTATCCGCTGTAAAAGCATCTAATTCATCGGCAGCTAACGTTGTGGTTTCTTCACCAATCTCATAATCTTCTAAAGCAATTAAAGCTGCACCATAAGCCCCCATCAAGCCGGCAATCGACGGCCGGACAACTTGGCGGCCGCTGATCATTTCAAAGGCTCGTAAAACAGCTTCATTATAAAAAGTCCCGCCTTGGCAGACAATTTTTTCCCCCAGCTCTTCTGGGCGGCGAATTTTAATAACTTTATAAATCGCATTTTTAATAACCGAATAAGAAAGTCCTGCTGAAATATCACCAACAGTCGCACCTTCTTTTTGCACTTGCTTAACCTTTGAATTCATAAATACGGTACAGCGGGAACCTAAATCCACTGGGGTTTTTGATTTCAAGGCTTCTAAAGCAAAGTCCTTCACGTCAAAATTTAAAGACTTAGCAAAGGTTTCAATAAACGAGCCGCACCCAGATGAACAGGCTTCATTCAACTGGATTGATGACAAGACGCCATCTTTAATGGTCATCGCCTTCATATCCTGACCGCCGATATCTAAAATAAAATCAACACCCGGTTGGAAATGATTGGCCGCTTTATAATGGGCCATCGTTTCGACTTCACCGATATCAATTTTTAGCGCATTTTTTATTAATTGCTCGCCATAGCCAGTCACAGCCGCTTTTCCAATGAAAACTTCAGCCGGCATTTGACTGTATAAATCTTTTAAAACTGCCATCGTCGTTTCCAATGGCTGTCCTTGGTTGTTGCCGTAATGGCTGAACAACAAATTACCTTCTTCATCAATCAAGGTAACTTTTGTCGTCGTTGAACCGGCATCAATCCCTAAGAAGGCCACGCCAGAATGTTGAGCTAACTCTTTTTGACTCGCTTGGGCTTGATTGTGGCGTTTTCTAAACAACGCCAACTCCTCTTCGTTTTTAAAAAGCGGCTCTAAGGTATCCGTTGGTGCTAATTGTTCTTGGTCACCGTTTTCCAAAGAATCCAATAATTTTTCTAAAGAGGTTGCCTGATTGCCTTCAGAATAAAGAGCGGCTCCCATCGCCACAAACAGCTGGGGATTTTCTGGAAAAATCACATCTTCATCTGCTATATCTAGAGTTTCAATAAAACGCCGCCGCAGCTCAGACATAAAGAATAATGGTCCACCGAGAAAAGCAATTTTCCCGGTAATTTTCCGCCCCGCTGCTAAGCCGGCAATTGTTTGGTTGACCACTGCTTGAAAAATACTTGCAGCAATATCTTCTTTAGCCGCCCCTTCATTAATCAAAGGCTGCACATCCGTTTTGGCAAAAACGCCGCAGCGGGATGCAATCGGATAAATAGTTGTATAATTTTTCGCCAATTCATTGACTCCATTGGCGTCCGTTTTTAAAAGAACGGCCATCTGATCAATGAAAGCTCCGGTTCCTCCCGCACAAGAACCATTCATCCGCTGCTCTAAAGCCCCTTGAAAAAAAGTAATCTTGGCGTCTTCGCCGCCAAGCTCGATGGCAACATCGGTTTGCGGAATAATTTCTTCGACAGTTTTTGTACAAGCAATCACTTCTTGGACAAAGGGAATCTCTAAAACTTCTGCCAAGCCCATTCCACCGGAGCCTGTAATGGTCATGGTCAATTCTTGATTATTTAAAATTTCCTGTGCTTCTTTTAAAACTTTAATCGTGGCTTGTTTAACATCAGAGTAATGGCGTTCGTATTTAGCAAAGATCGTTTCATTTTCCTCGGTCAAAATAACCAATTTTACCGTGGTAGAACCAACGTCAATTCCTGCTCTAATTGTCATATTTTTCATCTCCTTGGCTCTATCAGCCTAGTAAAACCTGTCTCAAGTGAGATAATTAACAAATATTAATTTTACGACACTTTGTTGATTATCTTACAAACTGTTTGATATACTATATGTATCTATTTTAGAAAGATTTTAATTAATTTTCAACAAGCAATATTCTGCATTTTGTGAGATAAACGACAAATGTTTTTATTTTGTTGGAAAAAAAGAGGTTTTTTTATGACGAAGAAAACAGATTTGCGGGTCAAGCGAACCCACAAAATGATTATTGAAGCTTTTATCAAACTCGTTAGTGAAAAAGGCTACGATAATTTAACTATTCAAGATATCGCCGATGAAGCGATGATTAATCGGGCAACCTTTTATGCCCATTTTAAAGACAAACAGGATTTATACGATCACATTTTTGGTTTTGCTGTCAAAGCTTTTTCAGATATTCTTGATCCATCTGAGCTGGTCCAAGGCAATCGCATTAAAGTTAAAACAATCGAAATTTTACTGACTAATATCTACAAAGAAATCCATAAAAATAGAACTTTCTTCCTATTAATAATGGATGGCTCCTCCAATGAGTTACTGCGGCAAAAACTAGCCGACATTCTCTATGAAAAATACGACGATGTCTTTAAAAAGCTGCGGATCACTGAAAATGATATTGAAGTGCCGATTGATTTTGTGGTGGAATATATGACTTCCATTTTTGTCGGCACACTCCACTGGTGGCTCACCAGCGATACTGAGATGCCCGCCAATCACCTAGCCCGACTAGTAATCAAACTAGTCGGTAATGGTCATCTGACAGTTCTCGGTTTAGAAGTCGAAAGATAAAAAAATTCTGGATCAAAGGAAATTTCCTCCGGTCCAGAATTTTTTTATTGAAGTCCCAACTTCAAGCAATGACTTGGTCTTGCTTAGTGAATTTTGGCGCCCCATTTTTTATTGTGTTGAGTGTTGCGATTGGTTTTCACTTTAACGCCTTTACCTTTGGTGGTTAATCTCATTTCGACATCATATTTATCATCTTTAATGATATCGTAAACTTTTTCAGCGGCTTCTTGAATTCTTGCTTTTAAGGCCATTTGTTTTTCCTCCTTGAAATTTTGTCTTCTATATTATTTTACCTAAGTCAAAAAAAACTGCAAGGAGGAGCACTTTAGAATTTCTATTTGAAATAAAAAACTCGTCAAGCCGCGGCTTGACGAGCAATTTGTTATTTTACTGGGGTAGCTGGATTCGAACCAACGCATGAGGGAGTCAAAGTCCCTTGCCTTACCGCTTGGCTATACCCCAATGGTGGAGGAGAGTGGATTCGAACCACTGAACCCTAAGGAACGGATTTACAGTCCGTCGCGTTTAGCCACTTCGCTACTCCTCCAAGCTATTAGCTGAAATTTTCTCAGCTCTCAGGTCAGCTAGTAAAAAACCTGACTTAGATATAATACATAATTTCTCAGGGTTTGACAAGTCTTTTTCCAAACTTTTTTTTGTTATCTTACTCTTGCAAATTCCATTGGCGAATAATTAATTCAACCGCTTCGTCAAAAGTCTTGACTGAGCCTTTAAAACCACCGCTCATCTCATAATCGAAATTCTTCGGACCTTTTTCGATAACTTCACCAATTTGTTTTTTTCCAATAAATAATTGATTGACTGTCACTTGGCTGCCATTAACTGTTTTCTCACTGGCTTCCACACGGATTTCGATATCTTTATTTTTTTTGCTCACCATTTTCACCTCGAAGGATAGTTTACCATAAAGCATGAGTCTGTACTACAAAAATCCTTCTCTGCAAACTGATTGACGTATTTTACAGAGAAGGCCTTCAGACTAATTTTGATTTGCTGACATTTCAGCTTTGATTAAAGGAAATTGTTTATCTAAATCGTAAAAGCTCATAGTTATCATCGAGCAGATAATCAATAATAATGGCAGATAGCCATACATCGCTTGAATAGCGAAAATGGCTTGGCTACTTTGCGCCGTTGCATCCGGCTGATAGTTGCCCCAGGCTAAAAGCGCACCTGCTAAACCACCAGATAGTGCTTGAGCGACCTTGCCTAGAAAACCATTAATTGCCGAAAGCGATCCAGCAACATTGATTCCTGTTTTCCACTGACTGTAATCAACCGGGTCTGCTTGCATCGAAAAGTAAATACTCTCTTTAAGCCCGTAACCTAATGCAGAAATTGCCGCACCAATGATGATGATTGTATGATTAGCCTGCCCCGATAAAATCAGGACAATACCTAAACCTTGAACACCCGCGGCCAGCAGATACAGATTTCGCTTACCTAAACGTCCCGCAAGAAAAGGCACAAAAAAGTTTGCCACCATCGGAATCACTGACATGATTGTTGCCACTGTGACCGATAATGCTGTACTGCCGACAACTACTGTATAATAGTAGACTAACGCGCTAGTTTGCAGAAAATAACCCGTCCACATAAATAAAATATTGAGAGCAAAAATTTTCCATGGCTTATTTTGGGCTAGAGAATGAAAAACATCTTGTAGTTTGACTTTTATATGTGGTGTTGGAATTTCTCGAATATTAAAAAAAGTAAAGAAGAACAACAGACAACTTGCCACTCCGAAAACGGCCATTAAAATTCTAAAGCCCAAAATTTGATTGCCTTGACCAAAAACTTGAACTAATCGCAGAGCAGATGCACTGACTATCGTTGCACCTAAAAATCCAAAAAACTTTCTCGAAGTCGATAAAGCCGTCCGCTCTTTGGTGTCATTTGTTAAGCTGGGCAACACCGAAGCCATTGGTACATTGACTAAAGTATAAGAAAGTGAAAGGCCGAAATACGTAAAGTAAGCATAAATCAACTTGCCGCTGTTGGAAATTTCTGGAACACTGAAACAAAGATAGGCAAAAACTGCAAAAGGAATTGCTCCAAAGAGAAAATATGGCCGGGACTTGCCCCACCTGGTAGTCGTATGATCAATTAGGTAACCGACTAGTAAATCGGTCACCCCATCAAAAATTCTGGTTAACACAAACATCAGGCTAACTGCTGCAGCATTTAACTGCATAATATCTGTGTAAAAATATAAAAGGTATAAAGAAATCATCTGCCAAATTAAATTGCAGGCCAAATCTGACACACCGTAACCAATTCTTTGGCGCCATTTAGAGATTTTAGGTTGAGCTGCAAGATTTCCCATTGGACTAACTCCTTTACTAAGCTAAATATTTCTCAATCAAATATGCCGGTGTACAGCTCCATGCGTGACAAAAACTGCTAATAATCGGACTGCCGTAAGGTGAAAAACTTGGGTCCTCAGGCTTAAAGGCCTCCCAGAAAGTATCGGCTCCCATCTCAATCATTTTACCCCAATATTCTTTCATCAACTTAACAGCATCATGGTCTAAACCGGCTACAAACAAAGCCTCAACCACATGATGATACATGTAAGGTGTAGCAATTCCTGTGATTGGAAATAATTTTTGCTGCATCCGTTTTAAAATTTTTTGATTTTGCTCTGTTTCAAACACTTCTGCTAAAACTAACCAAACTTGACTGGCAATATTGTACTCGCCATTTGATTCAACTAAAAAGAGTTGTTCTTGTGGGTTAAATAAATGAGTCTGGCTGAATCTCACTAATTGCGATAGCTGGCTTTGATAGAAAGCCATTTCTGGCTCTCCTAACATTTCTGCTAAAACTAAAAAGCGTTTCAGCGCATAAATTAAAATCCCCTGTCCCGCTGAATCCTTTAAAAACTCATTGGACCAATCGACAAATACTGGCCACTCTTCAGAGAGAACTAGGCGACCTTCTTGGTCTACTTGCTGTAATGCCAAGTCAACAGCTTTTTTAGCAGTTGGATATAGTTCTTTTAAAACTACTTGATCATTTGAGTGAAGCACATAATCATGCAAGATTGTCGCAAAAAATAAGCTATAATCAAATAAAAAAGTATCATCTGGAATTAAAGCTGGCGCAGTAAAGACATTAGCAGGAATTTTGCCTTCCGTTGTAGTCATGCCTGCAAATAAATACAAACAGCGTTTGCTTAAGGCTAAATCATCAAAGGTGGCATAATTGGCTAGTGCCTGTAATCGTAAATCGCCAATCCACAGACGGCGATCCCGCTTAGGACCATCTTCAAAAACCGTCTGCATGCAGTCAGCTAAAGTCTTTACTGAAACATCATAAATTTTTTGTAGTTCTTTGTCTGCCAGCTCTTTAGTTGGCAAATGTTTTAAATCAACACTGCTTTCTGCAACAAAAATTGGATTTGAAAAACTAGCTTGCCATTTTGGTGAAGTATCGATTACAGATAATTCAACATACCGACAGCTATAACGGCGTGGTAAAGATAAAGTTGCTGGTAAGACGTCCAGATGGACAAATTCCTCTTGGATCCAAGAACGGGATAGCCAGCCTTGGTAATCAGCAGAATCGGCAGCAATTTCTGCTGGCACCTCTGCAAATTTTAGTTTCAAATATAAAGGCGCATCCATCGGTGAACCGACAGAAGTGATATCTATTTGAAAGGTCCCCACATAGTGATCGCCTAAGTTTAAAATTAAGCTTTCACCTTTCGCTAGAGCATACTCTGCCAATTGCTCAATTTTTTTCGGTGAGGAAATCATATCAACACCATCAATACCCTTGCCGTCAAATTGCATTTCAACAATATCTTTAAACTGAATCTGATGTTTTTTTAATTCAGGTAAATTTTCCTCAGCTCTTTGCAGTAATTTTTCATCATGCAGCCAAGTTACATCTGGATTAATTTGAAAAGTAAAAGCCATAATTGATTCTCCTTTTAATGGTTTTCTGCAGTTATTGCAGTTTCTTCTTGGGAACTACCTACATTGTATTTCTTTTGCAGACGCATCATGACAATGCCAGCCACTGCTGCAATTGCAACAATTCCTGCAAAGCCGTACATGGATTGTTGAATCATCCCAGGAGCAACGAGATAAGGTGTCACAAAGGCAAACAAGCCACAGCACATTCTTGAAAAACCGT
Source organism: Enterococcus sp. LJL90 (assembly GCF_056924355.1). Taxonomy (NCBI): domain Bacteria; kingdom Bacillati; phylum Bacillota; class Bacilli; order Lactobacillales; family Enterococcaceae; genus Enterococcus; species Enterococcus sp. LJL90. Next base: position 141,920 of record NZ_JBXPBQ010000004.1, on the reverse strand, counting down.
TGATAAAGCCTTGCAGTGAAGCCCGGGTTTCAGCTGGAAAAGATTCCTGCGTCCAAACTTTATAAATTGCTTCTCCGGCCAGCGGATTTCCAAAATTATAAAATCCAATGGTGATTGCCAAAGCAATAAACCCTGCGCCGCCGCCAATCAAGGCCATGCCTAACATTGCTGCAATTTGGACAAAAGCTCCTACAAAGAAAGCTTTATTGCGATATTTGCCGCCTGCTACTGAGGTAAAGGCGATGGTCGTTAACAAGGAAACCACATTTAAAACGATTCCTAGACCAGTTGCTTGTGTTTGAGTTGCCCCAGCATTGGTTAACGCATAGGTTTGGAATTGTCCCCAAGTATTCGCTAATAAATTCCAGCAAACATAAAAGACGATAATGGCCATGAAGAAGCTGAAATATTTTTTCATTTGAGAACCAAATAAAACCGTTTTAAAGGAGACCTCTGCTTGGCCACTCGTTTGAGCTTTTAATTCTGCTTGGCGGATAGTTCCCGCTTCATGAAAGGTGCAGAATTTTTTAGAAGTTAAGCGCCATAACCAAGTCACTACTGCAAAAATAAATAAAATGCCAAAGACAATTCGAGCTCCTAAAACGCCTTGAATACCTGATAGCAAGAAAGAACAAATATAAGAGATAAAGACCCCTACCTGCCAAAAAATTTGCGTTGAAGAGACCAACTTTGCAGAGGTGGTCTCATCTGGAGCATCGTGGGAAACGACGGTTAAACTAATTGGTAAGTCGGCACCAGATGAAAAGCCCATGATAATGACTCCAATTAATAAAAATGAAAAATCATTCGCTAAAATACAGATAAGTGTTCCAATAGCATAGAATAAGTTCAACCAGTTAAATGCTCGAATCAATCCAAAAATTTTAGTAATCTGACCAGCAAACAATGAACCGAAAGCGATTGCAAATGTTAGAGCACCTGAGATAATCCCCACCTGTCCTGTTGATAAACCCAATCCCGCCTGCCAAACAGTAATTGTAGCTGACAAGCCGACAATACAGCCGGACCCTAACATGGAGCCAATTCCTGCAGCTGTCGCCAATGGGGTATATTCTTTGACCAAATCCCCTTTTGCATTTTGTTTCATATCCTGCACATCCTTTTCTTTTATCTGATGTCATTGTAAGCGGATTTACACTTTTCAACTATTGCAAAAACCCAGACGTTTTTATCCAAATCACAGATGACAACACAAAAAAACCTGTAACATGAGCGCAAAGATAAAAGACTATCAAACAAAATTACCATCTCTGAATTTTTGCTTCAGAAAATAGAACGGTCCTTTCAAAAAGAGTTTTCACTTAATTTGAAAGCACAATTAAACAGATAAGTTGTTGTTTGAATAGTATTCCATCTATAAAGCTAAGGTCACAGGTTCAAAATATTTTTATTGTTTGCGAAATTCTTTAGGTGTTTTATCCGTGTATTTAGCGAATAATTTATAAAGTGAAGGCAAGGTTTCAAAACCTAGCCGATAGGCAATCTCTTCAAAGCTTTGGTCAGTCTCTTCAATCATCTCAATGGCTGCTTGATAGCGCAGAGTATTGATTAATTCTTGGAAGCTACGGCCAGTTTCCTTCTTTAATTTATTGCTCAGATAATTTTTATTGTAGCCAAAAACCTCCGCTAGCTCCTGAAGATTCAAGTTGCGATAGTGACTATCAATATAGCGGAGAACATCCAAAATATTAGTTTCCGCCTGATATTTTTCCAGATTTTCAGCTTCTAGTTCTCTAGTTAATTGAATAAAGAGCAGCGACAATAAAAGATTTAGCGAGCGCATATAATAATTCTTTTTTTCAAAATATTCTGTAATCATCTTAAATAATGTCTCTTTGACTTCTTCATTTGAGCCGCTTTTAAAATGAATAAAATTGTTGTGGGAGGATAGCTCATTTGAAGCAGTCAGCAAAAATTCATTCACTAAACTGTTAGCTTTCACCATATTGACGACAATCTCTGTCGTAATCGAATCATCCTTCAATAAGATATTGATTAGAATATCATCTTCGGCCAGAGGGTCAATCCGCTGGATGATATCTTTATCAATCAACAAAATTTCTCCCTCCTGCAAATAAATCGGCTGGTCATTGATATATTGAACACAGCTACCGGAGTACATGTAATTGAATTCAACAAATTCATGGGTATGGGCCGGCATCGCCGAATAACGGTGATGCTTATTAATAAAAATATTACCCTCACGAAAAAAATGGTCGCTAGGCATTTTCGGCACTGCAATTTCTGCAAAAGGTAAGTTCTGGTCATTGACATTATAGCCTTGTGTCCGTTGTTCAAATTCAATCGCATTTTCTTGCCACAAAATAGCCTTTAATTCCTGCTGATTCATTGCACCCTCCAAAGTCTTTTCTTTAGTTATAGCTGATAATCAGACAATATACCAGCAAAAAAAGCACTATGAGTCCAACAGATAGCAACTCTCTCTTTAATAAAAAAAAACCACAAACTAATTCATTTTCAAAATTAGTTTGTGGTAACTATTTTCAATTAGAAAGAAAACTTTTCTGTCAGCTTAGCTCATAGCGCTAATTAATTTAGCTTGTTTAAATCTTCTCACCATTACTGGCAATCACTTCTTGATACCAGGTAAAGGATTTTTTACGGCTGCGGGCTAAGCTGCCGTGGCCGTTGTCGTCTAGGTCAACATAGATGAAACCATAGCGCTTTTTCATCTCACCGGTGCCGGCGGAAACTAAATCAATACAGCCCCATGGTGTGTAGCCGATTAGATCAACACCATCTAAATCAATCGCATCCTTCATGGCAGCGACGTGTTTTTGGAAATAATCAATGCGGTAGTCATCATTAATGCTGCCATCAGCTTCAACAACGTCGACAGCACCAAAACCATTTTCCACCACAAATAACGGAATGTGATAGCGGTCATACAATTTGCTTAAAGAAATCCGTAGACCTAGCGGATCAACTGCCCAACCCCATTCTGATTCTGCTAAATAAGGATTTTTAACGGCGGGCATTTGATTGCCGCCGACAAACTTAACATTTTCTGGATTGGCAGAAGAGACTGTCGACATGTAATAGCTGAAACCAATATAATCGACGGTTCCGTTAGCGATAATTTCGTCATCCCCAGGAGCTTTTTCAATGATAATGTTTTCCCGCTCAAATTCTTTTAGCTTATGAGCTGGGTAATAGCCTTTGACCTGCACGTCAATATAAAATTCTTGGTCACGATTAAATTGCAAGGCTTCCAAAACATCCTCAGGGCGCGAAGACATCGGGTAGCTTGGAATATAAGCCACCATCATGCCGATTTGAAACTCAGGATTGATTTCATGTCCCAGTTGAACTGCTTTGCCGCTAGCGACAAATAAATGATGAGCTGCTTGGAATTTGGCTTGTTTAGAATTATCATGGATACCAATTTGAGTCCAACTGCGCAGAAAATTAATTTCATTGAAGGTCATCCAATATTTGACTTTATTTTTATAGCGTTTGAAAATCGTTTCGCAGAAGAACAAGAAATAGTCGATGACTTTGCGATTGCTCCAGCCGTCAAGATTGTCCGCCAAATACATTGGAATATCAAAATGATTGATAGTCACGACTGGTTCAATATTGTGTTTTTTTAATTCATCAAAGACTGCATCATAAAAAGCGAGGCCTTCTTCATTGACTTCATCAGTGCCCTTAGGACAAATCCGTGACCAGTTGATTGATAAACGGAAGCATTTAAAACCCATTTCTGCAAATAGTGCAATATCCTCTTTATAGTGATGATAAAAATCGGTCGCCACATGACTCGGATAATATAAATCCGGATCAATATAGCCGACTGCTCCTTCTGGCAGTCGATGCTCTCTCGTAACGGATTCAAGCTGGCCTTCTTTTGTTTTAAAGGTGATCCGCCGTGGCTCTGTGTGACTGCCACCAGTGATGGCATCTAAGGTGCTGGGTTCTTTACCGCCGGATAGATAGCCGCCTTCGTATTGATTAGCAGCGGTGGCACCGCCCCATAAAAAGTTTTTTGGAAATCCCATAGTTGTGCTCCTTCAATATTTTTTATAAACGAGAAAAACGCTTTTAAAAATTTGCTAAACAAAGAAAAGGCAGCCGTCACCGCCTTTTCTTTGTTTAGTTATACTTATCTTTTGATATTTTCAACATTTTCGCCATTTGATGCGATAACTTGTTTGTACCAATCAAATGATTTTTTCTTGCTTCTAGCTAAGGTGCCGTTGCCGTCGTTATCCCGGTCAACGTAGATGAAGCCATAGCGTTTTTTCATTTCGCCAGTGCCGGCAGAAACTAAATCAATACAGCCCCAAGAAGTGTAGCCTAATAAATCAACACCATCTTGTTCTACAGCATCCTTCATCGCTTCGATGTGGGCCTTCATGTATTCAATCCGGTAATCATCATCCACATAACCGTTAGCATCTGGAGTGTCTACTGCCCCCAAACCATTTTCAACAACGAATAATGGTTTTTGGTAGCGATCGTACATTTGGTTCATCGTGATGCGCAAGCCAAGAGGGTCGATTTGCCAGCCCCATTCACTAGCATCTAGGTAAGGATTTTTGACAGAGGCAAAAATATTGCCTGCTGTTTGGTCCAATAATTCTGGATCGGTTGTTGCTACCCGTGAAGAGTAATAAGAGAAGGAAATGAAGTCAACAGTGTGTTCCTTCAAAATTTCCGTATCTCCTTCTTCCATTTCAATCTTGATGCCGTTACGTTCTAATTCCTTCAAGGCATAGGCCGGATATTCGCCACGAGATTGCACGTCGATGAAGAAATAATTTTCCCGATCCTTTTGAATCCCTGACCAAACATCTTCTGGCTTACAAGTATAAGGATAGAAATTACCGGCAGCTAACATACAGCCAACTTTATTTTCTGGATCCACTTCATGGGCAATTTTTGTAGCAATTGCAGAAGCAACTAATTCATGGTGAGCTGCTTGATATTTGATTTGTTCTTTATTTTCGCCTTCTTCAAAGTAGAGGCCCGCTCCCATAAATGGTGCGTGTAAAATCATGTTGATTTCGTTAAATGTCAACCAGTATTTTACTAAGCCTTTGTAGCGGTTGAAAATCACGCGGCAAAGATTTTCGTAAAAGCCGACTAATTTACGGCTGCGCCATGCACCGTATTCTTTGATTAAATGCATTGGGCAATCAAAGTGTGTGATGGTTACTAATGGTTCAATGCCATATTTATGGCATTCTTTAAATAAATCTTCATAGAATTTCAAGCCATCTTCATTTGGTTCTTTTTCGTCACCATTTGGGAAAATCCGGCTCCAAGCAATCGATAAGCGGTAGGTTTTAAAGCCCATTTCGCCAAACAAAGCGATATCTTCTTTGAAACGGTGATACATATCAATCGATTCTTTAGCTGGATAGAAATGTTCATCATCAAAGTCGAACATTTTCATTTCACCGGCGATAATTGGGAAGCGGTCTTTGCCGATTGGCACAACATCCACGTTGGCTAAGCCACGGCCGCCTTCGTTATATCCGCCTTCACATTGATTGGCAGCAGTTGCGCCGCCCCATAAAAAATCTTTTCTAAATGCCATGAATTTGTGCTCCTAACTTGATTTAAAATATTTAGTACATTATTTACTTTACTGGTCAAATATTCTTTTTCTGTGGAAAAAAATTGACCTTTAGACTAAATCTTTCGCAATTTCATCTTGTACAGTGATGCCTTCTGCTTCTAATTTAGCAATTGTTTCGCTGAATTGTGGCAGATAATCTTTGTGGGCGATAAATAATTCGTCCATAATGCGTTTGGCAGTTGCTCCTGAGCGCACTAGCGGATTAATTGTGAAAGCTTGTAAGGCAGTGCCGTAATCACCAGTAACGGCTGCTTCAATCGTTAATAATTCCATGTTCTTCATCACTTGCAACCAACCACGTTCTGCTGGTGGTAATGAACCAAAGGCAACATTGCGGGCACCTTGAGCGCCAACATAGGCAGTTACTTCCACAACACAATCAGCTGGTAGGTCTGGTACGGCACCGTCGTTTTTAGTTGATACGACAATTTGTGTTTCTTTATTGCCATAGATTGAGGCAATTGTTTCACAAGCTGCATCTGAATAATACGCACCGCCACGTTTTTGTAATTGTTCTGGTTTGTAATTTAATTCTGGATCTTTATAAAGTTCAAATAATTCTGCTTCGGTTTGTTTTACTTGTTGAGCCCGTGTGCCTACTGTTTTATATTCTTCAAGGGCATGGTCTAACATTTCTTCTTCCCGGTAATAGTAACGGTGGTAACCGCACGGAATCATTTTCATTTGTTCTAATTGTTCAATAAAGAATGGAACATCAAAGATATTTTTCGGTAAGCCAGCATCTTCAGTGAATAATTTTTCAATTAATTTCAACGTGATGTCGTTGCCATTTTTATCAGCAACTTTATGCCAATGGAAATGATTTAAACCAGCAAATTTGTAAATTAAATCATCTTTTTCAACACCTAAAGCTTCTGGTTCCACCATCATCGCCATCACAGGTACATTACACAGGCCAATAACTCGGTCCCATTTACCATAGCGAACAACAGCTTCTGTTACCATGCCGCTTGGGTTAGCAAAGTTGACCAACCAAGCATCTGGACAGAGACGTTTCATATCTTCAACAATTTCTAAAATAATTGGCACCGTTCTAAAGGCTTTGAACATACCGCCAGCACCATTGGTTTCTTGACCTAACATACCGTAGTAAGCGGGAATTCTTTCGTCTTTAATCCGGGCATTTAATTGACCAACACGGAATTGCGTTGTGACAAAATCAGCATCTTTTAAGGCTTCTTCACGATCTAAAGTTAAATGAATTTTCACATCATAAGGAGAAGCATCCCACATCCGTTGTGCCATAGCGCCAACGATTGCTAATTTTTCTTTTCCTGCTTCAACGTCTACCAACCAGATTTCTGAAATCGGCAGCTCATCATACCGTTTGATAAAACCTTCCATTAATTCTGGTGTGTAAGAACTTCCTCCACCAATAGTCGCAATTTTAATTCCTTTCATGCTGTCACTTCCTTCTTTTTATTTACAAAATGATTATCACCTAAGTAAATGACTTCTACAATAGAAATTATGATTTTAGGTAAATCGTTTACAAAATTGCTAGCGAAATTAGAAAAAATTTGCGAATATCATATACAAACAACTAAATTATCGACTTTTTTTGTAAACTCACTTAAAAAAACCTTTACAAATCATTATCATTAATTTAACATTTTTGTAAATAGAGGTGAGCAGATGTTACTACGAGAAAAATTAAAAGCCGCAAAGCTATCCCCTTCAGAAAAAACGATAGCAGACTTTATGCTGGCAGAACCAGAAAACTTAAATCAATTAACGGTGCAGGAATTAGCTAAAAAAACTTTTACCCATCCCTCCACTTTTATCCGGCTCGCCAAAAAAATGGATTTTGAAGGCTGGCTGGCACTGCGGGAGGCCTTTCTAGAAGAATGGCAGTATTTGAATAATCAATTTACCGCCAGCGACTGGAATCTACCCTTCAGTGAAAGCGACGGTGTCATGAGTATCGCTAAAAAATTAGCGAATTTAGAACAAGCAACTATCGAAGATACTTATAGTCTCTTGCATCACGACCAGCTGCAACAAGCCAAGCAATTTTTACTTTTGGCCAAAAAAATCCGGATTTTTGCAACCAGCGGCAACTCCTTGATTGCCCAAGACTTCATTTTAAAAATGAATCGGCTAGGCTTTTCTGTCGCTTTAGCAGAAGTCAATTATGACAGTTTTTATGAAGCCTATAATCTCAGTTCTCAAGACTGTGCCATTCTAATTTCTTATTCAGGTGAAAGTAACATGGCCAAAAAACTGTTGCCGATTTTCAAAAAAAATCAGGTGCCGGTGATTGCGATTACCACCATTGGCAATAATTATTTGGCAGATCACAGCGATGCCGTCCTGCGAATTACGACGCGGGAGAAACTTTATTCGAAAATCGGCAACTTTTCCAGCAATACGTCAATCGTTTATTTACTGGATTTATTGTATGCTGCTGTCTTTTCGGAACATTATCAAAAAAACCTGCAACATTTAATTACTTTGGGACAGGCCTTCGATACCCGCACCAGCGACATTGATTTCATTAAAGAAAATCAAGAGGTAACGGCTGCTGACTCGTGGATCCCCAATTAGTCCTCAAAAAATAAGGACTCAAGCTGATTTTTCTGAGCTTGAGCCCTTTTTTATTATAGATTTAAAGCCGTGATAAATTCGTCATTGAAATTGATTTCCTTCACACTTGGTTCTAACACATCCAAGTAGTCCCCGGAATTCGTGACAATCACTGGAATTTCTGTACTGAATCCAGCTTTTTCAATGGCATCTTTATCAAAAGTTACGAGCGTTTGACCTGGTGTCACCCGGTCGCCTTGTTTAACAAAGCTTTCAAAATATTTACCATCCAATTGCACAGTGTCAATGCCGATATGAATCAATAATTCTAAGCCATCATCAGAAACTAAACCAATTGCGTGTTTTGTTGGGAACAAGGTCATGACAGTTCCGTCAAAAGGTGCCACAACTTTACCTTCTGTTGGGGTAATCACCACACCTTTGCCTAAAGCGCCTGACGCAAAAGCTTCATCTTTTGATTGACTTAATGGAGCGACAGTTCCTTGTACAGGAGAGGTGATGATTTCTTTTTTCGATTTGATTTTGACTGTTGTATCAACATCTACTTCAACGTCTGCCATAACTGAATCGTCTTTCCAAAAGACAATTGTTAAACCAAAACCGATTACCGCTGCGATAGCAATCCCAATCACACCAGTCATCACACCACTTGCATCGGTTCCATTAATGTAATTTAGTAAACCAAAGACACCTAAGCCGCCCATTGTGTAAGCAGTTAAGTTATTCATCATCAAGTAAGCGCCGGCAGCAGAAGCACCGATCATTGAGAAGACAAAAGGTTTTTTCTTCGGTAAAGTAATCCCGTAAATTGCCGGTTCAGTTACGCCGAAGATACCAGAAATAATCGCTGGAATAGTCAAGGCTTTTAATTTTTTATCTTTCAATTTGAACATCATTGCAAAGACAACCGCAGTTTGGGCAAAGCTGGCACCAAATGAAGCGGAAAGCACTTGTGAGAAGCCATCTTGAGTAATTTGTAAAATTGCCAATGGCACAACAGACCAGTGTAAACCAAAGATAACCAACGCTTGCCAAACGAAACCTAAAATCGCACCATATAGCGCTGGTGAGAAGTTCATCAAAGCAGTAAAGCCTGAGCTTAATAAATCAGTTGCCATTGAAATAACTGGACCAATTGCTAAAAAACCGATTGGTAAAGAAATTAATAAGACGAAAAACGGTACCAAGAAAGTTTGCACTACTTCTGGAATAATGCGTTTCATTAATTTTTGAATTTGTGCTGCTAAAGCAATAATAAAGATAACTGGTACTACAGAACTTGTGTATGAACCACCCACCCATGGAATACCTAAGAAGGTTGTATAGGCTGGTAAACCAAACAAGCTGTATCCTGCAACACCGTCAGTAGCTAGAGCGGATAAAGCAGAAGATTGGACGTTTGGATAGACTAGAGCCATCCCGATTACAAGACCGACCATTGGCTGTAGGTTGAATTTTTTCGCGGCAGTGTAGCCAATAATGACAGGCATGAAATAAAAAATTGCATCGCCGATCCCATTCAACATAATATACGTACCGCCAGTAGCGGTGTAATTAAACCAACCAAGAGAACCTAAAAAGACTAACAAAGCATTTAAACCTTTAACCATACCGGCCGCAGCCATCGCACCTAAGAAAGGCTGGAAGACCCCACTCAGTAAATCAATTAGACGATTGAAAATATTGCCGTCTTTGCCACCTTCACTTGAGGTACTGTCAGAAATACCGGCAATGTCAATCACATCTTCATAAACGGCTGGCACATGGTTGCCGATTACGACTTGATATTGGCCGCCGCTTTTCATTACAGTTACCACGCCGTCCATATTTTTCAAGGTGTCGTCGTTTGCCCTGCCTTCGTCTTTTAATTTAAAACGAAGCCGTGTAATACAGTGGGTTAAAGAATTAATGTTTTCTTTGCCCCCTACTTCATCTACAATCTTTGCTGCTAAATCATGATATTTACCCATTTTGTTTTCCTCCAATAATTTGTTTTTTAAAATTTTTGAAGGTTTAGCCAACTGAATGTCACTATCCAAAATTTGGTCAATTTGCTCTTCCCCTGACCAAGTGGGAAACTACTACGGGCCTCCTTTAATTGAAATAAATATCTTTATTAACCCTTCTCCATCAAACGTGCAATGTGAATGGTTAGGTAAAGGCGTTCGTCGTCGGTCATTTCATAATAGTATTTTTCCTTTAAAAACTCATCGATTCGATTGACGCATTCAAAGGAATTGCGGTATTTGATTTTGACCAGTTCTAATAAATCTTCATCAGACTCACCGGAGTGAGGCGAGTTTGACAGCATCCGCATAATGAAAAAGCGTAGATGCGTGGTAAAGCGATAAAAATAAACCGAATCCTCATTAAAGGAAGTTTTAAAATAATACTTCACAATATTCATGATATCCTGCATGATTTTAGTCAGCTCATAGGTATCATTCAAACTGTCATTTTCCGCCTGGGCGTTAACCAGATGCAGCGCAATGAAGCCGGCTTCATCTTCTGGTAAACGCAGACCGTACTCTGCTTCAATCTTTTCCAAAGCCTTCACTCCAATTTGAAATTCCTTCGGGTAAAAGCGTTTAATATCCCACAGCAGGGCATTTTTTACAACAATGCCTTTTTTCTGCCGCACAATCGCCGTGTGGATATGGTCGGTTAAGGAAATATAGATGGATTCGTTCAATTCAGTATTTAATTGCTGCTTGGCATAATTAATCAGCTCATCGGTGGTGTTCAAATACTCCAAGGGCAGCTCCGCCAAAAGCTCTTGAAACTTTTGGGAAATCGCATTGTCGGCTAGGCGATAAATTTTGTCGACCTTGTCGGCTTCAATTTTTTCACCAATCTTTTTTTGAAAGGCCAGCCCGCGACCCATGGCGATGACTTCGTTTTGCTGCTCATCTCTTGTTATTACGACATTGTTATTGAGAATCTTTTCAATAACCAATAAGAACCCTCCTCGTCAAAAAGAACCTCATATTATTCTCATGGCGCAAAAGTCGCCAAATAAACGAGAACAATACCAGGTTTAGCTTGCCAAAGCAATCACTATCCACATAAATTGTTAAATTTATTGTAAACTTCTTGCTATGCTTTGTCAACGCTTTCACATAAATTTTTTTCTCTAGAATTATTTTTCTCTATACAAAATAATAGCCCGTGCCGTTTTTCTTGTCAATCTAACTTTATTTTGACAAAAAAAAGTTTTGCTTCCCACAGTCCAACGACTAGAAAAGCAAAACTTTTACTTTATTTACTCATTATTAAAACTCATTATTTTGTAGACGATACATGTCGCTATATAAACCATCTTCAGCTAGTAAACTGTCATGGGTTCCCTGTTCAACAACATGACCTTTTTCCAAAACTAAAATTAAATTGGCATCTTTAATCGTCGACAAACGATGGGCGATGGCAATCGTTGTCCGGCCTTGACGCATATTGGCCAAACCTTCTTGAATCAGCCCTTCAGTTTCCGTATCGATATTTGCAGTTGCTTCATCTAAGATTAAGACCTTCGGATTCGTCACAATTGTTCTAGCAAACGAAATCAGCTGGCGCTGCCCGCTGGAATAGCTGGCGCCCCGTTCAATGACCTTCGCATGATATTTTCCTGGCAGGCTTTCAATAAATCCATCGGCTTGGACAAATTTGGCAGCTGCGACAATTTCACTGTCGGTGATGTTAGGATTCATCATGCGAATATTGCTGGAGATGTCGCCATAAAACATAAAGGCATCCTGCAGCACCAAGCCCATTTTTTTCCGAAGTTCCTCCATCGGAAAATCACGAATGTTGCGGTCATCAATTAAAATTTCACCTTCATAAAATTCATAAAAGCGCATTAAGACATTGATAATCGAGCTTTTCCCGCTACCGGTATGGCCGACTAAAGCAATTGTTTCGCCAGGATTGGCAACAAAGGAAATATTATTTAAGACATTATGCTTGCCGTCATAAGAAAAACTAACATTGCGAAACTCAATTTTACCTAAGAGAATTTCGCCATCCGCCTCTGGATTTTGCGCTGGTGTGTATTCCTCTGTGTCCATGATTCGCAAAATACGGCTACCGGCAACCAAACCATCGGTAAAGATACTTAAGTAATCCATCATCTGAGACATTGGATTAAAGAAGCTTTGAATATAAGTCGTAAAGGCGTAAATCAGCCCCACTTCTACTGGTGAATGCAACGCATCAAAGCCAAAGACTGTTAATGAAGCCGCTACTGCCAGCGCATAAAGAAAGCTAATCACCGGACTCAGCAGTAAGGAATTGGTGCGAATCATATTGTAGCGAGTTTCTAAATACTCGACATTCGTCTCGTCAAATTCCTTTTCGAGACGTTTTTCTTGGCGGAATTGCTGAATGATTTGCATACCAGAAATTGATTCATTCAATTTTGTATTTAGCTGGCTGAGTTTTTCCCGCATGTTCCGGTAAATGCGGGAACTAAATTTTTGATAGTACCAGATAATTCCAAAAAGCACCGGTAGGAAAACTAGATTTAATAGAGCAATTTTGGTATTGATTTGCATCATGGCGATAAAAGAAGTTACCACAGCAAAAATCCCCGTTAAGACCATCAAAAAGACATTCCAAAATTCAAACAACGTCTCTGTATCATTGGTGACCCGTGAGACAATCGAACCGGCTGGTGTCTGGTCAAAATAGCGCATCCCTAAAGTGTGCAGCTTTTCAAAAAGCTGGCTGCGGATTGACTGATAGGTTTTTAAAGACGCCATATTGTATAAGAACCACTGGAAAAACCAGACAATTGCTTTGATGACGGTCCCTAAGAAATACAAGCCGGCAAAAAAGAAAATAACTTGCGTGGTAGCTGTTTGATTCGTCAGATAATTATCCATAAAGGTTTGGATAATTCTTGGTAAGAGAACATTGATCACGGAAAGCAAGAGGGCAAAAATAATCGCCACATAAAAAGATTTACGGAAAGGCTTAGTAAATTTCAACAGGCGTTTGACCAAGGTCACCTGCTCTTTCATCGGCATCGATTTTGTCCATTCGGATTGATATTTTTCCATCTTACTCCCCCCCTTCAATTTTGGCTTCTAATTGTTGTTTACGCCACATTTGGTTATACCAACCGTCTAAAGCTAGCAGCTCCTCATGATTGCCCCGTTCAACAATTCGGCCTTCATCGATGACAATAATTTCCTGCGCATGCATCACGCTGCTTAGGCGGTGAGCGGAAATAATTGTCGTTTTATCTGAACGATAGCTTTTTAAATTTTTCAAAATTGCTTCTTCTGTTTTCGCATCGACTGCTGATAAAGCGTCATCTAAAATCAATAATTCTGGATTGACAATTAGCGCCCGTGCGATAGACAAGCGTTGCTTTTGACCACCGGACAAGGAAACGCCCCGCTCGCCGACCATCGTGTCATACCCTTCTGAAAACCCTTTGATATCTTCATCCACAAAAGCTAAACGGGCAGCTTCCTCCACTTGCTCTTCAGTAAAATCAGGATTAGCAAAGCGGATATTGTCCCGAACCGTCATCGAAAATAAAAAGTGATCTTGAGGAACATAGCCGATTGATTTCAATAAGGCATCCAAAGAATAATCTTTGACATCCACATCCCCAAAGGTAATCTTCCCTTGGTAATCATCGTATTCCCGCATCAATAATTTCAAAATCGAGGTCTTACCTGCACCGGTTTTTCCAACAATTCCAAGAGTGCTACCTTCACCAATTACAAATTTAATTTGCTCCAAAGTATTTCTCTCATCATCTGGATATTTAAAATTAGCTACCTCGAAATTCACACGGCCATGGGCTGGTGTCTGCACACCATCTGCTTTTTCTTCGATATGGGTTTTTTCTGCTAATAATTCGCTCACCCGATCATAACTGGCACTGCCCCGTTCCAAGACATTGAACAAGCGGCCAATTGCAAACATTGGCCAAACTAGCATGCCGATATAGCTGATAAAAGAGACCATCTGACCAATGGTAATTTCATCGGCCATAATAAAATTCCCGCCGACAATAATTGTCAGCACGTAAGAAACACCAATAATAATTGTAATGGCTGGATCAAATAACGCATCTAGTAAATTAACGCGGCGATTTTTGACAATCGCACTGTCAATTTTTTGATTGAAATCTGCTAAATCCTCCTGCTCTTGCCCGAAAGTTTTAATGACTTTAATCCCAGTGATACTCTCTTGAGTCTTATCATTAATATCAGAAAAGGCTGCTTGTGAATCCCGAAAGGCATCATGCAATTTACTGCCCAAGACCCGAGCCATAACAGCTAAAAAGGGCAGCGGCAATAAGGCAATCAAGGTCAAGCGCCAATCAATAAATAAAACCATGGCGACAATCGTCGCTCCACCGGTGATAATCGAATCGGCAAAGGTTAAAATCCCCGCCCCCGCCACATTTTGAATGGCGTTTAAATCATTGGTAGCATGGGCCATTAAATCACCGGTCCGATGCTTTTGATAAAAGACGTGGTCCATTTTAGTAAAATGTTCGAATAATTGCGCGCGTAAATCCTTTTCCAGGCGAGCTGCTCCCCCCCAAATACGTCCCCGCCAAACAAAGCGGAAAATATACTGGGCTAATGCTGCCACGACTAAGATACCAATCCACAGCATAATCCGTTGAATTGAAATCTCGTGTTGATTGATTTCATCGATGATAATCCCAATCACTCGCGGCGGAATTAGCTGCGCTAACGCCACTAAAATCAGCGCCGTCACTCCGATAATATAATTTTTCTTTTCCCGTTTAAAAAACCAACTTAACCGTCGATAAATCGACATATGACACCTCTTTCCATCTGCAAATGCAAACTCTTCATTTTTCATTTTCCTATTGATACATGTTACTTTTTGCCTAACCCATTGTCTTGAAAGCACAAAAAACAGGCTGAAAAAATTCAGCCCGTCTATTCTCGGCAATCAGTTTCCCCTAGTATAAAAACGCTTATTTCCCAGAATTATTTTTCATCTGCGCCATCATTTGGCGGATCTTTTTCTCGGAAGGTTTTTGACCCATGGAAGCCATCATTGAACGTAAGAATTCCTCATTAACGGGAGGATTTTTTTCTAATTCACTCTTGATTAATTTACGTGCTATAAAAACACCGGCTACGCCACCCACAAGTAGGGCAACTACGGCAATTAAAATTACAATTCCTGTTGATACCATCTAAATCGCTCCTTTCTCTGTTACTCTCAAGAAAACATTGTACTAGAAAGCGCCGCAAAAGAAAAGCAATTTTCAAAAAAAGCTGCGAAAAAATCTTAGGCTTTTTGACTTCATTATAATAATTACAAAGTAATCTTCTTTAAAATAGATTGTTAATGATTCTCTTTTTCATTTAAATGTTTTTGTTATCATTTAAAAATTCTTGGTGCTACACTTAATTTACGAAATCAAATGAGAAGGTGTCTGCATGAGTAATTTTAAAAAATTCATCGTGACTTTAATCGCTGGCGGAATTGCCTTGGCGGCGGAATTTATTTTTCAACAACCAACCATTGCTTACTGGATTGTGGTTCTTGTGGGTGGGGTCACAACAATTTCCA
This sequence comes from Enterococcus sp. LJL90, assembly GCF_056924355.1. Lineage (NCBI taxonomy): Bacteria > Bacillati > Bacillota > Bacilli > Lactobacillales > Enterococcaceae > Enterococcus > Enterococcus sp. LJL90. Next base: position 126,151 of record NZ_JBXPBQ010000004.1, on the reverse strand, counting down.
TGTTTATCGGCATGATTGAAACGCTCCGTTCTGGCAAATACGGCATCGATATTTTAGCCATCACGGCGATTGTCGCCACCTTAGCTGTCGGGCAGTATTGGGCCAGCTTGATGGTCTTAATTATGCTGACTGGCGGCGATAGCTTAGAAGATTATGCTTCTGGTCAAGCCAGTCGTGAGCTGCGTTCTCTTTTAGATAATTCGCCGCAAGTTGCCCATCGCCTGAAGGGAGATACCCTTGAAGATATTGCCGTAGAAGATGTAGCTGTTGGAGATTTGCTTTTGGTGAAACCCGGTGAACTGGTGCCGGTTGACGGTATTGTGACAGAAGGCGAGTCCGCCGTTGACCAATCTTCTTTAACTGGTGAATCCAAACCGATAGATAAAAAAGTTAATGACGATTTAATGTCCGGTTCCTTAAATGGCGATGTAGCATTGCGTTTCAAAGTCACTAAAGCCGCCGCTGATAGTCAATACCAAACTCTAGTTAAATTGGTTAAAGAATCTGAGGTGAAACCCGCCCACTTTGTCCGCTTGGCGGATCGCTACGCTGTGCCTTTTACGATTGTTGCCTATCTAATCGGTGGCGTCGCTTGGTTTGTTTCAAAAGATCCAGTGCGTTTTGCTGAAGTGTTGGTCGTCGCTTCTCCTTGTCCACTAATTTTAGCGGCTCCAATTGCCTTAGTTGCTGGCATGAGTCGTTCTAGCCGCAACGGAATTGTCGTAAAAACCGGTACCACGATTGAAAAATTAGCCAGAGCGCAAAGCATTGCCTTTGATAAAACTGGTACCTTAACAGAGGGCAAACTTTATGTCGATCACATTCAGCCAACGTCGACAAGTATTTCTGCTGAAGATTTATTTCGCTTAGCAGCCAGTGCTGAACAAGAATCCACTCATATTTTAGCCCGTTCGTTGGTTGCCCACGCCAAAGAACAACAAATTTCTTTACTGCCGGTACAAGATTTAGAAGAAGTGACCGGAGCAGGAATTCAGGCTACGATTAACAATCAGGAAATTAAAATTGGCAAAGCCGATTTTGCAGGGGCAACCGACTCAACAACTGATTTAACAACCGATCAAACGGTTGTCTACATTGCATTGGACAATCACTATGCCGGTTACATCACCTTTAGAGATATCGTTCGACCTGAAGCCAAAGCAACGATTCAAAACTTAAAACAATTAGGTCTGCAAAGAATTCTGATGCTGACCGGAGATGGTCCTAAAATCGCTAATGAAATTGGTCAAGAAGTTGGCATCACTGAAATTCATTCAGGCTGTCTGCCCCAAGAAAAAATTTCGGTCGTTCAGGATTTGACCCAGCACGTTTCCCCTGCCGTTATGGTGGGTGATGGTGTGAATGATGCGCCAGCTTTGGCGATGGCCGATATCGGCATTGCCATGGGGGCACATGGTTCGACTGCTGCTAGTGAAAGTGCCGATGCTGTCATTTTAAAAGACGACTTAACCAGAGTTTCAGAGGCGGTTCGTCTTTCTCAAGACACGATGAAGATTGCCAAACAATCAGTACTGATTGGGATTTTTATCTGTGTTGTGCTGATGCTGATTGCGAGTTTTGGTGTGATTCCCACTTTGGTTGGCGCTATTTTACAAGAATGTATTGACACGATTTCGATTTTATCTGCCTTACGAGCTAGAAAAGATCGCTAAACTGTGGCTGTGACATTCGTTTTACGAACAGATGGACTCTCGAAATATATTGTATTTGTCTCTGCGGTCCAGTAGGTCTGCAAGACAGAAAGTGCGAGTGTGGTCTATTAGGCTCTCCTCGTAAATTTTCAATATTTGGTAATGCTCACTAGATATTTTTCGGAAAAAATCCATTCCGTTGTAACTAATGTCGCAGCCTCGTCGTAAAAAATTTAAAGCAAAACGAAGTTGAACTTCCCTGGAAAAATTGGCTCAAAGCTGATGATTCAGGGAAGTTTTTTTGATTTTTACTTTAATTGGAATTTTTTTGACAATCAGACGAACTGCTTTTTTGTATTTTAAAAATAAAACTGTAAGCTTAAAGTAGTGAAAGGATTGATTCGGATGAAAAAAATTGCTTTAGTGACAGGTGCCAGCTCTGGAATGGGCTTGGCGACTGCAACTGCCTTAGCAAAACAAAATATTCATGTCGTGATGTTGATTCGTAATTATGCCAAAGGACTGGCTGCTTTAGCTCAGGTCAAAAAAGAGAGCGGCGGTAGTGCGGAAATTTTGCAGGCCGATTTAGGAGATTTGCAGAGTCTGGAGCGTTTGGCGAATAAATTTCAAGCACAGCACAATCAGCTGGATATTCTAGTGAATAACGCCGGCGTGTTGCCACCAAAACGCCAAGAAACCCAAGACGGCTTTGAAGAAATGTTTGGCGTCCATTATCTGGGGCATTTTGCCTTGACTAATTTGTTAATGCCACAGCTCTTACAAGCTCCCCAGGCACGGATTGTCAATGTCGCCTCCCTCGCTTATCGTTTTGGCGAGATTAATTTTACTGACTTAAATAGTGAGAAACATTATTCCTTTGTTAAAGCCTATAGTAATTCCAAATTGGCTGTCGTTCTCTTTACGGAAATGCTAGCTAAACGCTTGCGTTTCACGCAAGTAACTGCTAACAGTTTACATCCGGGAATTGTTAACACTAGTGTCACCAGTCGTTTTGGCGGTGACTATTTAGCAGCGGCACCTTTTATTTCCAAGGTGTTTTTAACTCCGGAAAAAGGCGCGGCAACTGCGATTCAGTTGGCAACTGATCCTGCTTTATTTGCCGTCTCTGGCAAATACTTTGACCAGGGTCGACGCCGTAAACTCGCAGCCAAAGCCACCAATTTAAACACGATGGAACGTTTGTGGTCAGTCAGCGAAAGTTTAGTTCAAGAGATTTTACCGGACTTTAAGGCCATCTATCAGCCGTGAGCTTTTATTTCTAGCAAAATGTTTTACCAAAAGACCCTTTGCTTTACTTAAATTTTTTTCTTCCCTACAATAAAGACAAAGCTTTATTTAAGGAGGAATTATCATGAAAATAGCTCTAATCGGTGCCACTGGTCACGCCGGATCAGAAATTTTAAAGGAAGCCGTCAGCCGCAATTTAGATGTAACGGCCATCGTCCGTAGCCCTGAACGCTTAAAGTTGGATGTCCCTTATTTAAAAAAAGATTTATTTGCCTTAACGCAGGAGGATTTAGCCCCCTTTGATGTGGTGGTCGATGCCTTTCGTGCCCCAAACGGTCATGAAGAGCTCCACAAAACTTCCGTTGAGCATCTCGTAAAAATCTTAACGGGTACTAAAACACGATTGCTGGTAATTGGCGGAACTTCTTCTTTATTTATCGATGAAGACCGCAGCGAACGCATGATTGACGGCGTTGACCCTAGTGCACCATTTTATCCGACTGCCTACAATATGTATGAAGCTCTTGTTGATTTGAAAAAAGCGAATGACTTAACTTGGACTTATATTTCAACGGCATCCTATTTCAACCCAAACGGAATTCGGACTGGTCACTATCAACTGAGTGATGACCGCATGAAGATGAATAGCCAAGGTCAAAGTGAGATTAGCATGGCGGATTATGCCATCGCCATGGTGGATGAAATTGAAAAACCACAGCATTTAAACGAGCACATCAGTGTCGTGAGCCAATAAAATAAAAACCGCTTAGCTTTCTGCCCTTTTTTAACGGGCTGTCAGCTAAGCGGTTTTTTTATGACAACAGCGGCTCAGCTTCTGCTAACAAGCCCTCTGCATTCAACAAACCATAATCTTTTTTCGAAATAACCAAGACTGGTGTTTCTGGAAAATCCGCCTCAATTTGTTCCTTCGCGTATCCATAAGTCGGCATCAGTAAAATCAGATCGGCCTTTGCTCCTACTGCTTTTATTTTAGCAGCTGAATGGGCCGTAACCTGATAATTTTTCCCGGCTTTTTTACTTAAGTTTTGCATTTTAGTAGCTAAAAATTGGCTGTACATCAAACCGTCCAACATAAAATTAGCGTCAATATCAAAAATAATAATCTGCTTTGGCTGCTCCTGTGTCTGGGTAATCTTCGTTGCTTTTTCCATTTTCTGGCTCCCCTTCTTGCCAAAAAGCTTTTCCAAAATCGTTGGCGGTTTTTGACCGAGGAGTTCATCCACCGAAACCTGAAAATAATTACTTAATGCCAGTAGCGTTTCCAAATCAGGATAACTTTTATTGTTCTCCCACTTCGAGATAGCCTGAGGCGTGACATGTAAAATTTCTGCCAATTGTTTTTGAGTCAGCTTTTTGGTGCTGCGTAATGTTTTAATTTTTAGGCCTAATTCCATCTTCAGATTACCTCCGGGTCATGCGCCTGGCAATTGAGCAGTCGTTGAGTGCCTGATTTTTGCACTTAACTGATGGTTGAGTTGTTGATTTACCAAGCTTCTTCTTATTCTGAGTATAACAAAGTCAAGCAAACTTTTGCTATCCCTTCCACATCACAATTAACATTAAACTTAGAAAGATAAAAACCTGCTGAAAATAAAATGAAATTTTTCTGAGCATTCCTATTGACTTCGAGTCCACTCCAACTTGTACACTAGAAACATCAACAACCCAGAAAGGATGAAGACGATGCTATCTATCCAATTAACCACACCATTAAGCAAAGATTTTTTTGAAGCAGTCTCCCTCAGAAAACAAACCAGTCCCAGTAAAATTAATTACCTTAAAGAACAAAAGTACATCACCTTTGTCGCTCGATACCAACAGCAAATTGTCGGTACCGCCTCTTTGCAAATTTTTACCAATTCATTGGGAAGAATTCGTGAAATTGCTGTCACTCCGGATTTTGAAAATAAATTTGTCGAACAACGGCTGGTCCGTTTCATTGAAGATTTCTTAACCACCCGCAACAGCGGCAATAAGCCAATTCTATTTGGAAAAAAAGCTTACTTAACGCAGGCCGTCTAACTAAAAAAGGAGCAACTATTATGACTGAAAGAAAAACAAGAAACTTACTCGAAGAAGAAAAAATCAAAATTGAATTAGAATTAAAAAATCAATACTACGGCGCCTTTGTCTCAAATGTTTTACACGATTCCCATAGACAGGCACTTAGAGTTAATCCTCAAGCTGATTCTGCTGAAGAAAATCAGCCTGAGACTGAAAAAATAGCTTGTTAAAGGATAAAAAACGGCCAGAGCATAAAAATACCGCCGCCAAAAAATAGGTTTTTGGCGGCGGTACAACGCTAAAGCCGTTTTTTTATTTATTCAATTACTTTATTCAGCAACATTTCTGGTTCGTGATCCAGTGCTTGCCAAGCCTGCTTGGTGTTGCCTAATTTAATCAACAGCCGATCTGTAGGCAGCTTTTGACTCTTCGTAAACAACCACAGACGTAAATTGGCCGGTTCATAACATAAATCACCGGCGTTCACCTCTTCAATCACTCGACCATTTTGGGAAATGGCGTTGGCCTGAGCCCGAAATTGTGCTTGGCAATCTTTTTCAAAAAAGATTGTTGCTGGACTGGTGGCGATAAATTCAGCCACACTTTGACTATCCAATAATTCTATAGGGAACTTTTGCTGGCCGATATAAATATTTGTTTGTGCCATCGCTGCAAACCTCCTTGAACCTCTTTATAAACTAAGGATACAACTTGAAGTGAACTCTAAGGCAAGTATTTTGCTGCAAAATAATAAAAAAAATTGCTGTAGCTAAAATATTCTAGTCTACTAAGTGTCTCACAAAGTACGAAAAGTGCACTCATGAAGGTGGCGGCTTCTTAACAAGGGAGCCAAAAAAATTTTTTCCTCTATCTAAGCCAGCCTTTTTATTTTTTCAAGGAGAAAACAGCAAAATTTTTTACTTACGCCAAAAATTCTATTATTTCTTTTTTAAAAGAGCTTTCTCAAAGGCTTTTGGCTGTGCTAAACTTGAATTAATTCACCTAAGGAGTTATTTATGGAAACTAATTTTGATTTAAAAGGTTGGCGCAAAAATTTTTATATCTTTTTAAGCGGGCAATTCCTTTCCGGTATCACCAGTATGATTGTCCAATATGCAATCATTTGGTATTTGACCCGGGAAACCGGCTCGGCAACAGTTTTAAGTTTGGCTACCTTATTAGGTATGCTTCCGATGGTTTTGCTCTCACCTTTCGTCGGCCCACTAATTGACCGTTGGGATAAAAAACGTCTGTTAATCATCACAGATATTGTAGTGTCAATTTTTGCCATTATTTTGGCTGTCACCGGCACTTTGGCAAATCATTTTCCCTTGTGGCTGGTCTTTATTTCCCTGTTGATGCGCTCGGTGGCCCAAACGTTTCAAATGCCGACAATTCAATCCATTTTGCCCACGATGGTTCCAGAAGATCAGCTGACCAAAGTCAATGGTCAATTAGGCATGGTCCAATCCGCCAATTTTATTATCGCTCCTGCCTTAGGGGCCTTTCTCTACGCTGTTGTGCCGATCAACCTTTTGATTTTGTTGGATGTATTGGGTGCGGTTTTCGGCGTCAGCCTGATGATTTTAGTGCGTATTCCTAAAGTTGTCTCGCAGGGAGAAAAAATTCAGCTTTTAGCCGATACTAAATTTGGTTTTCAAAAACTTATCAGCAATCGCGGGCTGTGGTACATCACCTTAATTGGTGCGGCTTTCACGTTAATTTATATGCCGGCTGCCAGTATGTACCCGCTAATGACCATGCAGTATTTTAATGGCACCGTTGGACAAGCGGGTTTAGTTGAAGTGATTTATTCAGTCGGGATGCTCTTAGGCGGCAGTCTAATCGGCTTTTTTGGAAATTGGAAAAATCGGATGCTGCCGGTGTTAATTTCTTATATCGTAATTGGTGTCACGACTGGTTTAGGCGGTATTTTACCGGGCAATCAAACGGGCTTTTTATGGTTTGTCGGATTAAACGCTTTTGCTGGCATCGCCACACCATTTTTTAATACGATGTTGATGGCGATGATTCAGCAAAGCTATCCAGCAGCCCAATTAGGCCGAATTTTAGGCGTTTTAAATTCTTTAATCAGTTTAACCGGACCCGTCGGTTTAATTTTTGCCGGACCGCTAGCGGATTTTTTAGGGGTAGAAAAACTGTTTATGATTGCCGGGATTGGCACACTTATCTGTGGTGTCGCAACTTGGCTCGTCCCTGCTGCTCGTAATTATGATCGTCAACTACAAAAAAAATTGGCCGAAAATTCCTCCTTGAAAGATTCGCCCGAATAAAAAAGAACTGCTTTTGTTAACCGACCTTATTTTTAAGGTTGGCGATAACAAAGCAGTTCTTTTTTCTATTAACTATTCATAATCTTTTCTAATAAATCGGGGTCAAAGGTTTGTTCCTTGAAACTTTCAATTTCAAATTTATAAGGAGCTTTTTTATTTTTCTTGTCCTCACCGACGTAGGGAGTTTCCAAAATTTTAGGAACGTCGCTAAATTTCTCATGGTGTACAATTTTATTCAGTGCATCAAAGCCAATCGTGCCAAAGCCGATATTGGCATGGCGATCTTTATGGGAGCCTTGAGGATTTTTTGAATCATTGATATGCAAAACTTGCAGGCGTTCTAAGCCAATCACCTTATCAAATTCAGTTAATACACCGTCAAAGTCTTCTTTGATATTATATCCGGCATCATTGGTGTGGCAGGTATCAAAGGTCACGGATAATTTTTCATTTAACGTCACACCGTCAATAATTTGTGCTAATTCTTCAAAGGTGCGGCCGACTTCCGTCCCTTTACCAGCCATCGTTTCTAAAGCAATTTTAGCTTTTTGATTCTTCGTCAAGACTTCATTTAAGCCTTTAACAATTTGCTGAATCGCCGCATCCGGACCAGCGCCAACGTGGGCTCCTGGATGCAACGTAATTTGTCGGGCACCTAATGCTTCGGCCCGTTCAATTTCAGCCCGTAAAAATTCCGTTGCAAAACCAAAATTTTCTGGCTTAATTGTATTGCCTAAATTAATAATATACGGAGCGTGCACCACAATATTGGAAAGATTATGCTCTTCCATAAAAGCTTCGCCAGCGGGAATATTCATTTCATCGATTGCTTTCCTGCGGGTATTTTGTGGCGCTCCGGTATAAATCATAAAGGTACTGGCACCATAACTAGCCGCTTCTTCAGCTGCCCCTAAGAGCATTTTTTTTCCGCTCATACTTACGTGTGATCCAATTAACATCTTGTCCTCCATTTTTCTGCTTTTCATTTAGACTAACCAAAAACCTGCTACAACTCAACTTTTTTGTCTGCTAGAGTAAAATAGTTAAAGCGCCGGTCATCAGCGCAAAACTGATTAGAAAACTAATTGAAGAGGCAAAGCCGACCGCCTCAGCCTTCATCCCAGCCGCTACTGAATTAATTACCCCGAAAGTCGGCACTGGACCCAGACAAAGCAGGCACAAAACTGTTTTCATCATGGCAGGAATCGGCAAAAGAAAAATAATTATTGCCATCACAATGCCGCCACCATAGCGAGTAGCTAAAACCTTTACGACAATTTTTTGATAAGCTTTCGGTAAGACCAATTCCAGATACAAGCCAATCATCAGCATCGATAAAAAGGTATTGGCACTGCCAGCAACTTCTGTTACAGATAAGACAAAAGCCGGTAAATTAATCGATAATAAGCGAATCAGTAACATCAAAACATAAGTTGTAAAAGGAACCGAAGCAAACAGACGTTTTAAAATCTTCAACAAAGAAAAATCATCTTTGATCTTCTCCAAGCGATCGATAAAAATCGTCGTTCCACCAGAAAGCATAATGCTGTTGCCGATATCAAACATCGCCAGATAAGGGACCGCCACCGGCAAAAAGCTTTGGATGAAGGGCAGAGCAAAATTGCCGATATTGTAACCAGAACTGCTGAACATCACAAAGCGTCGTTCCGCTTCTAAAGGTTGCTTGCGGGTAGTTAGATAGCCAATCAAAACCATCAGACCATTAAACAAGAAGCCTATTAAAACTAAAATCAACAGCCCTTGTTCAATCACCAAAGTCGACATATTGGTAATCACGGCAGCCGGCAGCGTCAAATTAATAATAATTTTTGAAATGATATCGCCGTCTCGTTTGGCTAACAGATTCCAGCGTTTTAATAAATAACCAAAAATAATAATGGTAAACAACGCAAAAGCGTTCATTAACACAACAGCCAAAATATTCTCCTCCATGTAATAGAAAAAGCTGGGAGTTAAAATTCCCAGCTTTTTTTCTTCTTAAGCGACACTCATCTGCTTTTTAAAATTTCAATAGGAAATATTTTTTCTTTCCTCGACGAACAACAGTGAATTGACCGGAAATTTTATCGCTGTCAGCTAGCTGATAAGCTAAATCAGTTTGGCGTTCACCGTTAAGGTAAATCGCACCGTTTTGGATATCTTCTCTGGCTTGACGTTTAGAAGCTTCAATTCCAGAAGCAATCAACAAATCAACTAAGTTCAAACTCTCATCAGTTTGCACTTCATAGCTCGGCACATCTTTAAAGCCTTGTTTGATTTCTTCAGCTGTTAACCCTTTGATATCTCCACTGAAAAGAGCTTCTGAAATATGAACTGCTTGTTCGTAGGCCGCAGGGCTGTGAACTAAACTCGTCACCTCTTTAGCTAGAGCTTTTTGAGCAGCTCGGCCTTCTGGTGCAGCTGTAAACTCCGCTTCAATTGCGGCAATCTCAGCCAAACTCAAGAAAGTGAAATATTTCAAAAATTTCACGGCATCCCGATCATCGGTATTAATCCAAAATTGATAAAATTCATAGGGGGAGGTTTTCTCGGCATCTAGCCACACTGCATTACCTTCTGTTTTACCAAATTTTGTGCCGTCTGCTTTGGTGATTAACGGCATGGTCATGCCAAAACCTTGGACTTCTTTTTCTCGGCGTAATAATTCAATTCCCGAAGTGATATTGCCCCATTGATCACTGCCGCCTAATTGCAATAGACAGCCGTGGGTTTCGTATAATTTTAGAAAATCATAAGCTTGTAATAATTGGTAAGCAAATTCAGTGTAAGAAATTCCGGTTTCAATTCGGCGCTTCACACTTTCTTTACTCATCATATAATTAATCGTAAAGTTTTTACCGACATCCCGTAAAAATTCAATTAAACTAATTTCACCTAACCAATCATAGTTATTGGCCACCAGTGCTGGATTTTTTTGATCTTCAAAATCAATAAAACGTGACAGCTGATCTTTGATACTAGCTGACCAATTTTTGACAGTATCTAAAGTGTTTAATTGACGCTCTTGGTCTTTAAATGACGGGTCTCCAATCATACCGGTACCACCGCCAACTAAAGCAATCGGCACATGGCCATTTTGTTGGAAACGACGCAAAGTTAAAATCGGTAATAGATGCCCGATATGCAAACTATCAGCAGTCGGGTCAAAGCCGATATACAGCTTGACAGACTCTTCATTTAATTGTTTTGTTAATGCTTCTTCGTCAGTGACTTGATGAACCAAGCCCCGCAGCTTTAATTCTTCAAAAAAGCCTGAACTCATGTTGTTTCCTCCTAATTTAGCTAAGTTATTAATTTTTGGTAAAAGTTTGTGGCTAGTGCCGTTGTTTCTAATAGAAAATTACTGCCCTGCCTTGGCCTTCATCAGCCGGTTCTTTTTGTTAGAAGCTTGGTAATCGGTCAGTGTAAACCAAACAGCAATCGGCGAAAATTCTACTAGTCGACTCTTAAAACCCGCTGAAACCGTCTGAAAAACGGTTCTACAAAAGATTTTAGCCATGCTGTACATACTTATTCATATTAACTGAAATAGCGTTGAAATAAAAGGGCAAAGTCTAGAATCTAGCGGGAAAATGCGATTTTTTTTTGGAATAGACCTATTTGTCCGCAAACCTATTCATTTATTTTGATTTTTGCTATAATACCATGAAGACTTTTATTTACTTTTCGGGAATTCTCAAGTCTTTGCAAGGAGGGAAAAGCTTTTGCCAATGGATCATGAGCAGCAGCAACAGCTCAAAAAAGTTGAAAAAAAAGCTGGGTTTATTACAAATGTGACACTAGGCATCTTCCAATCACTTTTTGTCTTTGTGATTGTCATTCTTTTGTTTCTAGGAGCATTAGGAGCAGGAATCGGGGCTGGTTATTTCGCCTCGCTAGTAGCAGATACCAGTTTAATGGAACGGGATGATTTTGACCGGGCCTTTGGAAATATCACAGAAACATCTTATTTAAATTATGCTGATGGCAGCCAGATTGCCACCATCAGTTCAGATTTATTAAGAACAACCGTTTCATCAGAAGAAATTTCTACCTTACTAAAGAATGCCATCGTCAGTGTCGAGGATGAAAATTTTTATGAACACTCCGGCTTTGTGCCAAAAGCCGTTTTACGGGCTTTGATTTCTGAAGTTACTGGCTTAGGTTCCTCTGGTGGTTCAACTCTGACGCAACAATTGATTAAGCAGCAGGTCTTAACGGATGAAACGACCTTTGACCGAAAAGCCAATGAAATATTATTGGCGGCTCAGGCCGAAAAATTTTATACCAAAGATGAAATCGTCACAACCTATTTAAATGTTTCACCCTTTGGCCGTAATAATCGCGGTCAAAATATCGCCGGCGTTCAAGAAGCCGCAGAAGGCATTTTTGGCGTCAGTGCAGCGGAAGTCAACTTAGCCCAAGCCGCTTTTATTGCTGGCTTGCCTCAAAGCCCGATTGTTTACAGTCCTTACACGCAAGGCGGTGCTTTGAAGGAAGATTATTCAGCTGGATTAGAACGCAAGGACGAAGTATTATTTGCGATGTATCGAGAGGGTTTGATTTCAGAAGCGGATTATAATGATGCTAAAAATTATGATTTGGCTGCTGACTTTTTACCGCAGGCCACTGCCGAAACTGATGATCGAGATTTTCTTTACTATTCGGTGATGGATGAGGCTATCAATGTCTTAGCTGAGCAGTTGGCTTTAAATGATGGTTTGTCCGAAACAGACTATCAAGAATCAACTAATATGAATCAATATTTAACCAGAGCCGAACGACAAATCGAAAATAACGGCTACACGGTTACTTCAACAATTGACCAGTCATTGTACGACTCCATGCAACAAGCAGCCGTCGATTACGGCTACATGCTTCAAGATGGTTCCGGCAATGAAGTTCAAACGGGAACCGTTATGATGGACAATACCACCGGAAAAATCTTAGCCTTTCTCGGTAGCTTAGATTATTCCACAAATCAAAATAATCATGCCCTAACCACTCAACGGCAGCCGGGTTCGACAATCAAACCGGTCTTAGCCTATGGTCCCGCCGTCGATCAAGGATTGATTGGGACCGAATCAAAAATTGCCAGTTATGAAGTAAAATATAAAACTGTCGATCAACCAATTCAAAATGCGAATGGTGTCTCAGGTGTGGGCAATTTTCTATCAACCCGTGCTGCCTTACAAGCTTCAGATAATGTTACCGCCTATCATACTTACCAAGAAATTCAAGATACTTTAGGCGCTAATTATGTCTATGAAAATTATTTATCAAAAATGAATTTTCCTGACAATGGCGACTGGAACACGGAATCTGCTCCATTAGGTACCTCAATTGTTACCGTTTTGGATATGGTAAATTCTTATCAAACATTAGCGAACGGCGGTAACTATCTAGAAGGTTATCTAGTGGAAAACATTGTCGACAATGCCGGCAATGTGATTTATCAGCATCAAGCCGATCCTGTTCAAGTCTACAGTCAGTCTGCCGCTTCCATTATGAATAATTTAATGGAAAGCGTCATTACAGCAGCTCAGACGACCTCCTTTAAAGGAATCTTAACCGGTTTAAACTCGCCAATTGGCCAAGCTGATTGGGCCGGAAAAACCGGGACTACAGAAGATAATACCGATTCTTGGTTAATTGTGCAGACACCGGCGATTACCATTGGCAACTGGTCTGGTAAAGATGATAATAGTGCCCTCTATGGCTACTCTGGTGTTAGGAGCGGTAACTTTTTAGCCTATATGGTCAACCGCCTCTACCAAACCAACAGTACTGTCTTTGGCGCTGATCAGAAATTTTCTTTATCATCTGATGTTCAATCTGTTCAGGTTTCAGATGTGACGGGTTTAAGAAAAGGCAACTTTACCTATGAAAACAAAAGTTATTCAGATCCCGGCAGCTTAGTCACCTCACTGTGGGCATCAGGAGCCACTATCGCCAATAGTCGTTACAACTTTGGCATTGGCGGCACCACAGAAAATTATCAAAGTTATTGGGCGCAGCACACTGCTAGTTCGACAACCTCGTCTTCAGATTCTAGAAGTAGCGGCTCTAATTCAAATAATTCAACAACCACAGATAATGACAGTGATGATGCTGATAGCGACACGGAAACGGATAACAATAATACTGATGAAGAGACCCCTGCAAATGATACAATTACTGAAGGGAATAATACTGAATAAACAAAATGAGGCTGTACAATTAGTTTTTTAACAGATGAAAGCCGAACTATCTTATACTTGCAACTGCGGTCCAGTAGGTCCTCATCGCAAATATAAGATAGTTCGGCTCTGTTTTAACTAATTGTACAGCCTCTTTAATATTTTTTTAAATTAAAAATTACGGAAACGCTGATAACGTTCAGCCAAAAGTGTTTCTGAATCCTTTTTACTTAATTCTGTTAATTTTTCAATTAAAGCCTTTTGCACCAAACGATTGATTTTGTCTTGTGGCAAAGCTTCGCCGTTAAAGGTTTCTGGAATCACCCGTTCAATGACAGCCATATCTTGGAGCTCATTAGCTGTGATTTTCATCAGCTCAGCTGCTTCAGCCGCCCGTGAGCCATCCTTCCAAAGAATTGATGCAAAGCCTTCTGGTGATAAAATGGCATAAATGCTATGCTCCATCATCCAGACCTCATCTGCAACGCCCAACGCTAAGGCGCCACCGCTGCCACCTTCACCGATAATAATAGCGATAATTGGAACCTTTAAATCTGACATTTCCATCAAATTTTTAGCGATAGCTTCCCCTTCGCCTCGTTCTTCAGCACCGACGCCACAAAAAGCGCCGGCTGTATTGATTAGGGTAATCACTGGTCGTTTGAATTTCTCCGCTTGTTTCATCAAGCGCAACGCCTTGCGGTAACCTTCCGGATTAGGAGCCCCAAAATTCCGTTTGATATTGTCCTGTAAATCCTTACCCTTTTGAATGCCAACCACTGTCACCGGCTTGCCGGCTAATTTAGCGACACCGCCGACAATTGCACTGTCATCTGCGAATAAACGATCACCATGAAACTCTTGAAAGTCATCAAAAATCGTTTCAAAATAATCTAAGCTGGTGGGGCGGTCCTGCTTTCTGGCTAATTGAACAATTTCATTTGCAGTTAAAGCCATTAGTTCCACCCCTCCATTGTATGCATGATTAATAACTCACTTAAACGCTCTTTTAATTCCGTGCGGGGTACGATTTGATCAACAAAGCCGTGGGCCAATAAAAATTCTGCTTTTTGAAAGTCCTCCGGCAGTTCTTGTTTGATGGTTTGCTCAATAACTCGCCGACCGGCAAAGCCAATCAGGCTTTGCGGCTCCGCTAAAATAATGTCGCCTTCCATCGCAAAACTTGCGGTCACACCGCCCGTCGTTGGATCGGTTAAGACCGTAATATATAACAATCCAGCGTTACTGTGGCGTTTGACCGCCGCAGAAATTTTCGCCATCTGCATCAAAGAAAATATTCCTTCCTGCATCCGAGCGCCGCCAGAGGCTGTGAAAATAACCACTGGTAATTTTTCTGCCAAGGCCTTTTCAAAGAGACGGGTAATTTTTTCACCGACCACGGTGCCCATGCTACCCATGATAAAATTGGCATCCATAACACCAATCGCCACCGAATTACCATTAATCTTGGCTTTTCCCGTGACCACAGCTTCATGCAAATCAGTTTTTTCCCGCAGCTGCTCAATCTTACTAAGATAGTTAGGAAAATCTAGCGGATCTTTAGTTTCAACCTCGGTATCCCATTCTCGAAAACTTTTGCTGTCAACCGTTAAGGCTAAACGCTCCCAAGCGTTAATCCGAAAACTGTAGCCGCAATAAGGGCAAATTTTTTCCGTGCCGATGTCCTTCGTGTAAATGGTTCGTTTACACGAAGGGCACTTAGCAAACATATCATCGGGAACCTCCGGCTTGCTGCTGGGTTGTCCGGGACGATTGGGATTGATGCGAATATAATTTTTGTTCTTTTTAAACAGCGCCAATTTCACGCCTCCTTCATTTTTCAGCCCAGATTAATTTAATCCTCTGGTGACCAGTTTGGTAAAAAGGTTTCTTGTAAAAAGGCTGTATCATAATCACCAGCTAAAACTTGGGGATGGCTGATTAAGTCTAATTGAAACTCCGCATTCGTGACAACGCCTTCTGTCACCAGCTCGCTTAAAGCCCGCTGCATCTTCATCAAGGCTTCAAAGCGGCTTTCACCGTGGACAATCACTTTTGCAATCATCGAATCGTAATACGGGGGAATAGTATAACCTGAATACATGGCGCTGTCCACCCGCAGTCCCATACCGCCGCTTGGCAGTAATAAATTTTTAATTTTTCCCGGTGAAGGAGCAAAATTAAAGGCCGGATTTTCCGCATTGATGCGGCATTCAATTGCATGTCCGCTAAAACAAATATCAGCCTGCTGCAACTCTAAGGGTAAACCTGCGGCAATTTCAATTTGCTTTTTAACCAAGTCAACACCGGTCACCATTTCAGTTACCGGATGCTCCACTTGGATGCGAGTATTCATTTCCATAAAATAAAAATCCCCTGCTTCGTCCATCAAAAATTCAATAGTGCCGGCATTTTGATAGTTTACCGCCTGCGCTGCTCGAACCGCCGCTGCGCCTAAATCTTGACGCTTTTGCTTGCCGATGACAACCGAGGGGGATTCTTCTAAAACTTTTTGGTTGTTCCGCTGCAAAGAGCAATCCCGTTCACCAAGATGAATGATATTGCCAAAGGCGTCCCCTAAAATTTGGACCTCAATGTGACGAGCCGGATAGACAATTTTTTCCAAATACATATCGCCATTGCCAAAAGCGGCTAGGGCTTCTGAACTGGCAGATTGAAAATGCTGCGGCAATTCCTCAGCTGTTAAAACTTTACGAATCCCTTTGCCACCACCACCGGCTGCTGCTTTTAGCATCACCGGATAACCGATTTCTTCAGCAATTTTCAAAGCTTCTTCGACGTTGGCAACAGCACCATCACTGCCGGGAATTACTGGCACGTTGGCTTCTAGCATTAACGTGCGGGCATTGATTTTATTGCCCATTGCATCAATGGTCGCGCCTTTTGGTCCAATAAATGTAATATTTAATTCTTCACACATCGATGCAAAGCGGCTATTTTCAGATAAAAAACCAAAGCCGGGATGAATCGCCTGAGCGTTTGTCACAATCGCAGCACTTAAAACTTGTTGAATATTTAAATATGAATCGGTCGCTTTGGCCGGTCCAATACAAATTGCTTCATCTGCTAACTGGGTGTGGAGCGCTTCTCGGTCCGCTTCTGAATAAACAGCGACCGTCGCAATGCCCATCTCACGACAAGCACGGATAATCCGCACGGCAATTTCTCCCCGGTTGGCGATTAGAACTTTTGTAAACATAGACACCTATCCAATCATAAAAGTTAACTCGGCCTCGGCGACTTTTTTGCCGTTTACATAGGCAATCCCTTTACCGATGCCAGCTACTTTTTTTACTTTAATTATTTCAACTTCTAACATTAAGGTGTCGCCGGGCACCACTTTCTGACGAAATTTAGCTTTGTCGATGCCGCCAAAATAAGCGGTTTTGCCTTTAAAATCCGGCAATGACAGTAAAGCAACGGCTCCAGCCTGTGCTAAGGCTTCTAAAATTAAAACGCCGGGCATTACTGGGTTACCGGGAAAATGTCCTTGAAAAACTTGTTCATTGAAGGTGACATTTTTCTTGGCAACGACCCGCTTGCCTTCTTCTAACTCCTCCACGCCATCAATCAAAAGCATTGGATAACGATGGGGAATAATTTCTTTGATTTCTTCAATTGATAATTTCATTTGCTTTATCCTTTTTGAGTAGTTTATTGAATACGGAATAACGGTTGGCCGAATTCTACCACGGCTTCATTTTCCACTAGAATTTCAGCGACCACGCCGTCAATTTCACTAGTGATTTCGTTCATGACCTTCATCGCTTCCACGATACAAATAATGTCACCTTTTTTTACAGTGTCGCCGACTGCTTTAAAGTTTCCTTGGTCTGGTGATGGTGATAGATAGACGACACCCACAATTGGTGAAACAATTTCGGTACCAGATTCCACAACGAACATTTCTGTCGGTCCATCATTGCTACCAATTACTTCAGCTGCCGGTGTTACGGGTATCGGTTGTGAACTAACTAGTGGTGCTTCTGTCACAGCAACAGTTGTTTGCTGGCCACGGATCATGTCATTTTTGTTCATATATAATTCAAAAGAGCTTTCCTTTAAGTCAAACTCTGTCAGGCTGGATTGGTCAAAACTTTTTAATAAATCTTTGACTTCATTAATATTCATGAATAATTGCTCCTCACTGTCTACACAGTTTCAAAAAATAATTGCAAAAAACGGGTCTAAAGACTTCCAACTAAAATGCTCTAGACACCTTAGACCCGTAAAAATAAAATATAAATTAAGCTTCCCAACGCTTCAAGCAAAGAACCGCATTGTGACCGCCAAAACCTAGTGAATTACTTAAAGCATAAGTAATCTCAGCTGGTTTGCTTTCGTTGATGACTACGTTAACTTCAACGTCTGAATCTAATTCAGTTACATTGATGGTTGGTGGAATAAATTGCTCCTGTAAAGCAACTAGGGCCGCTACCGCTTCAATTCCGCCAGCTGCACCTAATAAGTGACCTGTCATTGACTTAGTTGAGCTGACATATGGTTTGGCATAATCGTCACCTAACGCCAGCTTAATAGCTTTAGATTCTGCTACGTCATTTGTTGGCGTGCTTGTTCCGTGGGCATTGATGTAACCAACTTCAGCCGGAGTAATTCCCGCTTCAGCCATTGCCAACTTCATTGCCTTAGAGGCACCTGAGCCATCTGGTGTTGGAGCAGTCATATGATAAGCATCACAGTTTGCACCATAGCCGACAACTTCACCTAAAATGGTTGCGCCACGTTTTTCGGCATGCTCTAAAGATTCTAAAAGGAATACACCAGCGCCTTCTCCCATCACAAAGCCGTTGCGGTGAGCATCAAAAGGTCGAGAACCAGTTGCTGGGTCAGTTGCCGTTGATAAAGCCGTCAATGCAGCAAAACCGGCAATGCCGATTTCACAAATTGAAGCTTCAGCGCCACCAGCTAACATAACATCTTGATAGCCATGTTTGATATTTCTAAAGGCTTCACCAATCGAATGGGTTCCGCTGGCACAAGCCGTAACAATTGCTGTACAAATTCCTTTTGCGCCAACTTTCAAAGCGATATTGCCGGCCGCCATGTTGGCAATCGACATCGGCACGAACATTGGTGACACCCGTTGTGGGCCTTTTTCGTTCATGCGAGTGACTTGATCTTGAATCGTTGGCAGTCCACCGATACCGGAACCTACCATCACACCGAAGCGATCTGCATCGGTATCTTCGGCTTTCAAATTAGCCATTTCCATCGCTTCTAAAGCCGCATAAATTCCATATAAAGAAAACCAGTCCATCCGTTTGGCATCTTTTTTAATAAAGTATTTATCATAAGGAAAATCTTTGACTTCCCCCGCTAACGAAATGCCGGTTTCGCTGGCATCAAATTTAGTAATCGGACCAATGCCGTTAGTGCCGGCTTTTAAACTATTTCTAAAGGTCTCAGCATCGTTGCCAATCGGCGAAGCAACACCATAACCAGTAATTACTACTCGTGTCATTTTTATTCCTCCTATTTAAGGTAATCCATTTTTCCAGAAACTCAGGTGTCAAACACGCTGAATTTTTTTTAGCCGTTCATCACTAAGCCACCATCAACATTGATAACTTGACCGGTGATATATTGATTTTGCGCTAAAAACAAAGCCGTTTGGGCAACTTCTTCAACATTGCCATAGCGTTTTAAAGGAATTTGCTCAACAGTCTGTTCTTTGACCTTGTCAGAGAGAACTTCTGTCATGTCCGTTTCGATAAAACCTGGGGCAATCGCATTGACCGTAATCCCACGGGCAGCAGCTTCCCGGGCAACGGATTTTGTAAAACCGACAACGCCAGCCTTACTAGCAGCATAATTAGCTTGTCCAAGGTTGCCCATCAATCCAGAAACGCTGGCCAAATTGATAATCACGCCTTCTCTGAGCTTCATCATTTTCTTCAAAGCGTGCTGAGTCATATTAAAAGTACCAGTTAAATTGATTTTGATAACTTCTTCAAAATCAGCAGCCTTCATGCGAATTAATAATTTATCATCGGTGATTCCGGCATTATTGATTAAGATATGCACGGGACCTAAATTAGCTTCCGCCTCTGCCAACATGCTAGCGGCGTTATCAAAATCAGCAATATCGCCAGAAACTCCGATACATTTCACGCCATAAGCAGTAATCTCAGCAACTTGTTCATCTGAAATCTGGCTGCGGCCATTTAAAATAATATTGGCGCCCGCTTTAGCAAATGCGTGGGCCAAAGCTTTGCCGATGCCCCGGGTACTGCCAGTGATAAAAACATTTTTATCCTTAATTTCCATTGCTTCCTCCTGATAACAGCGCTAACGTTTCAGTGAGGGTTTTACTATCCTCAACGCGGCTGTGTTGGATTGTCTTATCGATTTTTTTCAAAAAGCCGGTCAAGGTTTTACCAGGACCAACTTCAATCATCGTGTCGATGCCTAAGCCCTGCAACGTTGCAACACTTTCATAAAAGCGCACCGGTGACATGACTTGCCTTGTTAATAAATCTTTGACTTGATTTTTTTCCATCACCTGAGCGGTTGTATTGCTGACAACCGGTACTTTAAAATCGTGAAAAGTCACGTCTTCTAAAGCTACTGCCAATTTTTCAGCAGCAGGTTTTAGTAAGGCTGTGTGGAAAGGTCCACTGACATTAAGGGGCATCATTCGTTTTGCACCTTTTGCAGTTAAAATTTCCATCGCCTTGTCAACGGCTGCTACTTCACCGCCAATTACGATTTGTTGTGGCGTATTGTAATTCGCTGGTGAGACGATGCCAAATTGGCTAGCCTCCCGACAGCTTTCTTCAATCACTTCAACTGGTGTGTTCATGACTGCTACCATTTTTCCGACGCCTTTTGGTGCGGCGGTTGCCATATACTGACTGCGTTTAGCAATCAAGGCGATTGCATCAGCAAAGCTTAATGCTCCGCTAGCAACTAAAGCTGTATATTCTCCCAAACTCAATCCGGCGGCCGCGTCGTAGGTAATGCCTTTTTCCTGCAATACTCGCAAAAATCCTACACAGACGGTCAAAATTGCTGGTTGGGTAAATTCTGTTTGATTTAAACGTTCATTTTCGGTGAAACACAATTCAGCGACGTCATAGCCTAAACTAGCGCTGGCCTCGGCAAAGGTCTCCCTCATAATCGCTTCTTGTTCGTATAATTCTTTTCCCATTCCGGGATATTGAGCACCCTGTCCACTAAATAATAAGGCTGTTTTCATGGTAGTTCCTTTCTCATCAGCAAAATAGCAGTAGGGACTGGGACATAATCCGGCGCAAATGTTTTGGTTCAAGCCTTTGTGACAGCCGGGCATAGAATCCAGCCATCACAAAAGCTTAAACGTCTTCAGAACATTTTGGCCGTTAACTTATGTCACAGTCCCACTAATTTTTTATTTTTCTGCTAATTGTTTTTCAACATAAGTAACTAAGTCTTGAACGGTTGCAATGCCGTCTTCCGTTTCAATTTTGACATCGAACTCGTCTTCAATTTCATTGATGATTTGGAAAAGGTCTAAGCTGTCTGCTTCCAAGTCTTCTTGGATGTTTGTTGTCAATTGAATTTCTTCAGCGTCCTTACCTAATTCTTCTACAATGATGCCTTGAATTTTTTCGAATACCATAATAAATCCTCCGATTGTTTTGTTAGTTTTCTTGAGCAGTGCTCTGTATATGCAAACGGTCCTAAACGGTGACCAGGAGACTTCCCCAGGTTAAGCCGCCGCCATAACCCGTTAACATCAATTTTTGATTTGATCCCAGCTGGATGGTGCCGGCTTGAACGGCTTCATCTAATAAAAGCGGGATACTAGCTGCTGACGTGTTGCCATAGTCAGCCATATTGGTGAGAAATTTTTCTCGTGGCACCTTCAACTTGCGGGCAATTTTATCAATAATCCGCTCATTTGCTTGATGCAATAAATAATAATCAATCGTATCTTTTTCTTCTGCCGCAACTGCTGAGATGTTTTTGACAACATCTCTCGTGGCAAAATCAAAAATATCGCGACCATTCATCTGTAAAAAATACTCATCTGTCGGTGGCTCTTGCCAAAAGGGACTGTCAAAATTTTTCTTACCAGCCGTCAGACTCTTTTGCCGAGTACCATCAGAGGCCAACAGTTCTCGGTGAAAATGTTGCACATCGCTGGCTTCAACTACGACTCCAGCGGCGCCATCCCCGAATAAAACAGCAGTACTGCGGTCTTCCCAATCTAATAATTTTGAAGTGGTTTCGCCGCCGATGACTAGTCCTCTTTGATAGCCGCCACGAATAAATTTTTCAGCAGTGGCTAAGCCAAAGACAAATCCAGAACAAGCAGCCGTTACATCAAAAGCAAAGGCTTGCGTAGCCCCAATTGCCCCTTGGACCATACAGGCCACTGAAGGACAGGTGTAATCTGGTGACATGGTTGCGACAATAATAAAATCTAAACTATCTGCTGAAAAATTATTTTCAGCGATAAGTTTTTCAGCAACTTGGATACATAAATCCGAAGTATCTTCGCCAGTCGTGATATGACGAGCGTGAATGCCTGTCCGACTGGTTATCCATTCATCTGAGGTCTCCATCATTTCGGAAAGCTGATCGTTGGTTACCCGATTAGCCGGCACATAACTAGCAGTAGCAGTAATTTTTGCATAATTTTTCATCCGTGATCCTCACTTATAAGAATGCAGAAAATCATGAAGGTTTTTTAACGCTTTTAACAACGCCGTTTCTTCATCTTTTTCCATTCCTGTCAAAATATTTTTCACCATTTGCCGATGAAAATGCTGGTGCACTCGGAATAAAAGTTTTCCTTTTTTGGTAAGTCCCAGCTTCACTACTCGGCGATCATCTTCGCTGCGGATGCGTTCGACATACTCTTTTTTGACAAGACGATTGATTGCCGTCGTCAGGGTCCCAACGGTAATCGACAATTCTTTAGCAACTTCGGAAGTGGTTTTTTTGCGATACATGCCAATGGCTTCAATCGTGTGCATTTCTGTTATCGAGACATCATCGAATCGCGACTTTTTTAATTCCGATTCTTCAATTGTCAAAATATCATTAAAGATGCTCACTAAATAGTCGTTGACTGTTTCTAAATTCGGTTCCATGGTCCACCACCAATTAGTTTGATTATCAAATCATTTGATGTTCAAACTATATCTTACTAAAAAAAAAAATGCAATAGGATTTTAACAATAATTTCTAGACATTCTCAAGAAATAATTGTCAAAAACCCGTTGCATTCTTTTAAACCTATGCAAAATCAGCATTTCATACTTATTCAATTTAGTTTGATTATGAAACTTTTTTGAGAAGCTTTAACTTTTTTTAAGATTTAATCAAAGAGATAGCGAATTTGCGGATTGCGGGCAGCCCCCACCTCATCCACTCGCCCGACTGGTGTCGTCAATGGATACTCATGGAAAACTTCACCATTTTCCATAGCTTGGTCGTACAGGTCCAAGAAAATTTGAATTGCTTCATCTAAGGTTTGTTTTGATTCAGTTTCAGTCGGCTCTAACATTAACGCCTCTGGAACAATTAGCGGGAAGTACATGGTTGGCGGATGCATTTGATAATCCAGTAAAGCTTTTGCCATATCCAAAGCACTTACACCTGTTTGTTTTTTCAGCTGACTTAAACTAATTACAAATTCATGCATACAATGGTCGCCATAAGGGACTTGATATTTTTCCTTGAGTCCATGGAGTAAATAGTTGGCGTTTAAAACAGCGGCTTTAGCTGAGGCGGTGATACCGTCGCCACCAAGCGTCAGCAAGTAGGTCAAAGCTCGCGTCAAAATTGAAAAATGGCCGTAAAAGCCTTTGACCTGACCAATTGTATGTTTTGGTGTGGTGAAGGCCCAAGTTCCATTCGTTTCAACTGGATAATAATCCGGCAGAAAATCCTTTAAAATTGCTTTGCAGCCGACAGGTCCCATGCCGGGGCCGCCGCCACCGTGGGGAGTTGAAAAAGTTTTATGGATATTTAAATGAACAACATCAAAACCCATGTCCCCCGGGCGCACAATCCCCATAATCGGATTTAAGTTGGCCCCGTCATAGTAATTTAGGCCACCAGCATCATGTACAATTTTTGTAATTTCCGTAATGTTTGGATCAAAAATTCCAACCGTATTTGGATTGGTCAACATTAAGCCAGCAGTATCTGGTCCAACCGCCGCCTTTAAGGTCTCTAAATCGACACAGCCAAATTCATCTGACGGAATATTAACAGTTTCAAAGCCGGCCATCGCCGAACTGGCGGGATTCGTTCCGTGAGCGGAATCCGGCACAATAATTTTGGTTCTGTGATGGTCTCCGTTCAGCTCGTGATAGGCTTTAATCATCAGCAAAGCGGTTAACTCACCATGGGCGCCAGCAGCCGGTTGAAAAGTAAAAGCGTCCATGCCGTTGATTTCACTTAACCAGCTTTCGGCCGTCGTCATCACCTCAAGTGCACCTTGAATTGTTTCAACTGGTTGCAAAGGATGAATCTCTTTAAAGCCCTCCAAGCCGGCCATTTCATCATTGACTTTCGGATTGTATTTCATCGTACAAGAACCGAGGGGATAAAACCCATCGTTGACCCCAAAACTTTCTTTAGCCAGTTGAGTATAATGACGGCTCAATTCATTTTGAGAAAGTTCTGGCAGATGCAAGTCAGTCTGGCGCCGCAAATTTTCAGGAATTGCGCTGCTTGGCACATCGCTAGCGCCTAGCCAATCCGTTTCGTAACCGGGAATGCTTCTTTCAAAAACTAATTTCATCGTGGCACCTCCTAAACTTTCTCAGAAATCATCTGGGCCACAGCGGCTACCACCAAATCAATTTCTGCTTTTGTATTCATTTCAGTTGCACACCAGAGCAGGCCTTTGTCTGTAGGCAGGCCGCCTAAGATATTTTGCTTAGCTAATTCTGCTAATAAAATTTCGTCATCAATTGGCATTTCCGTGACAAACTCGTGGAAAAAGTTTTGACTTAAAATTTTGATTCCGGGAATTTTTGCCAGCTCGGCTGCAAAATAGTGGGCCTTGTCATAGGATTGCTGAGCGACTTTTGCCAAACCATTTGGTCCCATTGCGCTGAGATAAATTGAGACAGTCAGGGCACAGTGGGCTACATTGGAACAGATATTAGAATTAGATTTTTCCCGCCGAATATGTTGCTCTCTAGCCTGCAACGTTAAAACAAAAGCTCGGCGGCCTTGATTATCAACTGTTTGTCCGGCAATCCGGCCAGGAAGTTTACGAATCATTTTATTGCTAGTCGCCATAAAACCAATATAAGCACCGCCGAAATTTAGTGGCAATCCCAAAGGTTGGGCTTCTCCCACCGCAATATCTGCGCCTAATTCCCTCGGAGATTTCAATAATGCATTGGTCATCGGATTAACAGAAAGAACTGATTTACTTTGATTTTCATGCGTCAGGGAAATGATTTCTTCAACATTTTCCAAAGTTCCCCAATAATTTGGTTGCTGAACAATCGTACAGGCAACAGTTTCATCTAGTTGCCCCTTCAAAGCTGCTATATCCAATTGATTATCAACTTCTGGAATTAATACGATTTCGACATCGCGATAACGGTAATAGGTTTCAATTGTTACAATCGTCATCGGATGCATTGTTGCCGCCACTAAAACTTTTTTCCGTTTCTTATCTGTGCACATATTCACCGCTTCAGCTGCCGCCGTCGCTCCATCATACACCGAAGCATTCGCCGCTTCCATCCCCGTCAGCTCACAAATCAGCGTTTGGTATTCAAAAATAGATTGCAAAATTCCTTGGCTAATTTCCGGTTGATATGGTGTATAAGCGGTCATAAATTCTTCTTTACCGGCAATTTGCTGAACGACTGACGGAATATAATGACGATATGCCCCGGCGCCTCTAAAGACTGTTGGGAAAACTTGGTTTTTGTGGGCCAACTGACTCATTGCTTGACGGACTTCCCGCTCACTTTTTCCGGCTGGTAAATTCAATTGACTTACTCTAACCGCCTCAGGAATTTCTTTAAATAAATCCTCTAACTGATTGAGGCCGATTTTTTGAAGCATCTCCTGCTGTTCTGCGGAGGTGGTGCCGATATAGTTTGCCATGATGTGCCTCCTCATTCATATTAAGGTATTGAATTTCTTTCAGAAATTTAGTTTGATTTTCATTCCGTATACCATTCCACTAAACTGCTGGCTGTTTACAGAACTGTGAAAAGTGGAACTGGTGTCCTTGCTCATTTTTAGGTAATAAATTTCTTCCAGAAATTTAGTTTTATTTTCGCGCCGTATACCATTCCACTAGACTGCTGGCTTTTTGCAAAACTGCTAAAAGTGGTATCCGCATCCGTGCAAAATATTATAGTTTTAACCCTCTAATCATCAATTTCTTTTAAATAGGCGTCGTATTCTTCTTGGGTCAATAAATCCTCCAAATCACCTAATTCGCCGACTTCGATAATCCATGTATCGTTGGCTTTTTCATTGATTGATTCTGGAGCGTCTTCCAAATCTTCATTGATAGCAACAACTACACCACTGACTGGTGAATAAATTTCTGAGGCGGTTTTAACGGACTCGATATCGGCAAAGTTGGCGCCTTTTTTGATTTCATCACCGATGTCCGGCAGGTCTACGTAGACAATGTCGCCCAATTCGCCTTGGGCATAGTCAGACACGCCGATTTTAGCAGAGTCACCGTCAATTTTGATCCATTCGTGGGATTTCGTAAATTTAATTTCGCTCATGTTTTTTCCCCTTTTCGTTTTATGAATTAATAAAAAATAATTACCTTATTTGGGCCGTTTATAAAAAGGCAATGGAACAATGACAGCGGGCACGCGCTTGTTGCGAATCTGTAATTCTATTTCCGTGCCACTCTCAGCAAAATTGCGATCAATTGAAGCCATCGCAATGGCTTTCTTCAAATAAGGACTCATCGTGCCGGAGGTTGTTTGACCAATTGGCTGACCATCTTTAGCAAAAATTTCGACATGCTCTCTGGCAATGCCCTTGCCAACAACTTCCAATCCAACTCTAGTTTTTTCCGGCTTTTCCTTACCAGTCAAAGCCTGCTTACCGATAAAATCAGCCTTCGCCAGATTCACGCCAAAGCCTAAATCAGCTTCAAACGGCGTAATCGTTTCATCCATCTCATGTCCATATAACGGCATCGCCGCTTCCAAACGCAAGGTGTCGCGGGCCGCTAAGCCAGCTGGAATTAATGCAAATTCAGCGCCTGCCTGTAAGATGGCCTGCCACAATTTAGGAGCATCACTGGCCTGACAATAAATTTCGTAACCAAATGAGCCGGTGTAGCCGGTTTGAGAAATTAAACAACTGACACCAGCAAGCAGAATTCCTTCTTTAAAGGAATAATATTTTTCCGGCAAATTTTCACTGGCTGTCAATTGGCTTAAAATTTCCTTCGCCACAGGCCCTTGTAAAGCAACTTGCGCTACCTCGTCAGAAATATCGGCAAACGTCACATCGCCAAATAAATGGCTCTCCATCCAAGCGACATCTTTTTCTCTGTTAGCAGCATTTAAAACAATTAAAAATTTGTCTTCATTTAAACGGTAGACCAATAAGTCGTCTAAAACACCACCATCGTAATTACACATCAATGTGTACCGAACCTTACCAATTGCCAATGTTGAAAAATCATTGGTCAAAAGCTGCTGTAAATTAGCTAGTGCGTCTGTTCCTTCAAAAATTACTTCCCCCATGTGGGAGACATCGAAGAGCCCGGCGGTTTCCCGCACAGCCAGATGTTCTTTGATGACCCCTGTTGGATATTGCACCGGCAATTCATAACCGGCAAATTCCACCATTTTTCCGGCAGCTTTTTTGTGCTCCTCGTATAACGGTGTGTGTTTTGGCATGGTCTTCCCCTCGCTTTCAATTTTTAGCCAGCAAAAAAGGACGACAGCATAAAAAAATATGCAGTCGTCCTCTGTTGATTGACCTGAGAGATTCTCTAAACTAGATTGCTCCTTCGGTGTATGTGCACTTTCCAGAGGTTTGTCAGATTACGGTCCTTTTGCCTGAGATCTTCATCGAGTTGTTCTGCGCAACTCGATTTATTCCTTCGGCGCCAAAGTAGCTCTCTCCCATAACCCTCACCCAATATAATTGATAATGGAACTAGTTACCTCTATTTTAAATAACTTTTGGATTTTTTTCACTAAAAATGCTTAAAAAAGTTTTAAGGAATTGGTGATAAGGTCTGCTTTTTTTTAAAAAAAGAAACTTCAGCAAACTTAAATTTAGTCGCGAAGTTTCTCGTTGTCTTAATTTAGAACCATTTGACTCTGTTTGTATAGCTGCCAGCCCATAAGTACCACCCAGACATAGGCTAGGGTTTTAGGAATCATTAACATTCCCAGTAGCGGCAGACTGCTACTGAATAAGACCACCGGAGCATAGAAACCAAAGGAGAGCGTCACCGCTAACGGCATAAAGCTGAAAATTTTATCATTGTCTTTTTTAACCTCCTGAGCAAAAATCACAATGATGATAATGCCCATCACAGCAAAAGGAATATTGCGTAAAATACCAAATAGCAACGGCTGTTGATAATCCAGCCAAGCATTTTGCGGCAAAAGACATAGAGCAATTCTGATAATAGTTAGAGCCCACATACTTATGGTCAATCCGTTTCTTCCTTTAATTGCAAAGTATTCCCGCCAAATGTAATAGAGAATCAAATAGAAAACCGTCATCGTAATCGAGGTGATAAACTTGCTGATTCCTAAAGCAGCAGCATTAGCCTCTAAACCCGTTGTCCATAAAGCATACATCCGAGGAACCAGATGAAAAGAATCTCCAGCTCCCAGTAAAATTGCCATCAAACCGAATTTTTTTACAATACTTTCATTTTTTCCTTTAGTTGCCATCAAGACACCAACTGAAATAACCCCCACCAAATAACATACATCAAAAATTGTTTCCACTAAAGCCTGTGCCATTTTTCGTCCTCCGCTTTTCTTTTTTCTCAAGCACTTGTTGTCTCTAATTTAAAGAATTTCGACAGTTTGAACAAATTAAATAAACAGAATTGCCAATACTGTCGCTAATTTTTTTATTCTTTTTTCTGAAAATTTCTCTGTAAGGAAATTTTATTCTTTAATTTAATTTTAATATTATGTATAATAAGTGGGCTAGATGGCAAAGTGACAGCAAAAATTATCTGAGAAAATTTTCATTTTCTGAGAGATTGATGCTTTTATTTTTACATTCGTCTGGGTAAATTTTAGGAGGATTTGCGATGTTTTCATATTTAATCGGCGTAATGCCCCAATTATTACGGGGTGCAGTGACTACGCTGCAGCTATTTGGATTAACTTTAGTCGGTTCACTGATTTTGGGTCTGCTGCTATCATTCGGCTTGGCAATCAAATTTAAGCCATTGAATTATTTACTGCAATTATATGTGTGGATTGTGCGGGGAACACCTTTACTGCTCCAATTAATTTTTGTTTTCTATGGTCTACCGAGTATCGGTATTGTCTTCAGTGACCGCTTTGATGCCGCCGTGGTCACCTTTATTATCAATTATGCGGCTTATTTTGCAGAAATTTTCCGTGGCGGGATTCAATCAATTCCGAAAGGGCAATACGAAGCGGCGAAGGTCCTGCGGCTCTCCAGCTTTCAAACGGTGCGTCGCATTATTATTCCGCAAGTCTTTAAGATTGTCCTACCCTCAGTTGGCAATGAGGTGATTAATTTAGTCAAGGATTCCTCTTTAATTTACATCTTAGGCTTAGGTGATGTGATGCGCGCCGGTCAAATTGCAATGGAACGGGATGCAACATTGCTGCCCTTAATCGGTGTCGGTGTGATTTATTTAGTGATGACGGGACTTTTGACTGTCCTCTTAAAACAAGTCGAGAGCCGCTTAAATTATTATCGTTAGGAGCTTACCATGATTACTTTAAAAAATATCAATAAAAGTTTCGGCAGCAAAAATATAATTCGTAATTTAAATCTGGAAATTCCTGAAGGAGAAATTTTGGCGATTGTCGGTCCTTCCGGCGGTGGCAAGACGACTCTCCTGCGAATTTTAGCCGGTTTAGAATCCGCAGACAACGGTGAACTGGTTTTAGATGGCACTTCGTATAATTTGGCTGATGGCAATCCCACGGAACAGATCGTCGGTGTCGTTTTTCAAGATTTTCAATTATTCCCGCATTTAAATGCTTTAGAGAATATAACTTTGGCGCCTAGACTCGTCTTAAAAAAAGATAAAAGTGCCAGTGAAACGGAAGCCCGTGAGTTAGCCCGATTGTTAGGCATCGAAGATTTATTAGCAAGCTATCCTTATCAATTATCCGGCGGGCAAAAACAACGGCTAGCAATAGCGCGAGCCCTTTCCATGAATCCAAAAGTCCTCGCCTATGATGAACCCACCAGCGCCCTTGATCCAGAATTGCGCCAGCAGGTGGAGCAATTGATATTATCGATGAAAAATGCCAAGATGACACAAATCGTCGTCACCCACGACTGGGATTTTGCTGAGCATATTGGTGATCAATTGTTGCGGGTTCAGCCACTAGAGACCGAGGAGCTGAGTGACAATGAAAAATAAAATCCGCAGCAAAAAATTTTTGGGTAGCCTATTGTTGTTAGTTTTAATGGTTTTTCTGGGCAGCTGCGGTATTTTGAAAAATACCAGCGGAGAGACTTGGGAAACGATTCAAAGTAGCGGCAAAGTTACTATCGGCTTAGATGATACCTTTGTGCCAATGGGGTTTCGTGATCAAGACGGCTATCTAGTTGGCTTTGATGTTGATTTAGCGACTGCCGTTTTTGCGGAATACGGCATCGAAGTAGATTTTCAACCGATTGATTGGTCCCTAAAGGAAATGGAACTGACTAACGGCACCATTGATTTAATTTGGAATGGCTACTCGGTGACACCCGCCCGTGAAGAAAAAGTTTTATTTTCTGATACCTACATGGAAAATGATCAGGTTTTAATTACCCGCAAAGATTCCGGCATTACAAGCTTTGCTGATATGCAGGGCAAAGTCTTAGGGGCGCAAACTGGTTCCTCTGGCTATGATGCCTTCACCCAGCAGCCGGAAATTCTTAAGGATTTGGTAGTTGATGAGGATGCTGTTTTATACAGCAGCTTTAATGAAGCCTTTATTGATTTAGAGCATCAAAGAATTGATGTCCTTTTAATTGACCGCGTCTATGCCAATTATTATTTGAGTCAAACTGGTGATTTGGAGAATTATAATTTATTGGAGGGCGGCTTTGTGACCGAAGACTTTGCGGTCGGCGCTAGAAAAACAGACACCACTTTAGTTGCCAAAATCAATGATGCGTTAAAAGCTTTACAGAGTAATGGGAAATTTTTAGAAATCTCAGATAAATGGTTTGGCGAAGACGTTTCGCCAAAATGAAAAAGAGCAATTCCTTTTACGCAGGAATTGCTCTTTTTGGAAAGGTTTATTGAATTAAATCATAAATTTCCATGGCTACAATATCAATATTATCAAATTGATAGCTTTGATTGCTGTCACTTTCAGTAAGTTCAAAAGTATCTGTGGATTGATCATAGGTAACCGTACATTTTTCAACTCCGTCTTTTTCAAAACGGCGAACTTGTACTTCGTTATCTGTGGCTTCCGTCATCGCTTCAAGACGTTTAATAATTGCCACCAGTTGTGAATGTTTCATACAGGCGCCTCCTCCTTATCATTTCTGTATTATTGTATCAAAAGAGTCTGCAACATGCATTACATTTCTACAGTTTTGAGTAATTTCTTAAAAATAATCGGGAATTATTTCCACCAATACTTAATCAGCGCCTGCGTTCCTTCATTTTCCAAGCCTTCGTTGGCCAGTTGGTCATAAAGTTTTTCTGCTAGGGTCGTCATCGGCAAATCAAGCTGCATTTTTTTCGCTTCATCCAATGCAATCCGCAAGTCTTTAATAAAATGCTTAATGAAAAAGCCCGGTTCAAAATCATTTTTCAAAATCCGTGGGCCATAATTTTGCATCGACCAATTGGCTGCCCCGCCACCGCCTAATGCTGCCATGACATCCTGCAAATCTAAACCAGCAGCCTTAGCATAAACCAACATTTCTGACATGCCTAACATCGTGCCGGCAATCATAATCTGATTGGCCATTTTAGTATGCTGACCAGCTCCAGAATTTCCTTGACGGGAAATTGTTTTGCCAATTTTTTCAAAGATTGGCAAGGCTGCGTCGTAGGCTTCTTTTGAACCGCCTGTCATGATGGTCAGCGTCCCATTCTTGGCACCAACATCGCCACCAGAAACAGGCGCATCCAGTGCCTCGCCACCTTTTTCAGCCGCCGTTTTACCAATTTTTTCAGCCAAAGTTGGCGTGCTAGTCGTCATATCAATTAATATTTTACCCGTTACATCCGTCGCAAAAATTCCCAATGGACCATAATAGGTTTCTTCAACGTCACTAGGATAACCAACCATCGTAAAGACAACATCGCTAGCCGCCGTAATTTCTTTAGGATTGTCATACCAGACTGCCCCTTCTGCTACAAGCGCATCTGTCTTACTTTTCGTCCGATTATAAACATTGACTGAATAACCTGCTGCCATCAAGTTGCGGACAATCGCTGCCCCCATGACACCTGTTCCGATAAAACCAATTTTCATTCGCCAAACTTCCTTTCCTACTGATTATTTTTCACATTTTTTGTATACCATTTCAGTATACGCCAGATGAAATTATTGGCAAAGGGAAAGGTCGAAAACTCAGCGTTTTTTATGACAAACGCTTTTTAATATTCATATTCATTTTTAGCCGTTTAAATAGCTCTCCTGGAATTCTTTTAATAGTAGTTTGAAGAGTCAGCCCTTGTCTGGCAACTTTTATAAAAAGCTGGCTGGTTTTAAGATATTCAAAAATCGGCAACAGAAAAGCTGCCACGAAGCCGCAGGTAAAGCCATTATTATAGAGATTTAAGCCGCCATGTAGGAAAAAAATATTGCCGACAATCGAAATGTGCAACACTCCAGCGATGATGCCGGAAAAAATACCAAAACGCCGACTCAGTGGTGTTAACCCTAGAGCGAATAGCGCAGACATGATTGCACTACAACTAGCGATGTCAACAATGCCGAATAGTTTCGCTAAAAAGGCGCCACAAAGGATTGGCCAAGCCTTGTTTACGCGTATGCCTAAGGGAGCAAAACCGATGATAGTCAGGATACTGCCGAGAATTGGCCCGTTGAAATCACCACCAATCAAGATAATATAACCGATTAGAAAAATTCCTAAGGCGCCCATATTGATTAAGCCAACAGCCACATGGTGTTTTTCTCGGTCAAAAACTTTTTGATTTTTGCCAACTTCAATATGATAATTCAAAGCCCCGACCAAAATCATTGTTAGACAAAGTCCGATTAAAAAAATTAATATCGGTCGTTGGGCGTTGTCAGAAATTAGATTGACTGTCTCAACCGTTTGCCCGAAAATCGTTAGCACGCCCATGATAAACATGCTGATAATCCCCGAAGCAAAACCAACATTGTACAAATTATAGCCTTTATGAAAATGAAAGAAATGATCCGCTAAGAGGGGCAGAAAAAAGCCCATTAAAATACCGGCGATTAGGCCGATGAAGATTCCTGCTGCTAACGGTAGCTTTAGACCAAAAGCTAAATAGCTAATCACAGGCGAAAGTGAACTGCCAAATAAGGCTGTGTTGAAATGTTTATTGAGGGGTTGATTAACGGCCTTTGAATACAGCCAAATGCCGATGATAATCGGCAGCGAATTGAATAAGTTTTTCCCGAAAAATGAAAAACCCGAAACGGAAAAAATAGCTGCGACAAATTTTGTGTCCATTGGTACTTTGATGCGAATTGCAATAATCAAACTCAGCATCGTTAATAAGCCGCTGTTGATAAAAACGCTTCCAAAGTTCGTCAATGCGAAATAGTCGGTAATTAAGTGACTGGGGGAATTGAATATTTTGCTGAGACCTTTGATGATTTCCTGCGGCTTTGACAGGATCATGCCAAAAGCTAGCAGAGATAACGTGTAGACTGTCGTAAAAATGACAGTTAATTTTTGATTGTCAAAGTAATCGCCTCTTTTGAAAATGGCGATTTTCTGGCTAAAGTTAGTTTCCATAGAACCTCCTATTGAGATAAATTTTTCCCATTGCGCCTCCTTTTTATTTGTAAACAAATGTTTTATTTTGGACATCGACTGAGTGTTAGGAACGGCTTGGTTTAAAAACGGTGTATGTATGCTGGAAATTTACTCGCCAAATGGCTCGTAATTTTTATTCACAGGATGAAGCGTCCGTTTTCATGCTTAGCTGGCTGTGATTAAACACTCAGAGACATAAAAAAAGCTGGAACAGGCAATAAATGTCGTTTCAGCACTAAAACTTAAATCCAAGTTCTCTTTGATTATACTAAGAAAACGTTTTACATTGCAATCTTTTCCATCTGAAAATAGTCACTTTTTTAAATAAATATTGTTCTTTATGTGTTTTTTATACAAAAATAGCCTGAAAATTTAGATTTGGCTACTAAAAAATTAATAATTTTCAGATTACCCTTCTCTAAAACTTCAGACTATTAAAATTAAGATGATTGAAGCGGAAGCCACACTTTCATCTTAGTTAGTCCCCGATTGCCCCACAAATGATAGGGAATTAGGTGCCACACTGCTGCCGTTTCAGCTTTAAAATATTCTTGGTACAAAAGTTTTTCCTGCCAGGGTTTACTGGCAGTCCCCCGCACTTTAATATTCAGTGTCCGCGGTAAAATATCAGCAGTTTCAAAGACTTCGGCCGCTAAATCTTCTGGCTGCAAATGACATAGCTCCACCGGAATTTCATTTCCCGGCTCTTCCAAACAATAGACAAATGGACCCCGTTGGATGGCCGTCTGGTTAATTGTCTGTTGAAGCAAGGGGTTCCCAATCATTGCTTTGACTGGTTGGGAAAACGTAAGTTGGATTTCTAGTTGCGTTCCCCCTTGAAATTCTAAATAATCGGCAAATTCTTGATATTTTCCATCGGTTTTAATCTCAATATTTTGCCACCAGCTTGGCTTCCGCAAAATAATTTTTTGCGGTATTCCCTGATAAATCAAGCTAATCTGGTTATCATAAGGAAAATCAGTTTTTTGTTGCAACTGAAAATCAGCTGTCACGATTTGACTGGCGCCAAATAAATTTACATGCAGAGTTTCTTCATCTCTTGTATAAAAATAATGCTGAACGCTGGCAACTGTCCGGGCAAAATTTGGCGGGCAACAGGCGCAGCCCAACCAATCAGGACGCTGTGGCTTGACATGTCCTAAATCGGGATTTTCAGCACAGTGGTCTGGGTTAACAGACAACGGATTTACATAAAAGAAATGCTTGCCGTCAATTGCGGCGCCAGCCAAAACACAATTGTAAAGGGCCCGCTCCATTGTTTCCAGATACTGATGCTGACTTGTCAATTTGAACATTTCAAAGGAGAAATTTGCCAAGGCGATGGCTGCACACGTTTCACAATACATCGTTTCGTTTGGTAAATCATAAGAACCCGTGAAGGCCTCCCCTTGCACCGTCGAGCCGACACCACCAGTGATATACATTTTTGTTCCGGCAATATCCTGCCAAATTGCTTCACAGGCTGCCAGCAAAGGCTTATCAGCCGTGTGCTGGGCAATTTTTGCCATCCCACTGGCCATGTAAAGCATCCGTACAGCATGTCCCTTCCCTTTGGTTTGATATTTTGGCTGAGTATAGGCCTGCAAATATTCTAAATTGACCAATGGCGTTTCAGTCGATAAACCCAACTCGATATTTTCAACAATTTCTTTTGCATAAAATTCCGGGTCTTTCCCCCGCACATCAATAAAGAAATCCGCCAAGCTTAAATAGTCTTGGTTCCCTGTATGTTCATACAAGCGCACCAAGGCCAATTCAATTTCTTGATGGCCGTCTGCCCCTTGAATTTTTTGTGGCTCAGTACCAAAATGAGCCGCAATGTGCTCGACAAATTTTTCAGCAATTGCCAAAAGTTTTGTTTTGCCAGTAGCTAAATCATAAGCTATCGCCGCTTCAATCAAATGCCCAGCACAATACAGCTCGTGACTAAAGTACAATTGCCGATATTTTAAATTTGGGCGAGTCAATTGAAAGAAAGTATTCAAATAACCATCTGCCTCTTGCGCATCTGCAATCAAGTCTATCACTTCATCGGCCAACTTTTCTAAAGTTGCATCCGGCTGATTCAACAGACTGTAGGCTAATGACTCTAACCATTTATAGACATCGCTATCTTGAAAAAACCAGCCAAAGTGCTCGCCTTTTTCCTGACCCGCAGCAATCCGCAAATTGGCTAGCGCATGACTTTTACCGGCCGGCAAATTATTATCCTCTCGCTCCGCCTGAACATCCACTTCAATTTCATCGTTTAAAACTTGGTATTGATAAGGAATGGTTTCAGTGGCGACTAATTTTTGATACCCCCGCCAAAAATCATCCTGCATCTTGACTTCTTTTAATGAAAATTCCCGCATGCTAATTTTCCTTTCTGATTAAAGTTGAACCGTGGGCCGCTAGTTTTCCAGGCTGCCAAGTTGTGCCCTGCCAAATATCAAAAAAGTTTGTTCCTGAAAAATAGGCTGACAATAAGTCGTCTGGTAGCTGGCGTTCTTCATCCGCCAAATTAAAAATAGCGTAATACTCAGTATCAGCACTTTTCCCAAACCAGATAACCCATTCGTCTGTTCGGAAAATTTGTCGTTGATAATTCAGACTCTCGTGCATTTTTAAATAGTCCTTATTAGTTAACAGGCGGTACGTTGCTTCATTTATATCTGTCAGCTCACCGCCGAACATCAGCGGCGATTGAAAAATTCCCCATAAAGTCATCATTGCCTGTTGCTCGGCAGGAGTAAAATTACTTTGACGATTGCCGCCACCACCGTCAACTGAGCGAATCCCGATATGCCCCAGCGGCAACATATCACAATCAGGATAACTGCCGTTTTCAATTAACGGCGCCCACTGCTCACATTTTTCAAACATTTGATAAAGTTGCGGCCAATTATCCCAAAAGTCATCAGTTAAGCGCCACATATTGGCGTGCTGTTGCAAGAAACTGCCATCTTCAAGATGAGCCGGTCCCGGTGATAAAGACAAGACAATTTCTCGACCACAATTTTTTATGGCTTGAGCTAAAGCCACAATCTCTTCTTTGTGGGCACCGTGATAAATTTTTGAATCGGCAATGTCATCGACTTTAATAAAGTCAACGCCCCAATCAGCATACATTTGGATAAGATTGTCATAATACGCTTGTCCAGCCGGCTGACTGACATCGACACCATACATGTCAGCATTCCACGGACAAATATTATTCAAAGCAATCTGATCCGCCGTTTTATCAGTACCAAAAACTGGCAAATGCTGATGCACTGCTTCTCTAGGAATCCCCCGCATTATGTGAATGCCAAATTTCAAACCCAAATCATGAACAAAATCAGCCAATGGTTTAAAACCTTTTTCGCCTGTTGCTGATGGAAAACGATTGACAGCCGGCTGCAGTCGACCGAACTGATCCATCGTTAAATGAGCAAAATTATGATACAAAGAGGAATCGGCCGTCGCCTCGTACCATTGAATATCGACAACGACATAATCCCAGCCAAATTCCAATAAATTTTCCTTTAACCATAATGCATTTTGCTTAACCTCAGCTTCTGATACTGAGGCACCATAACTGTCCCAGCTATTCCAGCCTTTTGGTGAAATCATTGTTAGCCTCCTTAAATTTTTTCCCAAAAACAGCAACGCCCTGATGATTTAATCCAGAAAAATAAAGCTGCTGATCGATACTATAGGGAATAATTTGCATTTCATTCCAGTAATACTGATCATTCAGACGCTTAATTTCTACTTCTTGAAGGACACTTTTTTTCAATGTCTCAGTATAATCAAACGTCACCACTTCCCAAGAGCCAGTTAATGTATCTAACGTTTCTATTTCACCAATCTCCCCAATTGTTGCAGCAGCTACGACGGGCCAACCATTATCCAACCAAAAAAGTTTACGGATGCCTAAGTAAAATTCATCGGAAAAAGGTCGCCGCCGATAATGATAAACTAAAAATAACTCTCCTTGAGACGTCTTAAAAATAGAATTGTGCCCCGGTCCATAGACGGGATTTTCTTTAGCAAATTGATAACTCCCTAAAAGTTTAACACCAATTTCTCTTGGTGGGGAGTCAAAGTCCATCATTTTGCGACCTGCTAAATCAAGATACGGCCCCGTAATTTCCCGAGCCCGACTGACCCGGATATTATAGCTATCGTTTAAAGAATCAAAGGAAACAAATAAATAAAAATAATCTGTTTCAGGATGATAATAAATAAAAGGCCCTTCAATTGCCCCATCTACTGTCTGCGGCCGCTGAGCAATTTTTATTCCATAATCGTCAGGGTTAAATAATTTACCTGTTTTAGGATTAATCTTCGCTAAATAAATCCCGCCAAAAAATGAACCATAGACTAGCCATTGATTGCCCTCACGATCCAAAGTGAGATTCGCATCAATTGCATTATGGGCAGCAATTTCTGGATTGGTTTTAACTACTGCCCCTTGATCGGTCCAGGGGCCGCTTGGGTCAGCGGCCGTTGCCAGACCAATCAGCGAGGTTGTACTGCCAAAAGTTGAAGCCGAATAATACATGCGAAATTCTGCCCCCACTTGGACAACATCAGGAGCCCAAAGCCCTTGAGCCTGACTCCACTCCTGTGCTTCTTGCGGTACTCCTTTTAGGGCAGCGCCGACAAACTGCCAATCGGACAAGTTCTTCGAGACTCGAATTGGCACGCCTTGAGTTGGCGGTTGTTGCGTGTCTGTTGAAAATAAATAAAATTGCTGATTTGCTTCAATAATCGTTGGGTCATGAACCCCTCTAACATCTTCCATCTATTCACCTACTAAAAAAAGCTTGGCACCTCCAACTGGATGTCCCAAGCCTATTCTTATTTCCAGAAACCAGCTGGACAATCTTTATTTGCTAAGTTGGCCCGAAATTCATAAAAACAACCACACTTGCTGCAGGTTTCTTTAAAACGAAACGGGCAAGCCTCACAAATTGTTTTACGTTGTTCAGCAATTTCTGGATGAATTAAATTTATTTCTAAAGCCAATTGCTCGGCAATTAAGCTAGCAACATCGGCTGCCTCCACTTCCGTCTGAATATTGCATCCACGGCAAGCCATTTTACAATTGAATTGCGAGTGTCATAACGCTCATCGCCGGAACTGTGACGGTTAAATTTTCCCCCGCAGTTGCGAAATCTTTAAAATCTTGAATAACAATTTCTTCTGGTGAATCAAAATCATTATGCTGATTCATTTTATCAGCCGTGATGAAGCGAGCTGACTTGACAGCTTTTATCGCTGATTCCATCTCAAAACTCAATTCCTCTGAGCCGCTGACTGCAAAATTGCAAATAGATAACTGCAGGACCCCGTCTTTTTTTGAAGCCGTATATGTTATTGTTTCTGGTGCCTGACCATATAAGTCCACCCGCTCAGCGTCTTGATGCTCTTTGTATAAATCAAAAACGTGATAACTTGGTGTTTTAATCATTTTATCGCCATCAGTTAAAATCATCGCCTGCAGGACGTTAACTGTTTGTGCAATGTTTGCCATGTGCACCCGTTCTGCATGGTTATGGAAAATATTTAAAGTAATCGCCGCTACCATTGCATCACGAATTGTATTTTGCTGATATAAAAAGCCCGGATTTGTGCCAGGTTCAGCGCTAAACCATGTGCCCCATTCATCAACAATGATGCCCACTCGTTGTTCTGGATCATATTGGTCCATGATGGTGCTGTGGCGAGTAATTAACTCATCCATATAAGCCGCCTTTTGACAGGTGACAAACCATTCTGCTTCATCAAAATCTAAGGCACTGCCTTTTTTCTCCCACCCTTGGGGATGCACATAATAATGTAAACTTAAGCCATCCATCAGCCAGTGGGCATTCTTCATTAAAACATCAGTCCAATGATAATCGTCAACATTGGCCCCACCAGCAACTTTATAAATTTTTTGGTCGCCGTATTGTCTAACATACGTTTGATAGCGACGATATAAATCAGCATAATATTCAGGGCGCATGTTACCGCCGCAGCCCCAGTTTTCATTGCCGACACCAAAGAATTTCATCTCCCACGGTTCTTTACGCCCATTTTCTCTGCGCCAATCGGCCATCGGTGAAACACCGGCCATCGTAATGTATTCCACCCACTCAGACATTTCCTGAACTGTGCCGCTGCCG
The DNA here is from genome assembly GCF_056924355.1 of Enterococcus sp. LJL90. NCBI lineage: Bacteria > Bacillati > Bacillota > Bacilli > Lactobacillales > Enterococcaceae > Enterococcus > Enterococcus sp. LJL90. The sequence goes on along the minus strand of NZ_JBXPBQ010000004.1, from coordinate 86,429 downwards.
ACATTACCATTGACGTAGGCTTCACACTCTAACTGCTTAACCAATTCAAAAAATTCATGGGTTCCGAAATGATTATTCTCCACAACACCGCCCCAATGAGTATTAATCATTTTTTTGCGGTTCTCTTTGGCACCGATGCCGTCTTTCCAATGATATTCATCAGCAAAACAGCCCCCCGGCCAACGCAACACGGGAATTTTAATATTTTTCAGTGCTTCCACAACATCCGTCCGCATGCCATTTACATTGGCGATTGGTGAATCTGTTCCTACATAAAGACCTTCATAAATACAGCGACCTAAATGTTCTGCAAAGTGACCATAGATATATTTACTGATTGTTGGCCCTGATTTTTTGTTTAAGATTTTGATAGACATTGATTTGCATCCTCCTATTTTTGATTAAAGCTTAGGCAAGTTTACTGCCCCAGATGGTTTCATTGTTAGTTCCGATTGCTGAAAAAGTTAAAACAGTTCCAGAATTATCTTCTAACTGCTGTTCAACAAAATGGCCGCTATAGGTAGCATTTTTAAGATGGATAGTAACTGACCCTTGATTTCCTTGTTGCCATTCTCCGCTGACATCACCGCTAATTGTTCCATCAGCATTTAAAGAAATTGCTAAAGTGTCTAGCATAGTTTTTCCACTATCTGTCCCATGATTAATAAATTCATAGCTACCGACAATCTCAGCTTCACTTAAATTTTTTAATTCAAGTGGCTCACCACTATAAGCATAGGGTAGCGGTACCGGCCAACCAGCTTCATTCATCACCATTTGATGGACTTGGACCTCATGATTTTCACCACCATTGTTAAAGCGGCTGTGATAAATTAAATACCATTGTCCATCTTCATCAATCAATGCAGAATTATGACCACCTGCTCGATAACCGACTGCTTGATTTGAAAATTGATAATTGCCCATTAATTTAATTCCGTATTGATCGTTTAACTCTCCAGCAGCAATGATTGGGCTATTTCCTTTGGCATCGGTATATGGACCATCCGGATTTTGCGATCGGAATAAACGCATATTATAGCCGCCTTTAGCAGATAATCCACCATAGGTCACAAACAAATAATAATAATCCGTGTCTTTATCATATAGAATATATGGTCCTTCTCCAGATTGATGAAAGCCCCCTGATAGCTTAGTACCAAAATAACGGTCAATCATTCTGCCATCGCTGGTTTTTGAATCTGTCCCTGGGTAAATAGGCCGACCCGTGGCAGCATCCATCTCTAAAATAAAAATGCCGCCTGACCAAGAGCCATATGTCATCCATAATTGATTATTTTCATCGAAAAATAAAGTTGGGTCTATTGCATTGGGTGCATAATCAGTGTTATAAGTTAAGCCCTCTTCAATCGCCCATTCTGAATTAAAGTCCTCAATAATATCATCATCCATCAGCTGTTTTAGATTTGTATTTTGATAATTTGTATTTCGCTCACTGCCATCAGTAGAATCCTTTTCAGTAAATCCCGAGTACATAATAGTATCCGCATAGCTATAAGGTCCTTCAATCGTTTTTGCAACAGCAAAACCGATTGCTGAACGACGCCAAGTTGAACTGGCGGAATAATACAGCATGAAGGCCCCAGTTTCACCATCTGGCCATTCATACGCTTCATTCCAAATAATATCTGGAGCCCATAAACTATAGCCCCCGGCAGAATCGGCATCGTCATAGCCTGCCCATTCAAATGTCTCAGCAAGATTTTCCGCAACATTGCCGTAGATAATATTGTCTTCCATATTTTCATATTCAGTCGTAAAGGGAACATCCCAGCTTAACAGATCATCAGATTTAGCTTGTCCTAAATGAGAGCCAAAAAGATAATAGGTTGTTTTGCCATCTTGATTTTCAACAGTTTCAATGGAAGGATCATGAATTGAAACTTTCTCTTGCGGATGAGTGGTCCATGCTTTTTGTTCAATGCTTTCAACCCCTTGAGCAATACTGCAACCTGTTAGGAGTGTAACAGCTATTAGACTTCCCCAGATTATCTTTGTTCTTTTTTGCAATTTTTTCCTCCTTATCTCGGAGTCAAACTAGCTAAAGTTTCTCCGGGAATCCCAAAAATCGGAAAATTATTTTCATCCCATGTAAAAATTTGTGCATATGCATGACGATTTGGATTAAAAAGAGGATCACCTGCATGATTTTTTTCTGGACGAGCGTGGTACACGATAACATCCTCTTGATTATCAAAACTTTTCGTGAAAGAATTATGACCGGGTCCATATAAGTTATTTTTTTCAGAACTTGTAAAAACCGGCTCACTGCTTTTCTGCCAAGAATAACCATCAAGTAAGTCACTATTGATGTCAGCCCATAAAATACCCATTGCGTAATTTTCGTCTGTAGCGCTAGCAGAATAAGCAATAAAAATATGTTCCCCTTTTGTAATAACAGCTGGCCCCTCATTTACTTTAAAACCGATTTTTTCCCAGCCATGGGAGGGGATAGTTAATAAAGTTTGGCGACCTTTCAATGTCCAAGGATTTTCCATTTCAGAAATATATAAATTGGAATTTCCAGGAATGCTAGGATCTAACTGTGCCCAGACATAATACAGTCGGCCCTGATGCTCAAAAGCAGTCCCATCCAGACTAAAGCTTTCAAACTGGGTTTTTATTTGCCCCTTTTCAACCCACTCACCAGAAAAAGGATCTGGATTGCTATTTTCAATTACAAACATTCGATGATGATGGTGGCGATTGCGCTGCTTTGCATCATCAGCTGCCGCAAAAAAGATATACCACTTGCCACGAATAAAATGAATTTCCGGTGCCCAAATTAAATTACTCAGCAAACCTTTTTTGTGAGCGTGCCAAACAATTTTAGTTTCACCATTTCTTAAATCATTCAGAGTTTTTCCCCGCCTAACCTCAATCTCTTGATAGCCCGGTACTGAACCAGTGAAATAATAATAACCATCCGTATGCTTATAAACCCAAGGATCGGCTCGTTCATAAACAATCGGATTCAAAAAAGTCTCTGTCATAAATCTTACTCCCCTCTAGTTATAACCAACATCCATTTTTTTCATTTTTAAAGCTTTGTTTTTGGAAATATACAGCAAGGATGCTAACAGGTAGAATAAAATTCCAACGACATCATAAATCACCAAATGAATAATGCTGCAGGCAATCAACCAACGCATCCGGCCTTTTTCAATTTGATTGTCCTTCATATCTTTGGCGACAATCCAACTGACTATTCCCATTAAAATTGTGGCTAAGGCCACGATTAAGACAACCTTTGAAAACATAACGACTAAGCTGGAATTTAAATAGTCATAGTTGTCATTCGATTGAAAAACCCCGATTCCCTGTTCCTCAAACCATGGATAGTAGCCAAACATCGTTACTAAACCAACTAATACATCCCAGACGGCAGCTGCTTTTGATAGATTTCGTTCTGCTTTTCTTTTCATCCTCTTCACTATCCTTTAATACCAGCATTTAGGTTCATAGATTCAATAAAATATTTTTGTGCAAATAAGAACAAAAGTACGGTTGGAATAATTGCAATCAAGGCTGACCCCATTAATTGCCCAATCATTCGATAATTTCCATAAATATCTCTCAGTAATAATAATCCAGCCGTAATTGGCATTTTATTCACATCGGTATACACGATAACTGGCCACAAGAAATCATTCCAAGAGCCTGTGAAGGAGAACAAACCTGAAACAATTAACACCGGTTTAATCAAGGGCACAATAATTTCAGCGAAAATTGTAAATTCGTCTGCGCCATCAATCCGCGCTGATTCATCGAACTCCATCGGAATGCCCTTCATAAACTGCCTGACTAAGAAAATATTTCCCATTCCCGCAAGACCGGGAATAATCATTGCTAAAGATGAATTAACCCAGCCAAAGGTTTCAATAATTTTATAGCTGGGAATTAAGTTTACAACACCGGGGAACATGGAAATCCCCATCAAAATGTAAAATAGGCGGTCACGATATTTAAAACGCATCCGGCCATAGCCATAAGCTGTAATCGCCACGACGATAACTACTAAAAAGGTGTGGGTAATGGCAATAAATAATGAATTGCCTAACCACTGCACAATTGGTGCTGTTGACGTATTGGCTAAGATAGCCACATAATTATCTAAAATCCAGTTGACTGGCAATAATCTAAAACCTGTCGACACGATTTCTGTTTGCGAACGAAAAGACGTCGTAAAGCTGAAAATCAGTGGAATCACCCAAATGACACAGAGAACAATCAAGAAGGCGTAAGCCACAAACATACTTGGTAAATTTCTTTTTTTGGTATTCATTGTTTTCGCCTCCATTAAGTATTGCTTTTATCGAGTAAGAAGTATTGGAACACAGATACACACATAATTATTAACCCTAAAATAACTGCCATCGCTGAAGCCATCCCTGCGATAGATTCTCCTTGACTAAAGGCCAAAGAGCGAATATACATCATCAAAACACTCGTACTTTGATTTGGTCCACCATTTGTCATCATTAGCGGTTGAGCGAAAACATTAAAGGCTCCTGCCGTCGTCATCACAAGTGTGTATAATAATGGGAAACGAATGGATGGCAAAGTTACATTGAAGAATTTTTGGACGGGTCCTGCGCCATCAATTTCAGCAGCTTCGTATAAATCTTCGTTCACCCCAGCCAAAGCCGATCGGTAAATAATCATATTTCCCCCGATAGCTCCCCAGATGCTGACAACAAAAATTAAAATCCAGGCATAGGGTTGCTTAGCGGCCCATGAAAAATCAAACCCAAAAATATTATTCATCGCACCTAATTGAGAGTGAAAAATCAGTGACCAGATGAGTGAACCGGCAGAAACTGAAATTAAACCAGGAATATATAAAATGGCTTGGAAAAAACCTTTTAGTTTAACGCCTTTATGCTGTAAAGCTGCAGCAATTAACAAAGGAATAATTATCTGCAATGGCACCATGATAATGACAAAAATAAAGGTGTTTTTCAAACCATTCCAAAACTGAGTATAAAAGGTGGATGAACTATCAAATAAGAGCGTCCTATAGTTGTCTAAGCCCACAAAGACTGGGTCAGAAATAAGATTCCATTTAGTAAAAGATGCGTAAATACCATAGACTGTTGGTATACAGATAAAGATGATAAATAGAATTAAATGCGGCCCAATGAAAAACATGGAAGCCCAGTTAACTTTTTTCTTTTTCATGGCGGTACTTCCTCTCTAAAATTTAAGAGGGCTTTTGACGTTGAGATAGGTCACAAGCCCTCTTCTTGATTTAAATTATTTTGCAACCTCAGCAATCTTGTCTTGCACGTATTGCTGCATAGTTGTCAAGCCTTCATCCATATCTAACTCACCATAAGCAATATCAGTAGCATACACATCTAAAGCTTCTAAAACATATGAGAAGTACACATAATCAAAGATATAAAGTGTTTCTTCTTCTTCAGGTGTTGAAGTAAAGAATGATTGTGGATATTCTTTATACTCTTCGCTAGTTAAAACCTCATTACTTGCAACAATTTGACCAGCCTTAGCCCATTCAATTGAATTGGAGCGAACAAAATCCAAGAAATCAGCAATTACTTCTTCTTTTTCAGCAGTACGACTTTCGCTCTTCAATGTAGCAAACATATGGGAAGCTGCCCGGTTAGTTGCAATTTGATCAGAAGTCGAATAAATATTGGTGACGCCCCAATTCAATCCTTCGACTGCATCATGGGCTGTTGAAGTCCAAGTTCCGTCAGTTGAAAGTAAGACATTGCCACCTTGGAACATTAGGTAGCCATCTTCACCGTAAGGAGTCATTAAACCAGCATCTGTTAAAGCTTTAATTTTTTCTAGTGCTTCTTTCATTTCAGGAGTGTCAACAGTTGGATTGCCTTGATCATCTGAAATATCGCCGCCTAAATTATGAATTTGAGCTAAAATTACCCAAGAAAGCAACGCATTATTAACGATGTAATCTCCTTCATCCATTTGACCAGCCAAACTCATCATTTCATCAAAGGTGACAATATTATCATCCAGCCAAGAAGTTACCCCGTATTTTTCTAATAAGTCTTGGTTGTAATACATAGCACTGGCATGAATGTCTAATGGAATTGCATACTGTGTTCCTTCAATAGTCCCTGCTTGCCATGCTGTATCTAAGTAATTATTCTCAGTCAGCTCTGGCTGCAATGTCGTCAATCCATCAATTGGTTCTAAAATATCTGAGTTGACAAATTCTTCTACTTTATAGGAATGCATCAACGTTAAATCTGGAATCCCATTTCCTGAACTTACTACTGTACTTAGTTTTGTATACATATCAGAAGTGATGACATGATTGATTGTATATTCAGAATCTGCTTGTGCATTATATTCATCAACAATGGTGTCCATATACGCCCCGTCGTCTCCAGTTAATGGCGACCAAAAGTTAACGGTAAATTTTTCTTCCTGAGCTGCTTGATAATTTCTAAATCCTAAAAAGGCAATTGCAATAGCAACAAGTGCGATACCACCAATTAATAATTTCTTTTTCATGTTTCTACCTCTTTCATTATTTATTTCAAAAATGCTTTTTAAAACGGAAAATTAAATTATCTGTTTGCCTTCCCTCCTTTTTATAAAAATCCAGATCAGTCATTTAATTCATTTCAGATTGAATTTCATTAAATTATTTTTAAATGAATCAAACACATCTAACTTACACGTAAACAATAATACAAATTGCAAACGCTGTCAACAATATTTTTGCTAATTATTAAAAATATTTTTAAATTACGATTAATGTATTTATTAATTAAAAGAAAATTCAAGTTGATTATTTACAGTGATTAATAAATATGTTAACATAATTGTGAAATCGCTTTAATATAGAGGTGAATGGAAAATGCAATTAGAAATCAATCAAGATTCATTGAAGGTGTACGAGGCGCTGGCGAGTAATGTCAGAATTAATATTATTCAGCTGCTGTCCAAAAATAAAATGAGCGTTAAAGAACTGGCTCAGGCTTTAGGCTTGAGTAGCGCTATTGTCACCATGCATGTTAAAAAATTGGAAGAGGCCAATATCATCAAGACTGAAAAAGTTGGTCAGAGTAAAATTTCCAGTCTGCGGGTCGACCATATCGATATTAATTTTCCTGAAAAAATCTTTAATGCTTTTGATACTAAGGAAAATTCAATACCAGTCGGCCACTATACAAATTATTATGTTGAACCGACCTGCGGACTAGCTACCTTGCAGGGCTTTATCGGACCGGTGGACGAACCAAAATACTTTATGGACCCTCATCGGATGGATGCGCGGATTTTATGGTTTACAAAAGGCTTCGTGGAATATCAGACGCCAAACTTTTTAGCAGCGACTGAAAAATTGGAGATGATGGAAATTTCAATGGAGATTTCCTCTGAGTTTCCTTTTTCTAATAACAACTGGCCTTCTGATATTACATTTTCTTTAAATGGGATTGAATTAGGAACCTGGACCAGTCCCGGAGACTTCGCTGATATTCGCGGCAAATACAATCCGGATTGGTATGTTGATAATTTAAACCAATACGGTCTTTTAAAGACAATTCGGATTATGGATCACGGAACTTACATGGATGGCGAACCCCTATCAGACGTGAAAATCTCTGACATCCCCCCGACTGAAGACACTTGGCATTTAAAAATTGAAGTCAAAGAAGATGCCGAGCACGTTGGCGGTTGCACTTTATTTGGTAAAGGCTTTGGTAATTACGACCAGGACATTAAAATTAAAATGTTTTATAGTTAACTGCTGGTGTTCTGAAACAAAAATGAATTCTAGTGATAATTTATCTTTTAGAAATTTGTAAAGCTCAGATGCTGATGAAACTAGAAGGGAGCTGCAGACTGAATAAGTAATTCCCTGCATAGAATTTACTATTAGACAAAAAAAATTTCTCAAAAAAACTGCCTATACAAAAAGGCCCAGTTGTCAGATTTATCTCTAACAGCTGGGCCTTGAAGTAAAGGCAGTATTTTTATTTTAGCGTTGACGCAAAGAAGTTAATTTTACTTTTAGACGTTCAAATGTGGGATCAAACTCTTTTTCATATTCTTTTTCAAAGCTTTGTTCTTGATAGTAATCAATCATATCATTGTAAAATTCTAACATTGATTCTCCAAAGTGTTCAGAGGAAATTTCATACATTTTATTGGCTAACACTTCTGGGTCCATTTTGACCTCTGAGTGAATATAATCCACTAAAGCTGTTGGAAAATCAGCTTCTGTTTTATAAGTAACGCCGAGCGTCACATCGCTTAATAATTGTTCTAAATAATCATTGCCTAATAAGACGGACTGGGTTCCTGCGGCCATCGCTTCAGTGTAAGTCAGACCTTGAGTTTCTGAACGGGAAGCACTAATAAAATAATCGGCGGCTTTATAATAGCGAGTTACATGATTGTTACTGATTTCGCCGGTAAACTGGACATAATCTTGTAAATTCAACTCTGTGACCATCTCTTCTAGACCTTCTTGATACGGTCCTTTGCCGACGATGACCATTCTAACTTGTGGCAGTTTTTCAATAACTGCCGGCAAACCTTGAATTAAGGCTTGAATATTTTTTTCATAAGATAAACGACTCAATGATAATAGCATAATCTGATCTTCGGTGATGCCTAATGAAGCCCGCAGTTGTTGCGTGTCTTCAGCAGTCACTTTACTACCGGAAAATTTACGCACATCAATGCCGGTTGGAATAATCCGCATTGGTGAAGTGCCCCCGTAGCTGCGCAGTTTATCAATGACCCGCTGACTTGGACAAACGACGCCGGTAGAATGATTAACGAACATTCTTGAAAAGTATTTTACATGGACTGGCCGAATCACTTTGCCATGGGCGATATAATGCAGATAGTCTTCATACATGGTGTGGTAGGTATGAATCACTGGAATACGCATTTTTTTGCCGACGAGCTTGCCTAAAAAGCCAGCACCAAATTCAGTATGGGTATGAATTAAATCTAATTCTAATTCCCGGGCAATCAAATAAGCATACCACATGCCCCGAACCACGACGCGCCGATCTTTAAAGGAGACAAAAGGGACGCTGGGCATTCGAATAATATTGGGTTCAATTCCACTGGCATTGGGATCTGTAGTAGTAAAGATGTAGACCTCATGACCGTGTTTTTCTAATTCTTCTTTTAAGGTTTTGATTGACGTTGCGACCCCACTGACTTGGGGGAAGTACGTGTCTGTAAAAAATCCAATACGCATGTTGCGCCTCCTATCCCTTTTGCAGAACCTGCTCTTTCTTTTTAGCATAATCCGCTTGGTACAAAACTTTTTCATAAACTGCTTTTAATTCAAAACCGATTTCTCTAATGCTGCGCTGTTGAGCTGTATAATAGCCCGCCTTGACCGTTGACGGCAGCTCTTCTTCGACGATTCCTCGAATCAATTGACGAAAGTCACGATTAGACTGACCCATGTAGCAATTTTCTCCGGCGACTAACCAATCCTGATAGACTGGGATATCTCTAACTAAAACCTGCTGACGACTAGCTAAGGCCTCCAAGACAACGATGCCTTCCGTCTCTTCATAAGAAGGAAAGAAAAATAAATCCGCTCCAGAGTATGCACCTTCAATAATATCTCCTTTAATATAACCTGGGAAGATGACATTTTCAGGATGATTTTCTTTGACAATATCGCGAATATTTTTAGGAATACTCATCATTGCAACATGACCAAACCAGATAAAGGTATATTCTGGCATCTGTCTGGCGATTTCGACAAAATCGATAATCCCTTTTCGTTCAAAGAATAATCCGACACAGATAATGACTTTTTGATCTGGTGCTAAATGAAAATATTCTCTAAAAAGTTTTTCTTTTTGAGGATCCGGCCGATACTCCTCCAAGTCAATGCCATTGGAGATTGCGGTAATCGGCACTTGAATTCCGTAGCTTTCTAAAAGCGATTTTGAATAGCTGGTCGGAGTAATTAAATAATCCGCCCGCGTATATAAACTAGTTAAATAGCGTCTGACAAGTGGCGAAATTTGATTGGACCCAATGAAGGAATTTCTAAAGTCCTCCTCGGTCGAGTGGGCATGATAAATGACTTTTTTACCCATTCGCCGCGCTTTAGCGACCATATTATGACTGTTAATGCCGTATGTGTTGATATGCAAAATATCGTAATCCTCACAGTTCGGATCAAGTGTATATTCAATACCAACTTCTGAGAGAGCACGTTTTTGATGGTCCAAGGCGCGACCAATACCAGACTTAGCTAAGATTTTTTCACCTTCGAAATACAATAGCACTTTCATGGTTGCTCCTCCTTTCAGTAGTTCACAGTTATTATAGCATAGCAAGTTACTTTGTCTCTCAAACTAAAGTCTGATGTTTTTCAAAAAATTCAGCATTTTTTCATAAAAAACCCTACTAAATCAAGGATAATTCAATTTCTAATAATCATTCTAACAATATTGTTAGGTGAAACTTTGGGTTGGGAATTTACTGAAATGTTGGAAAAATAAAGATAATTTTGAGAATGGAATATTTTAGGTTTTATAATCACAACTTTATTTTGGAGATGTGCTGGTGGTATTATGAAACAAATTAAAAAATTTGAGTAATAATTTTTTGCCATTCCAGACTTTCTCTTCCAAACAGTTTAAGAACTAACTTTTTTGAAGTCCAATTAAATAGCCTCCATGCGCAGTCCGCGTGTTTTTTTGTTTCAATCACTTACACGATTTTAAAACAAAAAAAGCTCTATTCTCGCTAGCGAAATGCCAGAGAGAATAGAGCTTTCAAATTCAGATTAAGCTTCAGCAACGTATTCATTGACCAACTCAACAACTTCTTCCATTGTATCGCAGTCGTTAAGAGCACGATTTGCAAGTTCAGTCATTTTAGTTGTGTCAAGACGTTTCATTAAGCTACGGGTTTTCAGAATAGATGTTGCACTCATTGAGAACTCATCTAAGCCCATCCCCATTAAAATTGGCACAGCAGTTTGGTCGCCAGCCATTTCGCCACACATACCTGCCCATTTACCTTCAGCGTGAGCTGCATCAATCACGTTTTTAATTAAACGTAAAATTGATGGGTTATATGGTTGATACAAGTATGACACCTGTTCGTTCATCCGGTCAGCTGCCATTGTGTATTGAATTAAGTCGTTGGTTCCAACTGAGAAGAAATCAACTTCTTTAGCGAATTTGTCAGCTAAAACAGCTGCCGCTGGAATTTCAATCATGATACCCACTTGAATGGTATCAGAAACCTTTGTACCAGCATCGACTAATTTTTGTTTTTCTTCATCAAAGATTTTACGAGCCGCTCTAAATTCCTTCAAGGTCGCAACCATCGGGAACATAATGCGTAAATTACCGTGAACAGAAGCCCGCAACAATGCCCGCATTTGCGTGCGGAACATATCGTCGCCTAATTCAGATAAGCTGATACGCAAAGCGCGATAGCCCAAGAATGGGTTCATTTCATGAGGCAATTTCAAATAAGGTAATTCCTTATCGCCGCCAATATCCATTGTCCGAACAACAACTGGTTTGCCATCCATGCCTTCCAACACAGCTTTGTAAGCTTCAAATTGGTCGTCTTCAGATGGGAAATCAGGCGCATCCATATACAAGAACTCAGTCCGGTATAAACCGATTGCCTCAGCTCCGTTATTATGAACACTATCTAAATCTTTTGGCGTACCAATATTGGCAGCCAATTCAAAATGTTTACCGTCAGCAGTGACAGTTTCAGCATTTTTTAATTTTTCCCATTCAGCTTTTTGAGCCGCATAAGCTTCGCCAGCTTTTTTAAATTCAGCAGCTTGGTCATCAGTAGGATTGACGATAACGTCCCCTTCAATGCCATTAACTGCTAAAATATCGCCAGCTTTCACTTTAGCGGTGATTTCTTTAGTTCCAACGATTGCTGGAATTTCTAGAGACCGAGCCATAATTGCTGAGTGAGAAGTCCGTCCGCCGATGTCAGTGACAAAGGCTTTAACAAAGTTACGGTCTAATTGTGCAGTATCACTTGGGGTCAAGTCATGGGCAACAACGACCACTTCTTCATTAATCATAGAAGGATTTGGTAGCGTAACTCCTAGTAAATGAGCTAAAATCCGCTTGGTTACGTCACGAATATCGGCAGCACGTTCTTGCATATAGGCGTTATCGTCCATTGCTTCGAACATACCGATGTACATATCCGTTACTTCTTTTAAAGCAGATTCTGCATTTACTTTGTTATCTGTAATATTTTGTTTAATTTGGCCGACCATTTCTGGATCTGCCAAAACCATTAAATGCGCGTCAAATACTTGCGCTTCTGCTTCACCAAGACTTTGCGCTGCTTTTTCCCGAATCGCTTGCAAGTCTTCTGTTGATTGTGCCAAAGCTTTGTCTAAACGAGTTGCTTCAGCGGCAGTATCATCAACAGAAACTTTACTAAAGGACAGATCAGGTTGAACTAGCAGGTAAGCTTTAGCGACAGCAACGCCATCACTTGCGGCAATCCCTTTTAGCATTTCAACCATTATTCAGAAAGTCCTTCTTTCTTCATTGTGTCAACGATTGCTGCCATAGCATCTGCTTCGTCAGCACCTTCAGCTGTGATTGTTACATCAGAACCTTGGCCAACACCAAGAGACATAACGCCCATGATTGATTTTAAGTTGACAGATTTGCCTTTGTATTCAAGGTTGATATCTGAGTTGAATTTGCTAGCTGTTTGCACCAATAATGTTGCAGGACGTGCGTGGATCCCTGTTTCAGCTACTACGTGAAAGTCTTTTTTTTCCATAATAAACATGCTCCTTTGAGTTTACATATTGTTAGGGTTTTCTTTTTTTAAATAGTCTTCAAACAGAAATTCCCTTCAATTTAAAAGATTACCATTTTTTCACGCTAGAGACAACTATTTTCGATTGATTTTCGGGAAATCTCTAGGGCTTTTTGCGGAATTTTTCACAAAAAACTAAGAAAGACCGTTATTTAAAAACAAACTTGATTTTTCTGGTGATTTCAAGTGCTTCCCGTCATATAAGGCAGCTTTTTTCTCCCCACCGTCTTAGCAAAAATTTTAAACTTTTGTCAGGAATGAAGGCTCCTGTTTGCAATTTTTTTGAAAAATCTTTTCCTATTAAAATAAATTCACTTGAAAAAAATCTGGCAACGCCTTTGTTGATTGCTAGCTTTATTCTGTCAGTTCCTCAGCCGCCTGACTTTCAGGCTGATAGCGATAAATAATTTTACCTTCTAAGCCGGCTTCCCCGACAATATTTTTTTTATCTGGTAACTCCTTCCAGACATCGCGAAAAACTAAAAATTCTTCCCGGGTGACGACGATTTCAGAAAGCTCACCGGCTCTTAAGGCAGTTATTTTTTCTGCAAAGGGATTTTCAAACATCTTTGACACCTCCTGTTTGTTTTTTCTATCATAAATAAAAAAAGCCAATCGGACAAGAACCAGAAAATAAAATCCTAAAAAAACATTTGGGAATGGAAGTAAACCAAGCCAAATACTTGCACTTCTTAGAAAATATCGTATAATAACTACAAAAGGTCAAATTTGGTCAGTAACTAAAATTGACCATCATCCTTTTTCTTTTACATTTTCTCTGATGAAAAGTAAAATGACTTTTAAGGAATTTTTGAAAGGAAGTGTCTTCGTATGCTTTGTCAAAACTGTGGCATTAATGAAGCAACCATCCATTTATATGCGACCGTCAATGGTCAAAGAAAACAAATGGATTACTGCCAAAACTGCTATCAAAAAATTAAAAATCAAACGATGAATGATCCAACTGATAACCAACCAAGAATGGCCCAACAAGATCCCTTTGGTTTTAACAATTTGGATGATTTTTTCCGTTCTATGTCCCGTCAAATGCAACAACAAGGCGGTCCAGATCAAACACCGCCAACACAATTTGGTGGCGGAAATAACTTTAACAATAACGGTGGCCGTCCGCCCCGTGGTGGTGCCGGCGCTGCTAGCGGCCTATTAGGTGAATACGGCGTCAATATCACAGCCCAAGCTAGAGAAGGCAATGTCGACCCTGTTGTCGGTCGCGATGAAGAGATTCAACGGGTGATTGAAATTTTAAATCGCCGCACTAAAAACAATCCCGTCCTAATCGGCGAACCCGGTGTGGGTAAAACAGCGGTCGTTGAAGGCTTAGCCCAAAAAATTGTTGACGGCGATGTGCCGCAAAAACTATTGGAAAAAGAAGTCATTCGCTTAGATGTGGCGTCATTAGTACAAGGTACTGGTATTCGTGGTCAGTTTGAAGAACGGATGCAAAAGCTGATTGAAGAAATCAAATCAGCTGAAAATGTTATTTTGTTTATTGATGAAGTCCATGAAATTGTTGGCGCAGGTTCAGCCGGCGATGGCAATATGGACGCTGGTAATATTTTAAAACCCGCTTTAGCCCGTGGTGAATTGCAAATGGTTGGAGCGACAACTTTAAACGAATACCGCATCATTGAAAAAGATGCTGCACTAGAACGGCGGATGCAACCAGTACGGGTCGATGAACCGACTGTTGCTGAAACTATCACTATTTTGAAGGGTCTGCAAAGCCGCTATGAAGATTATCATCATGTAAAATATACGGATGATGCCATCAAAGCTGCCGCAAACTTATCCAATCGCTACATTCAAGATCGTTTCTTGCCGGATAAAGCCATCGATTTATTAGATGAAACTGGCTCTAAGAAAAACTTGACGATTCAATTTGTTGATCCAAAAACAATTGAACGGAAATTAGCCGAAGCAGATGCTCAAAAACAAAAAGCTTCTCAAGAGGAAGATTTTGAAAAAGCCGCTTATTATCGTGATCAAATTAATAAATTGGAAGAAATGAAATCCAAACAAGTTTCTGAAGAAGAAACCCCGGTGATTACCGAAAAAGATATGGAAATCATCGTTGAGCAACGGACTGGTATTCCAGTTGGCGAATTGAAGGAAAAAGAACAAACTCAATTGATTAACCTGGCAGATGACTTAAAAGCCAATGTCATTGGCCAAAATGAAGCCATTGACAAGGTTGCCAAGGCAATTCGCCGTAACCGTGTCGGTCTAGGCAAACAAAACCGACCAATCGGCTCCTTCTTATTTGTCGGCCCTACTGG
The DNA here is from genome assembly GCF_056924355.1 of Enterococcus sp. LJL90. NCBI lineage: Bacteria > Bacillati > Bacillota > Bacilli > Lactobacillales > Enterococcaceae > Enterococcus > Enterococcus sp. LJL90. The sequence goes on along the minus strand of NZ_JBXPBQ010000004.1, from coordinate 71,295 downwards.
TGTCGGTAAAACTGAGTTGGCTAAACAACTCGCAAAAGAAATGTTTGGCTCAGAAGATTCGATGATTCGTTTTGATATGAGTGAGTACATGGAAAAACACAGCGTTTCTAAATTGATTGGTTCGCCTCCAGGCTATGTCGGCTATGATGAAGCGGGTCAATTGACAGAGCAAGTGCGCCGCAATCCTTACAGCTTGATTTTATTAGATGAAATCGAAAAAGCGCATCCAGATGTGCTGCACATGTTCCTACAAATTTTAGATGACGGTCGTTTGACTGACGCACAAGGCCGAACAGTTAGTTTCAAAGATACCATTATCATCATGACAAGTAATGCTGGTACTGGAAATGTTGAAGCCAATGTTGGTTTTGGCGCTGCTCGTGAAGGGGTAACCCGCTCTGTATTAAATCAATTGAACAATTATTTCACGCCAGAATTCTTGAACCGTTTTGATGGTATCGTAGAATTTAGTGCCCTTTCAAAAGAAAACTTGAAGGCCATTGTGCTCTTGATGCTTAATGAAGTCAACAGCTTGTTGGCTCCACAAAAGTTACACATTGATGTTGCGGAAAATGTTCAAGAAAAATTAGTTGATTTAGGCTACAATCCTGAAATGGGGGCCCGTCCATTGCGCCGGACAATCCAAGACACGATTGAAGATGGCATCGCTGAATTTTATCTGGAACATCCAGAAATCCATGAGCTCAAGGCGAAATTGGATAAAGACGGCAATATTGTTGTGACCTCTAAGCCAGAACGTTTAGCCAAAGAAAAACCTGAAGTTGAATAAGATTTATTTATCAATAACAGATAAAACCAATTAAAATTAACTTAAAGTAGCCAGCCTAATCCGAGGTTGGCTACTTTTTTAAGCAAAAGACTTTTTTAATTCTTAAAAAATGATTATAATTAAGCTATAGGGAAGTGACATGAAAATGTTAAATCTCCACGGTCAATGATTTTAAAAAATCCATTGATAACCCTAATTAAAGTTTTCTTAAACGATGACTCTTGTTTTTTAAATCAGAGTCCGTATCTACTTAAAGCTCTCATAACTTACTCAAGGAGGTGAACCTATGAAACTTGTCAATGTAACCAACAGCCATGCACGTCTAGTAAAAAATCAGTTGGAAACGACAGATGCCCAAGTGGTAAAAGTTTATTCCGCTGGTAATACGACAGTTATTTTTACAGAAGCTCCGCTACATAATGAAATTGCGTTAATCAATAAAAAACGAAATATTCTGCCCTCTGAAATTTCAGAAATCAAAGAGCGCTTTTTGAAAAAGCTGCCGCAAAATTCTTACGATGCTACAAAAATTACCACGATTGAAATTCCCGGTTTAGTTGAAATCTCCATTCCTAAAGTCATCGCCAGTGCCCAAAGTAATGCTTCTTAAACAATCACTGTCTGTTTTCCTATCCAAGTTATTCAGCAAATTCATCCACTTCTGCTTCTGCTAGTCGCTTCTAGTCTTGTTGGGAACAGATGTGGATTTATTTGATTTTGTCGCTACCGTCAATTTTAGCAAAGTGAGGGGGAGAAACGTGCTAGAACAACTTTTATTGGAAAGTGTCGCAAGTAAAAAATTGCAGATTTATGGGTTTTTAACAAAGGGTAAACAAGCGCCAGTCACCCCTGCTAATCTGCGGGAAACATTTTCCATCAGTTACAATCGTCTTCAAGCTCTTTTGGAGGAAATTCAATTTGACCTGGAAAAGATTGGTATCACCCAATCTTTATGGGATGAAAACGGCAATCTAATCTGTTTTAATAATCCGGATCTGTACATGCACTACCGCTCTTATTTGTATAATCAAAGTCTACCTTATAAATTTGTATTGACCTCATTGTTGGAACCGGAAAAAAACGCCGAAGTTTTTTTGAAGGAAAATTTTACTAGTCGTGCTTCTTTAGCCCGCAAGCTGACCCCTTTATCAGAATATCTACAGGAAATCGGTTTAAAAATGAATCGCTCGCAGATTAAAATCAGCGGCGAAGAAAAAATTGTGCGGGTCTTCTATTTTAATGTGTGCTGGTTTATTTCCTATGGGGAAGATATTATTTCCAATGTCAATTTTATCGGCTCCATCACCCCTTCTGATTTTCTCTATCTGTTTTTACAGCAGGCCAATCAACAGGCCTGGAAATTAATGACCGCCATCACTCATTTACGGCATCAACAAGGCTTTTTCGTCAACGATGAAAAACTTGAAGAACTGTATTTTCCTAATATCGCTAATCCTTATCCGCAGCTTTTCGGTGAAGACATCGATTATCATGGCCATGAGGATGCCGAAGTAGATTATCTCTGTTTTTCGATTTTTTATTGGCCGAATTATTTTGATATTAAAGACCCGCGGCTGCCCTTTGTGATGCATTCCTTTGATGATAATTTTCTCCATATCAAAGAACTCGCCAAAGATTTGATTGCCGATATTAAAGGCGGCTTATTGAACGGTGAATTTGATGACGAGGCCCAGACTCTGATGAAGGCCAACCTATTCGTGGTTTTTTATAATCAGGATTTGACCTCTGCCAGTGTACCGCTGCTTTCTGCCTTTATGACGGGCCGCATCGAATCTCAAAAAACCTTTTATCCGTTTTTATACAAACATATTTATCATTTTCTTAAGGAAAAAAGTAAAACCGCAAAATTCAGATGGCTGGGGAAACGGTTGGAGGATTTGGTCTATCTTTCAGCTTTGATTATTTTACCAAAACTAGAAATTACCGATAGTTCCGCCCGTTTAAAAGTTGGCCTGATACCCGGTCCGAATTTTGCGGTGATCCACGCAATTCAAAACTTTTTATATGATTTGAACTACGTTGATGCCGAATTATTAACAAATGTTGAAGAACGCAGCTGCGATTTTTACATCAGCAGCTCCCCTAGCTTTCTAGCGGATATTCCTCCTGAAAAGATTTTCGTCGCCAACAGCTTTGAAGGTGACGACTATCTCAGCGAGCTTTATTTAGTCTTGAAAAAAGCTTATCTGCAAAAGAAATTGAAAATGTTGGCCCCAGAAGAAGCTCAAGACTCCGTTGATTAGACAGATGCCCTTTCTTCTTCACCCAGACCTCCTGAATCCTGCTGGTTGACAGCAGGATTTTTTTGCTGCTGGCGATATTTTTTAATTTTTCAAGACAACCAATAAGCAAAAATCGCTAGAAAAATTGCCAACCCCACAAGCAAGCCAATCAAACGTTTGCTATGATAACTGCCGGCTTGTTTAATTTCTTGACTCATCGCCGCCCGATAAGGGATTCGTTTGCCCGTCACCAAAAGGCGATGACTGTTGATGCTATATGGCGTACAGGTCAATAAAGTGACAATTTCTGCCCCTTCTCTGATTGCAAGCGACTCGATTTCTTCTGGCAACACCACCTGAATTTCAAAAATCTGATAGGCAAAGCGTTCCCCTAAAACGTCGATGTAAAATTTATCCTCTTTGTTCAGTTTATCTAAATCTGTAAAGAGCATTTTTTCAGGAATGCCGGTGTGCCCTGTAATTACCGCATGGGTATTGTTTCCTCCGACTGGAAAGGAAGTTCCCTGCAAATGAGTCGCTCCTTTTTCCAATAGCGCCTCGTTCGTTTCATCGAACAGCGGCAGACTAACATTTATCGCCGGTATGTAAATTGCGCCAATCGTATGACTTTCAAAATATTCTCTAGTGGGATCAATCGTATTGCTGACTGCCGCCTCAAAGGGGTCCACCACTTCACCCATCCCCGGCACGTAACTTTTTTTACTGCTGTCAGCATTTTGCTGCTTCATCTCAGCTAGCTTTTGCTGCTGCTTTTCATCAGCAGCAATTTCTTTTTGATAACTAGCGATGCGATATTGGTCGAGAACATTATTGATTCCATCCACGACAAAAGGATAAGAAAAAACAGCTACTCCGGCTAAAAATAAAAAGCTCATCAAGAGTTTTAAAATAAATTCAATTTTAAACCAGCGCATTTTCTCACCTTCTTTATGTATAAGATTCCCCGTATTAGCTTGATATCTGCTTGGCAATCTATTAGAAAAACTGCGACAGCGGCTTTGGCAAAAGATACACAATAAACCCGTCATCAAATGATTGCTCACTCTAGAAATTCCTAGAGATAAAATCATCAGGTCTATTTTCTTGCAGGAGAAAGTGTAAGGACCAAAAACATTTCCCCTGAAAGATTGCTTCTCAATTACTTTTATACCGCTGCCGCAGTTTCTTCCATCCTGTTTTAAATTACAATGATTGTTGCTGCAAGTCGAGCTATCTAAACTCTCTCAGCTGTTAAGTATTAAACCTCCAACTGATTTTTAGACTTGCGATACCAAACATATGCCCCAGACATCATTGCTGAGCCAGCTGCTAAGAAGAGAAGGATACCCATGCCGCCGGTTGCTGGTAAGAAGCCTCTCTTGACGTTAAGGATTTCTTTGCTACCTTTTGTTTTAGTACTGGTGAAGGTCATATACCGCACTTCGAAGCTTGGCTTGGCTTGCTCCTCCGCAGGTAATGCATAACCTGTTGGCGCTTCAAATTCGACTAGTTTGTAGTCGCCATAAGCTAGGCCGCTGATACCGAATACTTTATCTGTCGAAACGATAGCGGTTGCACCAGCATCATTTTCGATCCAGTTTATATCCGCCGCATTGTTAGCGTTATACTCTGTTAAAGAATTATTTCTTTTATCCTTGAATTGAGCGTATTGTCCATAGCTATTCATCAGATAGAATTTCGCTCCTTCCAACAGCATATCTTTGGTGGTCGCATCAACTTTTTTGAAGTTGTAGCCGCCAGTTGCCACAAGTTCATCTGGTGAAACTTTTTTTTCATAAGGTTTGCTATCTTTACCAGTGCCTTTAATTTCAATTTGGGCAGTGTTCTCATACAAATGATCAATCACGGTCGTTTCAGTCAGTTTCATGGAATAAGTAACTGTTAGATTTTTTGGTGCAGCATCTTCTAGCTTGTTGATTAAATCTGTGTTTGGCTTATCTTGTCCCAAATAACGCTTGGTTAATTTAAGTTTTAATGTCCAAGTTAAGCCATCACGATCTTGTCCAATCTCATAGTCTTGATCTTTTACAAGAAGAGTTTCTCCCGCCATTACCTTAATTGAACCTGCATCAAGCTCCAAACCAGTATTATTCATCGTATCAGTGATTTTATATTCACTAATCTTTAGACTGCCATTCTTGTAAATATTCATCGGGATTGGAGAAGTGATTTCATATTCGACCTTTTCACCGATTTCAAAATCTAAAACCTGATATCCATCTACAGTATGTGGATTCTGATTGTTGAGAATATTTTTTGTTGGTGTGTACTTCAAATTTTTCGGAAAGAGTTGAATATCTGTATCAATGTCATTTGTGCCACTCTTGTATACCGGGAAGCCGACAATCATCGGTACAGCACCATCGACAATGTCATATGGCGAATCAGTTTCGACAAACATCAAAACTTTGTATTTGTTATTTTTGATCATATCTATATTGCTAAACTTTGCTTTCCCTTCCTTATCTGTTGTTATCGAAGTCCCTTTGTTACCATCAATATATTTTGACCAATTTTCTTGCATTTCTTTAATAGTAGCTTCCGCATCATTCTTTTTAGCAGCAAGCAATTTGTTGTACTCGGTAGTCACATCATACATGGTAAACTCAACGCCCGACAGTGCCGTACCGCCTTGATGCGGATTTGTATCCCCATCATTTTGTTTTTCTTCTGGTAATACATTGTCAAAAGCAAATTTATTCAAGGTGATGGTAACCTTGTTTGTGCCGCTACCTTCACCGCCGCCTGGCCCACCATTTACAACATTATCCTCTGCCTGTCCCCGAATTGCCATGCCCCCGAATAACAATGGTATCAAAAGCATCAATGTAGCAACCCAACCAAAAATTTTTCGTGCTTTTCTCATTTTTTAGTCATCCTTTCTAGATGGTTTTCATTTTTTATTGACAAGAATCCTGTGCAAAATCAATTTCACTTGGAGGGAGTGGTCTGCACAGGAAACTGACACACACTTAGTCCCTTGCATTAGCTCGATTTTTTTTCCATAAAAACCAAGCTAATACCATTAAAAGTAATCCCAGAAACATCCAGGAGCTCTGTACTTCTCCTGTCTGTAAAATTTTTTGTTGATTAAGCGACGTTTTTGTGGTATTCGTCGGTGTTGGTGTCGCAGCGGCTTTTTCGGAAGTCCGGTAATTGTAAACGCGCGGCTCTAATTTCTGATAGGCCGAGTCCGGCACCAATCCAGAAATTAATTCCTCCATCCGATACCCATTCACCGTCACATATTGCGGATTTCCTGCTTCATCCTCCCAGGATTCTGGAATAACGACCTCAATTCCCCGATCTTCGTCTTCGATTGTGTATCCTTCGGCGGCCTGTAATTCTTCAAAATAGTAAGTGCCAGAGGGTAGAAAACGATTATTAGTAGTCACTAAGCCATCACTGCCTGAAGTAAATTTAGTAACATGCTCATCATTTAGCGGGTCGGTGGATGCCGACCAACCATTTTGCAAAGAATTCACTTCGCTTTGATCGAGATACAATTTTTTCCCATTGCTGTCATAGCGGTACAAGGCGAAGGTCACCCCTTGAATTGGTTCCCCTAATTCTTGACTACCAGCCTTTTTACCATACTTAAAGAAATATGGATCCCGCACATAGCCGATGTTTTTGGTATAAAGATGAATTTGCTGCAACTCATTGTTTTCCCTTAAAGGATTCATGATGGGTAAAAAGAGAATCATCGGTACAGAGCGCCGTTCGATATCTACGTTTAAACGCACATCCGGGTCCGGTGTTGTTTCGACAATCAGATAGACAGCATCCCTTTGCTGGCTATAGCGAGCTAAAGTGGTGCGGCCAATGCCACCGCCAAAGACAGCATCTTCATCGGTATTGACTGGTCCTGCCACCAAGGAAAGATTTTTTTCCTTGATTAATTCCGCTACCTGACTCATCGAAAGCTGATTAAATACTTCTAAAAATTCTTCTTGATTCTGCTTCGATTCAGCATAATAATCTGTTAAGTCATAGATTAAAAAATTTGCACCGTTAAAAGGCATAGCCATCTCAATGATGTCTTCCTGCCAATTTTCTTTGGGAACTTCGATACCGGTATTTTGGTAGTCCTCAATATCGGGCATCATCACATCTCGATAAATGCGTTTATGCAAAATCAATTCCACATTGTCAGCTGCTGCTGTGGCAGACTGCGGCAGACCAATGCCAATTGCTAATAGAAACACTAGGAGTGCCGAAACTAGATGAATGATTTTTTTAATCATGGAGTCCAGCCTCCCTTCCTTTGAGCCGCTTTGTCAGCCAGCCGACAAATAAAGATGCTGTTAGAAGTCCAGCCGCAATCAGAAACTGTCCTAATCGACCAATGCCTCCTGTTGCTGGCAGTGGATTATATGGATTATTGCTGACAGTAAATTCTATTTGCAGCTTGCCTTTTTCTTCTTTTAGGCTGACTGTTTCTTTCTCACCAGATGGCTGGCTGTCAAGATAATATTGGACTTCTGCCACCAGAGAGCCCTTTTCAATCAGCTTTCCAGACGCATCGATAAAGTTTGCGTCAGCTTGACGAATTTCCAGTTCAAAATACCCTGATAGTCTTTGATATCCTGATGGCGCTGTAGTTTCTTCAATTTTGTAGGTCCCTAGTTCAAGCTCAGCCAGTTGATAGTTGCCTGAATCTTCAACTTCAATTAAGTTATCTGGCTCCAGCCATTTTCCATTCTCTTTTTTGGTTGCGGTGAACTCCGCACCAGAAAGCATTTTTTCTGAGTTGTATCTGTCATTTTTTTTGACAGTCAAATCAATTGGCAGCAATTGGTTTTCAACTGACACAACCCATGTCAATTTCCCAGAAATTTCTTTTTTTTCAATTTTGGCTCCTGAAGAATCTTCAGCAAGTATGACTTCACCTGATTCCTTGACTTCAATTTGCCAATCCTTCTGATTTTTTAGATAGCCTACCAGTGTTTCTTCTTCGGTCAGGGTATACTGACCTTTTTCCAAGACAAAGGGTGCACTAAAATCTAAATCTTGATATTTGTCACCATTTAGCGCTTGGAAGAAATTTCCAGCTCCCACTTCACTCCAGCTAAGGCCGCTTGATTCTTTAACACCTTGTAAACCACTGTATGCTTTGTAGGTAGATTTATTTGAAGTAAACCCAGTTTCATTCCTTGAAAGCTCAAAGCTGACCCCATTTAGAATCTGCTCACCTTGCTTTTTGACGATAACCAAGTCGGCAGCTTGTTGCTGATTTTCAATTTTCAACTGCAGAGGTAAAGTTTGACCTGCTTCAGTCGCAATCTTTTCAAACTGTGTTTCAACTTGGCTTTGCTCTTCGCTATTTCTGTGATAGGTGATGTTTTGAGTCGCTGGATTAACTTCGATTTCCCAATAATCATCTTCACTAGGATCTTCGTAGTTTTCTGGTGCCTGTGTTTCATAAATCCGATATTTTTTTGATTCAGTTGAAATCTCAAGGGTTAATGGTTTTTTTTCACTATTACTTGACAGATAGAAAGTCACCACACCAGCATCGTTAGAAACACCTTCGCCTAAGACTCTGGTAAATTCCCCATCTTTTCCTGCCTCCCGCAGCTGAAATTTTGCATTAGGTAAAGGCTTGTCGCCATCAACCTTAAGGACAGAAATTTCCAAAGGCTTAAACTGATTTTTCACCGTCAAATGGACAGTCGGTGGATTATTATTTTTTTTGGTTTGAGTAATAGAAAATACATGATTGGACCCTGAATATCCGAAGGGCCATGTGTCAGTTTTACTACCTGCTTTATTCCACCAATTAGGAAGGTCATCGTATGAAGTTTTGCTCCCGCTCGTTTCATTAGTCAATGAAAATTTACCGGAAGATTTACTCACTTGAAACGTCAAACTACCAGAGAGTTTTTGATATTGATTCGGTACTTTAGTTTCTTGAATTTGATATATCGGGCTAGATTTTCGATTGCTTGGAAAATCAAAGGCAAAACCAGCCTCGCCATTGGCACTGGTCTGAGAACTTCCTTCTACTTGTCCCTTTACTTTGGATAGTTCGAAGGTCACTCCCGGAATTGGGTTTCCAAAAATATCTTGCTTTTTAACAACAATATCCCGCTCCTGATTTAGATAGCGAATCGACGGCACCGGTAAATACATTTTTTTATTTGTATCTGTCGTTGGCCCATTCATCAGATAGGTTTCTTGACTGACAGTCTGAAATTCCCCATTTTGCGCGTCTGACTTCAGTTTGATTTGATATTTCAGACGAACCATTTCTCCTTGACCTAAGGTGATATTTGAAAACTGAAAACCGCCTTCCTGCAGTGGTTGCGTTTGGACACTCGGTGTTTGATTGGTCCAACGTTGAGGTGTGCCATAATCACTCAAATTAGTTTGGACTTCAGGAAGCTTGTAATAAGAAGTTTCTACATTGTTGCTTGTTAGAGAAACATTGTTGCTTAATTTATCAATCAAACTGGCATTATTAAGCGTTTTTCCACCAGCACTAGTAATATCGATTAGTGCTGCCAGTAAGTCCTCCGTTGAATTTGCATCATAGTATTTTTCAGCGGAAATATTTTTTAAAACGGTTTTTCCGGTGTTATTAATGCCGATGCCGACACTATAGACAGAGGCGCTATTATATTTTGCTGCCAGCCAGCGATGATAGGCAACCGTGTTGATGGCATTATTCTTATCTTGCTTTGTGCTGCTAGTACCATCGCCATAGAAATAAGCACTTGTATTGCCAGACGCTATTTCTCCAAAATCAAAATAGCGATAGTTTGTGTCCCTTCCTTTCTCATATTTACCATCAATTAACTCATTGCCTTTGCGAAATTCAGTCGGAACTTCATCCTTCGCATCAAAGATAGCAGCATCGTAATTTTTTAAATATTGAAAATTGGTATTTTTTGACCAATAGTTTGATAAGTCAGAAAAATAGTTACTCCACTTACTAGAGCTAGCAGAAGGTTTAGGTTCAGGGGTATTGTTTTTACCATACTCAACTAATGCACCTTTAATTCCGCTATATGATACGGTCGGCTGACCATCCCCAACGACAATTAAAATTTTTTCCCGCGAAGCATCACTGGTATCACCATACAAAACTTGATACCCTTTTTGCAGTCCAAGAGCCAGAGGAGTTCCCTGGTCTTTTCTAGCACTAGAATTTAAAACACTACTATTTAGGACCTCATTCAGCTTACTGCTTAGAGGAAAACTATTGGCTGTCATTCCTTCTTCTGTGTGCCCGTAAAAATCAACTAAGCCGACTTTCACATCTAGAGAATGATTGTTAAATAGCCTCTCAATAGTTTTTCTCACAGCCTCTTTTAAGGACTCATCTTTTTTTTCACCATGGATTGAGCTTCCCATACTGCCAGACTTATCTAAAACAAAAACAATATCTAGTTTTTGTTTGACAATTTCTTGATCAGCAGTTCCAACGACTTCCAGATAGACATTATAGGTAGCAGTTGAGTCAGTTGCGCTGCTTTCCTTAACGGGCTCCACCCATTTCTTAACATAGGCTCCGTTATAAGAGGTATAGCTATTGGCAAAATCCCGATCATTCCCCCATAATTGCATGGTTGGGCCGTGACCCGAAGCTCCTACCGCTACTGAATCGTCATCATTTTCAGCATAATTGTAATTGTGCCAATTTGCTTCTTGACTGCCATCAGTCACCGTTTGAAAATCAGTTGTATAATCACTGGTACTGTGTAAGAGTAATTTTTGTTCATCATAAAGAAATGGGTCGCTTTGAGCGAAAGGACCTAAAGCAATGCCGCTGCCGATCAAAGGGTTTCGCTGAATTTGTACGTATAGAGGTAATGAGCCGGTAAAGGCATTGACCTCCTCTATGATTTCTTCGGAGTCTGAAATCGCTTCTGACGATTCGTTTGAAGCCTCAGCGTCTGAATTGTCAGTCGGATTTTCTACAGGCTTTTCTGTCTCTTCGACAACGTTATTATCTTCAGTTCCAGCTGGAATCTCTTCTGAATTTTCTGGTTGCTCTGATTCTGACGTTTCGGGTTCTTGTGGGGTCCCAGCTGCTTCTGTATTTTCTGTCTCGCCAGCTGATTCCTTAACAGGCTCTTCTGCTTCTTGCGGGACTGTCTCGTTTACTTCTGTTTCAGATACTTCTTCTAAAGTATCCAAACTGACTACAACGGGAACCTGTCCAGCTGTCTCGCTTTTATCAGTTGAAAAATCAAGCGAGCCGCTTTGGACAGCTTCGGAATAATCCGGTGTGTAATACCAGTCATAATTATTTCCGTCATCTGTAACCTTCATTGTTGCAATGGCTCCATCACCAGACTGGCCTAAGCCTTGACCGCGAATATTATAGATTGTGCCAAAGCCGATGCTGCTGCGATCAATGGCAATGCGTAGTCGCTGTTTATCCGGCGTGGTTTTTTTTTGAAACTCAAGATGCCAATCATAAGTAGTTTCAGTTTCTGTATAGCTAGCCTCAACATAAACAGTCTGATCATTGACCAGCACTTGCGGTGCATCTGGACCAACCGCCTCAACCATAATTGGAAAAAGCCCAACTATTCCCCGAATAAGAGGCACTAAAATCACAAGCAACATCAGTGCTGATAGCCAACGTTTATTCTTCATCTAATCACCCACTTTCAATCTGAAAAAAGCAGTGCTTGGCCATAGCACTTTTCTTTTTCCAATACCTTGCAACCCCACGCTTTTTTAGCAAACCTGTGTCTGGTTTAAAAGCTTGCTTTTTTTGCAACGCATCCTGATTGCCCTCCCAACTTGCATAAAACCTTACCTCCACTCGGTTTCACAAAATCGATTTGTTCCACAAGCTAATAGTAAAATGAGAGCGCTAACTATACCATCTCCAAGAAAACGTAATATAATCGCTTTTTTTGACTTTCTCTGATATTAATTGGTCAAAAAACTTAAAATATAACGACTTTTACAGTTACTCAGATTTGTCTAATTTAATTAGCAAAAACGAGATTCATTACAATAACAAGCACACTAAAATCAGTATGCACTATGATAAATAAGTAATTATCAAATAATTAAACAACAAAAAAACACCTTCATATTTTTCAATAATAAAGAAAAATATGAAGGTGTAATTTTGACAAAAATTACGATTTCATCTTTATATAAAAACAATTTCCAAAATTTTTCGTAGGTGTATGCCAGACAACTTTTATAAAATTAAAGCTGTCTGACCGTTGTCTTGGCGCACTATTTTACCTTTGGAGCGTTTACCCAGCTGCAATAAGTAGTCAGCTTTCGTTTTTTTCTGGGGTTTAATTTTTAAAAGGATTTGCGGGTCTTCCTCACTCTTTATTTGATAGAAATCTTTAGGTAGACCAATAAATGCAAGTTCGCCTTTTTGATTGGTTTTGCTGACGATTGGCTGGCCTTTTCGTTGTAGATGATGCCGGCCTTTTTTATCCCAGACACTAAAGCTGCGGTTTTCCAGTGGTTGACCGGTGGCATCCTCCAATGAAAAACTGATGAAGACTTCCTCTTTGCGTCGACGCCAAGCCCGAATGATTTTGAAAAATAAAATCAAAATTCCCGCAACTAAACTAACCGATCCGCCGATAATCAACCATTGTCGCAGTAATCGGTTTTGGTTGCCGCTTGTCACAGTAGCCGCAACGGCTTCAGTGTAAGGAACACGATAACCACGAACTAATAGCCGGTGGGAATTAACCATATAAGGTGTACATGTTAGCAGCGTGACCAGATCTTCTCCCGGCTGGGCCGCCAAAACTTCAATTTGATCCGGCAACACGACAGTAATTTGGTCGACTTGATAGGCGAGCTTTTCACCGAAAATAGTCAGCACAAAAAGATCCCCCGCTTTTAAATCTGGTAAATCGGTAAATAGTTTTTTTTGCGGCAATCCTCGATGGGCCGCTAAAACAGAATGCGTGCCCTCACCGCCAATCGGCATGTCCGTTCCGCCGACAACTGTTGCCCCCATTTCTAAAAGTGTCTCGGCCGTCTGATCAAAAATTGGCATCTCTACTGATAGGGCAGGAATATTTAAAGTCCCCAGCAAATGATCTTCATAGACAGTTCCTTCAAGCTCATTGCTTAGCTGAGCGAAGGGGTCACTGGCTGTCTGCTGCTCCTTCGCCGCTTCTTTTAAGCGGGCGAGACGTTGGATGGTTTCTTCTTTTGTGATTGCTTTTTGGTATTGGGAAATGCGGACCTGATCCAACATATTGCTCAAGGCATCGCTATAAAAAGGATAGAGCATTACCAAGGCACCCACAAAAAATAGCAAGAGAATCGTAAACTGCTGGATAAATTTTCGTGTTGTTTTTTTCAAATTAATCCCCCATTTCGATTGGGATGAGCGGCGGGTTTTGAGAAAAGTAGGAAGTATTATTGCGACTGAGAGTGGTTATTTTACAAAATTGATGTCACCTATATTATACAAGCTTCCGAAAAGCAAAAAAAGAGTCCAAAGCAGTCGTGAAAAAAAACAGCTTTGGACTCTGTTATTTAATTTGAGAAAGTGATTACATCAAGCTTTTCAGTTCAACCTCGGGATATTTATCAGCAAACCAGCGTTCGGCAAATTGGTTTTCAAATAAAAATAGCGGTTGGTCGAAACGATCTTTTGCTAAAATATTACGACTGGAGCTCATTTTTTCATCTAAATCTTTTGGATCAATCCAACGGGCGATTTTATTGCCCATCGGTGTCATAATAACTTCGGCATTGTATTCATTTAGCATCCGGTGTTGAAAGACTTCAAATTGCAATTGACCGACTGCCCCGATAATATATTCATCAGAAAGATAGGTTTTGTATAACTGAATCGCCCCTTCTTGTACCAGCTGATTAATACCTTTATGGAAGGATTTTTGCTTCATAACATTTTTAGCTGTCACCTTCATGAAAAGCTCCGGCGTAAATGACGGCAATTCTTCATAGGCAACTTTTAATTTGCCTTCGTACAGAGTATCGCCGATTTGGTAATTTCCGGTATCATATATCCCAATAATATCACCAGCTACCGCCTCTTCAACATTTTCTCTAGCATCTGCCATAAATTGGGTGACGTTGCTGAGTTTTAATTTTTTGTTAGTTCTTTCCAAATTGACATCCATGCCCCGTTCAAAGGTGCCTGAACAAATTCGCAAAAAGGCAATCCGATCTCGGTGGGCTGGATTCATATTGGCTTGAATTTTAAAGACAAAGCCAGAAAATTCTTCTTCAAAGGGACTGACCTCTTCTCCTTCCACCGTTTTATGGGCGTGGGGTTCTGGAGCGAATTGTAAAAACGTCTCTAAAAAGGTTTGCACACCAAAATTGGTTAAGGCTGAGCCGAAGAAGACGGGTGTTTGATCGCCTTTTGCAATTTTTTCTGGTGAGAATTCATCGCCAGCTTCCTGCAATAGTTCGATTTCCTCTAAAACCTGCTGATAAACACTGTCGGTGTGTAATGGATTGTCAGCGGGAATATCACCATCGACTAAAGGAATCAAGCGTTCGCCGCCGTAGTTTTCCGGGCGGTATAATTCAACGCGTTTGTTATACACATCATATAAACCAGCTAAACCTTTTCCCATGCCGATGGGCCAGTTCATTGGATAAGATTCAATATTTAACAATTCTTCTAACTCTTCTAATAAATCCAACGGTTCACGGCCATCTCGGTCCAATTTATTGATAAAGGTAAAAATCGGAATGCCCCGACGTTTAACTACTTGAAAGAGCTTTTTCGTTTGGGCTTCAATCCCCTTCGCGCTATCAATCACCATCACGGCACTATCGACAGCCATTAAAGTCCGATAAGTATCCTCAGAAAAATCCTCGTGTCCTGGGGTATCCAAAATATTAATTCGTTTGCCTTCGTAATCGAATTGCATCACCGAACTCGTTACGGAAATTCCCCGTTGTTTTTCGATATCCATCCAGTCAGATTTAGCAAAGTTACCGGTCTTTTTTCCTTTGACGGTCCCTGCTTGGCGGATAGCCCCGCCAAAAAGCAGCAGCTGCTCAGTAATTGTTGTTTTCCCGGCATCCGGGTGAGAAATAATTGCAAAGGTCCGGCGGCGCTTGACCTCAGAAACTAAATTAGGGTTGTTCATTTTGTTCTCCTTTAAAATCGTAAATTTATCTTTTACCACAGGGAAATCCCTGTCAGTCAGTCTTTTTCAACTCACCTAGTATAGCATGATAGCAGGCGCAATTCAAAAAAATCCCCGTTAAATTTTACCAACAGAAACTTTTGGCAAAATTTTGGGAGATTTTGGATAGCTCGTTAATTTGTGATAGAAATTTTTATCTGCATCTTGGCTAATTTTTGTGGAAGTGCCTTGTCTGTGCCAGAATAATTTACAAATACGTGATGTATAGTTTTTGTTTGCTAAAAAAATCATGTTCTTCGTAATTTGGCTTTACTGATAAATTATCAATTGCCGAGCTTAACTTCAGCTAACAGCTTTCCAATTTTTTTCTATCAAAATTTCTCAGTCGAGACAAATAAAATCTGATTTGCCTCACTTAGCTAGTATTAACGCTAGCTTTCAACTAAGCTCACTGAAATAGTAAATTCAAAAAATCTTGATTGCTGAAATTAAAAATATATTCAGACACAGAATTTTTCTGTAAAAATTCTTTTAAGGCTGCTTCATTAAATTCCTGACCAATTAAGGTGCTAGTCAGCTCATGAATATCTTTTTCACCAAAGAAATCTCCCAGGATTTCAAAGGCGCTGATTTTGCCAGCTGCAATTGAAAAATGCAGCTCGACAATGCCAACTCCGGCTAAGCGAATTCTACGGCTGATTTGGTAATCTGGGGCAGCCCCGTATACCCACTGGTCATTGGCATAACGTTCAGCAAAAAGTTTTTCAATCGCTGCCTCATCTTCCGTTGTTAAGACGATTTGCTGCTGAGCAATCTCTGCTAAATCCTCGACTGAAAAAATTTGTCGCAATAATTCATCACGAAAATCAGCCGTGTCAGCAAATTGGAATTCAGGATTCAGATATGGTTTGATATTAGTGACATTTTTACGGACAGATTTGGTAGCTTTCGAGGCGATTTTTTCCGGATCAACTTTTAAAACATGGTCCAGCACTGATAAATCTACATCATACATTAAAGTGCCGTGGGAATAAGTTCGCTCCCCTTTTGAATACATGGCATTACCAGAGAATTTTAGGCCCTCAATATACAAGTCATTGCGGCCACCAACTTCAGCTTGCTTAGCACCCATCTGTTGCAAGACCTGAACAATCGGTGCAGTTGCTCCAGCATAGTCACCGAAGTCGCGTCGATTTTTGGCGGTCACAAAGCTAAAGCTCAGGTTGCCCAAATCATCATAGACCGCACCGCCGCCAGAAGTTCTTCTAGTCAGAGTTATTCCCTGCTCCTTTAAATACTGAAAATCAATTTCAGCGTAAGCATTTTGATTGCGCCCGATGATAACACAGGGCTTTTGGATATATAATAGTAAGGTCGGCTCAGTAATCGGCAAGGTCTTCATCAAATATTCTTCTGTCGCCAAATTGTAGCGAATGTCTTGGTGCGGCATTATAAAGTAACGCATTCTTGTATCAACCCTTTGAGTAAATTTAGTTTCGTTAGTCATTTTATGATGGGGGAAAGCCTGAAAAAAATCAAGAATTCTGTCCGTCTTTTCGTCGGCGAAATAAAAAAGGAATTCGCCTTTTTTCTATGAACGAAACAAAGAAACCCAGCCTGTTTCCTTTATTTTGTGAGAAATTCTAAACAAATCAATAAAGGAACTTTCATAATGGCGAATGATTTCTTCTGGCGTGTTATAATAACTAACTGAATAACAATCCAATTTTTATTAAGCCAAAAAGAGGTTAAGTCTAATGGAACAATTAAAATATAATAGTGTTTTTGATATCATTGGGCCAATTATGATTGGGCCCAGCAGCTCCCATACTGCCGGTGCTGCTCGCATCGGAAAAGTTGTCCGTAAAATTTTCGGGGAACAGCCGGATTCTGTTGATATTTACTTATACGAATCTTTTGCTAAAACTTATCGGGGACACGGCACTGACATCGCTTTAGTGGGTGGACTTTTAGGCATGGAGCCAGATGACCCTCATCTGAGCGATTCTTTGAAGCTGGCCTTTGAAGCGGGGATGGAGGTTCTCTTTGTTCCCAAACAAGAGCAGGCCGAACATCCTAATATGGTGCAGATAAAGTTGACCAAAGGCAGTCATGTTTTGACAGTCACGGGCATTTCGATTGGCGGTGGCAACATTCAAATTTCTGAAGTCAATGGCTTTAAGCTGTCACTGTCTTTAGGTGTGCCGACGTTTATCATTGTGCATCAAGATTTACCGGGAATGATTGCCCATGTCAGTCAATTTTTCTGTGATGCCAACGTCAATATCGGGACGATGACTGTTACCAGAGAAGCGGTTGGCGAGCGGGCCATCATGGTGATTGAAACCGATGAGCGTAATGAAGAAGTCCTAAGCAAAATTCAAAATCTCGAGCATGTTTTTAGTGCCTCGTATTTCGGTTAAGGAGGAGTCGCATGTTTTATAGTATTGAAGATTTAGTCGAGCAAAGTCAAAATTATTCTAGCATCAGTGAGCTGATGATTGAAACTGAAATCAAATTAAGCGGCCGCAGCCGAGAAGAAATTATTGAATTGATGGATAGAAATCTTGTCGTGATGGAACAATCGATTGACGAAGGTGTTGCCGGCGTGACCTCGGTAACGGGTTTAACTGGTGGCGACGCAACTAAGATGAATAATTATCTCGCTGAAGGCAATTTCCTCAGCGGTGAAACTATTTTGACCGCTGTTAGAAATGCGATTGCGGTGAACGAAGTCAATGCTAAGATGGGCTTGATTTGTGCAACACCAACTGCCGGTAGTGCTGGCGTTGTCCCGGGTGTTTTAATGGCGTGCCGGGAGCGCCTTAATTTATCCCGCAGCCAGCAAATTGATTTTCTTTTTACAGCAGGCGCTTTTGGTTTAGTCATCGCCAACAATGCCTCCATCTCCGGGGCTGAAGGCGGCTGCCAAGCCGAGGTCGGTTCCGCCAGTGCCATGGCGGCAGCGGCACTCGTGCAGGCCAATGGCGGCACACCTCACCAAGCAGCCCAAGCGGTGGCGATTACTTTGAAAAATATGATGGGTTTAATCTGTGATCCCGTAGCCGGACTAGTTGAAGTTCCCTGCGTTAAACGAAACGCCTTGGGCTCATCGCAGGCCTTTATCTCCGCTGATATGGCTTTAGCTGGCATCGAAAGTGTTATTCCGCCTGATGAAGTCGTTGAAGCGATGTATCGCGTTGGCCGGCAGATGCCAAGTATCTTTAAAGAAACTGCTGAAGGCGGTCTGGCAATGACGCCGACAGCCCAACGATTGACAAAAGAATTATTAGCAAAAGAATAAGACAAATTTACTAAAACTCCAGAGGGGCTTTTTGAAATTTAGACTCCGGTCTAAAGATTTGAAATGACTCGCTGGAGTTTTTTTCGAACAAGCACTAAGTAACTCACCGGCAAAAAGAAGCGACAGCCTTGGTAAACTTAGCTCGTTACTGCTGATATTTTATAATCCCTTAGAAATTAAAAAAACATCCCAGCGACTAGCTGAGATGTCTAAAAATTAAAAATACTTAAATTAACGACGAGGCTCATCCTCTTCAAATTCTTTACGGAATAAGCGGCGTTCTTCCTCTGGTTCCGTCGGTTCTTCCTCTTCATCGTGGAAGATGACCCGCAATTTACGAATGCGTGAGCCATCCATTTCCTCGCTGATTAAAGTCAGGTTGTCGATGTCAAAGGATAATTTTTCACCGGCATCGGGAATTGTTCCGAGAGCCGTAATCAAATAACCGGCCATCGTATCTACGTCGCTCATATGCAAATCAGTTTCAAACTCTTCATTGAATTCGTCAATCAGCATACGGCCTTGAACCAAATATTCTTTATCGCCAACTTTTTCGTAGAGTTTTTCCACTTCATCAGATTCATCGTCGATTTCGCCGACGATTTCTTCTAATAAGTCTTCTAGAGTAACCAAACCAACGACACCGCCATATTCATCTAAGAGCACGGCCATTTGATTTTGCGTTTTCTTCAATTCATACAGTAAATCATCGATAAAGATTGTTTCTGGTACAAATAAAGGTTCCTGCATGACTTTGCGTAAATCAAGATTATCAAAGCCTAATCTATAACCAGCCTTTAATAAGTTTTTCGTGTGCAAAATACCAATAACCTTATCCTTATCCTCTTGATAAAGAGGAATACGGGAAAAGTTTTCATTTAAAGCTTTTTCAATATTTTCTTTGACATCATCTTCAATGTCTAGCATAAAGGCATCGGTCCGGGGCACCATAACTTCCCGCGCCACTTTGGTATCCAAAGAGAACACACCTTGTAGCATTTCCAATTCGTCGTTGTCTAAAACGCCTTCTGTTTCCAGCATGTAGCGCATTTCATCCCGGGTCATCTTAGAGTCTTCGTCATCGAAGTCCATCGGGGTGATGCGGGCTAGCAAACTAGTAGAGGCTGAAAGCAACCAAACGAAGGGTTTAGCGATAATTCCCACCACGCGAATCACGCCAGAGGTAAATTGCGCCACCTCTTCTGATTTGTTTAAAGCAATTCGTTTTGGATATAATTCCCCAAAAACGATTGAGACGTAAGTCAAAATTGCCAAAACAATAATGTTTGCGATGCTGCGGGCCGCTGTGCCGCCGCCTAAAATTGGTGCTAAACGTGACGTCAAATTATCCGCCAGAGAGGCCCCTGACAAGATGTTGACCAGTGTAATACCGACTTGGATGGTGGATAAGAAATTTGTCGGATTATCTAGGATTTTTAATAATTTCTGGGATTTTTTATTGCCTTCCTCAGCCTTTTGTTCCACCCGATTTTTATTAATCGATACCACGGCAATTTCAGAAGCCGCTAAAAAGGCATTTATCAAGGTTAAGACAATTAATAAAAGGATTTGAAAAACAATCGACTGACTATCAGGGTCAGCATTCATAATACATTTCTCCTATTCAAAAAAAATCGTGGGTTATACCCACGATAAAACTTTATCATAAAGCGATTTTTTTGGCAATATCTGAAACTATAATTGTATTTGGTCAGCAGCCTGCTTGGTCTTGCTGTCTCTAAACATTCGAATCACAAAAATAACAATCGTCCGACAGATAGCGTAAAAAGGAACCCCCAAGAAAATGCCTAGTAATCCAGCTAGATTGCCAGCCACCAATAAAATCAAAATAATTGTTAAGGGATGGATGGCTAAAGATTTACCAATCACATTTGGATAAATTACATTACCGTCCACCTGCTGAACAATTAAAACAACAACACAGCATAGTAGCGCGCGAATTGGTGAATCAAACACTGTCACCACCACAGCCGGCGCTAATCCGATGTATGGACCTAAGTATGGAATCAAATTCGTTAGGCCGGCAATGACGCCGAATAAAAAGGCGTAATCGACACCAATTAACCAATAGCCTAAAAAGGTAAAGGTCCCAACAAAGAGACACTCAATTGCTTGTCCGCTAATATAATTGGACAAAGTTTTATTCAATTGGCCTAATAATTCCATAATTTGCGTTTGACGCTTTTCCGGGAAAACCTTCTGAATGCTTGGCGCAAACCGTTTGCCGTCCTTTAACATGTAGAACAAAACAAAAGGTACGGTGATAATCAGCACCGTCGCTGAAGCGATTGCCGACACTAATGAGCCTAAACTGCTAGATAGACTGCTGACAAACTGTTGGATAATTGAACCATAAGATAAATTCAACTGATCCAAATAGCTGCTTAAATCTAAGTTTTGCATCAGCGGTGTACTCGCAAAATCATTGACCCAAGTCTCCAATTGGCGAATAAAGCTCGGCAGGCTCGCCGACAATTGAGCCAGCTGATTGATCAAGCTAGGAATCACACTGAATAAGATTAAAATTATCGCCCCTAAAAGAACTAATAGCATAATCACCACTGCTAAGGTCCGCTTGATGTGGAATTTTTCCAAAAGTTCCACGACGGGATTTAGTAGGTAATAGAGAAAACCTGCCGTCAATAATGGCGCAAATAACGTTGAGAAGAAAGTCCCAATAGGTCCGTAGAGAAAGTTTAGATTGGCTAAAACAAAAATTAATGTTGCTACTACGAGCATTTCCACTGACCAGAAAAATAGTTTCGACTGGCGAAATTTATCAAACAAATTTCCATCCTCCTTATATAAATGATATCTTAATAAACTGCTGGTAAAAATCAGGTATCTTTTCGATTATAGCTGAAATCTTAAAAAAAAGCTTCTCAAAAAGTAATCCAACGAGCAGAATTCGCAAAGATTTGCTAAAATAGAAAAAAATTGAATTGAATCGAGGCTTACCATGAAAATTCTCCACTCCAAAGATACCATGAGTCCCATCTATTTAGACGCTTTAAAAATTCGCAACGAAGTTTTTATGAAGGAACAAGGCGTGCCCTTTGAAAGGGAAGTCGATAAAGACGAAGCTTTATCAGTCCATTTCGTCATGTACAATGACGAAAATCAAGCGATGGCCACCCTGCGCTTACTACCAATTTCACCAACAACTTTGAAACTACAGCGCATGGCGGTTTCAAAACCTTATCGCCAATTAGGCTTGGGCAAAGCTTTGATTGCTGAAGCTGAAAGATTCGCACAGGAGCAAGGTTTCAAAGAAATTGAATTAGGCGCACAAAAAACGGCCATCTCATTTTACGAAAACTTAGGTTATCACAGTTTCGGCGAAGAATTTATTGACGCCGACATGCCCCATCTGGCAATGAAAAAATTCTTTTCTGAAGAATAACTCTTGTTAGCCTATAAATTAGAATTCAGCATAGCATGAACTGTATTGAAAAAAATCCTGCTTAAGTAGGATTTTTTTATTAGGATGAACTGCTTGTCATAGCAAATAATTTCTGCCAATACTTTATCTTTTTAAAATCTATAGCATCTGGAAGTTTTTCTACAGACAAGAAAAAAAGCCCAGAAACTTTAAAAAGTTTCTGGGCTTTTGAATTAACCTTGAAAATATTTCTCCAAACCAGAGACAATACCGCTGGCGACTTGATCATAATATTCTTCATTCGTAATCGATAATAAGTCCGCATACGTATTGATATAACCTAGCTCCAATAATAGTGATGGATAAGGCGTTTCGCGAATAACCTCAAAGTTTTCAGTCCGCACCCCGATATTGCTTAAGGCATTGATGCTGCTGGTCAAACCAGAATTAACATCTTTGGCTAAAGCTTCTTCGTTTTCATAGTAGTAATAAGAAGTATAGCCGGACATGGTATTGGCCGTATCAAAACTGTCATAGTGGAGGCTGATAAAAATATCTGCATTTTCATCAATTCCCTTTTGTACTCGATCATCCAAGCTCACGTAAGTATCATCAGAGCGGGTCAAAAACACCATCGCACCTTTTTCCTCCAATGCGGCTTTAATGACTTCAGCTGTTGCTAGCGTTAAATCTTTTTCATAAAATTGTTCATTGGTACTGACAGCCCCGGCATCATTGCCCCCGTGACCAGGATCAAGAACAACAACGGCACCTGCCAAAGAAATATTAGAAGACTTATCAGAGACAGTCTGCACAGCACCGTTTTCAGCTAAGATATAGCCTTCATTGCCGGCATTGGTTTTAATATGAATAAAACCATCCGCTTGACCAATATAATCCGCCCATTCTCCGGTGAAAACTTGTTCGACGATAACACTGGCCGTATCCGCTTCAGTATAAACAGAAATATAGCTGGCTGTATCGTCTGTATTGTCAACGCCGCTATCTGAACTAGCGGCTGTACTATCTTCCGTTGCCGTCACCTGTAATTTTACCATTTCTTTAGTGGCGACCGGCTCAGCCTCAGCTGTTCCTTCTTCATCATTGGTCTTCGCTTGAGTCACCAATAATGATTCGGCATTGGCCGTAAAAACTCGGTCAAAGCCGTAACCTAATAAAATTGTCGCAGCACAAAGAATCGTCACAAATAAATTGAATTTTAATCGCAGCAAACGTGTGTTTTTTTTCATAGGCTTTATCCTCGGTGTTATTATGTATAATAAATAGCAATTATTCGGCTAAATAATTTATTAGCATTGTTATCTATTATTATACACGGTTTGCCTATAAAAACTATAAAAAAACTTTTAAAAAACTAAAAAAAGTTGACTCAAGGTCAACTTTTTTCGCTCATTTTTTCGACAATTGCTTGTAACGGTCATACCACACATCAATATAGCCTTCGCTAAAGGGGCCACGTTCATTATTAATCCAATCCACTAAAATTTTGACGTTCTCTTTTAAAATAAAGTCAATATCTTGCGGATAATGCATTTTTTTACGATGCATTTCATATTCATCTACATCTAAAAGACGTTTTTCACCATCAGGAAATACTTTGATATCTAAATCATAATCAATATATTTCAAGGCTTCTTCATCTAATAGAAAAGGTGAGGCTAGATTACAATAATACGACACTCCCTTTTCACGAATCATTGCTATTACATTGAACCAGTATTTGCGATGGAAATAAACAATCGCTGGTTCTCGAGTAACCCAGCGGCGGCCGTCAGACTCTGTCACCAAAGTATGATCGTTGACGCCGATGATTGAATACTCGCTTGTTTTTAAGACCATGGTATCCCGCCACGTTCGATGCAAATTGCCGTCATGCTTGTAACTTTGAATCGTTACAAACTCGCCCTCTTTAGGAACTCGCATTATAACCCTTCCCTCGGCAGACTTAACTGCTTGTGTTGGGTGTGCATTACACCGATATCAGAATTATTATATCAATAATTCTCGGCTTTGCCTACTAATGATTGTTGTGATTCCGCTTACTAGCTAGACTTTCCTAAAAAACTACGACTTTTTCCAACTTTCAATCATTTTATGTTGAACTTTTGGAAAAACAAAATCGGGAAAAACTTCTTGGTTGACCCACATTTCATTGTCCTTTATTGGAAAATTTTTCAAAGCTCGACCATAAAAGGGCAACACATGCCATTTTAGATGGGAATAGACATGGGTGACCTCTCTAAAGTGCCGCTTTTGCCAGACCACCGGCAAATCAGAAAAAATTGCCGGGCTTTCTTCTGCCACTAAATCCAAAGTTAATTGCTTATCATTAGCTTCGGGCCCTTGCCATTTTTCCTGCAACTCTTTAAAAAATTCTTGACTCACTTCAATCATTGGAAAAGTCCACATATTGGCAATTAAACCTTCTGCTGGCCGTTGTGCTAGCAGGTACTCTCCTGCTTGATTTTCGATAATCCCAGCGACTAAATACACATCTTTTGGCTTAATTTTTTTACTCTTCACCGGAAAATTTTCCTGCTGCTGAGTTGCATAAGCTAAGCAATATTGCTGAAGCGGGCAGCGTTGACAATCAGGCTTTTTTGGCGTACAAATAGCCGAACCCAAATCCATCAAAGCTTGATTGAAATCACCAGGGGCCTCATGGCTGATAATCAACCGCATCTTTTCATCAAAAACTTTACGGCTGCTGGGCTTGCTGATATCCTCTGACAAACAAAAAAGACGGCTGACCACCCGCATGACATTGCCATCAATTGCCGGTTCCGGTAAATTGAAAGCAATGCTAGCAATTGCGCCGGTTGTATAAGGACCAATTCCTTTTAAAGTTGCTATCTCAGCAGCTGTTTTGGGCATCTCTCCAGCAAAATCAGCCATAATCTGCTGAGCGGCGCTTTGAAGATTACGGGCTCTTGAATAATAGCCCAAGCCCTCCCAAGTTTTTAGTAGTTCAGCTTGATCAGCTTCTGCTAAGGCTTGGATCGTCGGAAACTTTTCCATAAACCGATAATAATAGTCAATCACGGTATCGACCCGTGTCTGCTGCAGCATAATTTCAGAAATCCAAACCCGATAAGGATCAGTATTTATCCGCCAGGGCAAATTTCTTTTTTCATGTTGGTACCATGTTAAAAAGTCTTTTTGAAACTGCTGGATTTTTAAAGAACTCCATTCAGAGTCTTTAGGAAGTTCGGGACCTTTATCAAAAGTTTTCTTCATCACTAGCTTCCTTTTCATCTAAAAATATTTGAATTGTATCTAACGCAAAGCCTTTTTGATAGAGGCTTTGTTTGATTTTCATATTGCGCTTTTTAGGCTCCAAACGCTGATGACGCCGCCAAAGTTTTTCTCCCTGACTGACTAAAGCCTGATACTCGCTTTCTTCGTCCGGCTCAGTTTCCAAGAGACTGAGCACCTCGTTAACAATCTCTTTGGAAAAACCTTTTTGCATTAATTGCAGCCGAAGCTTTTGTTGACTCTCCCTCAGACTTTTATTCCGTTGCACTTTAAAAAACTTTTCACCGCTTCTCAGAGCAATGGCCAATTGCTCTTTTTGAGGATAAAAAGTCAGCGCATTTTCAATCACTTCTGGCGCTAGACCTTTTTTCTTTAATTGCTGACTTAAATAGCCGGGGCCCTTATCACTCAGACGTACTTGGGTTCGAATGTAGCTGTCCCCAAAGTTTTGATCGTTGACTACGTCTAGCTCTTTTAAGGTTTCGACAATTTGATTTCGGTCGGCAGTTTCGATTTCTTTTTCCTTTAAGTATTTGCGGACTTCCATCTCAGAATGCATCTGGTAGCTGAGATAATTCATCGCCATCTGTAAGCCCATATCGTAGCCAATTTTCTTTTTGATTTCGTTAAATTCGGCTTCATCGAGTTCCTGGCCTTTTAATAGGCGATAACGGACTAACAAGTCTTCACTAATCCGTAGCTCCTCGCCATTTGAAAAAGCTGCTTTATAAAAATTACCCTTGACCTTCCGCAGGCTGACAACAGTAATCATCTGCATTCCTCCTTCTGCTGATAAGGTTTTTTTACAAAATTTCCACTACTGGCCTATTCTAACATAGGCAAATTAAAAATGAGAAAACTTTTTAATTATGGTAAAATGCTGACTGAAGCATCTGTATTAGATTTCAGAATTTATGGGGGAAATTATGGCAGTAGTAAAAGAAGCCCAACAAATAAAGCTTAAAATTAAACGCCTGGGTATCAATGGCGAGGGTATCGGCTATTTCAACCGGCTGATTGTTTTTGTACCCAAGGCTTTACCGACTGAGGAAGTTACCGTAAAAATTACTAAAGCAACGGAAAAATTCGCTGAAGGCGAGCTCATGACGATTCATAAAGCCAGCAAGGAACGAGTAACACCTCCTTGTAAAGTTTACGAGACTTGCGGCGGCTGTCAGCTTCAGCATTTGAGCTATCAGGGGCAGCTGGATTTTAAAGTGGACTTATTGAAACAAGCCTTGGCAAAATTCAAACCAGCCGGCTACCAAAACTATTCATTACACAAAACAATTGGCATGGATGACCCTTGGCATTACCGCAACAAAGCGCAATTCCAATTGCGCTATAACGGCAAACAACACAAGGCAGAAGCTGGTCTTTATCAGCCGAACAGCCATCAGCTAGTGGCTATCGACGATTGTTTGGTGCAGGAGCAACCAACCCAAGATGTGATGAACACGGTTGTTCAGTTAATCAACAAGTATCAAATTCCAATTTACGATGAGCGGAAAAACAGTGGTATTTTGAAAACCATCATGGTACGGCTAGCGATTGAAACCGGCGAAGTCCAAGTGGTCTTGATTTCCCATTCGAAAAAAATTCCTAGTGTTAATCCGTTAATTAGAGAGTTGACGCAACGCCAAAGCAAAGTCGTTTCTGTGATGCAAAATATCCAAAGCAAAAAAACTTCGTTGATTTTCGGTGAGGAAACACTGCTGCTTTATGGCAAGCCAGCTATTCACGAAAAAATCAATGAGGTCAGCTTTGAATTATCAGCTCGTTCCTTCTTCCAGTTAAATCCCCAGCAGACAAATCGTTTGTATCAAGAAGGGATTAAGGCTCTAGACCCGCAAGCGACAGATACAATTGTCGATGCTTATTGCGGTGTTGGCACCATTGGTTTAAGCTTTGCCAAGCAGGTTAAAGAAGTACGGGGGATGGACACGATTCCGCAAGCAATTGCTGATGCCAAAGAAAACGCTCAAAAATTAGGTGTTACCAATACGCATTATGAAACAGGTACGGCTGAAGATTTACTGCCAAAATGGTTGGCATCAGGTTTTAAACCAACGGGAATTGTCGTGGACCCACCCCGCACTGGTTTAGATGAAAAACTGCGGCAGGCCATTTTACAGGCCGCACCAGAAAAGCTGGTTTATATTTCCTGCAATGTGTCAACCTTGGCGCGAGACTTAGTTATGCTCAGCAAAAAATATCAAGTGGAATATTTGCAAGCCGTCGATATGTTTCCTCAAACTGCCCGCTGTGAAGTCGTAGTCAAACTGAGATTGAAATCCGCAAAATAAGTTAGAAAATTTCTGTCACAAGACACAGCATGTTGGTGATGGATAGAGTAAAAAACATCCGCAAAGATACTCTCGAACAACTGAGTGCCTTTGCGGATTTTTTGTCGGTTTTTTTAAACTGCGAAACTTTGGTTGCATTTTTTATACTGTTAAACTTGAGCTGCATTTTTGAAGTTGCTAAACTTTAGTTACACTTTTTTAAACTGTTAAACTTGAGCTGCATTTTGAAACTGCTGATTATTATAGAAATTTCTACAGCGCCTCGCGAATATCAGCAACGTTTTTTTGTGAAGTCTCAGATGCTGCTAACAAATAACACCTTGCAAAATTGCGCAAAAAAATCCTTCGTTTCTCGACAACTTCATTCTGCAAAACTACTACAAAAACAAAAAAATCCCCTCTCATCTCAAAGGCAATTGCTTTTTGAGAAGAGAGGGAAAGAATTTAAAATTTAATAACCATAGCTCGTGCTATCATCATAGGTGGTGTCGTTACCATAAGTGTAGGTATCAGAACTTGTAGTCCCATAGGTGGAGGTTGTGTAGCTATCCGCCAAAACTTCTAAATCAGGATAATCAGAAGCCAGTTCCGTAATGGTCGCTTCATTCAATTGTTCCTTCAATAGGTTTTGAACTCGGATAATTTCTTCTTCGGTCACTTGTTGGAAAGAAATACCACTTTCGCCGATATAACCATCACCAGTGTAATCCACACCTTGTAGTTGATCCGTCACAAAATTGCTTAAAGCCGGTGTATAATTTTGAACCAATGAGCTAATGGTTGACCAGTCTAAGTCGGTTTTGCCATTTTCACCCAATACATCCAGCAGGTTTTGATAATTGCTTAATGTGCCAACAGAAGTAATTTGGTTAAACAATTGCTCTAAGACTTCCCGCTGTCTTTCTTGACGGCCGTAGTCGCCATTAGGATCTTCGTAACGCATGCGGGCGTATTCAACCGCACGCTTACCAGTCAATTGTAATTCACCTTCATCAAAGTGTTCCATGTTTAAATCAAAAGCAAAAGCATTATTGACAGTCACACCGCCAACAGCGTCAATTAAATCGGCCATGCCGTCCATGTTGACCGTTGCATAGTGATCAATTGGAATATCTAATAAATCTTCGACAGTCTTCATGGCTAAAGCTGCTCCGCCATAAGCATAGGCTGCATTAATTTTATCGTACTGAATGTAAACATTTCCGTATTGATAATCCATTTCCACCAATGTATCCCGGGGAATGCTGACCATTGTTGTTTGACCAGTTCCTGGATTAATCGTGACTACCATCATGGAGTCGGTCCGGCCGGTGTCGCCTTCTTCAGTTCGTTCCACGTCGGTATCGACACCCATCAATAGAATTGAGATAGGTTCCAAGGAGGAGTAATCGACTTCCTCAGAGCGCTTCGTTTCAGAGATTCGTTCTACTGATTCATATGTTTGGGATGCTGTTGCTTTCAAATCATAATACGCCTTCGTACCATAGGCCACGACGCCGATGACAACTAAAAGGACTGCAAAGACAAATCCCAACACGATCTTTTGCCAAACTCGCATTTGTTCGCTCCTCTTGTGACTGTGAATCACATTTCTTTTTTCATTAAAGGAATATTTTTCCTTGTAAATTACATACGTCTAACAAACGATACCAAAAAATAGGCCCGATTTCAATCAACTACAGGAAATCCGGCCCGATTACAAACTTTATTTAACTCTTTTGTAATCTATGAAATATTTTCGTAAAATAAATGCGATATAAATTCTTTCAACGAAATTTCATGAATTTCACGAAAAAAATGAAAATAAATAAAGTGGTTGGACATAAGTTGAAACAGTAAAGAATTATCTGAACCCCATCAGTACAGGTACAAAATAGACTCGTTTGTCCGAGGCCCATTGGACCGCCAAAACAAAAAATAAATTCAGATAATTCTACTGTCAAAGACTTGTGTCACAACCACTTATAAAATATCAAAGATTATAATTTAACAACGTCAGCCGCTTGTGGTCCCCGTGCGCCTTCAACGATTGAAAATTCAACTTCTTGGCCTTCTTCTAAAGACTTGAAGCCATCCCCTTGAATAGCTGAGAAGTGTACGAATACATCATCGCTGCCGTCAGTTTCGATAAAGCCGAAACCTTTTTCATTGTTAAACCATTTCACTTTTCCTTGATTCATAATAATAATTGCCTCCAAATTTTCATTTGAGATAGTTAGTCTCTGAGGATTATTATAACGAAAATAGAAAACGTTAACAAGAACAAAATTTTAATTATTTTTCAATATTATTGAGAAATTTTTGATAGTCTGCCTGTTCATCCGTTTCAACAATCGTCAGCTTATCAAAATTTTGCTGCATAAAATCGTCCAGCTCACCTTCAATCAAATGGGTGTTGGTAGCATTACCAACTAGCTCCATCCAATAGCCGCCATCAGGATTTTCATGGACGACTGTTTGCACCATCCCGCCAGGGTTTTTAACATTAATCGGCTGCATAAAACGGCCGTCATTTAATAACACATGCATCAGACTGCTAGCACTCATCGCTGTGCCGCAAGCGTTGGTTAAACCAACACCTCGCTCAAAAGTTCTGACAAAAATCTCGTTTTGCCCTAAGACTTGGACAAAACTAACATTGACACCATCAGGAAATAAGTTATTTTCACCATTTACCTTTTGCGCAATTTCCTCTAGCAATGGACCTTTTAATGTCGTTTCATCGACAAAAGTGATTAGATGAGGATTGGGAACGGCCACCACCGAAAAAAGTAGCTCGTCAGATAGCTCAGGAATCTTTTGATTGATGACGCGGCCACCTTCGAGATTAGCCGGAACAGCCGCCAAATCAAAACTAACCGGTGAAATTTCGACTTGATAGGTCTCGATTTTTTCACCGAGGGCTGGTGCCTTACGCACTTTTAAATCCGCAAACATCGTTTCAACATTAAACGAATCCTGCTGATTCTTTTCCGCTAAATAGCGGGCCACTGTCCGCAGACCATTGCCGCACATGCTGGCTTCACTGCCGTCATTATTAATCACCCGCATCTGCCCTAAACTCAGACTGTTTTTAGCATCATCAACTAACAAAATGCCATCTGCTCCACCGACTAATCCACCCTCACGAGGTGTGATCGCCTGGGTCAGCTGATTGACTTGGCTGTCAGTTAATTTTTGTTGAAACTGGGTCTGATCCAAAATAAAAAAATCATTCTCTGAACCGTGCACTTTAATTAATTTCATCGTTTTTCCTTTCTTAAAGACCTTGACTAAATCCTGAACTTATTATAGTCAATTTTTGTCAAAAAAAAAAGAGTCCTGTCTTTTACTGACCTAAGAACTCTTTAAATCTATTTTGCTACCAAAACTTGAGGCTTTTTGCTGTCAGAATTTTTCTTTGCTTTTTTCAAACAAATATCTTTTCATCTCAGAAAATCCTACACTTTTAAACCCTCAACAAGTTTTGTCACAGCTAAGCCGCACTGTTTTCTATGCTTCTGATTTCCCCGGCAGCTGATGATGCTTGCCACTGAACTCAGAGATAACAATTTTGATAATCCCTGTCCGTTCCACCATCTTTTCAGGTATCGGGTCAAACTCAGTCAGAGCTTTTCCCGTTTCATGTTGCATCAGTAAAGCCAAGCCATGAAGTTTTTCGGTTGCATCCGTCACAATTTCTGCCTTGCCATAGCCGATAAAGCTCTCATAGGCAAAGGAATAGCCCTCGGCACGCATTCCCGTTTCAATTAGGGCATGCTTCCCATCAATTTCCACACAAACATGGGGATTTTTTTCAATCAAGCGAACTTTTTTACCAACGACTGCACCATGAATATAAAAAATAAGCTGATCTCCTTGCCACGCATAGCCATAATTTACCGGAACAACATAAGGAAATGTTTCATCAATCAGGCCAATTCTTAGCACATGCTGGGACTCAATTAATTCTTTGATAGCCCCCTGCTCCATTTGCCTTTTATTCCGGCGCATTTCTTCCATCTAAACATCCTCCTTTTTTCCAACAACTAAAAATGCAATGACTTGTAGTTTTAGCCATTATAAAGAAGTCTTTGCCACTGTGCAAGCGAAAATCAGCTCTTTAAACAGAAAGCTGATTGCATTTTTTCTACTATTATAAAAGCTACGCTCTACATACAAGAACATCCAAACTCTAAAAACCAAATTTAGAACAGGTTAAATACTTTTTTTGTAGTGGGAACTTTTTGAATACTTACCGCGGTGGAAATCGATTAAAGCCATTTACAAAACAACCTGCCATCAATAAAAAGAACAGGCTGTTGCTGTCTGCCTTTTTTTACTGAAAGATGCTGATTCCGGATAGCAATTGCTGCAGGTTTTCGGCATCCCAAGGCAAATATTCCGCGATAGTCAAGCCGACAATCTCACTGACTTCACTGATTGCGGCAAAAGTTGCCTGTACTTCCTTTAAACTCATTTGACCAGATTCTGATGGAAATTCGGTCACCCCTGGTTCTGTAAAATAAAGAGAGCGAAACTCATGGGGATTTAAGACATCTAAATCAAAATGAACCACTACTTTGGAAAAATGATTTCCCTTGAGCCATTTTTGAATGGCTTCTGACGAAAGTCGCTCGTTTTTTTGTACTTGATAGTTTAAATTTAAATCCGCTAATATCTTTTTCTCATCACTGGTCGGTTCCTGCAATCCGACATAAAGCACATCAGCCGCCTTAAATGGTGCTTTAACCTTGGCAGCAAGCACCGGGTCGCCTCCCGCCAGCAAATTGCCCAAGACCATCGCATGTTCATGGGAGAATACGTCTGGTGTAGAAATATCTGGATGGGCATCAATCCAAATGATGCCTAAGTCATCACCGTATTTTCCATGAAGATAATCAAAAGGCGCTTGAGAAACCAGACAATCGCCGCCAAGCGCAATAATTTTATCCGGTAGCTCCTCTTGAATTTTTTCATTGACTAAGTCGATATTGCCTGCAACAACACTTTGACCAACCACGCCATTTTCCTTTTCTAAAGGTCCACTATACTTAGGGATTGCCACATCAATTTCGACATGGTTGGCATTTTTTGGTGCTAACCAAGTCAATAGCTCTGAACCAAAAGCATAATTGGGATTGTTGCCTCCCTGCCATTGGGGAATTTTTAACCGAATTGTTTTCAAATTTCAAACACTCCTTTTTTTGCTAAGCTGTTCCATCTCAAAAATTCAAATGCAACTAAACTGGTGAAGCTAGCTTCACTATATCATCCAGGCTTGAAGAGAACAGTAGTAAAATCAAAAGTTGAAACATTGTCTCATTATTTGTCAGTTTCAGCTTGAATTTTTGAAACTTTGGTATCATTCACGTGATTATTTGCCAGTTCCTGTTTGATAACCATCAGAGAATTTTGGGTATTCTGCTGATAATCGCCAACCAGTTGAGAGACAAATAGAATATCTAAAACATAATTGACCGCTGTTATCGAGGTCATCACCTCCATACTTAAAATCGATTGTTTCTGTCTCAAAGCAATGTATTCATCCACCTGTTGTGCAAGTGCGTTTTCAGGATGATTGCCGATACCAATCACAAAGACACCCGCCTGCTTTAGATATTTGGCAGTCGTCGCCATCAAAGGATTGTTTCCAGAGAATGATAATAAAATAGCCAATCGATTTTCCTTTTGTCGCGTCGCAATCACATAATGTTCATTCAAGCCATTAAAGGCCTCCACCGGAACACCTAAAGTTGCAAACTTAAATGCCGCCATACTGGCAATCGAATAGGTGATGCCACTCCCGTAGATATCCAATTTTCCGATATGCTTGAAACGATTAATAATTCGTTTCAGCTGATTTTTATTTAATGATAGGCGGGCATTGGTCAAGGCATTTTCATAAATTGCCGGAACCAGCCCCATGACCTCTTCACTAGTTGTTTCTTGATTAACCGGCTCATCATCGATAATGTTGGCTAAATGCTTTCCAGCCACAAGTTCTTTGGCAATTTCCTTTTGCAAATCAATAAAACCCTTTAGCTTGAGCTTTTTACAAAAGCGAATAATGGTCGCCTTACTGGTAAAGGTAGCTTTTGCCAGCTCATCAATCGTCAAGTTTCCCAGTTCTTCAAGATGCAGCAGCAAATACTCAGCTATTTGCTTTTCTGATAGTGTAAAGTTTTTTCTTTTTTGTAATTGCTCAATTACCATGGCTATCCCTCCTTAATTTCTATTTATAAGCAAAATATAATCCGTATTCAACGAAAATAAGCATCAAAATCCAGCTTCAAAATTTTGAAGATTTTATTGGATTAACTATTTATCTCATGCGTGTTATTAAAAATATTAAAATGACTAAGCTGCTAGCTCTAACAAACTGAGTGTTCAGTAACAATTAAATGCTCTAGAAAATAAAACAGATGAAAAATCCAATCGAAATTAATTGTCATTTTCATCTTTTTGCTATTTATTTTTAGCTGTGCTAGCATAACAGAACCTAATGTTAACACAGCTTTTCCGAAAAATATTAAAAAAATTAATCATTACTGTTGGATTGTCAAGAGGAACTACTGGAACTCAGGAGCACACGATTTTAAGTCTCACTGATTTACTAGGCTACAGAAACTAATATTTAATTATCATTATGTTGACTTCAAGAAAATATTTCGTGTCACAGCCAGTTCCCACATCCTTCTATCCAACTTCTGACGGCAGTTCAACCTGCTCAGTTTCTTTTGTAATCAGCACCACGCCATCACCCAAAGGTAGTAAGGTCGAGGTTAAATCAGGATGCTGCATAATCACTTTTAAAAACTGATTTAGTTTACGATGAATCGCCCGTTGACCGCGAGGAATTTCTTCAATCGGCTGTAAAATTGTTCCAGCTTGAAAGACATCATCCACCATCAAGACGCCGCCCTTTTTCAAAAGTCGCAAACAGTCTGGTAAAAACTCAATATATTTTGATTTCGCGCTATCCATAAAAATAAAATCGTATGGACCGCTTAACGTTGGTAAAATATCAGCAGCTTGGCCTTCTAATAATTTGATTTTAACGGCATTCCCCAGCCGCTCATAAGTTTTTTTGGCCCTGCGAATCATCACATCAAAACGATCAATAGTTGTGACATGACCGCCATCTTGCAGTGATTCTGCCATTAAACTAGAGGAAAACCCAATGGCTGTGCCAATTTCCAAAATTTCTTTAGGCTTTAGCTGACCTAATAAAAATTGTAAAAAGACCACCGTCTCATGAGGGATGATCGGAATCTCCTCCTCATGAGCTTCCGCTTCAATTTTTCCCAGTTCTCCGGGTAATTGTTTTTGTTGGTTTCGCATAAAATCCAGTAAATCCTTTTTGACCACTGGCCGATGCATCATTTCATTGCGCACAAGACTGCTCCATTCTTCCTTTTGATATTTTCTTTAATATTATAGTGGTCTCCATCCCCGCTGGCAATAAAAAAGCAGCATTAGTGTTGGGGATGGAACTTTAGCCTAAATATCTTCCACCAAAGAAAAAGCTTTGGAGTCGATTAAACCCCAAAGCCATACATTTTTATGATACAGATTATCTAAAAGTTGCCATTAGCTTAATAAATTAAATCAACTAATTCCTCGGCTTCGATATTTCCAAAATATTTTTTGACATCAATACTGTCAATAATTTCTTTAATCGTCGCTTTTTCATATTTTTGACCAATTAATTTATCTTCTACATCGGAGATTTCTCCTAAGCCAAAGAAATCACCATAAATTTTGGCATCTTTAATCAAGCCGCTTTCCACATCTAAGCGCACTTCGACAGAACCGATTGGAAAACGATGACGTTTTTCAATATTGAAAGCCGGTGAATTGCCATAATTCCAGTCCCAGTTGCGATACATGCTATTGGAAATTTCTTCAATTTTTTTCCAGTCATCTGCCGTTAAATCATAGGTTTTAACATCGGCAATGTCATTGACGCCAAAAATTTTCAACAAAATTTCTTGCCGGAACTCTTTAGTGGTCATCCCTTGTTTATCCGCTGGTAAAAATGGTTTAATATTGGTCACCCGTGAGCGAATCGACTTGATGCCTTTAGATTCAATCTTGTCTTGGCGAACTTTTAGGGCATTCACCACTTCATTGATATCCGAATCAAACATAATCGTACCATGGGCAAACATCCGGCCATTGGTTGCATACATCGCATTGCCGGAGAATTTCTGGTCATCAATTACT
Source organism: Enterococcus sp. LJL90 (assembly GCF_056924355.1). NCBI lineage: Bacteria > Bacillati > Bacillota > Bacilli > Lactobacillales > Enterococcaceae > Enterococcus > Enterococcus sp. LJL90. The sequence continues at coordinate 35,661 of NZ_JBXPBQ010000004.1, read as the reverse complement.
AAATCATTACGACCTTTCAATTGTGCTCCCTCAACACCTAAATCATGGAGCGCTTGGACAATCGGCTGCGTTAATTTAGCAAAGTCTCTAAAGGAATTTCCGTCATCTGGCATAATAAAACTGAAATTTAAATTACCTAAATCATGATAGACGGCCCCGCCGCCGCTCAATCGACGAACAACATGAATACCGTGTTCCTCAACGTATTCTTTATTGATTTCTTCTATTGTATTTTGATTGCGGCCGATAATAATCGACGGTTCATTAATATAAAATAACAAAATTGGTTCATCCAATGGCATTTCCCGCAATAAATAAGTTTCAATAGCCAAGTTAATCCGCGGATCGATGTTTTCATTTGGTACAAAAATCATGTTTGATTCCTCCAATTTTAATTGTTTGTCATTATTTTCTATTGTAAAAATCGGCCTGCGTAAAAGGCAGATGCAATAGCTCAACATACTGGCTTAGATATCAAAAATTTTTCCAGTGGCTGCCAACTCGACTGGAATTTGTGGCCCAGCAGCTGCTTGAGCCTCCGCTTGTAAAAGCTTTAAATCACCGAATTGCGGTAAATGGGTCAAGACTAAGCGTTTTACCTTAGCCGCTTTGGCAATTTCCCCGGCTTCAAGGGATGTAAAGTGGGCCTTATGCCTTTCATTGCCTTTAAATAGATATGTGTCTGCCAAAAATAAATCGGCATCCTTGGCAAAATCATTAAATTTTTCCAAGTAACCGGAATCGCCGGTAAAGACCAAAACCTTGCCGCTGCTTTTTTCAACAAAGCGCATAGCATAACAAGGCACTGGATGAATCGTCTTCATAAATGTAACTAAAAACGGTCCTAAATTCAACTCATCTGTCTCGTAATACGGCTGTCCTTGGCTGACGCCCGCTAATGTCAAGTCATTGAAGTGAAATGAATCCTCTGTATGTCCGTGAATCGGCAAAATTTTCTCCTGATTGCGCTGGGGATTTAATTGCCAATCATATTGCAGCACCCCTAAATCAGCAATATGGTCGTGGTGATAATGACTTAAAATGACTGCATCCAGTGCCAACGGGTCTAAATATTTTTGCAATTGTAAAAGTGTGCCACTGCCAGCATCCAATAGTAAATTAAACTCCCCTGATTGCAATAAAAATCCCGTCGTTCCGTCCCCATCATAAGGGTACGCTCCTAAATAACCTAAAACCGTTAATTTCATTCGACAGCCTCCAAACAATTTTTGTTACTTCTATCCTAACACAAAAAGACGTCTTCAAAGGCTTTGAACCCCTGAAGACGCCGCTTAAAAATCAATTATACATTCATAAAGTCCCGTTCATTTTTCGCATTCAAGTAAAATTCAGCTAAGCTAGTATTGATGTACGGCACTACCCATAAAACTGGAATAATGAAAATACAGAAAATCCACCAGCCGATGAAGGAAAGATTCATCAAAATGTATTTACCAATCCGGTCCTTGATTAAATACCAAGCATAGGATAAAGCCTTTAATGTCGGCATTTCCGGATTTTCCAACTTCGCCCAAGCGGCAAATTTGAAAACCCCAGCAATGATATAAGAAACAATAAAGAATAACACAAGCACTGCTAAGATTAGCACCACAAAAATAATTGCAGTTGACGTGCTAATTTCGCCATCATTCAAGAGACGAGTCAGTCCATTCGTGCTACCACCAAGGGCAAAGGACATATAGGCGGTGAAACCAAAAATCAGCATAATTGGAACAAAAATAATCAAACTGATTAAGAAATTCAGCACCTCGCTAATTAAATTAAAGATCATCATAGGCACATAATATTTTTTATTGAAGATGGAAAAGACATCGCCGATTTCAGCTTTTTGCCCCTTCGCTACTTCTAGTGCAATATAATTTTGCCCATACGAGAATGCAAATAAAATAAAAATCGACAACGCATACGTAACTAATAGATAAAGCAGCCCATCCGAATTAGTGGCATTAAAACCAAATAATCTAGTCACGGCACCTTGAATCACCGTCGTAATAATGTAGACAAATAACGTAATAATTGCATTAATTCCCCATTGGCCTGCCAATGCTTCCCGGGCTTTTGCCCGCAGTTCATAATTTTCCATTTTTCTCTCCTTTTCTCACTTACCTTTTTTATAAAAATCAGAAAGATTTCCTACAGATGCAGAAAATCTTTCCTGATCATTCACCTGTGTTTAATAACTACGAATCTCTTTGACTTTATCACTGTCCAAGCGTTTTACCACTTCAGTGACTAGCTTCACCGTGTTAAGATAGTCATCCTCATGAATAACTGAAGTATGAGAATGCAAGTATCGCACTGGTACAGTAATCGCTAACGACGGAATCCCGTCTCTAGTCAAATGCATTTGTCCGGCATCCGTACCGCCGCCGGTAATCACCGTATATTGGAAGGGAATCTCTAATTCCTCAGCCGTATCAATCACAAATTTTAATAATTTTTTGTGAGGCACCATTGAAGCGTCAAAAATCAAAACTTGCGGGCCTTTGCCTAAAATTGAATCAGCTTCCTTAGGCGTCATGCCCGGAGTATCGCCAGCGGTTCCAGTATCCAAAGCAAAGGCAATATCTGGATTGACCAAATGGGTGCTGGTGCGGGCACCTCTTAAGCCCACTTCCTCCATAACGTCGCTGCCGGCAAATAAAACGTTAGGATGGTCTGCTTCAGCTAGATTTTCTAAAACTTTTAACGAAACAGCCGTGCCAATCCGATTATCCCAAGCTTTAGCGAGTAAAAATTTGGTATCGTTCAAGCGTTTGTATTCGATATAAGGTGTAATCATATCACCAGGCCGAACTCCCCAGCCCTTCACTTCCTCAGCACTGCTGGCGCCGACATCGATAAACATCTCTTTGACATCGTAAGGTTTTTGGCGAGCTTCTGGCGATAGCACATGCGGTGGTTTTGAACCAATCACCCCATGAATCACTTTATCGTCATCTGTAGTGATTTCAACTTGTTGTGCCAGCATAACCTGACCCCACCAGCCGCCTAAAGTTTGAAACTCAATAAAACCTTTATCCGTGATTTTCGTCACCATAAAGCCAACTTCATCCATGTGACCGGAAATAAAAATTTTTGGACCGCCCTTTGATCCGGAATGCTTGGCAATCACACTGCCCAATCCATCAAAGAAAACATCTTCGGCATAGTCTTTCGCATAATTTTTAAAAATCTCCCGGACTTGACCCTCATTTCCCGGAACACCTCTGGCACTCGTTAAATCAATTAATAATTGTTCTTCTTTTGAATCCATCGTTTCCCGCCTTTCTTTTCATAAAATTATAGCATAACGAACCGCTGATAAAAGCTTTTTTGCCCTTTTTCTGAAAATCTATAGATCCACCACTCGGCGATAAAAATTCGCCGTCAAGATGTAAAACATTAGATAGACCACCACGGTAAAAATAATAAAAATATTCGGTAGCCAAAAATTAGTAAAGGTTAGGTAACGGGACAACAGGTAAATCCCAAAAAAAGAATTTAGGACAATCACAGAAGTAATCGGAATAAAAACGAGGGCATTTTCCCAATACATGACCCGCAAGATTTTTCTTTTAGGAATTCCTAAAAGATGCAGCAGCTGATAATTTTCTTTGCCGTGTTCGGCCTCAGCAATCTGGCGTAGAGCAATAATACTGCCCGTTGTAATCAAAGCAATTAATCCGATAAAAACCGTCACATAAATCACTAAGCCTGATTGTCGGCGGGTCAGCCGCCAATTAGGATACTGACTAGAATAATTTAATCTTTGTACCATCGACGGGCCTTGGTTTCCACTGGCAATTTCGCCGACCACTGCTGAGCCATTCCAATTAAGGTCATAGCTAAGGGCGTAATCGTAAGCCACTGGCAAGTTTTCCGAAACAGCTTGCACTAAGGCCTCCAAATTTTGATTATTGGTGTTAAAGGCTGCTATTTGATAACTATAGCCCTCCAGCTGGTCAAACAGCTCATCTGAAACAACAAAAGTCACATAACCATAACGTAGAAGCGTCAATCCCAAGCGATCCGCTGTCGCCCGCTGAATCGTCACCGGCTGATTACCCAGATATGCTCTGGAATCATATTCAAAAATATAGCTGAAAAGATTTTGAACTGTGTCTAATAAAACCACCTGCTGACTATTTTTCAATTTAATATTCGGCAGCCCCTGATTAACTTCTTGATACTCTTGATAATTTGACAGTGAAATTACATCCACCAGTTCCACCGCTGAGCTGCCTTGATTGTTCACCAAATTGCCTGTCAGATAGCCGCCAACTGTTTTAAAGTTCAACGTTTCCTCAGCTGTTACTGCGCCATCATTTTCCTCAACAATGTCTTTGAGACGAGGATATTGATCGGCCGCCACTTGAAAATCAGTTGGGTCGGTATAATAAACCTCCCTCAGAGAAATCATAAAAGTTGAAAAGGCCAAACTGATTAAAATAATCGCTATGCTCATGGTGGCCGTGATGCCGGCAGTTGTGCGGCGGTTGCGGGTTAGACGGGCCCGCAGATTGCCAATCAGTAGACCTGTTAAATTCTGTTCTGTAATTTTGCGGCTGCGCCCGACAAGCCACAGCAGCCAGCGCAAACCCCAGATAAAGAAAAAAATGGTGCCGACACTCGCCAAAAACAGTGTAATCAAAATACCGAGAAAATTCGCATAAAAACCTGAACCATCAAAAAAATTGGCCAACCATCTTCCCAGAGCTAAGGTCTGAAAAGCTCCTAAATAGGAAAGTAATAGAAACAATACACTAATTGCCCCCAGCACCTTTTGCCAGCCCCTCATTTCAAGTTGTTGGCTGGTCAGCTGATCCATTTTAAACAATTGATGGGTTGAATAGTCCTGCAAAATCCAAGCGGTGCGCATGGCCACAATCAACAAAATAAAAAACATGGTACCCGCCGTTAAACCAACTGATCGCCAAGAAATAAAAAAGCTGCTTTCAATACTCAAGGCCATCGCCTTAACCAAAATCATGGAAAACATTTTGGAAAACACGATGCCAATCACAATACCAATTCCTAGACTTAAGATCCCTAGAATAATAATTTCACTAATAAAAAGCCCGGTAATTTTCCAGCGATTGAGACCGAATAAATGATAGATGCCAATTTCCTCTGCCCGCCTTCTTAAGAAAAAGCGATTGGTACTCAGCATAAAAAATAATAAAATCCCAATCACAGCAATTTGTCCTAAAACTAAGACCTGTGACAGGTGAATATCCTGATTAGCTCGCACAATAATCGCATCATTATAAGTCAGCGCACTAAAGGTATAAAAAATCGTCACCGCTAAAATCATACTCAAAAAATAAATCAGATAGCTTCTAACTTGCCGGCGAAAACTTTTAAAGGCTAGCCGAAATAGCATTGCTGCGCCCTCCCCCGCCGATAGTCGCCTGCATATCAATCACCTTATTGAAAAATTCACGGCGGGAACCCCGTCGCACAATTTCAGAAAAAATGGCGCCGTCTTTGATAAATAAAATCCGATTGCAATAGCTCGCCGTGTAAGGATCATGGGTCACCATTAAAATCGTGGTGTCCTTATGTAAAGAAATATCATGAAGGTAATTCAATAGTTCAGTGGCAGAAGTCGAATCCAACGCCCCAGTTGGCTCATCAGCAAAAATAATTTTGGGCTCTTCGATTAAGGCCCGAGCTGCTGCCACCCTTTGTTTTTGTCCCACCGATAATTCATCGGGATATTGATTCAAAATCCCTTTGATTCCTAACATTTCACTAGCCATTGCGATTTTTTGGTCGATTTCAGCCAGTGATTTTTTTTCAACCGCCAGTGGCAATAAAATATTGTCTCGGGCCGTTAAAGTATTCATTAAATGAAAATCCTGCAAAATAAACCCTAAATTTTTTCTGCGGAACTCGCTGAGATTATCGCCTTTAAGACTAGTTAAATCGGCACCATTAATTACAATGCTGCCGAGGGTCGGAAAACTGATTGTCGATAAGATATTTAATAAAGTTGTCTTACCGGCACCACTTGGCCCCATAATGCCAACAAATTCTCCCTCCTCTACAGAAAAAGAAATATTCTCCAGCACATTGACTTTATTTTTTCGACTGCCAAAGGTTTTGGTCAGATTTTTTACATCAATAATTGTTTTCATCTCATCACTTCCTCCCCTCTATCATAGCATATTCAGCCAAAAATCCCGTCAAACAAGCCTAAACAGTGGACCCACTATATCTGGTGGCTATCTTTCAAAATATTCTCTATAAAATACCAGATATTGATAAATATCTTCCGGAAAACTATTGCTCTATCTTGTGAAATGTTTTATTATAGAAAGCGAGATTAAAGGAAATGAGTGTGAAAAAAATGATGAAAATCCAACGGGAAAATACGGAAATTCTACTGCATCCAAGACTTGCAAAATTCAAAGTTGTCAAACGGGATGGTCGCTTAGTGGACTTTGACGACCAAAAAATTTACGATGCTTTAGTTAAAGCGGAAGCCAAAATTAATGGTTCCATCGACCCTTTAGCCCACGAACGAATTCAAGAAATTGTCAACCGGATTGACCAAGAAATCAGCGAACGCTTCGCCCATAACGTAAAAATTTATGAAGTCCAAAATGTGGTTGAACACATTTTACTTGAGAAAAACGAATATGACTTGGCTCAAGAATATATCAACTACCGGACGCAACGGGACTTTGAACGCTCCAAAGCAACCGATATTAATTTTACCATTGGCAAGCTGATTAACAAAGACCAAACTGTTGTCAACGAAAACGCTAACAAAGATAGTGATGTTTTTAACACACAGAGAGATCTGACCGCTGGGATTGTTGGAAAATCCATCGGCTTAAAAATGTTGCCGCCCCATGTGGCCAATGCTCATCAAAAAGGTGACATTCATTATCATGATTTGGACTATCATCCATACACACCGATGACCAATTGTTGCTTAATTGACTTTAAAACTATGCTGACTGAAGGCTTCAAGATTGGCAATGCCGAAGTTGAATCGCCTAAATCAATTCAAACAGCAACGGCTCAAATTTCACAAATTATCGCCAATGTCGCCTCTAGCCAGTACGGCGGTTGTTCAGCAGACCGGGTGGATGAACTACTAGCACCCTTTGCAAAATTAAATTACCAAAAACATTTAAAAGATGCGGAAGAATGGATTGAAGTTGCTGATAAACGTAAAGCCTATGCCTTAGCTAAAACTCAAAAAGATATTTATGATGCTATGCAGAGTTTGGAATATGAAATCAATACCCTGTTCACCTCCAATGGGCAAACACCTTTTACTTCCCTTGGCTTTGGCCTTGGCACAAATTGGTTTGAACGGGAAATCCAACGGGCCATTTTGCAAATTCGCATTAACGGACTTGGCAGTGAGCATCGGACAGCCATCTTCCCGAAATTAATTTTTACTTTAAAACGTGGTGTCAATTTATCTGAAAACGACCCGAATTACGATGTTAAGCAGTTAGCCTTAGAATGTGCTACTAAACGGATGTATCCTGATATTTTAAGTTATGACAAAATTGTTGAATTAACCGGTAGTTTTAAAGTACCAATGGGCTGCCGCTCATTTTTACAAGGCTGGCAGGATGAAAATGGCCAAGAAATTAATGTCGGCCGGATGAATCTTGGGGTAGTCACCTTGAATTTACCGCGGATTGCGTTAGAATCCTCCGGCAACCTTGATCGCTTCTGGCAAATTTTAGAAGAACGCTTAGGCATTATGAAAGATGCCCTTGTGTATCGTGTTGAACGCTGTAAAGAAGCTTCACCTGCTAATGCGCCAATTTTGTATATGTATGGCGCCTTTGGCAAACGATTAAACCGTAAAGATGCCGTTAATGAATTGTTTAAAAATAAACGTGCGACTATTTCCCTCGGCTACATCGGCTTGTATGAAGTAGCATCCGCCTTTTTCGGAGGCGAATGGGAGCAAGATGCTGAAGCCAAAGAATTTACTTTGAGCATCTTAAAAGAATTGAAGGCTCATGCTGATGATTGGGGCAACGAGTACGGCTATCACTTCAGCGTCTATTCTACTCCAAGTGAAAGCTTAACAGATCGGTTCTGCCGCTTAGACACTGAAAAATTTGGCGTTGTAGCTAATATTACTGATAAGGAATACTATACCAATAGTTTCCATTATGATGTCCGCAAGAACCCAACACCTTTTGAAAAATTGGACTTTGAAAAAGATTATCCAAAATATTGTTCCGGCGGGTTCATCCACTACTGTGAATATCCTGTGCTACAACAAAATCCCAAAGCTTTAGAAGCTGTTTGGGATTACGCCTATGACCGGGTCGGCTATCTAGGTACCAATACACCAATTGACCACTGTTATGAATGTGGATTTGAAGGTGACTTTAATCCAACTGCCCGCGGCTTTGAATGTCCCGAATGTGGCAATCACGATCCAAAGTCATGTGACGTTGTCAAAAGAACCTGCGGCTACCTTGGAAATCCTCAAGCTCGTCCGATGGTCCATGGCCGCCATAAAGAAATTTCATCACGAGTTAAACATATGAAAAAAAACAACTGAACAAACTCTCTTAATAAAACTAAGTCAAATAAAATTAAAAAAATTGCGCCTTGACCTTGTCTTGGCGCAATTTTATCTGTAGTGAATTGTTTGGCAGTATCTATTTTTTATTGTTTTCACTCACTTATTAAATAAAAGAATTTGCAAGGAGGGATTTTCTTGAATAATCCTCAACCAAAAGAGTGGTTGGCAAGTCAATATAGTAAAAATTATTATGCTGATTATAAACCCTTAAATTTTGTCGATGGCGAAGGCGTCAGAAATAGTCTTTATGTCAGTGGCTGCTTGTTTAACTGTGAGGGCTGCTTTAATAAAGCTGTCCAAAATTTCCAATATGGTCAACCTTTCACTGATGAACTGGAGGATCAAATAATGGCGGACTTACAACCAGACTATGTTCAAGGTCTGACCTTATTAGGCGGAGAACCTTTTTTAAATACAGAAGTCTGTTTGAAAGTTGTTACACGCTTACGAAAAGAATACGGAAGTAGTAGAGATATCTGGAGCTGGACTGGCTATACTTTTGAAGAATTACTACAAGAATCCTCAGACAAACTGGAGTTATTATCCTACGTAGATATCTTGGTTGATGGCCGTTTTGAGTTGGCAAAAAAAAATCTCAAGCTGCAATTTCGTGGCAGCAGCAATCAGCGAATCATCGACGTCCCAAAATCTTTAGCTGAAAACCAAGTTGTCATTTGGGAAAAGTTGCAAGCAGGAAAGTAATTACAGTTTCTTTTCTTAATTTAAAAAACTTTCTTAACACAAAAAACTAATTGTATTTGAAACGTTCTGAAAATCCAGACCACTTCAGATACAATTAGTTTTTTTCTTCCATATTTAGTGGACCAAGCTTCAATAGTCAATTTCTCCAACCACAGTCCAATTAATGGTGGCCTCATAAGCCCCAGCTTCAGGGGAACCTTTTACAAATAAGGAAAACCCATTTTTCTGGTTTTCTGCAGTCGCTTCCAAGTCTTTAGCATAGGTCCAGTTTTGTGAAATTTCATAACCTTCCTCCGTGCTGGCATCAGGGTCTACTTGCGGATCAAAAATTTTAAAGGAATTATCTACAAGATTAACTGATTGTCCATCTTTATAATACCTCAAAATCCCTTCCAAGGCTTTTCCTTCACCGCTGCCTTCCACTTTCTTTTTCAAAGGTTCACCAGTGACATATAGTTGCCAATGTTGTAGGTTAGAGCGATTCAATACATGAAGCTTGCCGTCAATTTTTTCAGGGAAAAACTCTGCTTCAGCAAAACCTGCAACCTGATCACCAAAGTCAATAATATTGGGTACCTCAAAACCAGGATTTACAGGAATCAAATAAGAGGTCAACTCAATAGCTCCCCCTTGTAAGTCTGATAAAGCTAAGTTAACGTAATCTCCCTCTTGAAAATGCTGGCTAGCTTCGCCAAGCCTGCCATATTCAAATTTCCAACCTCTTTGATCATACTTGTAATTCCTGAATTGGAAGGGATAACTTCCATCGACTAATTGGGTATCATCAACGGTCGTCTGTACCGACTCAAGTAATTCATTCACTTCTAAATCCCAATAATGAATGGTGAAGTGATACTCTCTAGGCAATACCTTTACCTTTTGTGAAATTATATTGGACTCCAAGCCAAATTTATCGACAGCTTTTAATCTAATTTCCTGTTCACCACAACCGCTCACATCTGTAAAAGGAAGGCTTTGCTGCCATTCCCGTTCCCCAATAATAGGATCTCCTGTTATTGTATCTCCTAAATTAATCCATTCACCTGCACCGATTGAATAATACACATCGGCTGTGTTTGATTCAACAGAAGAAACTTGACCAGAAAGAGTGATAGATTCACCTAGAGTAACTTCTAAATCATTTTGAAGATTTACTGAAAAACTTGGTGGGTCCACAATATGCTGGACAGTCAGTTGATTAGGAAGTATTGGTCCAACAGTATTCCCTCTGGTGGGCATTGCACTGCCGCTAAAGATAACCTTCTGGGGTTCATTAATAGCTGATAAGAAATAATCTAAAGGCTTTAGACTGCCAGTAGAATCTTCAATCTGCTGATTTACAGTAACCCTTCGCCCGCCATTATTTGTGATATCTTCTTTAGTAAAAAAGTCCACTACCCGCACAAAACGATTATTTCTGCCCCCTTGAGCTGTCAATGCTGGGTTATTTAAATCAAGATACGTCATTAAAGAACCATGATGATCAAGTGTCAATGAGCGATTCCACAAATTTTCTCCTGGCAAAGTTTGAGTATAACTGTCGTTGATAACTTCTAAAAACTCATCCGGATGGTAATCCCCTTGAGTATCAAGTTGGCTTTGCAGATTGTAGCTTTTAGTTGAATCTAAGTTCAAGCCTTCTGGTGACAGCCTGCCAGTCGGATCACGGAGTATGTCGATTGGTGAAAAGTAACTGCTCCAACTATTCACCTGCAAGTTAGTTTTTGCCTTGTTAGCTCTTATCTTATCTAAAACAAACAAGGTGTCTTCCACCTCATGAAGCGTTGAACGTTCATTGATACCCATAACTTCTGGAGAGAGTGTCTGGTCATTTGGCAGAATATAAAAATCTAAAGGAAGGGAATTTCGGATGAGGGGGTAAATTACCTCGTGTTAGAATTTTCCCGGGACTATTATCCGCAGCTTCAAAAGCCTGTGGATTTTTTTCAGGCGTAACTCCTAAAGCTAATAATTCTTCTGTGGATAGATTTCCTGTATAACGACTGATATCAAAAGCATAGTGGACAGTTCCTTCACCCGCTAAAAAGCCCAACCCTGTAACATTTACCAATCTTTCCATTTCCTCAGCAGAGGTTGTCATCTCTTCTTTTTGTTCATCAGTAAAATTTCGATAATCTACTCCTCTTATTAGCAAATAAATCGCTGAAGGATCTTCTTTGCTGTATTTTGTGTAGCGAGGTACAACAGTAATTGGAAAGTAAATATCAGAAAAAGTCGGAATTCCCATTGCCCTAATGTTGAACTTCGTACTAGCTCCCATACTGGACCAGTCAATACATTTGGCCATCGCCTGAGCATCTACTCCTGGAGGAAATTCCAACCGTAAATACAGACCATAATTGCCAGCTCTAAAATCATCTTTAGTTTTTTCCCAGCCACCATTCATATTATTACTCGCATAAATCGGTAAAAAATGCGAAACTTGGAATTTTCCGCCTTTAAGAGGCTCATTGGGAGAAGCAGGGGTATATTGGCCTTTCAGTTCACTTTTTTGCATCCACAGTATCGGCTCACGAATGGTAATTTTCGTATTGCTTAAGTGAGTGAAGTCATTATTTGTTGACCAAGCTCCGCCAAGCCCGGTACTTTGGGGTGTACCGTATTGTGCTTCCATCAAGGAAGTCAGAAAAATGCCATCCTCCACTACCTCCACTTCACCAGTCACACCAGTTTCACCTGTCAAATCTGCTGGATACTCTTTAGCAAAAACCCACGGGTCAAAGTCATTCGCCTGCTGAATTTTAGGCAGAGTAAATAAGCTAGCCGCAATTGTTGCCAGTAAAATAAGCCAAAAAATTTTTTTCATTTATGCCACCTTCTTACTCTCTCCGATATCCTCGCTTAATTTCACAGAACGCTTTAAAAACTCTATGGGTGACTTACCTTTCTGCTAATGTTTTTTTTCCTTTTGCTCTTTTTCTTTTCCTCTAGTTTAATTCTCTTTGACCGTTCGTAGTGATATTTCAGCCAAATAATCAGCATCAATGCTAGCAAACCACCGATGATTAGATAGGGGGGCCAATTAAATTTACTTTCTTTCATAGGTGGATCGTTGATGGCTTCTGCCGCCAACGCCTGCACCTCATTTTCAGTAATAGTAAAATTCTCCCGCCAACGCCAAGTTTTCTCTGACCATTTAGGGTCATTTGTAGTGGCCGTCAATTCCATCGTATATTGGCCCGCTTCCATCGGTTGATTTTCAAAGAATATGGGAAAACTATAGTTGGAGTTTGGTGCCATCGTTATGTTTTCTAGTGAATTTTTGTAAAGCACTTGATATTCATCTTTGGGCATAATTTCAGCGGCTACTTTCAGCTGAGAAACCACAGTTGGCAAATCATTTTGAAGATTTGCGTGCACTACTTTACGGTAGTTGTTCATGCCAGTTGTGATATCCAACAAGTTTAAATTAGGTTCGGCAATCTCTTGATTGACCGTCAATTTAATTCCCAATGCATAGCTGTATTTGTTAGAAATTGAGATGCCTTCCTGGCTATTTTCTCCTTCGACAACCTGATCTGCTCTTTCGAAATACCAAGAGCCTACATAAGCCCCGTCTTGAATATCCTCCGGCACTTGAATATCTACTGAAACAGTCTGGCTCTCCCCAGGAGCAACCTCGGCCTGAATATCAGAAGCAGCTACTGCAGCAAAGTCGCTGATTTTGAAGCGTAAACTTTTATCATAGGTTTCAGCGGCAGAAGTGTAGCTAATCTGCCCGTTTTCATTTGTATAGGTTGTAAATATCTCGGAATTTACCGTAATTGGCTGATCATCACTACTAAAAATAGTCGCTTGAATCCTTCGTTTTTCCCCCGGTTGGACTAGTAAATCAAAAAATGAACTGTTATTTGAAACTAGTGCTCCCTCAGGTTGCATCTTTTGAACTGAATAATTAGCACTATTTTGCTGATTATCTTCGCCACTTGCTCGCACTTCGATAGGCAGAAAAAATAAACTCCACAGACCGAAAAATAAAAGGTAAGATTTAATTTTTTTCATGATGACCTCCAATTATCCAACATCAGGATGTGATTTCTGCAGTCAATATCCAGTTGATTACTGATGTGAAGTTGCCTTCTTTTGCCGTTTTAGCTGGAATCTTCAAACTAACGCTTGCCGCATCCCACTCAGATGTTGAAACACCTTTTCCAGCGGCTTTATCAGCAGCAATGGAAAAAATACTCGTTTCTTGGCCCGCCCCAGCCGTCAAGTTCACTTGAGCCGTACTAAAATTACTATCAACGGCTGTCGGATCAATGTTCAAACTATTTCTGGCTTCTCCTTTTGGCAAAACTATTGTGGAGCCAGTTAATTGATCTGTACCGTTAACAAACTCACTGCGGGTTACTTTAACCACCCAGCCATCACTTTTAGTCCGGTTATCAGACACTTGTAAATAGTGCAATTTTCTTGTAGCCTCACTTGGGATATTGGGATAGATAACCTCGTTCATTTCAACTATCTGATCGCCAAAATCAAATAATGAAGGAACTAAATCTAGAGATAGAGGCCCTTTTTCTCCTGTCACATAATTATTTTTTAAAATATCTTCCAGTTCGGGATTAACTAGTTCGAGAGCTGGATTTTCAGGGTCTTTAGGTGTGGTTACTTTGTTATTCTCCTTAAAGTCAATGATCCCTTGAGTTTCACCAACATTAACTGGATCATCAGTAGCCAAGGCCGGAACAGCAGTCACAAGACAAAAAGCGCTTACAATTAATCCTGTTAAAATAATTTGTTTCTTCATAATATTCCCCTTCTCTTGTTATTATTAATCTGTACCAGTAAAAATTAAGCTGTCACAGTTGCCGTCAAGGTCCAAATAATCTCATTGCTGTATGCTCCCACAACTGATACACCATTTGGCACAGTCAGTTTTACATCTTTAGCTAACCAATTGGCAATTGAGACGGCTTTCCCATTATCAGTCCCAACCGGCAAGAAAAAATCTTCTTCTGCTGTTGTAATTTCGACTTCATCAATAAAAAAATCGGTCCCATTCAAATTTTCTTTGAGACTATTCAAGGCTGTCCGTTCTGGAATGGTCAAAAATGAGCCAGTCAGCTTATGTCCCTCAGCAGTCGCCAAATAATCGGCTTGTTTAACAGTAACTTTCCAACCAGAAACTTGACCACGATTATCGGTCACTTGAATATACTGTTTCTTTGTTGCATTCTCTGGATCATCTGCCTTTTGATTTACCCCTTGATAGACAACTTGCTCCAAACTCATTCTCTGTTGTCCAAAGTCAAATTCTTTAGGAATAACGTCAAGGGACAGAGGACCTTTATTATCCGTGATAACGTGTTCATCATCAGGATCTTCTAATTCTTTTGTGGGATCATCTGGATCTCTCGGCGTCGTCACCTCTTCATTTTCAAGTAATGACAAGCGCCCAGGTGTTATTTCACCAGTGTCAGCGGCTTGAAGGCCAGTTGGAGCAGCAAACCCGATTAATAGAATGACCGAAAACAAACAACTCAACATTTTCTTTTGCATTTTTTCCTCCTTTTGGTGAGAAACTAGTGTGACGAGTGGGTCTCAAAGTGGCAGTAGTTAATGGATTGAGACGACTGGTTGATTTTTTGAATCAGTTGGGCTATATTCCTGTAATTAAACTTGGAGAATAAAACTAACTTACCTGATTCCTTGATGCAAAAAAGCTCCAGTGTCACTAGTGATCATTCTGCATATCATACTCGCATTCTTTGTTCTCTCTATTCTAAGAAATCAGAATTGCCAACAACAATCTAAAAAACTGGCAACATCCACGTTAAAATGAAAAACAGCAAAGGACAAGATAAGTTAGTTTCTCTACAAAAGAAAGAACTCCTCTTAAGGAAAATATACTATTTCCCTCTTTTTTTGTCAATATAATTAATTATTATTATATATATTGAATAAAATATATCGTTTTGTAGATTTGTACAACTTAATCTCTCCATTAATCAAATTAAAAAAAATACATCCACAACTTCTCCACAGAATATAATTAACAATACCCATTGTTCTTCAACCAAAGTCTGCCGTAACAGTTAAAAAGATTTAAAGCTGATTGACAGCAAATCATGTTCTTACTTTTTGGCTGTATTTCAGGTAGTTTAAAATTCTGTTTTGTTGTGGACGCATTTTTTATTTTTTATGGGTCTCTGGCCATAATGGCAGCGTGATATTTTCATAAGTCATGGGATCTAGATTAGTAATTGTAACACCTAGCAAACGAATCCCTTTTTCAAGGCCTTGGACCTCCTCCCATATCAAACTGGCCTCAGCAAAAATCGCTTCTTTTTCATGCAGGTACTCCCGCAAAGTCGTTCTTTTAGTAATGGTCGTAAAATCAGCATAACGGACTTTCAGCACCACTGTTTTGCCATGTTTTTGCTCTTTTTTCAAAGCACCAGCAACTTTTTCTGAAAGTTGCCTTAGCTGAGTAAGAACCTCTGATTCAGTTGTCAGTAGTTTTCCATAGGTGTGTTCCTTGCCGACTGATTTGCGATTACGTAAGGTATTGACTGGGGAATCATGCACACCTCTGACTTTACGATAGAGGGAATACCCCATCTTGCCAAAGCGGCGAATCAATTCCATCTCGCTTTTTTCATATAAATCAGCGCCAGTAAAGATACCCAACTCCTGCATTTTAGGCACGGTTTTTTTACCTATACCGTGAAACTTTTCAATAGGCAATTCCTTTAAAAAGGTAATGGCCTCATCAGGCATGACAACCGTCATCCCCCTTGGTTTTCGATAGTCAGAGGCTAATTTTGCTAAAAATTTATTGTAACTAATACCAGCCGACGCCGTCAAATGGACTTCCTGCCAAATATCCCGTTGAATCAGACTAGCAATCTTGATAGCTGATTTACTCTGTAGCTTGTTTTCAGTGACATCCAGATAAGCCTCGTCAATGGAAACTGCCTCGACAATATCCGTATAACGATAAAAAATTTGACGAATCTGGCGCGAAATCTCTGAGTATTTTTGATGATCCCCCGGTTTAAAAATCGCCTGCGGACACAACTCAAAAGCCTTCTGAGCACTCATGGCAGAATGAATACCATACTTTCGGGCTTCATAGTTAGCAGTCGTCACCACTCCTCGACCGCCGGTATCACTGGGATGTCTGGCGATGACTAGCGGCTTTCCGACTAATTCAGGATGGTCCCGCTCTTCAACGGCCGCAAAAAAAGCATCCATATCAATATGAATAATCTTTCGCGAAGTATCATTTTTCAAAGGAAACTGTAGCTCCACCACGTCAATCACCTCCTCCACATTATAAACCAAACGTTAGTTCCCTTTCAAGTGGGGAAGCCACGACGTACACTCAAAAGATGCAAAATTGTCGAAAACTTTAGAATACTCCTTTATAGCAGAAAAAGCACCTGCGGCTTCGCAGATGCTTTTTCTGGAAATGCTATTTTGAAAAATTTATAAGGTAGACAATTATTTAAATTGCCGCACGTCCTCTTTCCCCCGTGCGAATGCGAATCGCTTCTTCAACATTGGTAATAAAAATTTTGCCATCACCAACACCCTCTGTACCGCAAATACTTAAAATCATGTCGATTACTCGGTCGACGTCTTCATCTTGTACGACAAAGCTGATTGCCACCTTTGGTAGTAAGGTTGTGATGACTTCCTGACCTCTAACATACTCTTTAAAGCCCTTCTGCCGGCCAAAGCCTAAAACCTGAGCAACTGTCATCCCGGAGGTTTCTGTTCCTTGATCAATAGCCGCTTTTACTTCTTCTAGTTTTTCCTGTTGAATAACCGCATCTATTTTTTTCATTGATAACTTCCTCCATTATTAAGAATCTAAGCCCATAAACGTTGGGTAAGCTGATTCGTCATGTTCGCTGTGATCTAAGCCCAGCGCTTCTTCTTGAGCAGAAACACGAATCGGCATAAACAATTTGATAATTCGGATGATGATAAATGTTGCTAAACCGGCAAAAATTGCTGTGAAGACAATTGAAGCGACTTGAGCGATAAATAAGTTGGCTTCACCATAGATTAAGCCTGTGTGGCCTAATGCTGGATCGGCAAAGATACCTGTCATGATTCCGCCGAAAATTCCGCCAATACCATGGCAACCAAAAGCATCTAATGCATCATCATAGCCAAGTTTATGCTTGATAACTGAAATAAAGTAATAACAGAAAGGACTAACTAAAGCACCGATAATCAATGAAGACCAAAGGCTGACAAAACCGGCACCTGGTGTAATAGCAACCAGACCGACAACCGCCCCAGTACAAGCGCCGACAACTGTTGGCTTACCAATTGTTAATTTTTCAATCAGCATCCAAGAAAGCATCGCTGCGGCTGCAGAAGTATTCGTTGTTAATAACGCATGGACTGCCAAACCATCTGCTGCTAAAGCCGAACCGGCATTGAATCCGAACCAACCGAACCATAAAAGCCCTGTTCCTAACACGATGAAAGGAATGTTATGGGGACGGTACTCCGTTTGCTTGAAGCCACGGCGCTGACCAACAACTAAAGCTAATACCAAACCAGAAATTCCTGAGCTGATGTGAACAACATTCCCACCGGCGAAATCGATTGAGCCGATTGCATCTAAGAAGCCACCGCCCCAAACCATGTGGGCCAATGGTGAATACACGATAACCAACCAAGCGGCAATAAATAAGAAAATTGCTGAGAAACGCATCCGACCAACAACTGAACCGGTAATAATTGCTGTGGTGATTAGAGCGAACATCATTTGGAATCCAGCAAATAATCCATCTGGAATCCCTTCGCCTTCACTCATCGAAACACCGTTTAAGAAAAGATTGTCTAAGTTCCCGATAAATAGACCGTCTCCACTAAAGGATAATGTGTAGCCAATACCAATCCAAATTACTGAAGCTAAGCCCATAACGCAGATAACCATCATCATGGTATTTAAAATATTTTTGCGTCGTTCTAAGCCCCCGTAAAAAAATGCTAGTGCCGGCGTCATCAAGAAAACCATCGCCGAACAGATAATAATAAATGCAATATTTGCTGCTTCCATAATTCCAACTCCCTTTTAAGTAAATTAATCAACCTTCAATTGATTATGTTAGATATAGTAACATCAAATTTCGGATAAAACTAGATTATTTTTGAAAATTATCAGAAAAAATGAAAAAAGCTCTATTTTCGCGTTAAGTTTCCTAACACGAAAAGAGAGCTCAACTTTATTTATTTTTCTTTTTAAGAGCCTTCAGCATTTTCAACGCCCGTTTTCGAGTTCTAATATTCGGGCTCTTTAAATTGCGATAAGCTGTTGATAAATTTTGTTTTTCCATCCTACTTCACCTATTTTTTTCTGTAAATTAATGTTGCTTAGTGAACCATCATCTCTTGGGCAATTTCAAAGCCGGATAAATCTTCAGGATAATAAGTCGGCCAGTGATCCATCTCTGCTAACAAAGCTTCTTGACTGTCATTACCAAAATAAATATGGAAATGGGCCGCTTTCGTTGAAGTAATATCATGATCACTAAATTGAACATATTTGAATGCGCCACCGCTGTCATCAAGTGCCTCAAATAAGTAGCGCACACCACGATTGCTGGCAGCATAATTTAAAATTTGATAGCCGGTATATTGATACTCACTGGAAACAGTTTGACCGTCTTCGTCTGTAAAGCTCATCGTATCTTCCGTGATTTCAATTTCATTGATGGTTGTCTGGTAGCCTGTTTGATAGTAGGCAAAATACTCGTCTAGTGTTTTACTCGAGTCTAGCTTGGCTTTATAAGCCATCACCTGATCTAATGAGCCATCTTCTAAATACGGATAGACAGATTGCCAGTTACCTTGCCAGTCTGATAGCGGGCGATTGCTTACATCACTATCAGCGAAATAACCGTTGTAGACAGTTTGTTCTTTTTCGACAGTCGGTAATGTCGAAGTCCGTTCATTATTAATGGTTCTAGTTAAGGCCGTCAGATTCTCCTCCATCACTGAAATATAATCTTCACCTGCTGCCTGCTGCTCCTTTGTTAGTCCTTCTAAAGGATTTAAAACTAATAACTCCACACCGGTTTCTTCCGCTAAGGTGCGAGCTACAGCTTCTGTGGCATTTTCCTCAAAATAGATATACTGCAAATCCTGCTCCAAAACAAATTCCTTTAATTCAGCTAAACGACTGGCAGAAGGTTCTTCATTTGCTGATAGCCCAGTAATCGGCACTTGATTCAAGCCATATTCTAAAGCTAAATAACCAAAGGCTGAATGCTGTGTGACAAAGGTTTTCTGAGTGGCGTTGGTAAGTTGATCTTGGTAAGCCTCATCCAATGCTGTCAATTTTTCAAGATAGGCTGCTGCATTCTCTTCAAAGGCCTGAGCTTTTTCAGGATAAGCCGTCATCAGTTGATCACGAATCGCCACAACTTCTTTGATCGCCAAACTTGGTGCTAACCAAACGTGGGGATCTAATTCATGGCTGTGACCTTCATGACCGGCCTCATCATGGCTATGCTCGTGTCCAGCCTCATCTCCAGGCAGTAAAATCATGCCTTCTGTTGCTTTCACCACATGAACATCGCCATCGGCTAGCGTACCTTCAATCTCTGGTACCCAAGTCTCCATATTTTCATTGTTGTAGACAAAGACATCTGCATCCTGGATATCTGCCAAATTTCTGGCACTTGGTTCATAATCATGGGCCTCTGTGCCAGCTGGTATCATCAGCTCGACTGTTCCCTCATCACCAACAATATTTTTAGTAAAATCATACATGGGATAAAAAGAAGCAATCACCTTGACTTCTCCTGTCTCGGTTTGCCCTTCTGTTTCCCCACAGCCACTCAAGCCACTCATTCCTAATAAAACGAATAGTCCCGCTAAATACTTTTTCACTGATATCTCCTTTTAAATCCCGAATTTTTTTGTTCAATCAATTACGATTTGCTCAACCCAAAGCGTAATGGTTTCGATTTGAACAGAAGGAGTTTACCAGAGGCTTTTTGACTTGTCAAATTTTTTACAAAAAAAACTGTGACACAAGTTTATACAAATATAGTTTCTCCGAAAACTATTCAGTATGAGCTACTAAATATTGTTCTTTTGTCATTTATAATCTTCAAATGACAAGGCACTCATACTATTTGTCTGGCAAATCTGATGATTCACAGGACAAATAGCAGCATTCGGATAATATATTTGTATAAAACTTCTGTCACAGTCATGCTTGACTAGTTAATTTTCATTTAATTCATGGTATGCATTATAAACGATTTGTTTTTTTAAATCATTGCGGCGGGCGGTTTCTTTAATGGCATCTTTTGTGGTCAGGCCATTTTCAATCAAGGCCGCCACCTGCTCTTTTAAAGTGCCTTCAGGTAGAGCAATTGTTTTAACACCAGTAAATCCGGCCACCAAAAGACAAATCTCACCTTTTAATTCCGTTTCTGCCAGATATGTCTGCAGTTCTGCTAAACTCCCCCGCAGATATTCTTCATGAATTTTAGTGAGCTCCCGACAAATTACAGCTTCCCGTTCCCCAAAGACCTCCAGTAAGATATCAATTGTAGCTTTGATTCGGTGAGGGGATTCATAAAAGATGCTAGTAGTTGATTCTTCTAATATTTCTTCAAGAAAAGCCACCTGTTCTTTTTTCTTACGGGGTAAAAATCCATAAAAGCTAAAGGGCTGCGGGTTTAAACCAGATGCGATTAAAGCTGTCACTCCAGCAGTCGGCCCCGGCAAAGCGACCACTGAAATATTTTCCGCTATACAGCTTTTGACCAGTTCATGACCGGGATCACTGATTGACGGCATGCCGGCATCACTCACCTGAGCAACATCTTTGCCGCTCTTTAAAAACTCAAGCAAATAAGGAATTCGCTCGCGATAGTTATGCTCATGTAAACTTTTTTGCGGTGTTTGCAAATCAAAATGATTCAGCAATTTTTGCGTGTTGCGGGTATCTTCACTGGCAATCAGGTCAGCATTGCCTAAAGTTTTGATGGCTCTAAAAGTCATATCCTCTAAGTTGCCGATTGGCGTCGGCACTAAATAAAGAGTACCCGCCACCTGTCCCTGCTGAAAGCTTTTTTGTTTATTCATTGGCAGTTCCCTTCTAGACGAAATAAAGACTGCAGCTTTAGTTTGCCAGACAACTATCCGAAATCATCACTACTCAGACTTATTTACTAAGTAGTTTTCGGAAATGTTTGTCAGGTTCACAACTAAAGTCACAGCCTCTTTTGTTTAATTTTTTTACATTGGTTCATTCACCGGCGACAAATGCTTATCGCCGTTTTTTCCAGCAAATTAAGCAGTTAAAATTTTATCGCTATTTGGTACTCTCGCGATAGATAACTCCTGAACAAAGCAGACAAGGTTCATCATTTTCCCGTCTGGAACCATAGAATTCATTACAGACATGAAAACCGTCTTCGTAAATTTTCTCCAGGTTCATCCGAGATTGCGATAGTCCAGCCGTCTTTTTAGCGCTGGCTTCTTTGGCTTGATCCAGCTCCTGTAAATGCTGCCGTAGACGCTGATTCTCCATCTCCAAGGTTGCATTTTTTTCTACCAATTGTAATAAAGATTCCTTCATGCGAATCAATTCAGCCAAGGAATTGCTTAATTCAGTTTCCAATTCGTTCAATCCGTCATATAGGGATCTTTTATCCAATTGTTTCACCTGCTTTGGCTAAAGCTGTAGCTTCTTTGATTTCTTCATTGGTGAACTCGACTGCTGCTTCATGGCCAGCTAAGCGGACTTTGACAATCCGACTAAGCATATTTAGCCCAACGACCCGACCTTTGCCATCTGGCGTGATGACTTCTTTGCCATAATCCGGCATTTCTTTTTTGGCAACTTTGTACTCGTCATTTTCATATTTCAAACAACACATCAAGCGACCACAGAGACCGGAAATTTTAGCAGGATTTAAAGACAACCCCTGATCCTTTGCCATCTTAATTGAAACAGGAATAAAATCCCCTAAAAAAGTTGAACAGCAGAGCTGGCGGCCACAAGGACCAATCCCGCCTAAAGCCTTGGCTTCATCTCTGACCCCTACTTGGCGCAGCTCAATCCGCGTGCGAAAAACCGCAGCTAAATCTTTGACTAATTCTCGAAAATCGACCCGACCATCAGCGGTAAAGGAAAAAATAATTTTACTGCGGTCAAAGGTGTATTCCACCTGTATTAGCTTCATTTCTAAGCCGTGTTCTTTGATTTTTTTCTTAGCAATCTGAAACGCTTCTTTGGCATCCTGCTGATTTTCTTCAGCTTTTGCCAATTCTTTCGACGAAGCCTTATGCAAAATCGGCTTCAATTCCTCCGGTAAATCCTCCGGCGCAAATTCCTTTTTAGGAATCGCCACGGTCGCCATAAATTTGGCCTGTTGAGATTCGACAATTACTTTTTCATCGTATTGATACTCGGCTTTACCAGGGGAAAAATAATAAATGTGTCCAGCTGGACGATAACGAACTCCGACAACTTCTACCACCTAAAAGCCTCCTTAGATTAGAGATTTTTTTTAAGAGTCTCGGCTGTGATTTTCAAAGCCAATTGCTCACAGAGATTTTGAAAAGAAACATTGGCACCAAGTTTTTGCTCAGCTGTCAAAATCAGCTGAATCTGTTGAATAATGTCGGCAATTTTTTGCGGCAGTCCTTGCTTGACTGCCTCCTTTAAATAACCTTGGTAGAAATGCAACAAAATACTCAAGCCCTGCTGCTGCTGATTTTTTTCTTTAAAAATCGTCAACAATTTCTTTTGGACATAGATAAAACTTTGCAAATCACGGTTTTTTAAATAATTAAACCATTGCGTCATAGATTCTTTAGCTTCATTAAACCATTCATCTTGGGAGATTTCAACTGCTTTATCATAACTATTTGTCAAATCGGTTAAGAGGGCAGCCGACTGTTTACCGATACCTTGCGCCTGTAATTTTTCCTGCAAAACTTTTTTTGAGAGACTCTGAAAATGCAAAATCTGACAGCGGGATTGAATCGTCGGTAAAATCCTTGCCAGGGCCGTTGTCTCCAAAATTGCCAAGAAACCACCAGCCGGTTCTTCTAAAAATTTCAGCAGGCTGTTAGCGGCACTGAGATTCATTTTCTCTGCATCCTTTAAAATGAAGACCTTGTGCTGGCCTTCAAAGCCACTCTTAGAAAATTCCGTCTGCAGCTCGCGAATTTGATCGACTTTAATCGTCTGACCGTCAGGCTCCACCACTAGCACATCTGGATGAATTCCTTCGTCAATTCGGGTACAGTTATTACAGACATTGCAGGGCTGATCATTAATTTTTTGCTGGCAGAAAATTTCTTTTGCCAGCCATAACGCCGCCTGATCTTTGCCGGTCCCCCGGTCCCCTTCAAAAAGATAAGCATGGGCTAATCGCCCATGCTTCACACTTTTTAATAATAGAGCGGAAACTAGCGGCTGCGTTTTAAAAAAAGCCGGTGTTTGTTCCATGTTAGCTGCTCCTTATTTCTTCAAAAATTTAGTAGCTCTTTGACTGCCAAAAATGACAGCCAGCTAATCGTATTGCTTCTTAATACTGATGGAAGCCTTCAACTGGCAAGACGAAAACTGTTGCTCCGCCAACTTCCACTTCCACTGGATAAGGAATTTGTCCATCCATTGAAATATCTAACGTCACAGGTGTCGAAACATATTGTTTTCTCGATTGGCAAGTTCTTTCGATTAACTCTAACGTTTCCGGGACCCGCTCGTCTTCAATTCCGACGATAAACGTGCTGTTGCCGGCTTTTAAAAAGCCGCCGGTTGAAGATAATTTTGTTGCCCGAATGTTGGCATCAATAAATTCATTGGCTAAACGGTTGCTGTCTTTATCTTGAACAATAGCTAAAACAATTTTCATAGTTCTACACCTTCCTTTTAGTTAATTGAAAAATACTCAGGATAACGGGTTAAAATGGCATCAAGGCATTCATTGACGACGGCTGGCAAACTCTGGGTTGCATTGACTTTAGTAATTCGTTGGGGATTTTCTTCTGCCAAACGCAGATAAGCGTGGCGTACCCGCTGATGAAATTCCAAGCCTTCTGAATCCAAGCGATCCACCTGATGACGGCGATTAGCCCGAATCCGCCGCAGGCCAGTATCAGAATCAACATCCAAATAAAGCGTAAAATCAGGCGTTGTTCCTTCAGTCGCAAATTCATTGATTGAAGCAATTGCCGCTAAACCAATTCTGCGGCCAGCTCCTTGATAGGCCATGGAGCTGTCGACGAAACGATCACAGAGGACAATTTTGCCATCAGCTAAAGCCGGGAAAACTTTTTCAACTAGATGCTGGCGTCGAGCTGCTGCATACAAGAGAGCTTCCGTTCTTTCATCCATCGTTTCATGACGTGGATCTAAGATGATATTGCGAATTTTTTCAGCAATTGGAATGCCCCCTGGTTCGCGTGTTTTCAATAAGGGCCGTTTCGCTCTTAATTGTAATTTAGGATAAAGCTCTTCTAAGACACTCGTCTTACCAGCTCCATCTGGTCCTTCAATCGTGATAAATAATCCGTTCACGTTTTTGCCTCCATTTTTTCTAACCTGTTAAATTTATTGTAAAGGAAAACTGTAAAAAAAGATATACTAGAGCTCACGCCGGCCTTCCACGGCCTTCAATAACGTGACTTCATCAGCATATTCAATATCGCTGCCGACTGATAAGCCATGGGCCAAACGAGTCACTTTAATCCCCGCTGGTTTAATCAAGCGGGAAAGATAAATCGCCGTGGCCTCGCCTTCAGTCGTAGCATTCGTAGCAATAATCACTTCTTTGACCTGATCGTCATGCAGTCGCTGAATCAACGGGGCAATGTTGATATCCTCCGGCCCGGTTCCTTCCATCGGCGACAAAACACCGTGGAGGACATGGTACAGGCCGTGATACTCCCGCATTTTTTCAAGCGCCATCACATCTTTGGGTTCTTCCACCACTAAAATCATGCTGCGATCTCGGGTGGTATCTGCACAAATCTCACAGGGATCATCTTCAGTGATATTGCCACAGATACTGCAAAAATGTAAATCCCGTTTAACGCTTAAAAGGGATTTGGCAAATTCATTGACGACCTCATCCTTCATATCAATTGTGTAAAAGGCCAAGCGGGTGGCGGTCTTTTGACCAATCCCCGGCAGCTTCATGTAGCTGTCGATTAACTTAGCTATCGGTTCTGGGTATTGCATAGTTTTTAGCTCCTTTGACTTGTCTGCATAAACTAAAGTCTAGAAGCCAGGCATACCTTTCGTGTATTGTCCCATGGTCGCTTCTGTTTCAACTTCAATTTTTTCTAATACGTTGTTGACTGCCATCACAATTAAATCCTGCAGCATTTCAACATCCTCTGGATCAACGACACCTTCATTGATTTCAATGTCCTTCATCTTACGGTCGCCAGTAAAGACCACCTTGACTAAGCCATTTGTCGCTTCTCCGGTGAATTCTTTTTCATTTAAAGCATCCTGTGCCTTCACCATTTCTTTTTGCATCTTTTGTACTTGTTTCATCATGCCTTGCATATTTCCCATGCCTCGCATCATCTTCATCACTCCAATTTTATTAGTTTTAGTTAATCATCAACAACTGTGACCAAAGAGCCAAATAATTTTTGAGCCTCTTCGACACTTTCTTCGCTGTTTTGCGGCATTGCCACCTGATCTTCATTGCCGATTTCAGCAATCTGCTGAGGCTGCTCTTGAGCAATCGTGACAAAAGCCTGCCGCAGCTCAGGCCACGCCTCTTTTGGAATAAAGAGGGGCTCTGGTGCGTAATCCGTCGTTAAACGGCTGAGATTATTTTGCAGCGTCGCCTTTAAATTTACATCATCTGTGGCCCGCTGACAAATAATTTCATATTCAAAGGCCAGTAAAAACTTATTAGGACCCGCAGCAATTGGTTCGCTATGGCGCATCAGCGCTTTTTGCTGAACCGGCAGCATATCCAATAAATCTCCCCAGACTTGCCGCAGCTGATTCAAATTGTCTCGAGTAGCCTCCTGCAAAATTTGGAAAACCTGCTCTTTAGGAATCCGCATCGTCGCCGTTTTGCGATTTTCAGCTTTGCCGTTTGTAACAGGCTTTGCAGACACTGGCTGACCAGTGTCTTTTAATTGCTGTAATTCCTGTTGCAGCTGACTGATTTGCTGTTGCAACTGGCCAATCTCAGCTGTTGAAGCAAGCATCTCATCAGATGCTTGACTCTCAGCAACGAGTGCAGGCTGTGCTACTGGGCTGGCCGATTTTAAAGTCGCCAGCTTGACGGTGACAACCTCTAGATAAATATTCGGACTATTTGTAAAACGAACCTCACTTTGAGTTTCATTCAAAAGACGAATGTATTCGTATAAAACATCAGCCGGGATTTCTTCAGATAAGTTTTTAAAACTATCCGTCAGTTGACCGGACTTCTCTTCAATAATTTTTGGCGCCTGCTGATACATCAGTAAATCTCTACAATATAAAAGCATGTCCTCTAAAAAGCGGCGGGCTTCCTTGCCTTCAGCCAAAATTGCCGTCAAGCTTTCTAAAGCTCCCTCCACCTCATGATGAAAGGCTTGGCTCAGATATTGATCCATCATTTCATAGGTCAAACTACCGGTAACTGCCATTGCATCCGCCAAGGTAACTGTCCCATCACTGAAGGAAATTGCCTGATCCAAAATACTTAAAGCATCCCGCATCCCGCCTTCTGCTGCTCGGGCGATTACGAAAATTGCTTCTTCTTCAAAGGCCACATCAATTTCTTTTAAAATATGTTCCAAATGCTCAACGATATCCTGCACCCCAATCCGCTTAAAATCAAAGCGCTGGGTCCTTGAGATAATCGTCAATGGAATTTTATGGGGCTCTGTTGTCGCTAAAATGAAGATAACATTTTCCTTGGGTTCTTCCAAAGTTTTCAACAAGGCATTAAAAGCTCCAGTTGAAAGCATATGAACTTCATCAACGATATAGACCTTGTATTTAGCTTGAATAGGTGCATAATTGGCCCGGTCGCGGATAAAACGAATTTCTTCGACGCCGTTGTTACTAGCAGCATCGATTTCGATAACATCCTCCTGCCGGCCTTCGGTAATCGACAGACACATCTCACAATGATTGCAAGGCTCCCCGTCGACACTGTTGGGACAATTAATCGCTTTAGCAAAAATCTTAGCGGCACTGGTTTTCCCTGTCCCCCGCGGTCCCGTAAACAAATAGGCATGGGACGTTTTATGCTGGATAATGGCATTTTTTAACGTTTGGGTAATTGCCTTTTGCCCGACAACATCAGCAAAGCGCTGCGAGCGCCAGACCCGATATAAAGCTTGATAAGCCACGGCCTTCATCCTCTCAAAAAATCACTAGTATCTATTATAAGGGATTGCCGATAAAAAAACTACACTAAATCCCCAGCAAAATCTTCCCGTTGAAAGACTTAAGAGATAATTTATTTTTAAAGAAAATCTCCTTCATAGCCCACAAGAATCCCTCCTTGTTTACGTTGAGCTTCTAAAAAAATTCACGCTTTCTCCGCCTTAAGACCTACCGCTTAAAGCCTAGTGCTATGGTATACTAGGAGTAGCAAATTTTTTTGTAAACTAACCTGAGGAGGCTTTTCATATGGGTTTAATTAAAGCAGCAACAAGTACAATTGGTGGTGGCTTAGCAGATCAGTGGCTCGAGGTCATCGAACCAGCAGAATTAACCGAATCCACTTTGGTGACAACCGGCGTGCAAGTACGTCAGGACAGCAAGCGGGGAAGTAATCGCAAAGGGACTGAAGGGGTGATTACCGACGGCTCTGTAGTCCATGTTTATCCAAATACCATGATGCTGTTAGTTGATGGCGGCCGAGTGATTGACTACACCGCTGAAGAAGGCTACTACACTATCAAAAATGAGTTGGCGCCTTCAATGTTTAATGGCGATTTGAAAGACGCCATCAGCGAAACTTTTAGCCGTTTCAAATTCGGTGGCACCACTCCGCAAAAACAACAAGTCATCTATATAAATTTACAGGAAATTAAAGGTATCAAATTCGGCACCGCGACACCGATTAATTATTTCGACAATTTTTACAATGCCGAATTATTTCTGCGGGCTCACGGGACTTATTCAATCAAAGTCACTGACCCGATTTTATTTTATGCCAATGCGATTTCCAAATCTGCGCCGCAAATGGATGTCAAAGATATTAACGAGCAATATATGGCAGAATTCTTAACGGCCTTACAAGCCGCTATCAACCAAATGTCGGCTGACGGTCAGCGGATTTCTTACATCCCATCAAAAAGTATGGAACTTAGCCTATATATGGCGGATGTCTTAGATAAAAGCTGGCATGAATTACGGGGCTTAGAGATTGTCTCCGTTGCTGTGGCTAGCATTTCTTACACAGATGACTCCACTCGCCTAATCAATATGCGTAACGAAGGCGCGATGCTCGGCGACCCCGGCATTCGTGAAGGCTATGTTCAAGGATCTGTTGCCCGAGGAATTGAGAACGCTGGAAAAAATCCAAGTGGCTCTGGCTCTGCCTTTATGGGCGTGGGTATGGGGATGAACATGGGGGGCGATTATTTAAGTCAAGCTTCAAAAAATAATCAAGAAGCTGCCCAAAATCAACAGGCTCACCAACATAATCAGACCGGCGAACAAGCGGTCACTAATGACGCTACTTGGACTTGTCCAAATTGCCAGACAGAAAATACTGGCAATTTTTGCACCAATTGCGGCACACCAAAACCGCAACCCAAAGCGGCAGTTAAATTAGAAATGCGCTGTAGCGAATGTCATGAAATTGTCGATTTAACTAACGGCATTCCTAAATTCTGCCCTCATTGCGGCAAACCGTTTGTCGGAATTCCGGTAGAGTAAGAATACTTTGCACCCTTGAAAGACTGAAGCCGCTGTGAGCAATTCAGCCTACTGAAAAAGTGCAGCTGATACAACCTACTTCAGTCTTGATTGACTTATAACAAAAGAAACGAGGCCTTTTATGGATGTCCTGACATACAAATGTCCAAACTGCGGTGGCCCTTTAACCTTTAATCCAGAAGATCAAAAATTCCATTGTGATTATTGTTTGAGCATTTTCACCGAAGAACAAGTTAGCGCAGTAGCCAGCCAACAAGCGGCTGCTCAAATGGGCTCTGACACCGCTACTCAGACGATTGATGCAACCGACAGCGAACCAACTGCGGCGACCTTAACTGAAACAGAACCGGTTGAAGAGGCACAGCTGGATTTATTTTTATGCCCCAGCTGTGGCGCTGAAATCGTCACTGATACCACGACAGCGGCAACCTACTGCTACTATTGTCACAATCCGGTCGTCTTGTCAGAACGCTTAAGCGGAAAATTTTTACCGGACAAAGTCTTACCCTTTGCCGTTGAAAAAGAAGAAGCCGTTGAAAAATTTATTGCATGGACAAAAAAGAAATGGTTTGTCCCCAAAAATTTCTTTAATAAAGCGCAAATCGAAAAGCTAACTGGTGTCTATTTTCCTTACTGGGTAATCGATGCCAATTTAAAAGGCTCCCTCTCCGCCACCGGTACAGCCATCCGTGTTTGGCGGGTGGGAGATATTGAATACACTGAAACAAAAATTTACCAAGTGCAGCGGAAAGGCAAATTAGCCTTTTTCGACCTCGTAAAAAATGCTTTAAGTAAAAATACTCAGCAGAAGATGGTCCACATGGTCCAGCCCTTTCCTTTAGAAAAGGCTGTTAAATTTAAGTCCCAGTATCTTTCCGGTTTTCAAGCGGAAAAAAGAGACATTGAAATGCAGGCGCTGCAGGAAGAAGTCCGTGGCAATTTAAAGGATTATAGTGAAGACCTGCTGCGGGACACGGTTGCTGGATATGCTACAGTCACTAATGTCAATACAAACATTGCGATTGAAAATGAAAACAACCGCTATCTATTGCTGCCGGTCTGGTTAGTTACTTATCGTAGCAATGGCGACGGCAAAAAAGTTTATTTTTACGCTATGAACGGTCAAACCGGCAAAGTCAGCGGCATATTACCCATCAGCTCTGGCCGCCTCGCCTTAGCTAGTTTAGGAATTTTTGCTGTAGTCCTACTGATTGCCTTGATTGGGGGCTACTTTATATGAAAAAGCTCTTTTTAATTTTAAGTTTTTTGCTGTTTACTTGTCTTTTAGTTCAGCCAGTCAAAGCTAGCGCCAGCAGTGTCGAAGATAACGCTGGCTTATTCACGACTGAGGAAATTACCCAGCTTGATGAGGCAATCGACAATTTAAATCAGCACAGTGATGCTCAAATGTTTATTGTCACTAGCTCTACCAGTGTTGGGACAATTCGCAACTACGCAGATAATTACCTGCGGGACAAAGTTGGCAATAACAACAATGGTACGGTGCTGGTCATTGACATGGCTTCGCGAGAGGTCTACATTTCAACTTCAGGAAATATGATTGAGACCATCACGGATAGTCGATTAAACAAAATCTTGGATAATGTGCAGGGCAGCCTGCAGGATGGCGATTATTATGGGGCAGCCAATGATTACGTCAAAGGCGTGCGTCGCTATTTTGTAAAAGAAGTTACTTTGATAGAAGGAATTATTGCTGGTGTGATTGCCGTAGTCGCTGGCCTAGCCGTCTTTTTCACCAATCTTTCCCGCTATCAATTAAAGTTCGGTGGCTACAAATATCCTTTCCGAGAAAGATCTAGTTTGGACTTAGACACCCAAACTGATCAATTAGTTAATTCCTATATCACCACCCGTAGAATCCCCCGCAACAACAATAATGGTGGCGGTGGCTTCGGCGGCGGCAGTTCGACCCACTCCAGCGGCGGCGGCACATTCGGCGGCGGTGGACGCAGTTTTTAAGCAAAATAAAAACAGTTGCTATTGACAAATTTCACGCTGAAGCTTGTCACAGCAACTGTTTTTTTATTTGACTTTGTCAAACCACCATTCAAGGCCTAAGGTATCATAAATGGTGATAATCTGTTCTTTACCATCAATAAAGAAATCCTGCTGCAAAGCTTTCAAATGCTCCTTTAAAGCATCAAAGCTCGTCCCATCAACATCAAACTTCAAAAAGTCCAAGCCGTGAACTTCTTTTGTTGATAGACGGATTGGCTGGCTATCTCCTTGATGAAGCCCCACTTGAAAGTGACCTTCATTTAAAACAAAGAAGCCATGATTTTCATCTTGGGCAGTCAAGCCTAAGATATCTTGATAAAAATCCATTTGTTGCGCCACGTCTAATACGTGCAGATGAATTTTGTCAAAACGAACATCTTTAGAGAAATGAGGCATTTCGCCTTTTGCTTGCGCCAAAATAGCCGCTTCAGAAAGATTCTCAGTGGTTTCCCGCTGACCTTCTTTATGCTCTGAGCAAAAAAATTCAAACTCATTTCCCTCAGGATCAGTCACGACAAAGCCAAGACGACCGTGATTTTCCAAAGCTTCCTTAATTGGATACTCGGCTTTTTTTAGCCGGGCGTAAATTTCAGCAAATTCCGCCTCAGAAGGAATAATCATGGACACCCGCGCCATTTTCCGGGGTTGCCCCGCAAACTCATCGGCCCGAGGACTCTCCTCCAAGACTAGCAATTCACTGTCTTTATCAACTGTGCCAAAAATGGCTAACTCATTTTCTTCTCTCTTTAAGTAGAAGCCTAAAGTTTGAAAAAATTTTATTTCTAAATCACGATTTTTTACTCGAATAGCCAAACTTTTCAATTTCGTGGCTGGACTCAAAGCAAATGTTGTCATGCAGTTTCTTCCTCCTTTATATCCCAAAAGACATTTTACACATCTTAGCCTTTTTAAACAAGCAAAAGCCTGTCTGAGGGCGATTTTTTTTGAAGAAAGAGGAATAAAAACAGCATATTTTGCAAAAATTTATTTCATCTCTAAATAAAAACAGACTAGCTGCCACAAATTTTTGAAGCAATTAATTTACCTGATTTTTTATGTGACCTTCTAAAAAGCCTTTGACGTTGTCGACAGCAATCCCCATTGACCGCTGACGGCTCTCTACTGCCTGCCAGGCAATGTGAGGAGTCAAATAGCTATTCGGTGCGCTAAGCAGCGGATTATCGGCTTTAATCGGCTCAGTAGAGACTACGTCTGCTGCAAAAGCCTGCAGTTTGCCAGATTCTAAAGCCTCCGCCACAGCTGCCTCATCAACTAAGCCTCCCCGAGAAGTATTTAGCAAGATAACTCTGTCCTTCATCATCTTTATAGAATCCCCATTAATCATTTTTTCAGTGTCGCTGTTTTGGGGGACATGCAGACTGATGATATCCGACTGCTGATATAAATCCTCCAAAGAAACCTGCGTCAGCCAGTCTTCAGAAAATTCCTTCGGACGATGATTATAGAAAATAACTTTCATATCAAACGCATGGGCAATCTTAGCAGTTGCTCTAGCAATATGACCGAAGCCAATCATCCCAAAAACTTTCCCCTGCAATTCCATTAAAGGATGTTTAGTATAGGAAAAATCAAGACTATTTGTCCATTCGCCAGCGTGAACTGACTGATTATGCAGACCAACCTGATTGGCGATTTCTAATAATAAAGCGAACGTAAACTGAGCCACTGCCTCGGTAGCATAAGTCGGAATATTGGTCACGACAATCCCACGTTTTTTAGCCGCTTCAGTGTCCACCACATTATAGCCAGTCGCTAAGACGCCAATGTATTGTAAATTAGGTGCAGCAGCCAATACCTGCTCATTAATCGGGGTTTTATTCGTCAAGACTAGTTCAGCGTCACCAATTCTTTCGCTGATCTCTGCGTCGACATACGCCGTCCGCTCGTAGATTGTCACCTCGCCTAAGGCCTTTAAGTTATCCCAAGACAAGTCTCCAGGATTTAATACATGTCCATCAAGTACCACAATTTTCATTTCAGTCACCTACAATTCAGTATATTTTTGATGCGAAGCCCGACTTTTTTCCACCGGATATTTCTCCGCATTTTTGACTAATTTCTCCGCAATAATCTGCTCTATATCAAAATCCAAATTATCTGCTAGCATATAAGCATAAATCAGCACATCAGCTAATTCTTCCTTCAAGCGCTCCTGTTGTTGGACGGCTTCTTCTGCTGTCTTCCACTGAAAAAGCTCTAGTAACTCAGCCGCCTCCAAAGAAATCGACAACGCCAAATCCTTTTCATTATGAAACTGTCGCCAGTCCCGTTCGTCCCGAAATTGATTGATCTTATCCATTGCGTTCATTTTATCTAACCCCACTTTGGTTTTAGTATAGCGAATAAGCCATCAGAATGCCAAAATTACTTTCTTAATTGCTGAAAAAGTTACAGCGCATTTTTCATCAGTGCGAAGATTTTTTAACTTTGCTATACTGATAGTATCAATAAGGAGGCCATGCTATGAATCCATTACTAGACGAACTACTAAAACAACAATCCGAATTATACAATAAAGCACTTCCCGTTTACGAATTAGTTACCACCCGCAACTTTGATCGCGAACGGGCCTTACTCACCACCAACGAGTTCTATACTGATTGGCAAAAATTAGAAATCTTTTTATGGTTGCATCCAGAAATAGCCAACGAAAAGGAAAAAAACTTTCTTGCAGCCCTTGACGCCTTTTACGATGAACTAAAACAAGTCTTATTCAAAGAAGAAAAAGACACGGCTCAACTCTACAGCAAATTGAGCCAGCTAAAAGATGCCTTTGAAGCCTCAGATTGGTTTGACAAATTATAAAGAAGGATTTGATTCAGATGACACCAGAAGAAGTTTTAGAACGTTTAAAAGAAGAATTAGGTATTCCTCTCTTCAACGGCAAGATTGACGAAAAAACCTATAGTGAAGAAGATTACCAAAAACTTAAAAAAGAACTCAGTGACTATTTTGATAATTATGTTCGTAATGTTGAAAACTAGCCCATCGTCAATTAGACAGCAAAAAAAGCATTTTTCTAAATTAGAAAAATGCTTTTTTTGCTACTCTGCTCTTTTTAGCCAAAATACTTTAAAAGATTCATTATTATAAAATAACATAATAGAAAATGACTAAACTTTATTTAAATAACACATCATTACTCAAAAAATAATCTAGATAAACAAAAACCGCTGGTTGGTTAGGCCAGCGGAAAAGGAGTTTTTACCCCAAAAGGAGTAAAATGAAAAATAAAAAGGTTGTTGTTGGTTATGAATTTATAATACATCAAAATATCAGAAATTACATAATAAAATGATTAGAAAATAATTAAATTATTCACTTTTAACGGTTCAATAATATTTTTGTCATTCGCTCAATTGAAAAAACGATGACATCAGAGGCTTCGTCTTGCTTTTGTTCTGCTTGATCAAAGCCTTCAATGTTGACAGTTGCCGCATCTGGATTGATACTTTGGATCATTTCTTGACAACCCTCGACATAATTCATGTAAGCCTTTTCGAATTTTTTATGGATGCCCATGACTTTAGCTGGCGGCCGCAAAGTTTTGACTTTCTCCAACATCGTCTGGTATGAACTAGTCCCCGTTTCAAATTCATTAATAATTTGTGACAACTCTTCTGTAGTCAAATCAGACAACTGATCATTATCAATTCCGTTACGAATAATTTCGTAACTTGGATTCATTTCTCCACCAATCTTTTCAGTATCGTTAACAATGTCATTAATTGCCTGCACATAATAATTCAAATTTGGTCGCATAGACTTTTCCTACTTTCAGTTATTTGCATTTTAAGTTACTCTCTCAAATTTTACCAAAGCTCCATGCTAATGCCAACCTGATTTATTGAGAAATTTTAAACAGACGGTTTGTATTTTAAACACCTCAAAAGAATCTATTACATTGGGTTCATAAATGGGGGGGGATACAATTTTCGTAATTGTTTAGGAATAGTCCGATTCAAACGGTATCCTGACCGCATTGTCGATAAATTCAAAAAAACATTTTCGAAATCTGCTAACTGAAGACAAAAAAAGCTGCTAGAGTAAAGAGTTGTTAGCAACTTACCTTATTTCTAGTATTTTATTTTGTCCCACTAGTAACAATTGGCAAAAATATGAAATTATATAAAAAACCAGCAAACAATATACTTAATTGTCTGCTGGTACAAAATCGAAATTATTAAATTACTGTTTTCTAATAGTAATACCTTCTGAAAACAAAAAAAGATAGCTCAACTATCTTACCTTAGAAATAACTCCGGCAGTAGGACTCGAACCTACGACATCATGATTAACAGTCATGCGCTACTACCAACTGAGCTATGCCGGAATAAACAACTGCGTGGCGACGTCCTACTCTCACAAAGGGCAACCCTTCACTACAATCGGCGCTAAGAAGCTTAACTTCTGTGTTCGGCATGGTTACAGGTGTATCCTTCTCGCTATCGCCACCACACAA
>NZ_JBXPBQ010000003.1:0-415690 GCF_056924355.1 Enterococcus sp. LJL90 | reverse complement strand
CCTTTGTAAAGGTGTTAACAAATCTAGATGCATTAATCTCCACTCCAGACAAGGTTTTGAACACACCGTTTTCAATGGCCACATTCTCGACAATTAGATTATCAATGGACATTCCCCACTCAACCCAAGCACTACCTGTCCAACGTTTTATCATAACAGGCGACGCTGAAGTGTCTTGCCATAGTTGATTGACTTCCGGTGACTGTGGCGCTGTTTGAGACACGATAATCCCACTAGTCCCATCTTTACCAGCCATGCCCACAGTGTAATTACTTTTCTTAGTACCGTCGGTAAACGTGAACGTTGTTCTAGTCCATAGATATTGCCCTGCTTTCATTTGAGGAATGGCAGTCGTCCACGTACCAGTTGGCGGCGTTGTGCCGGAACTTGAGACTTGGTAATCAACGACTGTGGACCCGGGAACAATCCCTACACCATCTTTTCCATTTGTGCCGTCCTTACCGTTGGAACCATCAGCGCCATCTTGGCCAGCCTGACCCAAAATCCGTGACCAAGTGTATTTTGAAGGGGAGGTAGAGGCTTCTGGGTTGTTGTCCGAGTAAGTACCTTGGTAAAGTGGATAGGCATCCGTGAAGTTTGAGTCTGGATTGCTTGTATAAATTCCTGGATCATCATTTTGACTATCTAACTCTATCAGAGCCACACTTGAAATTTCAGCTTGTGTAACACCTGGTGCTAATCTGAACAGAATATTTTTACCACCAGTTATTCCTGATTTAGCTTTGAATTTATACCAATAATCTTTCCAACCCGATGTCAATGTCCAGTTCATCATTCCATCAGTTGCCGAAGTCTGACGACCATCATTAGTAATTAACAAATCAGGAACATTTGGATACACATGTGTTCTAACGCCCAATCCCTTAGCTCGGAATAAAACTGCATACCATTTTCCTGCAAAAAATGTCGATTCACTATTAAGTATCGGATAGTTCGCAAGCTCTAAATAAGTCCCGCTACTATAAGTATTTTTAAGTGAATATTTTGTACCGTCACCATTAGAGGTTAAAGTTCCCGTATACTTAGCCCAAGGAGTTCCAAAGGTATCCGTATTTAATAATAAATTCTCTTTAGGATAAACCGTTGTAAATCTATCTGTTCCATCAGTAGACCATGACCAAGCATTGTGCGTGTATGCATTGTCACCTTTAATCTTTGTCCAATTGTATTTCGTAGGGTCGGTCGAATCTGCCGATGTATAATCCGTATACGTTCCCATATACAGTTTATTTAAAGAAACTGAGGTACTAAAATCTGTCTTGCCATCTGCTGAGTTTGCCCATGCTGTATGGAAATAAGGCGTTTTGCCATCAGTTCCAGCCGCACCCGGAATCCCTTTTTCACCCGGGTCCCCTACATATTTTGACCAAAGATACTTACTAGGGTCTGTTGAGTCTTCCGCTGTGAAATCCACATACATCCCGATAAACGTTTTACCTGTTGGCGATTGAGAGAATCCACCACCTGAACTATTGTCTGCGTATGCAATGTGGGTGTATTGAGTTTTCCCATCAGCACCCGTGAGACCACGGACTCCTTGCGTTCCTTGAGGGCCCTGTAAACCTTGAATACCTTGGTCGCCTCGGTCTCCCTTGTCCCCTTTTTCTCCATCCTTCCCGTCGGAAACGTTGCTGACAGTCACTTCTGCACTACCCGCAACTTTTCCATCGGTATTGACTGCGTCAAAACGATAAACAGCCTTATCGGCGACACTCGTTGCAAGAATCGTTACTTCTTTGCCTGTAGCGACTACTGCGCCGTCTTTGAACCAATTAATGACAAACTGGTCTGTTTTGTCAGCTCCGACATCACGCACACTGGCTTCTAACGTCGTTGCCCCTTCGTTATTTTTGAAGACTACCCCGTTGTCCGAAATAATGGCACATGTATAGGTTTTGTTCGCTTCAAGCAGTTCTTGCATCCGGGCTAATAAGGAGGTATCCACTTCCGATTGTAGAATTTCTACGTTGGTAAAGGTACTCGTGTTCCGGCTAGGTTCATCAAAATAAATATCTTGTTCACTGATACGAGCTGAAAGATTCAATGTTGGCACATATCCGGTATTTTGAACAAGAACAGTGTCCCCAATATTCAAATTCTCATAGGCTTTAATCGTGACAGTTGTTTCAATTTGAGACAACTTTTTCAATTCTGTTAATGCTTGACCGGCTAGAACGGTATCGCTTGTGGTGTCATAAGACCATTTTTTAAGAATATAACCTTCACCACCGACCTTGGCCATGAATTGATTTCTTACTTGTACAGCTAGAATATACGGACTTCCTTTTTCACTTTGAAATAGGATATTACCATTCTTATCACGTTCATCAATCACGACATTAGCAATCGTCAATCCGTCTGTACCAGTTGGCTGAATAGCTGTTTTCAGATTATCACTATTATCTTCGATTTCGACCGTTTCAACATTGTTGACGTATTCGAGTAGCACATCTGTGCGATTTTCACCGATGCCTTGATGCTGGTCATCATGCTGTAAATAGGCGTTCAGCACGATTTTTTCAAGCCCCCAGTGCTTATTTAGCACTGTGACAAATTCAAATTCTGCACTAAACTTGTTGGCTAAACTAAATAAACGAGCGAGAATGCTCGTTTCTTCACCGTCCCACTCAGCCGTGATTTTCTTATCCGCTACTTCGTTGATACCCATTTCAATTGGATTGTCACCAGAAAAAAGAAATACTTTGAGGTATTCTTCTAATGACATCGGCGCACTCGCCTTATAGCTACCGCTGTCTTCATTTCGAAGTTCAAGCGTTAAGCTATCTGCCTTAATCTCAATTTTCTGCTCATTCTTCACCATGTTTGTGATGTCGAAATGATACTGAACAGTGTTATAGACAAAAGACAATTTGTTTCCCACTTTGAAAAAAGGGGCTATTTCTGCTGTTTGGAGAACAGAACAAGAAAAGAACGCTGCAGTACCAACTAAGAATCGATGAAGGTTGCTATCGAAATAGTCTTCCGTTACGCACAGTAAGTTGTCTTGATTGTCTAAAACAGCCAACAATGGTTTTCGTATGTTCAATTAGTACCACCTCTTTTCATAGATTCCTGTAATGGTGGGTGGCGTAGTCGTAAACCCACTCCATCCAAACTCTATATGATTGTTTCCGGGTTTCAAAATAGGAAAGGTGCTACCAGTCACAAAGTCTTCTAGCGTTTTAATGCCATCTCGGTAAATCATGTTCATTCCCGAATCCTGACGAATTTCAACATCCGTACCTGCTTTAAAACGATTAGGTAAATCTTGCCAATACTGCGATTTTAAATCTACGACTAAGACATCACGAATCCCCATATGAGTCACTAATTTAGAAGCTGGTTGTGAGCCGTATTGTCCAGTAAAGAACTGAACCTTCTTTACCTTCTTTGTTTGTAATGCTGGAATGGTAGTCGAATAGTAACCACCATTGAAAAAATAGGTGATCTTGTCGTTCTCCTTCTTTAGATCAAACATATTCGTATTGTTCGTTCGTGCTTGTGTTCCATAAGGATTAGGAGGAGACCAATAAGATGGTGTAAACTCGTTTATTTTGTAAACACGACTTCCCCCAGCACCATCTCCAATGAGGAAATTTACCATGGCGCTATTTCCCACGCCATCATTTTTCTCAATCGCCATACCCGCAATAAAGTGATTGTTTTCATCAACATACGCTAAGCACCATTCCCCTGTTTGTCCCATTACTCCGGTTTCAAACCACGCTCTAGCCCACAAGTAACAAGACTGTGCTGCAGTGGGCAATACAAGCTCTTTACAAGCGCCGTAATAGCCGCCGCCATTATTGGTAAAACTACTCGGTAGTTTCCCTAACCAGCCGCCATAATCCGAAATAGATGACATTGTCGTCACTACTTTTTTAGATTGATTTTCATAAAAGACGGAAGCGTCTTTCCAATTAGCGAAAGATTTTCCGCCGTCTTTCTCGAATATGGTTGCCATTTTCTCTCGGACTTCACCATCCGCTTCATCCATATAACCTAATTGGGTGAGGAAGGTCGCTTGGTCTTCATGAATGCCTATTGCACTCAGATACCCTGTTTCCGCATTGTTATGGAATTTCAATTGTAATGGTGTGTCCACTACGCCGTCATAGTTGATGTCCATGGATAAGATGCCATTTTCATCTGGTTTAGCGGTAGTTGGGGTTAACGTTAGATCATGGGAAATGGCATCTGCTATTGTGAAAACAATTGTTCCGGTTCCTAAAAACTCTGTTAGTTCATTAATGGTGAGTTGGACACTCTCGGCAATATAGTATCGTGTTTCTTCATCACTGAAGAGTAAAACATTGCGAGATTCTTTTAAGAATTGATAGATAGTTTCTTTTATAGACCGCACAGGAATGTTATCATCGCATATTGTGAACGTTACAGTGATTGTTTTTTCTGTTCTCCTGCTTGATGCTACGACACCCCCGCCAGTAGAAGATGGGAGCATGGATTTCTCAAAATCAAATCCAAACCTTTCCACTGATTGAATCACAAATAAGTTTTCTGAAGACTTTCCATTACACGTCATCGTCACAGACATTTAGGCTCACCCCCATATTTTCTCTCGCATTTTTTTATTATTTGCTGCAAATTCTTCAGTATACGACCATGTTCCTCTTGCTAGTTCACGATTATCACCTTCCAGTACAATCAATTTTTCTTTCGTGACCAAATCTGACAGCAATCGAATCATCTGCTCTAAATCACCTGAAGATGAATTCACAGTAATAGTTGGCTGTGGTTGTTTGAAACTAGCGTTATATCCATCGTAAGGCAGCTGATTACCAATACCGGATTCATATCTAGGAAGTTTACTTAATATAGTCCTAGTATCTTTGGCATTATCTACCCTAGTCCCTTTTGGCAAAGGAAGAATAACATTTCGTTGTTTTGGTAAAACGAACGGCACACCACCTGGAGGTGTGATTAATTCTTCATAAAGAGAGCCTAATTGATCGTTCACTACTGCAAGCTGGTCAGTTGGAGTTCCTTTCGTTCCCTCTGCATAGTTTGCTATGAATCTACCACCTTTAGCTTGAGCGTATTGAACGCCATTTCCATCAGCTTGAATCGTTAGCCTGACCGTTTTGTCGTTTACAGAAGCAAGAGCCTGACGAGCAATCTCAACTCCTGATGTATCGGCCCTTACAAGAAGGTTTTTTAGGGAATCTGGAATATTTTCCCATGCGTTCCATGCAACCGTTGAAGACTGTAGTTTTGTCTCCAAATCCTTATTATTTGCTAATATGTCCTTTTGAATTGGCGTTAATTTGTTCCACGCTGTCAAAAGTTCATCCGACTGCATAATTTTATTAATCGCATCAACGTTTTCAATCGGGATTTCTTTTAATAAAATTTCTAACTCGTTCCATCTGCCAGTTTCGTTTGCTGTATCAATGAGACTCAACATGGCTTGGTCATTGTTGACCGTCAGCATTTTTTCTTCGACAGACATGTCATTCCACTTGCCGGACTCACCCAAAGCGGCCGCAATAGTCACATGAGCGTTTGAATCAATATTGGCATGTTTCAAAATATACTGAAGCTGATTCCAGCCCTCTTCAGTAGAAGCGGCAGCTGCTATTTCTTCTTTTGCATTGGTCTTTACTTTACCAGTTTTTGTATCAAAAACTAACGCATTCCATTGCTCGTTAGCTAACACCATTTCTTGCGACATGTCATTGGCACTGTCCGCTAAAATAGAATTACTTTCCGCTACTTTATCTGAAGCTTGACTGGTTCTAGCTGCTACTTCGTCATAACTTAGACCCAAATCTTCAAATGCTAATCGAACGGTTCCAATATCTGTTCCCATTTTTTGGTAGTATTGATACAGTTTATCCGCATAGGCTTCAGTAGAAATTGCTTGATTAGCTTCTAAACGAGCCATTTCGTCATTATAAGCTTGACGAGTAATGACACCGTCGCTTAGTGCTTTGTTTTGAGTTTCTACTGCTGCCTCATATTCTTTTGTTGAAGACTGAATGGCTTCCGTTAGATATCCAGCATATTCACCCGCTTGTTTCAGGTTCATTTGTTCGATATCATCACTCATGGCCAGCATAACAGCTTTCTTCTTATCGCCAGACAAGTTCAGTAAATTTATTTCCGCTTGAATCATGCCTTCACGAGCTGAGAGAACAATTTCTTTTTCTTCGTTTGTAAATTTTGAAACGTCCCCATTATGCTTCGCATAGATTTCGATTACCCTATCTGACATAGACTGGGTAGCTTGCTCCACCTGTTGGTTTAGTTGTTCCATTGCTTCAATGTTTTTTTGAGCTTGTTCTTTTTGATGTTCGGGTAGTTGTTCAAGAATTTCTTGATTTTTTGCACTAATTTCTTCCACAGTGTCAGAAATTGTTTGTTGCATAGCGCCAAAACTATCCTCTACATTTTGGGCACTTGTTTGCACGCTGTTATCAAAATTATCAAGAAAGCCGATACTGTCATGAGA
Organism: Enterococcus sp. LJL90; assembly: GCF_056924355.1. Classification (NCBI taxonomy): domain Bacteria; kingdom Bacillati; phylum Bacillota; class Bacilli; order Lactobacillales; family Enterococcaceae; genus Enterococcus; species Enterococcus sp. LJL90. Next base: position 409,197 of record NZ_JBXPBQ010000003.1, on the reverse strand, counting down.
AAAGGTTCGAACGTCTTCCAATGTTTTACTTGTTTCTTCTGAGACTTCAGTCCCCCACTCTTGGACACGTTGCGCTGAGTTCCAAGCCTCTTCACTGAATAACTTCCAAGCGCCATAACCTACCGCAAGTAGGCCACCTACACCGACAATTAGCGGCAAGGCTCCTGCTAGACCTCCCGCACCTAAAGCAGTTGTCATCGCGCCAACACCGCCAGTGCCAGCAGCTGCAGAAGCAGCACCACCAAACGTTGAGAAGGCACTCACTCCGCCTGTTAATAAACCCGACCCTATTTTTAAGGCACTACCAAGTGTAGAAATTCCTTTTGTCACTTGACCAATCGCAAGCACAGTAGGACCAGCAATTGCTACAAACCCACCAATTTTTAGAATACGCTCAATATCTTCCTCGTCCATTTTCGACAATGTATCTGAGAACGCACTTACTGCTTTCTCCACTTTGGGCATATACCGTTCCGCTATATCTAATAAGGCTTCCCCCAACGGCAACAATGCTGTTTGCGCATCACGAAATAAGGCCTTGGCTCTGTTGCCAAAGGTTTCATTTTGTTGTTTTTTAACTTTTTCCATTGAACCCGCAACGTCGTCATACGTCGTATTGACATCATTCAGAGATTCAATAATTTTCATCGCATTATCTTCACCCAAAGCAGACCATACCGTAGAGGCAAGCGTCAATTTTTCTTGTTGGTTTTCGGTATTTTCCAAATCTTGAATAACAGATTTGAAGACATCTTGCGAAGTAGCGCGCCCAGCCTCGAACTCGCTGAAAATATTTCTTGTTTCTTCCGAGAAACTGGAAAGATTGTCTTTAATTCGGCCGTCTGACAAGGAAATCGTGAACTCTTTGACAAAATCGTTGACCTTATCTAAGTTATACGCTCCAGACTCCAATCCATTTTGAAGGACCGCAAACATATCTTTTGCGCTGAATCCAGCTTGTACCCAAAGTTGCCCATACTCAGCTAGATTATCACCAAGCTCGTTGGTTTTATCTAGCCCCGTTTGAACTCCCTTAACATACAGGTCCATGGCGTCATCCGCAGACAAACCAAAGTTCGTCATTAACGAATTAATCCCTCGTAAAGATTCCCCCATATCTTGTCCAAGAGTATCACGCAACACGAGGGCGTTCTCTGTTACCTTGACGAGTTGGTCATCTGGAATGTCACCTAATTGTTGTTTAACCTCCACAATAGCAGCCGCAACATCTTCCATGCTTTCACCAAAACCGTTGGAATAAATGTCTTTAAGAGCTTGTTCAGTGGCTTTCCCTTGTTGCTCAGTTAGCCCAAGAGCACTTACAATTTTTGCATTTGAGCTTTCCACATCCATAGCTGTTTTCACTGCAGCAGTTCCAATCCCAAGTATAGGAACTGTCACTCCAGCAGTCAGAGCAGCTCCGATGGTCGTCATCTTTTCTCCGACAGCTCCAACCTTTCCCCAAGCGGCTTCCGTCTGCTCTAGCTTCTTTTGCACCCGGTCAAAAGCTTGATCAGCCGTGGAACCATACTGTTCCATTTCTTGCTGGGCCATCTTCAGTGATTTACTCAGACGAACTCCCATTTCGTCTCGCAAGGTTATCGCTCGTTTTGTGGCAGTCTCTAGTTCCTCGCCTTCCAACTCTTTCATAACTTTTTTAGTTTTTGTAAGAGCGGTTGTAACATCATTTAACGATTTTCCATAACCATCTTTGTAAATATTCAAAGCAGATTGGGTCAATTTAGCGGTATCGGCATCCGTTGATTTTAGACTTTTTTGTATTTTCCTCGCAGCTGTATCAAACGACTGAGAAAGCTTTTTGGAAGCTGTGTCAAATTGCTTTTCAACTTCATTTGCAACACTTTTACCGGTTTTTTTTACTTCTTCCATGCCCTGTTTAAACAACCGTTGATCTGCCACTACGGGTGCTTTCAGTGTCGCTAATTCAATTGCACCTGCCATTATATACCACCCCCATATGCTTGATATTGTTTTACTGCTTGTTCATCGGCATCTCCTTGACATAAACGCCAGCAGGTTTCTAAAAACTTTCTACCTTCTTCTGTTGAGCGCATATTAGCAACCCAAGAATCCCGTTGATAGAGTTTAAATTGCGAATAAGGCAGGTCCAATAGATGTGAAAGAGGAACACCAGAATAATCAGACACCGCTTTTAATTCCCCAGTATTAGTATGTATTCCCCGTTCCCAAGGGTCCTGTTGAAAATGTTGTTGAACAATTAGGTCGAACACTTTCGGGTCTTGAGGAACAGATAACATTAGTTTGGGTGCTGGTCCACCTCTTGAGCTAGGCCTAAAGCAGCCATCAAAATAGCCGTCAATTGAGAAGCATTTAATTCTGATACCTCTTCAGCAGTAAACTTTCGGCCCTCTTTATTATGCTGAATCCACTCTAAAACAAGCTCCTCTGCCTTCTCAACTGTGTTCTCCGCACGGTTGACCTTGTTTACAAAACGTACAGATGGTTGCTCTAAATGAAGCGGTTGACCGTCCACCCAAATAAAATCTATGGTCTTTTCAGTCAAGCTTTGTAAGTCAATTACTGGCATTGCAATTCCTCCTCATAACAAAAGCAAGGGCCTAAGCCCCTGCTACAATTTCCGTTTCAATTTCAGCTAAGAAGTTTTTCAGGTATTCAATTGCCGATAACTCAGCATCGATCACTGTTTCTTGACCGCTTTGAAAAGACATGGTAAATCCGTTTGTCGCATTGGCAATCATCGTAAGGCGAATCTTTTTCCCATCATCTTTCGTGTGGACAAATCGAACTAACACGTTTTTCAGTGGATTATTTTCGCCAAACGTGATTTTAGAGACCCCTTTAGTTGCATCTTCTAAAATCGTTGCATTCGTTAATAGACCAATTTTTGTTGGACTGAATGTCAAAATGCCTGATTTGAATGTACATTCCGTTTTGGTGATTTTCCGTTTTACAGTTTTTCCATACGAGTTTTCCACATCGTAAATGCTTGGTGTATAGGTAAACTGAGCACCACCAGAAGTATGCCCCACATTATTTTCATCTGTTTCTATGGTGGCATGTTCTGGAACTGCTGTACCTGTAAATTCAGTAAGGTAAAGTTCCCCCGCACCTAAAATGACATCATTGGGGCTTAATTGTTTTTCTCCTGCCATGCTTATGCACGCTCCTTTGTTTTTAAAATAAAAAATGCAGTAAGTTCCCACATTTGCAAATCATCTCGAAATAGAAAACCGCCTCCCGACAGACTGCCGGTGAAACTAATAGACGGTAAGACGACTGCTTGATTCGTTTTTTCTGTTGAGAAAATAGCACAAAGTTTTCTCTTGTATGCCTCAGCCTCATCGTAGTCACTATGGATGATTCGAAGTTCAAGTGCATCCTGGCCGACTACTCCACCTGAAGATGTGCTGATAATATATACGACAGACAACTGATCAATTTTTGTTGTGAAAGCCGGATAAATTCTACCGGTTAGTTCCGGATAATTGGCTTCAATGTGTTCTTTCACTTGATACCCTTGTAGCACTTACCCACCTCCAAGAAGTTGGGCTATGGTTCCTTGTTCAGCCTCAACTGCGTTTTTAAGATACGGATTTGGCTTTGAGCCTTTCGTAAACACAACATCGCCGGTTTTCGGGTCTTTGTACACCCATGGAGTTTTCCGGCCGTTACCATCAACTGCGTAGATTCCTGTTCCTTGATGATGATACGGTGCGTACTCAAGACTGTTTCCCACGGCTCCGACGACCTCATCTCCTCTAATCTCAACACCTAAAGGGCGAGTGTCTGCTCGTAAAGCTCCAGTTTGAACCCCGACGTTTGACTTCGCTGTATCAGCTACAACATCTAAAGCGATATCCATATTCCGAACCAACAGGTCTTGAATTTCCTGGACTGCAGCATCGACACTTGATTCAAAATCACCTGTGTCAGTCATTTGCCAGCACCTCCAAAAACAATTGAGCCAAGCGGCCTTCATTGTTCACACCTTTAATTGCCAGCTTTAACCTGTCGTTTCTAAGCTGATAACAAGCAGCTACAAGCGTTTTGTTCGCAGTTAAGCCTAAATAGTCGTACTGCTTGATTCGTGCGCCAGAGCTTGCGAACGTGAGCTGATTTTGGGCGCTTTGATCGTAAAGGCTAACTAGGATTGGCTCGTTTAACTTCACCCAGTTCTCTTTGACAGAACCAGAGGGCAATTGTATCGGCTGATTTTCCCACAGCTCAAATCGTTTCCGTTTCCTACTCGGATTCATTCTCATCACCCCACGAACCAATGCGGCTGTTAGCATGAACAACTGCTTGTAGACCAGCTGGCAATCCGTCAAGATAACTTGTAGACACTCCAGAATATCCCTCCGAAGAAAGTCCTTCTGTGCCTAATCGATTGACTTTAATGACAACAGAACTAACTACGACACGCTCTAGCGAAGAATTTAACTTTGCTTGATTTGTTACGGCTAAAACCTCAGACTCTGCATCATCAAGCAAATCGGCTAACAAGGTGTCATTCACCGATACTTCTGAATCTTCGAGGCGTGTCTTCACACGTTCCAACATTGATTGTGCCATAATGTCACCTACTCCGCTTTGGCTTTTTTGCCTTTAGCTTTAGGCTTTTCGGCAGGTTCAGCCGCTGGGTCTGGCTTAATTCCTTCACCATCGTATTCAACGCCTAATTCCGCTGGAAATTCTTCTGCATCTTTTAAATCATCAGCAACTCCTGCAGCTTCTAATTCTTCGGGTAATTTTTTATCACTTACCTCAGCGATCAAAATTTCCTTAATGGCGTTATTTTTCGTGGTTAATTCCGCAAGGCGACCTTCGGATGGTTTCCCTTCGTAAAAATCTCCTTTGCGGTAAATCCGCTGCTTGTCATCTTGTAAGTCTTTAAAGTCATGCAATACTTGGTATTTTTTTGTCATGGTATTTCCCTCCTAAAATTAAGCGCCCGTTACTGGATCAGAATACGATACATAGATAGCTGGGCGTGCTTTTTCCAGCACAATCAAATCATAGTAATTGGTGCCCTTAATGGTGTCGCGATTGCCGTCACGGTCTTGCGAAGCTGGAACTAACGTGACATTGTTGTATTTTTCAATTGGTGCTGCAACACGTAACGGAACCAAGATAAAATTAATATGTTTGGTGGCATCCACTTGTAGCCGTTCTTTTGCGACTTTTAAGATTGGAATGTCATTATCCAATTGCGCCACTTTACGATTAATACCCGAAATATTCACTTCGTTTGTGGTAAAAGTCTTAGACACTTTCTCATTGTTTTTTAGTGCTTTATAATAAGCGCTCGAAGCAAACATGACAAAGGGTCCTACTACTTCAGCATCCGTCATATATTCTTCTGCATTGTCAAAAACAGTCAAAGAGTTGGCGACGGTGACATCTTCTTTCACTGTTTTCCCTTGGTAACCATCTGTAGAGGCTGCCGCAAATGCTTGTTCCAATAAACGTTCCACTGCCGTCCGGTCTTTCTCAGGCGTGGCAATTAGGCGTGTATGTTCTTCCAATACCGTGCTAGGGTCATACGAACCATTTTCTTCTTGGTCTAGCGCGTCTAAGTCATAGGCCATCCACCGCTCTTTTTCCAATTTGACGGTTTCTTTTGTCACATCAATCTTGTTACGAGCGTTGTTTTCATTTCGCTTATAATCAGCAGCAGTGAAACCCTTCATTTTATTGACACGAACTTCTTTTGCACCAACAAAGTCTGCAGGTGTAATATCCGCAGCTCCTTCTTTTAGTACTTCCCAGACTTGCGAATCTGCTGCGAAGTCTTTGTCTAACTGAGCTAAATCTTTACTGTCTAAAATAACTCCCATTTTTATTCACTCTCTTTCACTTTTTGATAGTTTTGACGTGCCCGGTCTCGCCATGATTTGCCTTCTGATTGAGATTCTTTAGGCTTGGGCGGTGTTTTATCTTTCATGACCTCACTTACAATAGAGTCACGATAAGATTTCATTACTTGTTGAAACTCATTGAACTTCTCTTGAGCCTGATCGTCTTTGGTGTCATAGACAAATTTGGCAAATGATTCCGGCAACTTCGCTTCACTAAGCATCTGGCGGGATTTATCAATCGCATCACGTTGCGTTACTGTTTTTTCCAGTTCTTCCAACTTAGCGATACGTTCTTTTTCTTTATCCTCAGCAGAAAGCTTAGCTACTCTGTCTTTTTCTTCTTGCTCAGACTGCCAGCGAGCGAAACGTTCATTGATGATTCGATCCATATCTGAATCAGAATATTTCTTATCATCAGGTTTTGGGTCTTCCTGATTAGGTGGCTTTTCCTCATCGAGTTTTGGATCAGCAGGTGGTGTTGGATCCTCAGCAAAAAATTGTAAGTGCATCGGCATAAAAAATAGTTTCTTCTTCATGTTTTGTTTCTCCTCCCATACCTTTTAGCGAGAATACATGCCTGCTCGTTCCCATAGCTTTTTATGTCATCAATGCTTAGACAAAATAAAAAACCCAGGTTGTTCTAGGCTTTTACTTCTTAATTTCGAAGCTTATCAAGTGCTTCTTTGCTACGTTTCAACTCATTTGCGGCATTATCAATTGCTTCTTGACTGATAACTGGTACCAATGTACACCTACAATTAGGATGAGCTGGAATGTCGGGCAAATTATCAATATCATATTCTTTCCCATTACGATGTTCACAAATGTCAGATGTGCGGTCATCCATTTTCGCTACCCATCGAAGTTTAGAATAACCCTTGGCTTTGTACGACTCTATCTGCCCTTGATTTAATGCGTGCATATATTCCGTTCGAACCAGACGTTGCGTTTGGCTACGGCCTACTTGTAAACGTGCATCCATCAAATTGGCCACCCGATAAATGGACTTTCCTTGTACAACACCGCTCGTTAATTCGGATTTCATACTTGCAATGAGCTGGGCTTTATTGCGCCAAATACGATTGGAGAAATTATCTCCAGACCAAGGTCGTTTTATCAGCTCATCAATCGTACGCTTATTTAAGGCTCCTGTATGCAAAACGGAATCTACGGTTTGACTACCAATTGTTAAGCCTTGCTTGATAGCAGCTGTCATATAGAGTTGTTCTTTCTTTCCAATGGAGAGAATAGAAGCTTCAATTTGCTTCTCAATTTTTTGTAGATGGTTATACAGATAAAAATCCGAAATAAGCGGCTCGGGTTTATTTATCTTTGTATACGCTACAAAAAGTTCAGCTTCAACTTCTTTCTTTGCCTCATCATAAAAACGAAGCCATCGACGTGTGGCTTCTTCATTTTCGTTATACGCTTGATTAAGTGGATTCTGGAGTCTTGCTTGCCAGTACGTTAATTTCATCTTCATTCACCTCAATTACTGGAGCTGGCGTAAATCCGTTTGCGCCTATACGTCGCTGTTCCTTTTCGATAGTGTCTAGTTCAACTTGAACATCTGGCACAATATCTTCTCCAAGTTGCGTAAGCATCGTGGCCTGAGAGGTAATCCCTTTTAACTGTTGGACAAACTGAGCGATTTCTTGCGAGTTCTGTGGAAGATTCGCCTTAAAAGTAATCCCAATTTCTAAAGGGTCGAAAGTATTTCCATGAGCATTTAAAAAAGACTGAATCATATTCAGCCTAGTTAGAAGTGCTTTGCGCATCCATTTAATTTTTTCTAACCTGAGTTGCTCCAGAGCCAATAACTTGTAACGAATGGCGACACCTGATGCATTGCTTGCAAATTGTTCGTCTGACATATCTGGAATAAAGGAAAGCTTGTGAATATCAGAATCCAAACGGTTCTTAATATTTTCTGAGTACCCATCATTGACGTTTTTAATCAGCCAACTAATATCTCCATCTGCCCCAACTTTAAATCCTCCTGCGGCTTTTGCGTCGTCAAAATCTTTCTTTGTAGTAGCAGATAGATTTTTAAACACCATCATAGCGTCCGTATTATCTGTTAAGTCATTCACGCTATTGGACACTGATAGGTTATAAGCATCTACTTGCGAGATAACAGGTTCAAAGTCTCCAATACACCAGCGATTATTTTTAATCTGGATAATAGGACAGCCACCCATTTTGTGAGGTGTTTCCTCTTCGTCCACTTCAAAAGAACCAACAGCGATTTCAGGTTTATTCCGATTGAATGCGCTATCAGCACGAATATAGGAATATACCTTTCGTGACGTTTTGTCGTAACAGCTCATGGTGACCTTTACCTTGTTCCCGGCTAGGTCATCTTCATCAAACACAACGGCATCCGTCACCGTCTCACGTAGCTTTCCATCTGTAATTACCATCACAGTCTGCGGGTCGAGTGCTTCAAAACAATAGTTGCCATTTTCGTCAAGCCACTCGATTTCATAAGCTTCACCAAAGATGGATAAGAATAGCAATAAATCACTATTTACCGATGACTCGCTATTGTAATCAAAAATGGACTTAAGTTCTTCACATTCTTCTAGTTTGGAATAATTCACATTCCCGGTATATCCTGTAGCGATAGTGGAAATATACCGAGGATAGCCATGCACGACCTTCGCATCTTTTTTCCCTTTGCGATTTTTTCGATTGATAATGTCATGCTTTCCCTCGTAATACCGCATGAGTCTTTTGAGTCGTGGCCGTCGGTTCATAATGTGCCCTTCGTATAAGTTCCGGGCTTGTTCAAATGTCAGCATTGGTTCAACTCCTATCTAAATCCTAATTCAGCAATATTTATGGCTTCAATTTTGCCTTGTTTTACCGTTTGACGAATCAACGAAGCTAGGCTATCCGGTGCATCATCATGATCCGCATTTTCCGTGTAGTCTAATATTTCATTAATGTAATCCATATCAGTGCCATCTATAAAAATAATCCTCGACCAATTAGACCGAAGATAGGTTGATATTTTGATGTATTTATTTTCTTTTTCATGGTAAGGATTAACTGGAATATGCAGGTCTTCTACTTTTTTTGCCACATAGCCTTTATCGCCGTTGGTTTCAATGTGCATGGTTCCTGCCCGAAAGTTTTTATGATGAGCATAAATCATAGGTAAACAATCGTCTACGTGTTTATTCCAACGTTTTCCAAACACAAACAAACTATTTTCTCTTTCTTTCAGAATAGTAAAAGCTGTTCCGTCTTCACCGCCATATGCAGGGTCAATGTGGGCAACTCCGTCAAATATTTGTTCTGTCAGTTGACCATCATCGATAACTGGACTTGCAAACATAGAATCTTCATCAGCTATGTGTTTCAATTCATAGTTTGCGGCGAAAAGCGAGGGCGTCATAGTCGCCCTCAATGCTTTCAACTGCTCTTTTGTAATTAGACCAGTCTGATAACAATCAAACCGTTTTACATTCGGCATCATAGAGATTGCGTCTTCTTTATGCCAAGGTGTACCAGTGTTGATGAACCGGCCACCACGATTTTTAACATTTTGCAACTCCTGATACTGTAGTTTAGTCCGTTCACGCTCGGCTTTACTTACTCGGTCATTTACATTCACAATGTCATCAGTCACCACTTTTACAGAGTGTTTACCAGTTATAGACGTTGTAATCCCTAGCCCAACCAATTGGGAAACACCTTTAACATCCGTATGTAAATTAGTATCAATTTCACTTCCTGTATCCTTAATCAGTAACAGGTCGACATTGTAGATGCTTTGAGCTAATAATTTCATCATTGGTGTCTGGAGTATTTTGCTGACTTGTTTGATAATTTCTGTAACTGCAGTATCTGTTTTTCTAAAGAAAAGAATATTTTCAAATGGCTCAATGACAATCATAATAGCTAATGCGATTGCCAGTGTGGTTGTCTTATATGAACCACGATGAGCTAATAGCGTCTGGTCTTCTTCTGCATATAAAAAGGACTTTAACCACTCATTATGCAAGTCGGTTAAGTCCTCAAAGCCAGCTTCTAACCCAAAGATTATCGGCTCGTTATTTAGCATGTCAGCTATTTCATCTAAAGTAAGCAGTTCATTAGCCATCTCGCTCACGCCTCTGTTTCATCCGGTCACGCAGGCTTTCAGCAGCCCCAGTGATATCGACATTGCCAGAGTGTTCAATTTCCTGTTTATCCCGCCACTCTTTTGATTTGCGATTCTTCAGCCAGAATATTTGAGCAGTAGTGTCTGGGACTTGCTGTTTAGTAACTATCTTAGTAATTCGAAGGCCGTCATCAGTTAACTCTTGAGTAGTTTCTTGATATTCATAGCCCAATGCTCTTTTTAGTAAAGCATTCTCAACTTGGCGATCGATTACTTCTTTACCTCTCTTTAAGGACTCCGAAATCTCCGAATATCTTTTTTTCCATTCATAAAGAGTAGAGGGAACAATTCCGATGTTCTCCGCAATTTGTTCGTCGGTGAGGCCATCACGTGCCCAGCCTTCAAGTTTTAATAACCCTTCATCGGTCAACCACCCTTCATATTTGCCTTTTGCCATGACCTCACCACCTTTCCAAAATAAAACAGCCACGAGGACTGCTAATTAATCGGCCAACGAAAATGTAGGTTTCTGGCCATAATAAAAAGACCGCCGAAGCGATCTATATGTAATGTCCCCGCTTGCCACATCATCGAGAGGTGTGCGGGTTCTATCCAATTTAAAGCACGATAAAGATCGAACGACCTCGGGCCATTGCCTTTAACATGCTAATAGCAACCTACACGGCTTATAACGCCTACCTTCACAAAGTGATCAACTTCGCTACCTAAATGTCCCGCTTTCCTCGGTTGCATAACGTGAGCGTCCGGAATCGAACCGGAATCTGAATTGTTTTCGGTGCACATCCTTATGGCAATTCTCCGTCTGCACGGTGCATTATCCATTATGCTACACTCACTAATGTCGCTGGCAAGGAATCGAACCTTGCACGATATAAGATAGGCGTGTGACGACGCCTCGTTTTACTTCCTGCTGAATCTATGGGAACTCATTCCATCCACCGTATCTCCGTCATAGAGGTAACGCACATTTGTGCCTGAAATATCAGGGAGAGTTTCTCGCTATCTCGTTCAGCCTACCCGTTACGCGGTCTCACCGAGACGGATCTCTTATATCTGATTAGCTTTACCCTTTCCGCCACAGCGACAACATACTGTCCTAGGTTAGCCCCTAGGCTTAGCAAACTCATTGAACTGTAGTTGTTTTTCATAATAAACCTACAGACCGCTAACAAAGCCTGCGTAAGGCAACCTGTCGTATGTCTAACAAGTCTATCAAGCATTATCGCCCTTGACTGGCTATGTAATGGAGATAGCTTAGATTAAAGACATTAAATGTTCTTGGACTATCTCCGACAGACTGTTTCCGCAGACTGTTTTGTTTTTTATAGTAACCAAAGTCGCTGATACGATTTCCGGCTACTGTAATCAGTTATCAGTCGCACTAACAGAATCTTTAACCGGTGTATAGTGTTGAGCTGTCGTGGCTGATAACTAATTTATGTACGTGAAACATTCATTTAATCAACACAGCCCGCAAGTCATTACGGGCTGAATTGTATTTCACATCGAAGCGAACTTTACGAGAAAGGAGACTTCCTCCCTTCAAATTTTAAGTTAAGCATCTACAGTGAAACTCTCCTTATATATAGGTTGCTGCCGTATGACAAAAACAGCGATTTTCGAGCGATTTCCGCTAAAATAGGCTAGTTTGCACACCAATCTTAAGATTTTCTTTAACTTTAGCTTCTCCACGCTTCAAATACTGTTGAACTGCTGCCTTAGAAACTTTCAAGTAGATAGCTGTTTGCGTATAAGAATTACCTTGGCCTTTAATTGAAAGATAGACTTCCTTTTCTCGAGGTGTTAACCGAGCTAGATAGTCATTTACTTTTGCCAATTCCTCTTTAGACAATTGGTTATATTGATACTTGAATTGGTTCATAAAAATTAACGCTTGGTCCACATCATAAACTGAAACTGTTCTTTTTTCATAAGGTAATTTACTTTCCCCGGAGTAGCTTTTCGGTTCGTGTCCCGTCTTCAGCCACTTTATAGAAAACTCACTACTTGAGATAATTGAACTAATCTGAGAAGCACGAAGCTCGTAATCTTGATAGTCACTTTCAAAATCAGCTGCAAGTTCCCATTCTTGATTCTCCTCGCATTCAGTTACTAGCTTAAGATAAATATCCCGCCTCGCTTTTAGGTGCTTCAAAATGGCTTTCAGCGGTTTCAAATCGTTTATGTATTCATTGGCTAATTCTTGGTCCATGTTTGTTACCCCCTTTAGAAAAGTAAAAAGCGGACACAAATCAACAGATAAGTCTGTCAATCCGTGTCCGCCAGTCGTCTGGTAGGACTTTATTGAAATAATGTTTCCTTTTCTTCTTTCACTCGTTTCACTTTATTATCTTTGCAGACGATGTTCACTGTTCCAAAATCAGGTAACTCAGCTACTTTCATTTGTCCGTTTGAAATAATTACTACAGCATTCTTACCTTCAAACTTTTCAAGTTCAGAAGGTTCAATATTTTTTAACTCCATTAGCGCCCTCCGTGGTATAATAAATTGACTGATTTATAATGCCGAGCGAGAGCTTGGCTTTTTTGTTACTTGTGCTATAATTTTGTTTGCGTGGATCACTTCAAGTCATAAAGGGATTTCTGATTTTAGGTTCGAATTACACCACGCTCTAACGTCTCTTTGGAGGCGTTTTTTTGTTACTCCCAATCGTTTTTCATATCCGACCACACCAATACTGTTTCACTCGAAACATCAATCAGTATCTTTTTACCAGTATGTCTGTCAGTCGCTGTAAATTGACCATCAGCGTGTTTATCAAATTCTTTTAACCCTTTATAGCCAAATCTCCTAGCGATTGCTCTAACGTGTTTATATGGGATATTTTTGTCAGTCATTTGTTCCGCTCCTTAATTTTATTTGCTGTATCTTTGAACTTCTCCACAGCATTTTCCAAATATGGCTCTAAATCATTTTGCATAATATTAAAAATCGATTCATCCAAAAAATCTAGTGCTGCAGCTAATGCTAACCATTCTACTGCTGTTAATTCGTTTTTCATTCATATCATCCTCTCTTAGTCTGTAAATGGGGTGGTTAATCTACTATGGTCTTGAACTTAAATAGTTCAGCATTAAAGACCTTCTTAAATTTTTTTATAGAATAAAAAAAGAAAACTCTTGCTATATAGTATACTTGAAAACATTTCGGCAATTATCTAATCGCAAGATTAGTAAATTAGCAGATTTTCATCTAGGGTATAAACATATTTAGTCAATATTGAATCGATTGATGATACCACCTCAACCTGGTTTTCCTATACGACTCAATTTGTCTATATATGACTTAGTCACCCATTCTTGGGTGGCTTTTTATATTCAAAAGCGTGAGTTAGTCTACTAACTCATAAGTGGCTGCGAAGATGTCAGGCTTGCAAGGATATATCTCACCTTGAACACCTCTGATAATAAAATCACCTGGAACAGCATAAATTGGACCTTCTAAAGTATTGATAGTTAATTTTCCAGGTATATCAAAAAATTCAATGCTTTTATCATCATAAATTGCTTTCTTTAGCCAGTCAGGGCGGTCATTAAAATTCTTTTTTTTTCCGTTAAACCCCATGAATTTTACTGCTTCAATAACAACAGGTTTTTTTCTATATTTCATTTAAAATACTCCTTTCTCAGTAGGTAAAACCTTCCTTTAGCCGACTCCCCATTGGTTCGCCATTGCAGCCGCTATTCCAGGGAATGTCCTACTTCGCTCTTTCCAGCGATCTTTACCTGGAGCCATTCTGTGAATCCTAGCTTCTCGGCCATCAACGATGTTTTCGGGTTGTAGTGGAGACAATCCTTTGAGCCAAAGGCAAGTCGCTTTTGTTTCCCCATGCCCAAACTGCCAAGGTTGGATAATCTGGTCTGGCTTTCTAATCTTGCTAGAAATTACTGATATAGGATTTTCAATAGCAATCTTTTCAACAGGCAACTCCATCAACCACCTTACAAAATCTAATGCTTCAGCTTGTTCTTGCTGCTTATCCTTAAACCATCTAGCACCACTCACGGCTAGATGAGTACAAGGCGGATGACAAATTGCCAAATCAAATTGCTTGAAGTAATCCGATCCTAAATCTTTAACATCTGCTGTTACATGCGGCCCTGGTCGCTCCGTTTCTAGAAGGTCAAAAGATACAGCCTCATGACCTACATCAATAAAGGAATCTCTCACAATTCCTGAGAACTCACATATTACTGCTACTTTCATATTTTCCTCCTTGAGTGGGCTAAACCCCACGTTAATATAGTACTTATATGTTTTTTTCTTCCTTCGTTAGCAATGCATCAATTTTTATGCGATAATTAAGTGAAATTTTAAGATCGGTAAATATGATTCTCGACATTATTTTTTTAATTGAAAGGGACTTTTATGAGGACTAAATGGAAAAAATATATAAGTAAAACTGGTACAATGTATTCTGTTAGCAACAAAGGAAAGATTCGTAAAGAAAACGATCGTGATTTAAAATCTAAGGGCGAAAACAAAAAGGGTTATGTTTACATAACTATGGGTAGTGAAAAAATGTTTGTTCATCGATTAGTAGCAGAACTATTCTGTAAAGGAAAAGACACAATCGATGAATATGGCGAAATTAGAAATCAAGTTGATCATATTGATTTTCAAAGACAAAATAATCGATCCTCAAATTTAAGATGGATGTCTGAATATGAAAATTCTCGAAGAAAAAAACACTGAATCCCTCAGTCCACTAAAGCCACAGTTTATCTACTCAATACTTTCGAACAGAATCGCATACTCATCTATTTCTAGCTTTTCAGCAATCTTCTATATTTTTTCAAGAGAGATATTCTGCTCGTGGTTTTGCGCACCTTTTGCAATACTTCCAACTAGGTTCGACCAGTTAATTTCTTTGTTCTGTCTGTGCCAATCTACATTTTCCCAAAACAGCTTAATGATTGAGTCACCGCTATATTTCTTCGGATTATCGCTAGGCATTCCGACTTCGAATAACATGTCGTAATCGCCGATATCTAAAATTCTTGCTATTTTTTCGATTCGTTCTAGAGTCGTATTCAGATATATCTCTTTGGATACATCTATATGCTGCCCTTGTATCAACGATTGCCACGATAATCCATTCACTGTTTTGTAATACTCTATGTTTTTCCAAAAAATCAGTTTAATGTTGTGGCTCGCTGACCCTAGACTTTTTTGACTTTTCCCCTCAATACGTTGTTTTGTAATCATATCTTCACATACCCCATTTCAATCAAAAATCCTTCTTTCTTCTCCAGCTTGTTAATCAGCATTCCTTTTCAACTTAGCAGCTTTCAGGGCTTCAAAATCAGATAAAATGCCCTCTAGATACGCTCTAGGATTGGCGCATTTTTCCCACATTTTTTCCAAAACAAATTCTTCACCCTTCTTTTCGGCCGCCTCCATGTAGTAAAGCCAAGAAAATCCCTTAAGATATTTATCTGGATTCTCAGTGAGAATGTTAGCTTTCAAGTCGTCAATTGGGCCTTGCAATCTGGATTGAATTGGTTCTTTCGTAAAGTTAGCTATCATAGTCATTAGCTCCAGCTCCGTTAGCAGCTTGACGCTCTCTGAGAATTCTGTTGGCTTCGTCATCACTCAGCATCTTCCTTTCTGGCGGCTTGCTTAGTTCTTTTGGTTCTACACGGCGTTTACCTCTAAAATTGCTTTTTTGATATCCGCCTTCCAAATGTTTCTGAACTTTTTCTACGGAGTCTAGCTTCTTATCCTCCCAAGATTTCAAAACCTTGTTCAAGTAGTTATAGCTCCTAGCTCTGTTTTTTAGCATTTCATCGATTGCCAAAATGACTAAAGCATCATTTCCGTTGAAATCTTCTACCCACATTGCAATACTTTCGAGAATGGTCGGTGCTTCTGCTGGGTTAACTTGGTTCAGCCAATAACTAACCGCTGTAGTATGATCTACACTAGAAGAAGAAGCATCTATTTGTTTAGTATTGTATTGTATTGTATTGTCTATTAATGTGTTCGGACTGTTAACCGTAGTGCTGTTCGGCCTGTTAACCGCCGTGTTAACCGTAGTGTTGTTCGGAGTGCCGTTCAATATGGTTATCACAAACTCATTTGTTAGCTCAGGTAGACAATATTTTGGTGCCCGATTTGAGCCTCTGTTTTTATAAATGACAATGCCTTTATCGACTAACTGTTTTCGCGCTCGTTGCATTCCGCTTTGAGAAAGCCCGGACAGACCTTGCAATTCAGAAGCTGTTACAGTAAAGAACTCTGACCAATAAAGAGAGTTGTTCTTTTGCAATAAGCTAAGATACAACATTCTTGATTGTGTTGTGAGTTCAAGACTCGCAGCGATTCTGAAAAAAGTGTTTGTCTCATTTATTAGGTTTTTCAAATTAGAGCGCTCCTTTCTACCTATTTAGTAAATCTTCTATCTCAATAAATCCCCTGAGTTGTTTATGACCTCGACAATACTCACATTTACCACACATCGTAGGCTTTTCTTCCCCATATTTCACCGATAATATTCGAGGTAACTCTTTTTCTAAAAGTGCTAGTTCAAATTCGAAGCGCGCCGGATGGATTTCTATTCCAGCTATATCAGGAGGTGATTCCTTAGTTACTGCAAAGATATAAGGCGTTACTTCTTTGTCGTATACTTGTTCCAACAAAGCCTTATACACGCCCATTTGCAAGACATAGCCGTATTCTTCTACGAACGAAACGTAGGATCTGTACTTTGTAGACCAATAACGTTGAGAAAGGCTTCGTGTCGTTTTCAAATCAACAAAATAACCTTTTGCTTCATTAAAACAATCAATACGAGCTTTCCAATCAGTGCCTAAAAATGAATCAGTCAGAATAAGCTCTTTTTGTCCTTGATACACAAAGTTAAAGAAATTATCATATTCGAGCGCTTCAATCATATCCGTTGCTTGAATAAATTCAGCCCGTTCACTTCCGTCTCTTTTTAAAATAGAATTACGATTCTCGCTGATAAATTCCTCGTGAGCTTCGTTTGATTCAAAATATGAATGAACATAATTTCCGACTAATAAAACTATGGGATTCGAAGTGGGTTGCCACTCTTCCTTTAGTTTTGCTAAAGCGGCGGCTTCGCACTTTTGAAAGTCTTTGAATTGACTGACTGACATGTACTGCCAGTCAGCTTCGTTACTATAGTAATTCTGTTTGTTTAGTTTCATCTGGCTCATCTACTTTCGACTTGACAGTTTTACTTCCAGCGGGCTTTTCCTCTTTTTTTGAGGCACTCTCAAATTCTTTTTCTAAGTCGTTAGATTCTGGCTGTTTCTTTGAAGAAGGTTCTTTGAAGAAATCAGCCACTTTACCTACCCCGTCTTTCAAACTGTTGTAAATGTTTCCCATTTCAATAATATTGCGCTCGGTAAACGAATCATATTTCCTTCCAAATCGTTCTTCTAGCATTTCTTGATTTACGTCAAAGTTTTCGAACAGTTGAAGGATTTTTGCTAATCGGTCTTGTAAAGGCTCGTTATTCTGATTATTCAAAGTCTTATCCGCTTCCTCTAACGCTTTTTCAAAGATGTCGGCTGGGATAACTTCCATAATTGCAGCTCTTAAACGTCTGGCCCCATAGTTAGCTACTAACTCATAAATATCTCGTGGATCGGTCACTTTATTAATTCTGTTTCCTTTTTTTCTGGTATGAGATACTTTGAAAGTTTTTTCAACGAACACGTTTGTTTCCAAATCCCACGCATAAGCTTGCGCTAATGATTCGCCTGGAGTCTGTTCCAATTCTCGAACGCCGTAAGTCATATTTCCCCAATTCTGAGCCACAATCTCAGCTAATCTAATAGAAGGGCCCGTTATTGTCATACCTCCACGTGGATAAGAATAGGCTGCTTGTTTCGCTGCTGTTGGACGTTTCATTGCATCAACAATGCGATTCATAGCTTGGAATTGATTCCGTGGGTACTGCTTCGCCATAAATATCTGGCCTTTTACACGTTCCATTTCTTTGCTAGATTCGCTAGAGGCAACTACGGAAGGTGCTATATTTTCTGATTGTTGCATTGCAAATTCATTTGCTAAATTATTTGTCATTTCAATTCCTCCATTTTCTATAACCCGTATTCTTTCAATCTTGCTTGGACAAACTCCTTGCCATATCCAATAAAGACAATATGAGTTAAGTCGCTTGCGCCGTAATTGTCTATGGCATCCATTAGGTCATAATCCGTGACCGTCACAGTGAAATCTTTATCAAATAGTTTTGAGAATGTTAATTCAAATACTCCTGACCTTTCTTCGATGAGAACATTAAAATCATCATGTGTTGCTTTATGATATAGATTATTTTGTATATCATTATTAAACTCGGAAATTTCATCTTCTTTAGGAGGTAGCTGCCTAGCTCCTAAAGAGTCAAATTCTGAAACGGGATAATGCATTGCAAAATCTCCCTTCTGCTGTTAAACTAAAATCAAATATTATTTCTTTTGGACACGATTTTGCTTGCTGGCTATCGTGTCTTTTTTTCTTCTTGCATCATTTTCAATCTGCGCTCATAAGATGCTAAAAACCAATCTCGTAATTCAACATAATGCTGTCTAGCTAAATCATATTCATTTCTAGTCAAGTCGCTATTCAACGTCTTGCCAAAAACATTGACTGCTAATTTTTTGATA
Source organism: Enterococcus sp. LJL90 (assembly GCF_056924355.1). NCBI lineage: Bacteria > Bacillati > Bacillota > Bacilli > Lactobacillales > Enterococcaceae > Enterococcus > Enterococcus sp. LJL90. The sequence goes on along the minus strand of NZ_JBXPBQ010000003.1, from coordinate 390,541 downwards.
GAATTATGAATCTCAGAATTATAGACTTTCGTGTAAGATGTCCCCCATCCATGCGGAAAGCTGATATTCGTTAAGATGCTTTTTTGATCACTCTCATCCAGTACATTAGTCACTTCGTATTTGCTATTAATCAGCTCTATTTCTCTATTATCAATACGAACATCGTTAAATAAGTTCTTAGCTGTCAAGGCATCCGACTTGCTTTCTAACGCTTCTTTAACCGCTGATTTTACAATCTGCTGTAACTGACTATCTGTTAAGCTGTGTATTTTTTCACTCATCAACAACCATTCCTTTCTTAATATGTTTGGCCATATTCCCATTCCAATAAAACATCATCGTCAATTAGTTTCACCTCTACGCCAGCATCCATCAGTTCATCCTCAAAGTCTGCGTCAAAACCAATTGCCGGGATTTTTATATGATGCTTTCTTTCAGCAGCGGCTTTCAAAATCAATCCTCGTATTTCTTCCTGATAACCTTCTTTCATAGTGCCTTGGATTAATTCATTCGTTAAAATCATTTATTAAAACTCCCTTCTTCTAACACAATCTGCTTGTACATTTTGAGCCATTCTCTATAAGCTTTTAGCATCTTTGCCCTCCGTGTCCTCAATGTCATAGGAAATCCACAAAATGCTTGCTAAAGCAGCTAACAGGGCAAGAATTACTCCAATAATCTGTAGTTTGAGAAATTGGCCTAGTGATAATCCAGATAAGATTAAAATCATAAATAGTGCTAGTTGCCGTTTTTCCATCCTTTCGTCCTCCTTATGTTGATTTTAAAAACTCGGTAGGACTGATTTTCTTCGACCTGTAGTTAACTGCATCTTTCCACATTAGATACCAAATGAAAATCTGGATATTAACCCAGGTAATGCTGTGAGAAGGTCTAAGCACACCTTGTTGAAATTCCTCATGTTCATCCATTTCTTTGAGGTAACCATTTAAGGTGCTTTTTTTCAGATTGTGAAATCGCAAATGCAAATCTACAGCACGATACCAATCTTCGGGATGAACCTCTCTCTCCATCTGCTCAATCAATTCTTTTAACGAGGGCTGCTTGATTGTCATTTACTTCACCTCGCTTTTAGATTCAAGTAACTTATCAATTGGAACTTCAAGATAATCAGCAACTTTTTTTAGACTTGATAAATTAGGATAATTTTTATCCCATCGATAGATTGCGTTTTCTCCGACGCCTGATTCTCTACCAATTTGTTTAACAGTCATTTCCTTTCCTTTTCCAATTCTTTTGATATTCTCTACAACTGAAACACCCATTAGCTACACCTCCAATCTTTTTTGATAATCCCCATTGACAAAGCTACCAAATGTGATACCATAAGTATAAAGAAATAAGCATATTAATCCGCCAAGATTTAATACTGCATTTTAGTTAAGTATTATTTTGCTTTTTTCTTAATTCCTGAATTGAGTATACTATCTAATTTGGTAGATGTCAACCGAAAACGGTACTTTTTATTTAGCATGCTCTTTTCTTTTTGAAAGGTGATAACAATGACCACTTTAGAAAGAATCAAATCGTTAGCAAAACAAAGAGATATCACTATTAAGGAACTAGCTTTTCAAATTGGCATTGGAGAAAATTCCATTTATAGATGGGATAAGACTAGTCCACAGTCCGATAAACTTCAAAAAGTGGCCGATTTCTTTGATGTATCTACTGATTACCTATTAGGCCGCACCAATACTAAGTATTATGAACTTTCCGACAAAGAAAAAAACGATATCGCTATTCAGGCGGAAAAGTTGATTGATGGACTCGAAAATGGGGAAAATCAGAATTACTATGGCGAGCCTGCTACCGAAGAACAAAGAGACCGCCTTTTGATAGCGATTCGAACCGCTATGGAAATGAATAAAGAGGAGGCAAAGAAAAAATTCACCCGAAAAGATTATCGAGGTTAATTTCGCTAGGAAGGGAGGCGTTGCTGATGTGAAGCTATTTAGATTACGAGTTTGAAAAGATAATTACAAAATACAGGTCGAATGATCCGTACGATTTAATAAAAGAAGCTCATGTAAAATTGCTATATGCTGATTTGGACGATGAGACTGGCGGATGTACTCAATCAAATAATCGTTGCCATACTATAATCGTGAACATCAACTGGCCAGAATGGTACCAACGTTTTGTTATCCTTCACGAATTTAGTCATCTTATGTTGCATAAAGGCACTAGCACCCCTTTTTTTCGAAGATTAGGTTTGAACACTCTTATATCAAAGATGGAATATGAAGCTAACGCGTTAGCAATGAAACTCCTTATTTCAATGCAAGAAGAAGATTTGGCAGGATTAACTAAATATCAAATTACTGACTATTTAGGACTCCCGCAAGAACTTTCTCAATTCATCTAGCCTAAATCGAAAGGTCTTATTATTTTTTAGAAAAATTAGAACATACGTTCTTTTGGAGGTGCATTATATTGTGGATTGAAGAACTAACAAATGGAAAATTTAAATTTTACGAACGATATAAAGAACCATATTCTGAAAAAACTAGAAAAGTTAGCGTAACATTGAGTTCAAATTCAAGCCGTGCGAAAAACCAAGCTATTAAAATTCTAAACGAAAAAATTAACGAAAAACTGACGACTAAGAATACTTCGGACGTGACTTTTGGCGAGTTATATTTAGAATGGTTTGCCTATTACAAACAGCACGTTAAGAGAACAAGCTGGACAAAAGTTCCTAAAATGATGAAACATATTAATTCGATTATACCCGCAGATGTATTAGTCAGAAATATTGATGAGAATTTAGTACAACAAATTGTCGAAAATATGTATACGTTTGGTTCTTTATCTTTAAACTATACAAAACAAACCAAGACGACTTTGTCTGTAATGTTGAATTACGCTCATGAGAAGAAGTATGTTGACTATAATCCCGCCTTAATAGTAAAAATCCACCCGAAGAAATCGGAGGAAGACAAAAAAAGAAAACAAATGGAGCAAAAATATCTGGAGAAAGAAGAGGTAGATTTAATACTAAAGAAATTATATTCATCTCAAAAGAGAAAAATTCATGGATTGATTTCTGAATTTTTGTATTTAACTGGGTTAAGATTTGGAGAGCTTCAGGCTCTTCAAGTTAGAGACTATAATAATAATCAAATTCATGTCAACGGAACACTGGATTACACATATACAACTATGAAAGAAGCAGTGAAAACACCGCCTAAGAATTCATCATCAAATCGCATTGTTGATCTGTCTGATAGGGCTCAAGAAATTATAGACCTAGTTATAGCAGATGACATTTTCAAATTCGGGAAATGCTCTCCAAATGATTATATTTTTATCTCTAATAGGGGAACCCCATTATCTTTACATTCATATAATGCAGTTTTGCATCGCCTGCAAGAAGAAATTGAGTTTCCTAAAAATTTAACTTCTCATATCTTTAGACATTCGCATGTATCATTATTATCAGAATTAAATATTCCTCTAAAAGCCATTATGGAAAGAGTAGGTCACTCTGACGCGAATACTACTTTATCAATATATAATCATGTAACAAAAAAAGCGAAACAGCAGGTCGTTGACAAGTTGAACGCTTTATAGTTTTGAATTTTTTTGCCCCTCGATTGCCCCTTTTCAGTTAATATAAAGATAAAACAAAAAAAGAACCTTGATTTAACAAGGTTCTTAATCTTTATTACATCATTCCTCCCATGCCCATTGATGGATCCATTGCAGGAGCCGCAGGAGCAGCTGGTTCTGGTTTATCAGCAACAACTGCTTCAGTGGTTAACAATAATGCAGCAACAGACGCGGCATTTTGTAAGGCTGAACGAGTTACTTTAGTTGGGTCAACAATCCCAGCGTCTAGCATGTTCACCCATTCGCCAGTCGCAGCGTTGAAACCAACGCCTAATTCAGCGCTTTTTAGTTTGTCGATAATCACTGAGCCTTCATAGCCAGCATTTTCAGCGATTTGACGAACTGGTTCTTCCAATGCACGTAATACAATTTTAACACCAGTTGCTTCGTCGCCTTCAGCAGCTACAGCCGCTACTTTATCAATAACGTTGACTAAAGCAGTTCCCCCACCGGAAACCATACCTTCTTCAACTGCTGCCCGCGTCGCATTCAAAGCATCTTCAATGCGTAATTTCAATTCTTTTAATTCAGTTTCAGTTGGCGCCCCAACTTTGATAACTGCTACACCGCCAGCTAATTTAGCTAAGCGTTCTTGTAATTTTTCCCGATCGAAATCAGAAGTTGTATCGGCAATTTGGTTTTTAATTAATTGCACACGAGCATCAATCGCCGCTTTTTCGCCGCCGCCTTCAACAACAGTAGTGTTGTCTTTATCAACAACCACTTTGCTGGCAACACCAAGATTTTCGATAGTAGCATCTTTTAATTCTAAACCTAAATCTTCAGTGATTACAGTACCGCCAGTTAATACAGCAATATCTTCTAACATTGCTTTACGGCGATCGCCAAAGCCAGGAGCTTTAACAGCGACAACATTGAAAGTTCCACGGATTTTGTTCAATACCAAAGTAGGTAAAGCTTCGCCGTCCACGTCATCAGCAATGATTAATAATGGTTTAGATTGTTGTAAAATTTGTTCTAACAATGGCAAGATATCTTGGATGTTAGAGATTTTTTTATCCGTGATTAAAATGTAAGGATTGTCTAGGACTGCTTCCATTTTATCATTGTCAGTTACCATGTATTGTGATAAGTAGCCGCGGTCAAATTGCATACCTTCCACAACATCTAATTCAGTTTCAATCCCTTTAGATTCTTCAATGGTGATAACACCGTCGTTACCAACTTTTTCCATAGCGTCAGCAATGTATTGGCCAACTTGTTCTGAACCAGAAGAAACAGAACCAACTTGAGCAATCGCTTCTTTTGAATCCACGATAGAAGAAATGCTGTGTAATTCTTCAACAGCAGCTTTAGTTGCCAATTCAATCCCACGGCGAATACCTAGAGGGTTCGCTCCAGCTGTAACGTTTTTCAAGCCTTCGTGAACGATAGCTTGCGTTAACAAAGTTGCTGTTGTTGTACCATCACCAGCGATATCGTTGGTTTTTGAAGCAACTTCAGAAACTAATTTAGCTCCCATGTTTTCAAAGTGATCTTCTAATTCGATTTCTTTAGCAATGGTCACACCATCATTGGTAATTAAAGGAGAACCGTAAGATTTTTCTAAAACAACGTTCCGTCCTTTTGGTCCTAATGTTACTTTTACTGTATCTGCTAATTTATCTACCCCGCGGAGCATTGCAGCACGAGCATCTTCAGCAAATTTAATTTCTTTAGCCATGATTAATTTCACCTCATAAATTTTTTAGTTCAATCTGTTTTTTATTCAACAATTGCGATGATGTCTTTACCAGACACAATCAAATATTCCGTACCTTCAAATTTCACTTCTGTACCGGCATACTTTTCAAACATCACAGTATCGCCAACTTTTACAGAGGCAGGAACTTTTTCGCCATTGTCTAATAAGCGGCCTTCACCAACAGCAATGACTGATCCAGTTTGAGGTTTTTCCTTCGCTGCAGAAGCGAGAACAATTCCCCCAACAGTTTTTTCTTCTTCACTTGCGACTTGAATAATGACGCGATCGCCTAAAGGTTTTAACACGATAAATCCCTCCATCAAAAATTAGTTTTTAGCACTCTTAACTATCGAGTGCTAACTCACAATTCATATGATACTCATTTCTTTAAAACTTTGCAAGTTTTTCGTTCGTTTTTTTAAGAAAATTTTTAAGCTCCAACTTTTAGCGCGGACTATGCTATAATTCTTCTTATTAAAAAAGTTTGCAGGAATCAAACGAAAAGGAGTTTCACTATGTCAATTCGCAAGTATGGCCTTTTAACCATTATATTGTGGTTTTTTGCTTTCACGTCATCCATCACCTTTTACTGGTTAGGAATTTTCCAATCAGGGAATCAGCCAATCAACGCTTTAACGGCTGTTTACTTGGGAATGGCTTTTGTTTTAATTGCCCTCTACCTTTACCAAAGAAAAAAAGGTTCGCCCTTAGACTTTGAAAAGAAACCGATGCATTGGGTGCTACTGGTTGCTATTGGCTTCTTAAGCATCTGGGGAGCGCTCTTTTTACAGCTGATAGTAAATTCGATTGAATCGGCTATCTCTGGAGAGCTGACGGTTTCAGAGAATACTCAAAATTTAGTAACCTTAATAAAAAGTGCCCCCATCTTCTTATTAGCTACAGCAGTTGGCGGACCGGTTATGGAGGAATTTGTTTTTCGCCGGGCGATTCCCGGCGTTATTGCCAGCTTCCCCTTTCGCTTCACTAATTTTTGGGTGGGAGCGGTCATTAGTTCGATTATCTTTGCCTTTGCCCACGGCGATGGCCATTTAGCTGTTTATTTTGTTTTAGGGATGTTCTTTTGCTTCCTTTATAAAAAAACCGGCAGCATTTGGACGCCGATTATTGCCCATGCGGGAATGAATGCCCTCGTTTTATTTGCTCAAATTCTGCTGCAAAATCTTACTTAAAGGAGTCTGCCATGTCTAGCCAACAAGCTTTATTAGTCATTGATTTACAAAATGGCGTCTGTTACGGCCAAAATGAATTATTTGGCCTTGAGCCGCTTTTAACAAAAGTCAATCAACGAATTGCTGATTACAGAAGGCAACGGCTGCCGATCATTTTTGTCCAGCATCAAGACGAAGAACTGGTGAAGGGCAGCGAATCTTGGCAGTTAGTTCCTCAATTGAATAATCGGCCGGAAGATTATTATGTCGGTAAAACCCACGCCAATAGTTTTTATCAAACGAATTTACAGGAGCTATTGCAAGAATTGGCAATCAAGAACTTAGAGATTGTAGGCGCTCAAACGCAGTATTGTGTCGATAGCACCATTAAGTTTGCCCACGGTTTAGGCTATACTCTTTTTCTGCAGCGAAACGGCACCTCTACCCTTGACAATCCCTTTATGACTGCGGCAACAACCATCGCCTTTTACGAAGATTTATGGGACCAACGCTTTGCAACATTTCTATAAAAATAAAAAAAACGCTGAATGACACAGCTCAACCGTTAGCATAACTAAGCTAATCGGTTGGCTGGCTAATCATTCAGCGTTTTTTAAATTGCAAAGAGACTTGTCGCTTCATCTGGATCGGTATCGTAAATCCGGAAATCATAATTGACTCCTAGACCTTTTTCAGTCAAGGTATTTTCCATTGTCAGATGAGCGAGTTCTTTCATATTGTTTTCTTTACTCAAGTGTCCCAAATAAATTCGTTTTGTGCGGTCCCCTAAAATATCCGTCATCACTAAGGCGCCATCTTCATTCGACAAATGGCCTTTGTCCCCTAAAATCCGCTGTTTCAAACTCCAAGGGTAGCCCCCCATCCGCAGCATTTCTAAATCGTGATTGCTTTCAACTAAATAAGCATCCGCATCCTTGACTACTCCCCGCAGATGGTCGCTGGCATAACCGGTATCCGTCAAAATTACAAAAGATTTACCATCTTTGTAAAAACGATAAAACTGTGGCGCTATCGCATCATGGGAGACACCAAAGCTCTCGATATCCATGTCACCAAGGGTCAGAACTTTGCCCATCTCAAAAATATTTTTTTGCTCTAACGGCACATTGCCAATCATGCCGTCCATCGCCTGCCAAGTTTTTTCATTGGCATAGATGTCCAGCTTATATTTGCGGGCTAAAACTCCGACGCCGTGAATGTGATCACGATGTTCATGGGTCACAAAAATGCCGTCTAAATCTTCGGGATTCCTGCCTACAGAAGCTAAGAGACTAGTAATTTTTTTGCCGCTTAAACCGGCATCTACTAAGAATTTTTTTTCGGCTGATTCAATATATAAGGAGTTGCCGGTACTGCCACTGGCTAAGACACTCACTTGAAAAGCTGCTGCTTGCTTCATGTTCAAAAAAACTTCCTTCCGCTTTGGTTCAGGACTCATTATACACGGCTTTCCCTTAACTTTCTACCACTGTTAAGCTGGAATTTGTAATGACTGAGTTGCTGATGGCATTGACACTCTCATATTGAATGCCCGTTTCACCGCTGCGACTGACCGCTACAAACCAGACCGGCACATAAACACTTTTTTCCCGCAATTGAATAATGCGGGAGTATGCTAATTTAGTCCATAAAATTTCGGAATCTTGCGGCAGTCGACTATTGGTGTATAAAGTCGCCACAGCCTCCCGCTCAGAAATCAATTCCATCCGCTCCCGCAAGGTTTCGATATTGCTGATATGAGTCACACGATAGCTGTCAATGCGATACGTTTCATTGTCACTGCTCTCCGTCAAAGTTAATTCCAGTTGAGCTGTCGGATCGCTACTATCAAAAAAAGAAATGCCTTCATAGCTTTGACTGGCAATCGCCGTATTCGTCTCATCACTAAAGGTTGAGAGGTCTTCTTGATAAGTATAGTCTGTTCCAAAGGGGACGAGATTTCTTTGGGCAATAAAAGCAACAATTCCGTCTGCCAATTCATCGGTGTTGACAATTTGTGGATTGGTCAACTGGTTGGTCAAGATATTGTCCGTCGTGCTGGTGCGGGTAAATAAATCAGTATTGCCACTTTCTTCCCGTAATTGTCTTAAAGCTTCAGGCCAACTAGTTTGTTCTCCACTGAGATAATAACCTTCCATTTTCTCCCGAGAAAAATCTCCTGAGTAGGTGATGTTATTCGTACTCAGTAAAGTCTCGATTGATTCTGTTTGCGGTGTGTTGGTGGCAGTTGCTAAGGCATTGGTATTGTTGCGATACAAAGCGAACAAAAATAAATTCAAGCCGATAAAAGCAATCACAAAAACAATCTCAATTCGTTTGAAATTCACTTAGTTCACCTCCGCATCTGCTAATGTATCCAGCAATTCCCGCATCGAGTACCACTTTTTATCATAGCGAATATACCATTCTGGTTTTAAATCCACCACCCGATCAACGTCACGAATTGCTTCCCAGGTATAGCCGATAATCACCGAAGTAGCTAACGGCAAATCGCCGCCTGCCGCTTGTATTTCACTGCGAACAGTTTCCGTGCTGGGCAAAATTTCCGTTTCATCTGTCGGAATTGGCACTTGAATCGTGCGGGTACTTGTATTGATGGAGACCGATAAATTATCCTCTAAAGGATTATCCTCCACCTCAACGCCCACCAAGCCCTGCCAATTTTGACCAAAAACCGGATAGCCTTCCACAAAAACTCGATAATTTAGCTGGTCATCCTCCCGATCAAAATAACGCAAATTGCCGACATTTGAACCTAGCTTAGAAATGTAAGCAAAGCTTTGATTAAATTCATCCGTTAATCCATCGGTAACCGGCAGTTCGCCATGAAATTCTGCTAGCTGTTGGTCACTGTCAATTTCTAGACGCTCCTGACCACTGATAAAGGTCGTGGCACTCTCATTGGTCACATCACTAGGGTCTTGGAAAAAAGCATTTCTAAATAACGTGGAAGACTGAGTGGATAAAATATAACTATAGTTGCTCAACTCAATCGTTTCACTACTGTTGTATTGCCCCGTCGTCGAAGTTTCATCCAAACTAACAGTTGTCCAATTCAAACTATTGCCGTCTAAAATCTGTTGATAGCTGCTCGCTGTACCTGAGAAAGCCATTTGCATATAGGCATTCTCCCCGTAGCTGATAAATTTCGCTACTTGATTGTCAAAATCTAGCTGGACTTTAGAAAAATAAAACCCTTCACTCTCTTCGCTGTTATCTGCTTCGATTTTAAAAGTTGCTAGATAATCGCTCAATAAATAGCTCCCTTGATAGCTGAATTCCAAGCCGTTTTGAATCATTTGATTGCTGGCAAAATTTTCATCTTCACTTGTTTCTAACGTCAGCTCGCCAAAAATATTCGTCGAGAGCAAATCATGAATTTGGCCAATGGCAGTCTCACTTTGACTGCCGCTAGCTACGCCGTCCACCAGCTGAATCATTTTCAAAGGTAGAAAGACATCATCGGCATTCCGGCTATTTTGGTTTTCTGTGTTGACCGCAGTATTCCGAGTCTCGCTACTAGTATTGGCTGGGCTGAGCCAAATATTATAGGACAAGAAAATGCTGAGGGCAATCAGCAGGACTAACGTCAAACGAATTAATTTATCTGAAAGTTTCATTCCCACCAATCCTCCTCATAAGGCTCATAAGGTAACGCAATGTAAAAGGTTGAGCCCCGATTTTCTTGGCTTTCTGCCCAGATGGAACCGCCGTGGGCTTTGACAACTTCTCTGGATATGGCTAATCCCAGACCGGTTCCCCCCTGAGCCCTCGCTCTTGCTTTATCTACCCGATAAAAACGATCAAAAACTCGTCCCAAATCCTTGCGGGGAATTCCCAAGCCCTGATCAGACACACTGAAAATAATATTGTTGTGGGTCTCGATTAAACGCACGGTAATCGTGCCGCCATCTGGCGAATACTTAATCGCATTGTTCATGATATTGTCGATGACTTGAATCATCTTATCAGTATCAATTTCCACCCATAAATTTCTTTGGGTGAATTCCCGCCGAATCACGTATTCCTTTTCTTGACTGCTGACCATCATATCAAAGCGATCCAAGACAAAATTGACCAACTCAGTGAAATTAACAAATTCTCGTTGCAGTGTCGTGTTGGTCCCCACGTCCATACGGGACAAATCCAGCAAATCGTTAATCATCCGAATCATCCGATCCGTCTCTTCTAAAGTGACCTTTAAAAATTGCGGGGCTACTTCTTCATCCTGCCAAGCACCTTCACTCAGCGCTTCAATATAACTGCGCATACTAGTTAACGGTGTCCGCAATTCATGAGACACATTTGAAACAAATTCGCGCCGCTCTTGTTCTGTCCGCTCTTGTTCGGTAACATCATGAATAACGGCAACCAAGCCGCTGATAAATCCAGATTCTCTACGGAGCATCGAAAAATTGACTTTTAAAATCAATTGGTTTTCCCGCCGGTCAGATTCCGAGCGGTCTAATAATAAGTCTTTGGTTTCTTCCAATAAACGCCGCAGACTGTAATCCTCTTGAATATTTAACAAGGTTAAAATGGATTCACCGACAGCTTCTTCACTGGTTATGCCTAATAATGACAAGGCCGTTTCATTAATCGTGATAACTGTGCCCCGACGATCAGTGGCGATAACCCCATCAGTCATGTGGGTCAAGACACTATCCAAACGATTGCGCTCGGCCTCCATAGAATCTTGAGTCTCTTCAATTCTTTCTGACAACTGATTAAAGCTTTCCCCTAACTGACTCAACTCATCTTTTCCATAAACTTGCACTCGACCAGAATAATCCCCATTGGCAACCCGCATTGCATGCAGCCGCATCTCTTCAATCGGCTGAGTAATCGAGCGGGAGACCCATAAGGCCACAATAATTGAAATCACCGCTGCAATTAAAGACGCACTAAAAAAAATAAAAGCTGTTTTGCTGATTTCAGCATACTGGCTTTCAACATTGCTTCGGATATAGACCGCCCCAAGATTACCGGCGTTAGACTGAATCGGGTAGACGTTAATGTAGACCCGTTCATTATTTTCATCCACCTGCTGTTCATTGAGGACATCAAAATCATTTAAGACGGCATAATCATTTTTCTGCCCGACTAAACTAGTCCCACTGGTTTCATTAGTGGCTAGAATCGTACTCTCGGCATTGATGACCCGTGCTTCAATGATATCGGTCATATTCATATTATTAATGACTTGCTGGACTTCGCTGCTTAAATCATCAAAATTTTCGCCGCTTTCACTGTTGTTTAAAACAGTGCCAACGTTGGATGCTAAAGCCGAAGTCCGCTGGTTCATGTCATTATAAAAAGATGTGATGGTGGTGTTTTCCAAATTACTGATAAAATAGGCCCCGATAATTTCGATTGAAATCACTAAAATCAAAATAAATGTCAGGGCAATTTTAAAGTTAACCGACTGAAAAAAACGCACTCTTTTTTGCATCGCCTACTCCTGTTCTGGACTCCGTAAATAATAACCAACGCCGCGGCGCGTCACTAGGTACGTCGGATGACTTGGATTGTCTTCAATTTTTTCTCTTAAACGACGGACGGTTACGTCAACTGTCCGCACGTCGCCAAAATAATCATAACCCCAAACAGTTTGCAATAAATGCTCCCGAGTCATCACTTGACCGATGTGCTTAGCCAAATAATGCAGCAATTCAAATTCCCTGTGGGTCAGCTCAATCGTGTCGCCGCGTTTGGTCACCATGTAAGCATCCGGTAAAATTGTCAAATCACCAATTGCCAACTCACCTTGACCATTGTCGACTTCTTTAGCAACTGCACCTCTCCGCAGATTCGCCTTCACTCGAGCAATTAATTCCCGATTAGAAAATGGTTTTGTGACATAATCATCCGCTCCTAATTCCAAGCCTAAAACTTTATCAATTTCGGAATCTTTAGCAGTTACCATAATGATTGGCATATCATAGGTTTTGCGAATTTCCCGCGCCACTTCTAAGCCGTCCATCTTCGGCAGCATCAAGTCCAACAAAACTAAATCCGGTTCTACTTCTTTGACTTTTTCTAATGCTTCTTCGCCATCATAAGCGGTGCTGACTTCAAAGCCTTCTTTAGTTAAATTAAATTTCACTATATCTGAAATTGGTTTTTCATCATCTACGACTAAAATCTTTTTCATAGTTGGGTCACCTCATATTTATTCTCAAATTCTGTCACGCTAGTTTTAATTATACCTTATTTTAGACTTTCTTTCATTAGTTCAAGAAATCTGTCGCCTGAGATAAATGAAATATTAAGAAGTCTGGCTCTTCAACTTAGTAACTTATAAAAAAATAGCAAAAAAAATTTTTTTATATCAGCAAACAAAACAACGCCACTTATTACAAATTAATAAACAAAATTTCAAAAAAACTTCAATTTTTTTCCGAAAAAATTACAATTTTATTCATTTTTCGTCATAAACTATTTAAAAAAATCACATATTTGGTTATTATTTAAAAGAGGATATTTTTCGAATATAATGCTTTATTTCAATTTAAGAAAGCATTCAAATCTTCTTAATAATAGCCCGACAGTCAATCAATTAGCATATATTAGTGTTTAGGAGGGTTCCTTATGAAAAAGCTTTTTCAATATTTCTTAATACTTATTCTTGTCCTACCACTATTCTTGAACTCTCTATTGGTTCACGCTCAGTCTGAACAAAATTTTGAAAACGCTATCGAATTTTCTCAACTAGAGGTGCTTTCGCTAACTGAACAATCTTTGCAAACTGAATTAACCTTTGAATATTCCACCGCTGCCAACGAGGAGTTGGTTCTTAATGTTTCAAGTAATCTTCAAGTTCCAGCTGGCGATTATCCGATTATCGATGTAACAATTGGTAACATTTTAGGAGAATTTCGAGCTCAAGGTCAACAGCTCTTTTTAACCTTCAATAGTCCGGATAACTCCAAATTGGCAAGATTGTCATTAAATGGTGAATACCAGCCAAATTCAGGTAATATTACGATTACTAGTTCAACTGATTCAATTGAAGGCATTATTGAAAATCAGCCTGCTCCAGTTGATGAGCTTGAAGTAACAGAAGAGACTAGTGAAGCAATTAATAATTTAGAAACCGACGACTCAGCACCAATAGCAACCGAAGTTTTGCCTGAAGAAGTGCCCCAAGAAACCGAAATTAATCAAGAGTTCTCTCTAGAAAATTTAGAATTCAGCGCAGAAATCGTTGAAACTGATATCACCGATGGAACGGAAAACTTTGATGAAGATGATACTGCCGGAAATGATTCTGGCAACAATAACGGCATTATTCGCTCCTTTGATACAATCACTTATCCTGTAAAAATTACTTTAAATGATGTCGCTGGAGGAACGATTCACAATATTAAAGTTAAAATCTCAGGCAGTTTACCTGATGGCTATGTAGCCGGCAGAGCAAATGCTGTCTTTGGTGAAAATTCACAGGAGGATGCACTTAATAACCGCATAACCTTTGAAACAGAATATACAATTCCTTCGACCGCTAATGCAGTAACATATCCTATTAATCTTAATGTTTTAGGTGCTGATAACGATTTAATCATAAAACCAGAGTTTAGTGTCCAATTATTGAGTATTGACGGAGTCGATATTTCTGGGCAGAACATTCGTCAAGACTTTGATACTATTCTCCCACGGACTGTTAGCAGCCAAGTTAGCATCGAACCAAAGATTTCTGTTGGAACGCCAAAGTTTGCTTCCCAAACCATTTTGACAACAGCTGCCTATCAAACAAACGATCGAACTGTTCCCATCGGTATTGAGCTAATGGCAGTACCTCTACCGGGGAAAAATGATATTAAAGGAGCTGCCTTCCCATCAGGCAAGTTAAATGTCAATTTATCAATGGATGGACGAGTTGTCTGGGATGATGGGCCGACGACAAATTTGGATTTTACAAACAAAAATCGACCGCCTTACATTATTGACTTTCATAATTACGTTGTGAATAGTGGTGCAACTAACTTAATCAGTTCTAATCCAAATACCCTAAGCAATACTCAGAATCTATCTTATAATCAAAAAGAATTTAATGACAGCCGCAATTATTGGGCTGGTTCAAGGATGACAGATAAAAATACCTATAATGCACTAAATTCTATCTGGGATAGCGGCACCTATCAATTAAACAATTTTGATTTAACAACTCCAGTAACCTTTGAGATTCAAGATTATCAGATTGGAGCTACCTATCCTATACGACGAGCTGATGGCTATACCGGCCGCACGATTTACACAGGAAATCAAAAGGCTTTTACCAATCAAAATGTAGATGTACTCGTTGCCAATGATTATGCTTACGGCGGCCTTTTGAATCCCGATAACACTGAAAATACAATTTATTATAAAGCTGCCCTTAGTTATACAGATACTCAGAGTGTTGAAAAAAAAGTTACCACTGAATTCTCTATTCGTAACGAAATGCCTGGTATACGAGGATATCTATCGGCGAATTTCAAAAATCCTGATACAAGAAGGCCGTTTGGCAAATATTCACTCAGCAATGATATCGATCCATACGGAGACGGTCAAACAGTAACTGGCGCCCGTGTTCTTATGGCCGGTGGTGGTAGCTTTGGTGATAGTCTCTGTAAGGGTGGTTATCAATTTTTACAAAAATGGAATACAGATGCCTTTGAGCTGACTCCACAAGATTTTGCGGAAAATGATAAGTTAATCCCTAACTTATCACCCTTTGGTGGGACTGGTCAGACAATTATTAGTCAAGGTTACTGGTATGGTATTAGTCAACTTTCAAATCCAAACTCATTAAATAATTTGGCTCAAGCAACAGTTGAAAACTACAGATGGTACACTCCGTCTGACTTACCGCCAGACCTGTACGCTTCAGTAGGAGCCGTTTTGATGGATGTACAAACTCCTATTGCACGTACATGGAAATATGGCGGAACTTATCTGACAGCAATATCTGAAAAAAATGGTTCTCAAACTGACCAAGGCACACCAAATATTTATGTAGCTGAAATGGCGATTTTCACTGATGAACAGCGAGCTTCCTTCAATCCTGGTTCCCCAGAAGATAGCCAAAAAGATGCGAGTCGTTATGATATAACCAAAAACTACTCAATTTTCACTGAAACTAAATACAATGATGAAAATAAATTACTCACTTTGCAAGAGCCGGTCAATGGTCACACCAAATTTGATACACTGGGTATTGTGCCCATTAAAGTATCAAACAGTTTGACTGCAGATAAAAGTACCTATCGTAGTACCGAAACCGTCAACTGGACAATTCAAGATAACAGCTTGCTTGCTAGTCAAAATTATCACGATTCCGATGAAATCAGCTGGAATGTTATTTTGCCCAAAGGAGTTTCCTATGTCTTAGACTCTGGAAAATATGGCGGCAATAGCTTGGTTCCCGAAGTTACGATAAATCCTGATGGTACTCAAAAACTTCTCTTTAGAGTAACAGCTGTCTCGACACCTGAAGTAACAGCAACTCTGAAAAATATCAATTTCGATACTCAATTTGATGATTTGAATATCAACTTTATCAATAACACGGCCAGTTTAACTGCGCAGTCAGTTATCAGTACCTCAAAGGATACTAGTGATGAAGCACTCCGACTAGCAACTGCAACAATCGTAGTCAACAGAATCGGTAGATTAGGTTTATATGAAAAATTGTCACCAAGTAAAGGAGAGATCAATCAAGAATATCAATTGTCACTTTCTCCTTACACCACTTCTCTTAAAGAACCAAATGTTCGTGGATTGGTTATTCTACCGAAAGATGGTGACCATTATGGATCTACTTTTAACGGCACAAGTCAATTATCAGCTATCACTACCCATTTAAATGATGAGCAAGAAGTCAAATTTTATTTGAATACTCAGCCAGTCACTTACGAAAATCCAAACAACATCAATGTAGCAGCTGATGGCTGGCAACTTTATACTGGACAATCTTTGACTGGAACACAAGCCGTTTTATATGAATTCCAAGAAACACTATCTCCAGGAGATTCAGCAGAGATTATTTTAACAATGGTGAATCGAGATAATCAGCCAGGAGATATTTATCGTCATCGAACTTTAGGAAATTCTGGCAGCAATTATCCGACAGCAATTTCTTCGAACATGGTGGAACATCGCATTTTTGGTCGGGAAATTAGTGGCGTCGTTTGGTTAGATGAGAATCAAGATGGGCAAATACAAAGCACTGAAAAAAAATTAGCAGTGTGCCAGCTAGCCTTTACAAAAAAACATCATCCGGTTATAAACTAATGACTGAAAATTTACGAGGAGAATCCTTGGAAGATATCAAAACAGCTGAAAATGGAGCATATCTCTTTGACTATTTACCGTCTGGCATCTATTCAGTAGCTTTTGACTATTCTTCAATTCCACTGGCTGATATGGAGGTTACTACTTATAATATCGGTGATGAAGCTACCAGTTCCAAAGTTGATTTAACTGAGCAACTACAAATTGATTATTTTTGGAATACAGTCGATACTCAAGAGCTTCCTGAACTGGCTGACTTAGTTAGTCCACTATATGAGCAAAACTACTTAAACTCAGGAGTATATCCAAAAAAGCCAGATTCAAGCGAGAGCGAAGAATCCACCACAACGGCTAGCTCTACTGATACAGAAACGACATCGACGACAAGCTCGAGTATCACAGAAGATACAACAACTAACACGACTACTACTTCTAGTTCAACTGACACTGAAAGCACTAGTTCGACTAACTCTAGTTCAACTGACACTGAAAGCACTAGTTCGACTAACTCTAGTTCCACTGACACTGAAGGCACTAGTTCAACTAACTCCACATCTAATTCCAGTGATACTGAAGATACTAACTCTGCTTCTAGTTCCAGTACCAGCGAAGAAACAAATGATTTAAATATTAGCTCAAGCACAAATCCACATGCTGCTAACGAAAACCCAAGTTCTGGAAATTCAGAGAATCCAGCTTTCTCTAATAATAATTCCAATAATAGCAATAAAAAACTGCCGCAGACAAATGATCGTTACAGTAGCTTAAGCCTATTAACAGGGATTTTGATTATTTTCTTCTTAATAATTGCTCAACTTTATAGAAGAGATCAGCGACAATAAATATCTAGTCAAAATTTTCAAATAATATTTTGCACAATATTTGCACAATAAAAGAGGCTAAGCATAAATAATTTTGCTAGCCTCTTTTTAGATTTCATAATAATCCAGATGATTTTCGATAGCTCTTTCAAAAGTACACTAAAATTAGAAAGAAGAAATTAGCTGCGTTAATCACTTTCCATTTAATAGTCTAGACTCTTGGCCTCTTTGATTCCCGTTCCAGCGCATCCTCAGCCAACAACAAACAGCCGATAATCCCACTTTCATTCGGCAAGCCCCAGTGAACAATATAGTCTTCCACTGCTGGCGTTTCCACGTAGCCTGCCATCTGAACGACAAAGGCTTGGCGAATTCTCATTAGCATATGCTCTTGATTCATTACGCCACCACCGAGAACAATTTTTTCCGGCGCAAGTGATAAAACGTAGGTCATCAAGGCTTGACCGATATAATAAGCTTGCAACTCCCAAATTAGGTGGTCCTCCGGTAAGTCTTGCCCTTTAATACCTGTTCTTGCCTCCAAAGCCGGACCTGCTGCCAGCCCCTCCAAACAGTCCTTATGATAGGGACAGGTTCCTTCATAATCATCATCGGGATGGCGCTTCACATGAATGTGCCCCAGCTCTGGATGCGTGATGCCAGAGAAAATTTTCCCATCCAATACGACGCCGCCGCCAATCCCAGTACCGACAGTTATATATAAGCAACTCTTTTTTCCTTGAGCGGCTCCCTGCTTCAATTCGCCAAAGGCTGCGGCATTGACATCTGTCGTCCAGACAATCGGAATCGAATAACGGGCTTTGATACTGCCTAAAAAATCAAAATCTCTCCAACCGGGCTTGGGGGTCGCTAAAACATAGCCGTAATTCTCCAGTTCAGGATTAATGCCGATTGGACCAAAGGAACCTATACCCATGGCCGCAAGCTGATACTGTTGAAAAAAAGCAAATACTTGCGCCAAGGTTTCCTCAGGCGTGGTTGTCGGAATACTCACTTTATCAATAATTTTCTGCTCTTTATCGCTGACAGCACAGATAAATTTGGTCCCGCCAGCTTCAATACCGCCAAAATACATCAGACTTACCCCTTTATCTCAATTGTTTTAATTTCATAGGGGCGCAAGTTTTCAGTGAAATCGCCCCACGGTTCCTCCAATAAATTCAATAGTTGAACAGCTGGGTGGCCATTTTTTTCAATTTTTACAGCAGCCTCTTGATCGCTTAAATTATAGCCCCGCAAAATTAAAGCCTGATCACTTTTCCGTCGTTTCAACGCCGTCACTTCAAATAAGTGGCCATCGATTTCCAAAAATTGCTCTGCAGTCGCTAAGTTTCCTCCATGAATTTCTGTTTGTGCCGTTACAAATGGCACTTGGACATTATGGGCCTGTTGATAGGTAGCGTAGCGGCTGGCCGGTTTTCCATGTAACTCAATCCCATAGCTGAAAGTCTGCTCGCCCAAACATTGAGCTTCCGGTGTTGGGAAATAACCCCAATCGCCTAATTCACCGACACAACGCAATAAAGTCACCGCAATTGTATCCTCGACAACCTCATATTCTGTCAGACCAAAGTTAGAAACTGTTACACCAAAATTTTCATCATGGAGATTAACAAAGGCGTGCTGATGTTGTGGATTAGTCGGATTCTCCCAATTTTTTGAAACTTGGTTGGGACGAGTGACGGTTTCGTAAATACTGTCTGCCTCATGGGTTTGCGTCTGAATCGTCGTTGGAAAAAGCACCCGCAGCCGATGATCTTTGGCTTGATTATTGACTTTAGTTTCAAAATTGATTCTCTTGCTGCCAGCTTCAAGGGTTATTTCAGTAGTTAAAGTAAACGGCATTAACTCCTGTGAACGCTGAGCCTTTCGATAACGAAAATCAACGACCATTTGCTGTTCTAAAGTCAGCAAATCTTCGGCGGATTTTGGAATTGCTAGCTCATGGGTCAAGCGGATTTTACCGTGTAAAGGCGTATCTTCAACTACTTCAATATGATGTTCAAAAGAAGTCGATAAAATGGCCTGATCATGTTTTGGTTGTTTAAAAATATACTCATTGGCAATATCACCAACATCTTCAAAAACCAGCAGATTTTCCAGTTTCCGATTCAACTGTTTATCCGTTAAGCTCACAGAACCATCTGCTTCAACAGTCAATTTTACTTGATCATTTTCTAAAACTCGGCCGCTTTCTTTAACGATAGCAGGGCGGGGCAGTTGGTTCTGTCCTTCTACTAAGGCAAAGGTTTCCCAGGAAAAAGCGTTCAATTCTGCTATTTCAATGGTCACAGTCACATATTTTTCCATGTAGGGAATTCTGAAACGATCTATTGGCAGATCGTAATCAAACCGAATCTGCGCTTCACTGATAACGGCCGGCACAACTTTTCCTTCAGCGTTGATTACTTGATAGCTGTTGTTCACTTCTTCGGCCAGTGTTTGATAGCCCTCAGACGGATATTGCTCCTTAAAGGTGATACGTTTTAATTCGATATCCACCTGAGCCGTGCCGTGCTTTTTAGAGCCGGCGGTATTGAACACAATAAATGGAAAACTGTCTTCAGGAAATTTGCTCGTATCAATGGCTCTAGCTAATTGCTCAGTGGCTTCTGTCGCTAAATATTTGCCAACTTCATTGGCTTTTTCAAAGCGAGGCAGCATTTCCCGATGAACTTCATCGACTGAACAGCCGCAAATGCTATCATGGGGATGATTTTGCATCAAAGTTTTCCAAGCGTAGTCCAGTTGGTCATGGGGATATTCACCTGTCACGCTATAGGCCATCGCCGCTAAGGGTTCCGTGATATTTTCTAATTGACGGCTGACTAAAGTATTCCACTGCTTTAAATAAATTCTTGCAGAAGCTGTATTGGCCAGAGTAAACCAGCCGTCGGTTTCTTGACTAGTTAATTCACCGCTAACTTGGCCAAGGTCTGCTGGTAAATCCTGTTGAGTAGCCGTTAGATAATCCGTAAAGTTTGAGTGAATAAACTCATAATCTGGATACAATTGATTAGCTAAAGCAATCGCTTTTGAAATATCCTTTTGAACCGGTTGATGATCAACACCATTCATCATCAACAGATGATTGGTGGAAGCATAGCGTTCTGCCTCTTTAAGTTTTTGGTCCCAGAAAATTTTAGCGGCTGTCGCTTCGGCGGGAATTTCATTGCCGTTACTGTACCAGTTGGCAAATAACAAACCAAAAATTTTACTACCATCAGGACCTTGCCAATCCATTTCAGAATATTGGGAAGTATAATTATCTGCTAGCACTTCATTGTCAAAGCCAATTGGTTTCACTCCCCGACCGAAAGCCGCTGCTTGTAAATTGGCCTGTTGCATCATTTGCGGAGTTTGACCCATATTACCAAAAGTATCTGGGAAATAGCCCAGCATCACTGGCGTCCCCCACTTTTTGCTTTCCTCCATACCAATCAGCATATTCCGCACGTTGGATTCAGCACTGATTAAAAAGTCATCCTGCAAAATATAAAAGGGGCCAATTTGTAATTTGCCGTTGTCAATTGCCCGCTGTACCTCAGCTCTTCTTTCAGGGCGAACTTCTAAATAATCATCTAAAATAATCGTTTGCCCGTCTAAATGAAAGCTGCTGAAATTTGGGTCCGTTTCAAATAAATCCAATAAGTCATCCATCAATTGGACTAAGCGCATATGATGCTGCTCATAGGCCATATACCATTCACGGTCCCAGTGGCTGTGGGAAATAATGTAAACTTTTTTCTTCATATCATAGCTCCTGCTGTCTTTAATTTTTTCTTATTTTTCAACGCGAATATCAAAATAATCCATTACCAATTCACAAAACATCATATTGGCCCAAGAGAACCATTCACGGGTGTATTGATTAGGGTCATTCACATCAAAGCCTTCATGCATCAAATGAGTTCCGCCATCGGTTGCTACCAACTGATTTAAAATGCGGACTTTTTCATTTTTATCTTTGGTAGTCATCCCCTCCATAGCTAAGGCAATCGGCCAGACATAATTTTCCGGTGTGTGGGAAGAACCGATTCCGCTGGCAAATTTGCCGCTATAAAAATAGGGATTTTCTGGACTCAATAAAGTTTTTCTGGTAGTCAGATAAGTCTCGTCATCGACTTGGCCATAGCCTAAGTAAGGGGCTGAAATTAAATTCGGCACATTGCTGTCGTCCATCACGGTAGCGTTCCCTTGTCCATCAACTTCATAGGCAAAAATCGCTTCACCCGCTTGATTTTTCGTGTGGCCAAATTTTTCAATGCCGGCTTGAATAGCTTCTTTCAATTTTCTTGCTCTAATCACCAACTCTTCATCAGGGATTAGCTGACTAAAAATTTCTTCTAAATAGCCCAAGATAACAACGGCAAACATATTGGAAGGCACTAAATAACCGTATTGACAGGCATCGTCACTTGGTCTAAAGCCAGACCAAGTCATCCCAGTGGGCACTACTTTAGCACCTCGGCCGTCATTGATTAAAGTATCCTCTTGGCGTGTGGTATCCCGTTCAAATACATAAGGTGATTGATTGTGATCTTGCTCCGTTTCAAATACGGTTAAGATTTTTTTTACTCCTTCAAGGAAATCTTCATTGAATTGGTCGGTTCTGCCAGTATTTTTATAAACAAGATAAGCTAGCTGCACAGGATAACAAAGGGAATCAATTTCATATTTCCGTTCCCAAATCCAATCGTTCATCTCTGTATCGTCGCTTTGGTGTCCAGCATGATTGGCCGTTTCATTAAAGGCGTTAGCGTAAGGATCGATATTGATATAGAAAAATTGTTTCTTCACTAGACCGGCAATCATTGCGGCTAATTCTTCATCTTCCTTGGCGACTACTAAATAGGGACGAACTTGAGCGGTTGAATCCCGCAGCCACATCGCTGGGATATCACCGGTTAATAAAAAAGTAGTGCCGTCTGTTTGACGCTTAACAGTGGTTAACAAGGTGTTGGCAAAGGCTGCATTAAAATTTTCTGCCCAATCGGCATGCTCTGTCCCACATTTTTCAGTAATTGTTTGCATAAAATTCTCAACTGATTTTGGTATATCTTTGTAAGCCATTTTAGTAAATCCTCCATAATTTGATATATCATTAATTCGTTTTTGATTATACGATATAAAAACCACTTTGTCTACGCTTTCAAAAAAGTTTTTTTGGGTATTTACAGGAAAAATAAATGTGATAAGATAGAAAATATGATATATCAAATAGGAGGAGTTATGGAACCTTTATATCAAACCATTTTAAATGATCTAAAAGAAAAAATTCTCAGTGGAACTTTACAGCCGGGTAGCCAAGTGCCCACCGAAAAAGAATTATCTGATAGCTATCAGGTTAGCCGCATTACTTCTAAGCGGGCGTTGACCGAACTGGAGCAGCTGGGGTTGATTGAACGGACTAGAGGCAAAGGTAGTTTCGTTAAAAAAACAACGCAAAAAAAAATAATCACCAAACGAATTTTATTTTTGCTGCCTTTTTCAAATGACCTTTCTTTAGGTAATTTTTCAGAAGGCCTACTGCCAATTGTTCAGGCAGAAAAATTCGAAGTAATGATGACCAATTTTGATTTTCTAATGAGCCATCATGCCAACGAAATTACCCAAGAATTCGACGGCTTGATTTATTATGCTGATGATGAAAATCAGCATTTAGATTTATTATTTGAACTGTCACTAAAACAATTTCCAACAATTATCTTGGATAAGCAGCTGCATGATTTAAATCTGCCGGCAATTTATTCTGATAACTTAGCCGGTGGGCAAGTCGCCTGCGATTACTTGATTGCATTAGGCCATCAAAAAATCGCTTATATCTTTGGCAATGACCGGCTACCCCAGTCAACCCGCCAGCGCTATCTCGGCTACATTCGCAGTACGAGTGAACATCAGCTGAGCTTCCATACAACTTTAGAAGATCAGCGGGCAACTTTGAACAATCTTTTGGAATATGTCACAACCAATCAGATTACCGCCCTAGTTTGTGAAAATGATTTGGTGGCCATTGAAGCGATGCGGATTTTAAAACAAGGGGGGCTTCAATTACCAGAGGAGCTGTCGGTGATTGGCTTTGATAATATTCAAGCTGCGGCCTTGGTTGATCCTAGTCTCACCACCATCTCGCAAAATTTTAAAGAAATCGGGGCGCTGGCTGGTCAAGCCCTCATTACTTGGATTACAACTAGTCAAGTACCAGTCAGTCAAAAAGTCGCCATTCATTTAATTACACGTCAATCGACAAAGGAGCTTATACATGATTGAAACAATTGATACCCGCCACGGAACAGCTAATCAGCACAGCTTTTCAAACGGAAATTGCCTGCCTTATACTGGCGTCCCCTTTGGCATGAATTATTTTGCAGCGCAAACGACGGATCAAAAAGGCAGTTGGTGGTTCCATCCCAATGACCGCATCTTTCAAGGCTTTCGCTTGACCCATCAGCCAAGTCCTTGGATGGGAGACTTTAGTCATTTTCTTATGACACCTTATAGTGGGGAGTTAAGCGAGCTCTCATTGTTTCACGCACAAAGTTCCTATCGTCCAGAAGAGGCGACCTTTGCTCCCTATCAACTTATTATTCAGCAGCTGCGTTACAATATTACCTCAACGCTAGTGCCGAGCATGTATGGTGCGGCTCTTGAAATTAATTATTCAGAAGAGCAAAATAATCTGCTCCTGACTTTTCCAGGCTTGAAAGACCTAAAACAAATTAATGATCATGAGTTGCGGGCTAGCGTGGTCAATTTTAGCGGCTGTGAAGACCCAGACTTTACTTTTTATTTGACCTTCCATTTTTCTGAACCGATTGTGGCGCTGACTAAAAAAAATCAAGAAGAACAAACTTTGGTTAGTTTGGCTTTTGGCACTATTCAAAAACAATCTATCCATTTAGCGACTTCTTTTATCAGTCAAGAGCAGGCTCAGCTCAGTCTTGAAAGGGAAAAAGAACTTACCTTAGCTGATTTCCGTCAAAGGAGCACAGAAGAATGGCAGTCTTACTTTAAGCGCATTGAAGTCGAGCATACTGATCCGGTCCATACAAAAACCTTCTATCACAATTTATACCGGACTTTCTTGTTTCCTCAGACTTTTTATGAGCTAGATGCAGACAACAAAAAAATCCACTATGATACAGTAGGCCGACAAGTCAGAGCCGGCAGTTTATACACCAACAATGGCTTTTGGGATACCTACAAAACGGTTTATCCCCTGTTTTCTTTAATTGCTCAAGAAAAATTCGCTGATATGCTGGAGGGTTTTTTAAATAGTTATCAAGAAACCGGCTTTTTACCAAAGTGGTTATCTCCGGATGAACGAGGACTAATGCCTGGTACTTTGATTGATGCCGTGATTGCTGATGCGGCTGTTAAAAAGATTCGCCCCGATTTAATGCCTCATTTTTTAGAAGCAATGAAAAAAGGTGCGACGGTGCAAAGCGACAACACTAATTATGGACGCCAAGGAACGTTGGATTACTTAAAATACGGATATGTGCCAAGCACTTATCATGAATCAGTTAACCATACTTTGGATTATGCCTACAGTGATTTTTGTATCAGCCAAGTGGCTCAAACTCTGCAGGAGACGGAGACCGCTCAAAAATATGCGGAGCAAGCCTTAAACTACCGCAATATTTTTGATCCGAAGGTCGGCTTGATGCGGGCCAAAGATCAAGCAGGAAACTTCAGAGCTGATTTTTCACCGATTCGTTGGGGCAAAGATTATGCTGAAGGCAGTGCATGGCAAAGCAGCTTTGCTGTTTACCAAGACTTTGCCGGTTTAGCCCAGCAAATGGGCGGTCCCTCTGCCTTTACTGAAAAATTAATTACCTTGTGCAATCAAGCGCCGAAATTTGATGTTGCCGGCTACGGTTTTGAAATTCACGAGATGAGTGAAATGGCCGCCATTGAATTTGGTCAGCTGGCGATTTCAAATCAGCCGAGCTTCCACTATCCTTATCTCTTTAGCTATGTGGGCCGTCCTGAAATGGCCCAGCCCTTAATCAAAAATTTACTAACAGAATGTTTTAGTGCGGGGATTGACGGCTATCCCGGTGACGAGGATAATGGCAGCACCTCAGCTTGGTACATCTTTAATTCGCTGGGCTTTTATCCCGTTACTCCTGGTACCGGTGAATATGTGATTGGCATGCCGCTAGTAAAAAAAGCGGTCATGCATTTATCTAACGGTCAAAAATTGACAATTAGTGCAACTCCCAATCAGCCGCAGCAACAATTTATCCACCAGGCACTGCGAAATAATCAGCCTTATCAAAAATTATTTTTCAGTCATGAGGACTTAATGGCCGGTGGCGACATCCAATATCAACTGGGAATTGTGCCAAATCCGCAGAATTATCAAGCGGAAGATTATCCCTTCTCCTTGACTCAAAATTAATATTTTTTGTAATAAAATAGCCGAGCACTTTAGCGACAGTTCCTGATTACAGAGGGCCTTTACATGGCCCTCTTGCGGAATTTGATAAAGTGTTCGGCTTTTTGATTTTTATAATGCTGCGCTTATATCAGATTCTTGTGACAAAATACAATGGGCTTGGCTCTCAATAGCTGACTATAGCACAGAAACTGACTGTAACACAGAACTTGTTTTCAAGAAAAATTTTCTTATCCCTAATGTCCTACCCGTTTCAAAAACTAAACAGCTTCCCTTCGCTTCAATCTAATGTTCCTTTCCAAGCTCTCCACGGAGTTTCACAACCATTTTCCCTCTTGTTTGACTTCAGAATAATCCGTTAGATATTGTTCTCTAAATTCCTTTGGCGTGATACCATTGAGTTTTTTAAACATTTTGGAAAAATAATTGGTATTGTTGTAGCCAATTGCCTCCGCAATTTCATTGATGTTTTGATTGCTGTAGAGTAATAGCTGTTGCGCCCGCTTAATTCGAACTTGGTTTAAATACTGGGCGAAGCTGCTATGAAGCTCTTTTTTAAAGAGCTGACCTAAATAAACTGCATTTAAGTGTAATTCATCTGCGACATTTTTTAAGTTGAGCTCTTGTTTATATTTTTTTCGAACGATTTCAATTACCTGCTGACTTACCTCAGACAGCTGCTTTTCCACCGGTTGTTCACTAACCAGCTGCAAAAGTTCTTCTAAGACCTTTTTAAGTTGATAAAGAGTCGTACTGCTGCGAATCTTTTGAATCGTCGCCTCATAGACCGCTTTAGTAATCACCGGATATTGACGAGAAATATCCGCAAATAATAAAAAGGCAATGTAGCGGGCATTTTCTGGCCGCAGATGCTGACTTTGCACCTCTGCAAAAATTTTATCCAACTCCTGTTGAATCGTCTTGGCATCGCCAATCATTAAGGACTTATTAAAACCGAAAAAGGAAAATTCCGGTTCGGTCATTTCCTCCAGCATGTCCAAATGCTGGCTTGGCAACAGCTCGGGATAAAACTGATTCAACTCTTCAATCTGCAGAACCTTTTCATAACTTTCATACACATTTTCCCAGTCTTGAACGGTCTCCCCTGGATAGATAATGATGTTTTCGTTGAAACGGCGTTTTAAATCCGCCAAAAAGAGCTTAAAGCTAGAGGTTGCCCCTTGAAAAATAATTGTCAGCTGTTGGTCTTGTTGAGGCCCGCTAGTAATCAAAAGCTTTTGCCCCTTGAGCTTTAATTCCTTCATCAAAAGCAGCAGCTCTTTTGCTGTTCCCGTTACCTTAACAGCTGTATAGGGACCGGTAGTTTTCAGCATTAAGTTATCCATTAGTTCAAAGAATTCATGCTCGCTGAGTTCATCATTTAACCAGCGGCTGATGGAACTTTCTGTATACAATTGTTCCTGTTCTTTACGATATTGTTTATCGTCTAGTTCCTGACGAATTTTTTTGACAATTTCCGTCAATTCCTCTTTGTCTACCGGCTTAACTAGATAGTCCTTCACTCCTAAGCGAATGCCTTCTTTGACGTATTCAAATTCTTGATAGCCTGAGAGAAACACCGCTGAAAAATCATAGCCTAAAGCGTAGGCTTCACTAATCATTTGAATGCCGCTTAATTCTGGCATCGTAATATCGCTGATTATTAAATCCACCGGTTGCTCTTTGAGATAATCTAACGCTTCACGACCGGTACGGGCAGTCTTAACAATCTCAAACCCCAAATCCTGCCAAGGAATAATCTGTTTAAGCCCTTCTAAAATCATGTATTCATCGTCAACTAGCATGGCTTTATACAAGCTGTTTCCCTCCTTTGATGCGAATGGTGATGGTTGTTCCCTGTCCCAATTTTGAATTGATGGTCATAGTAAAAGCCTCACCGAAAAAGTGCTGCAGCCGTTCATAGACATTTCTGAGGCCAATCGAAGTGGTGAGCGGTGCCTCTGTTGCCGCTAATTTTTCTTGTAGCTGGCTCAAAGCTGGCTGACTCATGCCTTTGCCGTTATCAATCACCTTGATGACAACATCCTCTTTTTCAAAAAAGCTCTTTAAACTAATAGCATTATCATTGCGGGTGTAGTCAATGCCATGAACAAAATAATTTTCCACTAAAGGCTGCAAACTAAATTTAGGAATAATTAATTCCTCTAGTTCCGGCGCAATCGTAAAACGGTAGGCTACACGATCAGGATAGCGCATCTGATAAAGATAAACATATTTTTCGCAAAAAGATGTTTCCTTCTTTAACGAGGTGGTTTTCTCCTGGGTAGTATTATTTCGCAATAATGCAGAAAAGGCGTAGACAACATCCGCCAGTTCATCTTGTTGCTTACTTAAGGCATACATTCTGACATATTCCAAGGTATTGTATAAAAAATGCGGGTTGATTTGCGATTGCAGCGCCCGCATGTGGGCATCCCGTTGCTTAATTTCCAGTTCATAATTGTCTTTGATGTATTGATCCAAGCTTGCAATCATGAAATTAATCGCTTCGGAGAGATCAAATAGCTCATCTTGAACTTGCCCGACATCAATGCGTTCAGCTAGATTTCCTTCGGCAACACTGTGGGTGATGCCGACAATCGTTTCAATTTGTTGAAAGTAGCGATTAAAAGTTCGTTTCAACGTATAGAGTAAAATCCCTGCTAACGCCGTCCCCAAGAGAATAATTAGACTAAAGATTTGCAGATTTTTTGTCCACAAAACTTTTTTACTAGCGGTTAAGACATAGGAATTATTTTTACTGGTTTCTTTTTCCAGTACGTAATATTTTTTCTTAAACGTTGCTGGAATCACATCTTCTTGAATGCCCGTCAGCAACGCTTGGTACTCATGTGCAGAAACCTGATGCTGTGAAGAAAACATCACTTGATCAGCAGCATCAAAGATATAAGCGTCAATTCCTTCTGTCACCATGGTCTCAGCAAAAGTTCCTAAAACAGCCTCCTCTGAAAAGACTCCGTAAATCTGCCCGACAATTTGTGAGGTGTATTGATCAATAATCGGTCGATTGACAATAAAACCACCGGAAGGGGCGATTTCCCCCTGTGCTTTGACGCCGTTGTGATTGATCCGGTCAGCCTTCAGATAATTTTGCGAATCCTCCAAAGTGACATACAGCTCGTCTAAATCCGGAAAGGCTGTAAACAAGCCGCTGACCGTTGAAGAGATGCTGGTATCTTTTTGGTACTCCTCCCAAAATTTTTCCGTGTAGTTAAAATACTCTGAAGGAGACAACGTTAAATATTTACGGACATTGTCAATTGCCGTGTTGGAACTAGCCAATTCCATATATAAAAAGCTCATAGTATTGTCCTTATCCATCACATAGCTGCTAATCCGGTTTTCTAAAATGACCATCTCCGCCTGCAGTTTTTTGTAATTGGAATCCGTCGTAAAAACGCACAAAGCAGCCACCATTAGCAGGATGATTCCCACTAACAGAAGGCTGTAAATTTGCATCAAACGATTCATTAAATATTTTTTTTTGCCAAATCGAGGCCACCATTTACCCATGAGCCGCCAACTTTCTTTCTACTAATGTTCGACTTTCTTTGGTGGCATAGCCGCTCCAAATAATCAATAAAGCAAAGGTAGCAAAAAGTACCAATCCTTTGAAAAGCCAAGTGATGAACAGGATACTGACAACACCAAAAAGAATTTTTAGAAAAGTCCCGAAGTTTAAAAAAACACTAACGAAAGCTAATTTTACCACATTTAAAAGGGAAATGTCGTAGCTGGTTTGATAAAGCGTGACATAGATAAATAACACACTGACTAAAAGAATGGTAAAAAACAAGGCAAAATCAATCACCAGCCACACCAGTCCTTGAATTTGTACTGACAAGTACAAATTGTAGCTTAACAGACTAATGATTCCAAAAAATAAGAGAAAGTGCTGATTGCCTCGTTTAAAATTCATTTTCCAGCCGGCTAAAAATTTTTTAAAGGTAATCTCTTGATAATTGAGGCCGTGTTCTGCTAATAAGTCGTTCATCGTTTGAAAGGCTGGTCCGGCACCTAGCAAAATCCCCCCCATCAGAGAAAAAAGGATAAAATACAAATTCAATTTAATAATCATCCACAATACATAAAAAAGACGTTGAATACCACTGCTTTCCATTTTGTTCCCTCCATTGTTCTTCGAAATATCCAAAGACTGTGACACAAGCCTTTCAACAGAAGCAATCCTGAACTATCTTGTATTTGCTTTGTGATTCAATAAGTCCACGCCGCAAAATCATATTATCTAGCAGTTCTACTTGAAATGCTCACCAAGTTCAATTCTGTTTTTAACTAATGTCATAGTCTCTAGCTATTTACAAATAGCTAATAATGTTTTTTCGCCGATTGACCGGCTGCTGCGGGGATTTGCCAATGAATTTCCCACAGCAGCCGATAAGTCAGCTTGCTTCATAAAGATAGTTAAAACCTACTGTATTACTTAATTTATTGACTAGTCTTGGCTAGCACCAAACTCATCTAATTGCGCTTGCATTTTTTCCTGAACATCGCTCCAGCCAGCTTCTTCTAAAGCATCAATTAATTTCGGTAGATTTTCCTCTGGATCAATTGAACCGGTATTTAAATTCGCCCGGTAGCGATTCATTACGTTCATGATATTCGTTAATTCTGTTTTAAAATCATCCGTTTTTACATTGAAACCAAGAATTGGTGAGGACTCAGCATTTTCAATACTTTGGTCCCGCTCAGCAATCATTTCATCTGTCACAGTATCTGCAGTGTATAAAATCATGTTGTTACCGGTATTCCAAGCTGCCATGTGGGTTTTTGGCTGATAACCATCTAAAACTTCGACTTTATCATCGCCAACTTTTTCCCAGGCTTCACCTTCAATGCCCCATACCAAACCGTTTAATAATTCTGGGTCAGTGTTTAAAAGATTTAAAAATTCTACTGACTTTTCTTTATTTTTTGAAGTGTTTGACACGACAAAGTTCGCCATCTGCGCTTGACTAGTTGTTTGCAATTGAGTAGTCAACGGACGAGAAACTAATGGCTGACTAGCTGCTTGCGTTAAAATTGTATCACCGTAATCCAATGGTCCTTGGGTTTCTTCCCGCATAAACCAAGTATTGCCTTCTAATGGATAAGCTTGTGTACTAGTTGCGGCATCCGTTGGAATCAATCCTTCTTGATACCATTCATGTAAAACTTTTAACGTTTCTTGGAAATCAGCATCGGCATATTGATTGATAATTTGTGGATCGCCTGCTGCATTTAATTTCACGGCAAAAGGATAATCTTTACCTAATGGATAATCATAAGCACCTGAAGCTTTAAAATCTTGACCAATCGCAAAGGCTGCAATATTCGGCTCTTTTTCTTGGAATTGTTTCAAGACTTCCGTTGCAGATTCGTAGGAACCGTCAACTCCGCTGATATCTAAATCATACTTGTCGACATATTGTTGGTTAAAGGTTAATACTTGTTGGCCCCAAGTATTGCCATAAACTGGAATCGCATACAATTTGCCATCGACTTCATTGCCGACTTTATACATTTCCGGCAGCTGATCCATGTACTCTTTGGCATAGGTTTCTGCTAAATCCGTTAAATCCGCAAAGGCGCCTTTTTGGGCATTTGCGACATATTGAAAAGCAAAGGCGATATCATAACTTTCTCCTGAGTTGATGATGGTCGGCATTTTTTGCTCCCAATCGCCCCAGCTGATATATTGCAAATCAATCGTCACGCCGATTTTTTCTTCAATTTGCTTATTGGCAATCTCCATTAATTCGTCATAATTATCAGGTTTGTCTCCGACTTGATACATTAAAAGTGAGGTTGAACTGCTTTCTCCTTCTGTAGTCCCTTCAGTGTCGCTGTTACCACACGCAGCCAAGCCTAATGTCAATGAAGCTGCCGCTGTAATCCCCAATGCTTTCTTCCACGTTTTCATTATTTTGTCCACTTCCTTCTATTTTTATAAAACTATTCTTTGACACCACCAAGCGTTAAGCCACCCACAAAATATCTTTGGAAAAATGGATAGGTTAAAGCAATCGGTAATGTTGATACCACCACAATCGCCATCCGAGCTGACTCACTCGGCAAAGCAGCTAGGCCGCCTTGAATCTGCGCCCCCATCCCAGCATTACGAGCTAGGAAGTCTAAATTATTTTGAATTTTCATCAAGAGATACTGTAGCGGAACCAGCGTATCTTTTTGAATATAAAGTAACGCGTTGAACCAATCATTCCAATAACCTAAAGCCGCAAACAAACTAATTGTCGCAATCCCCGGAACCGCCAGTGGCAACACAATACTCCGGAAAATCCGCATTTCTGTCGCCCCGTCAATGCGGGCTGACTCGATAATACTATCTGGCACCGTTTTGATAAAGAAGGATCGCATAACAAGTATATTAAAAGGTCCTAAGGCTAAAGGTAGAATCAAGGCCCAAACTGTATCTTTTAAAGATAACAAGTTGTTGACCACTAGATAGGTTGCCACCATCCCCGGTGTAAATAACATCGTAATCAGAGCAAAGACGGTGAAAAATTTACGAAAGGGAAAATTCGAGCGGGAAATCGCATAGGCATATAAAGAAGTCATGCTTGTGTTGACTACCGTCCCTAAAACCGTCACAAAGACCGTTACGCCCAGCGCTCTAAAAATTTTGCTGCTCATCTCTCCGGCAAAAATATACTTATAGGCCTCAATCGAAAATTCTTTCGGCCAAAAACGATAGCCCATTTCTGCCAGTGAGGCTTCCTGCGTTAATGAAATCATCACCACGAAGAAAAATGGCATAACACAGGAGATTGCAAACAAAGCAATTACAATATTAAAAATCACATTCGCCGTTGGATTAAAGGAACGGATTTCAACTTTATTAATTTTTTTCTTTTTCATTGAAGTCCCTCCTTTAAAATAGTGCTGAATCCGGTTCAATTCGACGGACAATAAAGTTTGCCACCAATAAAAGTGCTGCCCCGACAACTGATTGATACAAACTAGCCGCCGCTGTCATACCTAAATCTCCAGTAGCAGTCAATCCATTATAAATGTAA
This sequence comes from Enterococcus sp. LJL90, assembly GCF_056924355.1. Classification (NCBI taxonomy): domain Bacteria; kingdom Bacillati; phylum Bacillota; class Bacilli; order Lactobacillales; family Enterococcaceae; genus Enterococcus; species Enterococcus sp. LJL90. Next base: position 357,440 of record NZ_JBXPBQ010000003.1, on the reverse strand, counting down.
GTATCCAGCACTGACGTTACTTGATACAAGGCCCCTGAATTACGCGGCACATTATAGAACATCCCGAAATCGGCTCGGAAAATCCCGCCAATATTCATAATCAATAGGACCATCATCATCGGAACAATTTGCGGAATGGTTACATTTTTAATCTGTTGCCACTTGCTGGCACCGTCCACCATCGCCGCCTCATAGTATGTCGGATCAATCCCCATCACCGAAGCGTAATAGATAATACTGTTGTAACCAAGACTCTTCCAAACGTTTAAAATGACAAAGATTAATGGCCACCAAGTTGGATCGTTGTACCAATTAATCGGATTCTTGCCGCCATTGGTTAGCCATTGATTGATAATCCCTTTGTCTGGACTTAAAAAGGCGTAGACAAAGTAGCCAATAACTACCCATGATAAAAAATAAGGCAGTAAAGACATCGTATGATAGACCTTCACCAATTTTTTATTGCGCAATTCACTCATAACAATTGCAAAGGTAATCGCAAAAAACAGGTTAAAAGCCAAGAAAACAATGTTGTATAATAGCGTATTACGGGTAATCAGCCACGCATCACTCGAGGCAAATAAGAATTTGAAATTCTCAAAGCCAACCCACGGGCTACTCAGCAAGCTATCAATAAAACCGTTTGGTGAAATATGAAAGTCCTTAAATGCAACCACATTGGCAAAAACTGGTATATAAAAGAAGAAAATAAACCAGATAAATCCCGGCAGCGCCATCAAAATCAACGCCTTATAGCGCCAAACATTCTGCCAAAACCCCTTTTTCTTTTTTTTGTTCATCCCTCCAGCTCCTTTCATGAGAAATGATACCGCTTCCCAAAAGAGATAGTAATGAACAAATTTAAGGTATCATGAAACAAATTAAAGAAGTTAACGGGAAATTTTTTTCATGAGACTGTGAGACTAATTAAAACAGAACTGATTTTTCCAAACAATATCAGCAAGCATCGCCAATTATTAAGAATTAGCGATGAGAATCTATTGAACCACTGTCTGACTTGTACTTTCTGTATCGAGGAGCCATTGGATTACAGAGACAAATACAATTTAAATTGGGATTCTATCTGTTAACAAGACTAAGGTCCCAACCATTTTTGAGGGCAAAAAAATAGAACAGCGCAAATTGTTTTCTAAATGCTTTCGCACCAACAATTTGCCTGTTCCGTGGGTTTGGCACCCAATGCCCCCTGTAGGGCTCGAACCTACGACCCATAGATTAAGAGTCTACTGCTCTACCAACTGAGCTAAGGAGGCGTTATTCAAAAATCGTACTTCAATATCTTAGCACTTCATTTTTTAAAAAGCAACTAAAAAATGAGGTCAATGATTAGATAATTTTTTCTATTAATCCTTAAAGATTATCAGTAACAATACTTTACACAGTAGCGAATCTAATCTATTGCATCTGACTGCTAAAGCCGTTAGTTCAAAGCTTTGGTTGCTTCTGCTTAACTTTATGTAATCCCATCAAAAATGGGTGTCACAACAGAGGATTGCAAACCTAACCAGAATTAATTCTTCTCGAGGGCTGACTCTTCAATCCGAAAATTAAAAATATTCTGAAAAACAAACAAGGGATGTAAATAATCTCCACTCAGATATAAAAAATGGCAGTTCTGTAAACCGACGCTTACCAACTTTCCTCATGAAAAAAACAAGCTGTGTCAGTTGTCTCTCAACAGATGCAATCCCAACTTTCTTGCATCCATCTCTAAGGTTCAATTTAATTCGTAAACACAATATTAAATTGTCCTTACTGAACAGAATCCAGCTTTAGTAGGATTCTGTTTAGGATAATGCCACAGCTTATTTAACTTTAAATAAGTAACCTGAGATATAAATTAATCCTCTCTCTAGTCTTCTGGTAGTGAAAAGCCAAAATATTCCGCTGCATTATGGTAGGCTATCTTAGCTAATATTGGTCCAATTACAGCTGTATCTGCAGGTAATTGGCCATCTTCTACCCATTCACTGACTAGCTGACATAAAATTCTTCTGAAATACTCATGCCGCGGATAAGACAAGAAGCTTCTAGAATCTGTCAACATACCGACAAAGTTGCCAAGAATACTACCTTCTGCTAAAGCTGTCAATTGGTGACGCATACCACTATAAGTATCATTAAACCACCAAGCAGAGCCAAACTGAATTTTATTTTTAACTTCTCCTTCAAAACAACCCATTAAGGTAATTAATGGAATAAAATCATTCGGATTAAGAGAATATAAGATTGTTTTCGGCAGTTGATTCGTTTCATTGACAAAATTAAAAGCTTTGCCAATAGCTTCAACAATACGCCCATCATTCATCCCATCACCGCCAACATCAGCACCAACTTGTCGGAATAACTGACTATTGTTGGAGCGTGTCGCCTGCAAGTGCAACTGACAGGTCCAGCCTTGATCATGGTAAAGCTTCATTAAATCACATAGTAGCTGATAATGATAGCTCGCTTCTTCCTCAGGCGTTAAAGTTTGCTGATTCAAACCCTTTTTAAAAATACTATCCAGCTTCGCTTCAGAGGCCTCGGCGTATACAAGTTCAGTGAAACTATGGTCAGATAAGCGACAGCCGTTTTCATGGAAATAGGCAATACGTTTCTTTAACGCAAAGAGCATTTCTTGATAGGTAGTCACAGGTAATCCAGTAGCTTCAGCCAAACTTTTTTGATAGGCGGAAAAAGTAGTTGCTGTAATATTAATTACTCCATCAGGTCGAAAAGTTGGAAAGACCCGAAATACTTTTTCTTCTTTTGCCAACTTTTGATGAAAACTTAAATCAGAAAGAGGATCGTCCGTTGTGCAGATAACTTTTACTTTCATTCCTTTAATCAAACCTCTAGTGCTCATCTGGTTCTCTTGGAGTTTTTGATTAGCTTTTTCCCAAATAAGGGCTGCCGTCTTTCTTGATAGGACTTCTTTGATACCGAAAATCCGCTGTAATTCTAAATGCGTCCAAACATATAACGGATTACCCAAACAGCCCTCAATCGTTTCCGCCCAGGCGAAAAATTTTTGATAATCATCACCTGCTCCGGTAATTAATTCTTCAGGCACACCATTAGCTCGCATAAGGCGCCATTTATAATGGTCGCCACCAAGCCAGGCCTGGGTAATATTGTCAAATTTTTGATTCTCGTAGATTTCTTGAGGATCTAAATGGCAGTGATAATCAATAATTGGCATGTCTGCCACATAGTCGTGGTAGACCTTTTTAGCGAAATCATTTTTTAAAACAAAGTTTTGATCTAAAAACATTGCTTCATCCCTTTCATCTTTCAGTCCATTGTAGCTAGTTACTAAAAATCCTTACCTCTTGCTGTCTTTTAGTTGGTATAGACACTTTGAAAACTCAGAGCACCGATTGGCGATATCTAATGCTAGCATTTTTTACCTATGCTTTAGTGAGTGCCTCCCATAAACCTTGCAGGTAGGACGCTCCAATTGCACGATCGTAAAGACCGTAACCCGGACGACCAGTTTCTCCCCAAATCATACGGCCATGATCTGGACGGATAAAACCGTCAAATCCATTGTCGTACATTGATTTTAATATTTTATACATGTCCAATGAACCTTCTGAAGAGAGGTGGGGTGATTCATAAAAATCCATATCATGCCCCATGTATTTGATATTACGTACATGAGCAAATGGAATCCGATCCCGTTTACAAAATTCTGCTAAGATAGCATAAACATCATTATTTGGATCTTCACCAATTGAACCAGTACAAAGAGTAATACCATTTGAAGGACTGTCCACCACATTACATATCCAATCTAAGTCATCACGGTTTTTAACAATCCGTGGTAAATTGAAAATCGAATACGGTGGGTCATCTGGATGGATTGCCATCTTAATACCGACTTCCTCACAAGTCGGAATAATGGCCTGCATGAAGTATGCAAAATTTTCTCTTAGTTTTTCTTCATCGACATCGTGATAGGCTTTAAATAATTCCTTCACATGGGCTAAACGCTCTGGTTCCCACCCCGGTAGCGAATAACCACCACTGCTTTCTTCAACTTCTTTGACAATATCTTCTGGGTCACGATCAATACCAGCTTTTTCAAATGCCATGGTAATGGAATCATCAGGTAAAACATATTCTAAATCCGTTTTAATCCAATCGAAAATCGGCATAAAATTATAACAGATAACTTCGATACCAAATTCTGCTAAATTGCGAATCGTTTCTTTATAATTCTCAATATAACGATCTCTAGAAGGTAAGCCAATTTTTATATCATCGTGAATATTAACACTTTCAATAACTTTTAAAGTTAAACCTGCGGCTTCAATCTCTTCTTTTAAAGCTCTGATTTGCTCTTTAGGCCACACCTCTCCTGCCGGAATATCAAACAAAGTGCCTACGATTCCTTTCATACCCGGAATCTGTCGAATATCTCCTAATTTTATTTTGTCATCATTTTTGCCGAACCAACGAAAAGTCATTTCCATTACTTACTCACCTCTAGTGTATTTTTTTAAAGTTGTGCGAATAGCTCCAGGACCCTGTAGTAATTCCGAAGTGTAACCAATAATTTTATCAGCCAAATCAGCTTGATATAAATTGACACCAAAAATTTCAGCATTGCTTAAAATGGGTTGTAGAGCTGCAGCTAAACCATCGGTCCTACCTAAACCGATTCGTGCCAACTGCTCTGTCAAACTAGCCAATAAAGGATCAGGACTGAGTTGGATTGGCTCTCCATAATCATCAACACCGACTAAGTAACGGAACCAGCCTGCAATTGCCAATGGAATATAGGTCAATTCAGCTGTTGAGCGGGTTGTTGATTCCATATATTTTCGAATAGTTTCACCAAATCGAATTCCAACCTTTTGAGAAGTATCACTGGCAATTCTTTGCGGAGTGTCAGGGATTAATGGATTTGGTAACCGCTTGGTCAACAGCTCATCAATAAACTGTTTGGGATTAATAATTTTTGGATCATCCACCACAGGTAACCCTTCTAGATAGCCGACACCTTTAATCAAAGCCACAAGTTCAGGGTCCTTCATTTCCGCTGCAATCGACTGATAATCAAGCGCACAGCCATAAACTGCTAAAGTTGTATGCAGAGGATTTAAACAAGTGGTCACCTTCATAGCATCTGTGCGATCGACAGTTTCACGATCTGTCAAAATCACCCCAGCTTTAGTAAAATCAGGACGCCCATTCGGAAAACTATCCTCAATCACCAAATAATGTGTCTCCTCTGTATTGGCAAAGGTTGCTAAATTTGTCCCTTTTTCAGTCCGAATCAGCTTTGCTGGTTCAATACCAGCTTTGTTTAAAGCATCAGCAACCACTTGGGAAGGATTCGGTGTAATTCGATCAATCATCGACCAAGGAAAACTGACTTGTTGAGGATTAGATAAATAGTCGATAAATTCCTGTGTTACAAAATTATGCTCTAGCCAACCGGTTGCAATCGTTAAAATGGCCTCTTGAAATTTCAGGCCATTTCTTGAGAAATTGTCCGTTGAAACTAACGCAATCGGTGCGGCATTTTTAGTAAAGCGTCCCCATAAGAGGCTCGCAATGATGCTCATCGTATGTTGACCAGCATCAGGCCCCGTCTTTAAATCCTGTTGGATGATTTTTGAAAAATCACCTGTTAAATCTCTCAGTCCATACCCTTTTTCTGTAATTGTCACTGTGATAAATTTCAAACTGGGATTTTCGAAGACCTCTTTCATTCTTCTGTACGATGCTGGTCGATTCGGATGGCAAAAATGACTTTCCGCTGTTACAACATTCAAAATTTTTTCTAATTGACCTGATTCATGCATAATAACTTCAAAAAAACTATTCTCATACGGCTGATAAACACGGTCGATAACCTGTTCATCGAAGGTTTCGCAAACAATCACACCACTGCTTATTTCACCAGCTTCTGCTAATTTTTGAGCAATTTCACCATGAAACGCACGATATAAGTTGCCACCACCAAAATGAACCCACTCTGGAGCTATATGTGTTTGTTCAAGAAGCATTTCAGGATTTAATTGGGGAATCAGGACACCCTGCTCTGCTAAAATAAACCGTTCTTCCCAAAGATTTTTTGTAGTCACTGATATCTTCCTCCTACATATTTTTAGCTGCATCATTTTAAATGCAGACTCTGACACAATTTCTCTACTTCTTTTCCTTAATTTTTTGAAAAAGTCCGACTAATCGATACCTAATCAAAAGATTTAGCTAAACAAATTTTACCTGCAGATGAATGACTAAAATGTTATAATACTTGAAAATATTAAATGGTAGGGACTATTGATGACAATTAATTTACAGCAACAAGCCTTTCAAGCGATTCGCAGTCAGATTATTCATTCGGAACTTGCCCCCGGTTCAAAAATATCTGAAAAAGAGCTCGAGGAACGTCTGCAGATTGGACGAACACCGATTCGTGAGGCATTAATCCAACTGAGAAACCAAGAATTGATTTATACCATTCCCCAGTCAGGAACTTATATCTCTCAAATTGACATCCAATCTTCGGCAAATGCTCGCTACACGCGAGAAGTGTTGGAAAAGGCCGTTTTGCAAGAATGCAGTGCAAAATTAACCGCCGATGGTCGAAAAATTTTAGAAACTATCCTTAACCAGCAGGAAGCTACCGCTTTAAAAAGGAATAAAAAAGAATTCTTTCACTGGGACAACACCTTCCATAAAACCTGCTTTGAGCTAGCAGGAAAAGGAGATATCTGGACCTGGCTTGAAAACTATAGTGTCCATCTCGATCGCTTTCGCTGGTTAAGGGTTAACATCGTTGATTGGAGTTGGGAACGTCTAATCAATGAACACAGTATGATCTTTCAAGCGATGATTGATCATGACCTAGATGAAATCAGTTTCCTGACATCACTTCACTTGCACATGATTATTGAAGAACAAGATTCAATTATTGATAAATATCCAGATTATTTTACTGGAGTCTAAATTGGATGACCCGACGAACAATTTCAGGCTGTGCTACAAGCATTAATTGCTTAGGCACAGCCTGATTTAGCTTGTCAATCGGTTTAGTTATTATGTCGCTGATAAGAGATAACTTCTTGATACATCTCAATTGCTTGATCTTGGTTATAGGGCCAAACCAATAGAATATCTAACATGAATGGGGAAAACTCTGTTTGGTTCAATTCCTTAGAAAAGCTCATAGCGGCAATCTCACTAAGAGAGCGAATTGTAGACCGATGTTGATAACCAAAAAATTTCCACAGAACAATTTTTTTGTTTTGCGTGTAACTATTTGAATCATGGGACTCAATGTGATGATATAACTCATGGCTCAAAATAAGCGATTCTAATTTTGTTCTGGTAAATAACTGATCTTGAGTAGAGTCAAGAAATTTTTCTAACGGCCGATCCATCAGTAAAATCCCCCGAGAAGAATCATATAAAGCAAAGAGCAGACGGCTACCAATTTGTTCCTCCTGTTGATGAACAACAGTAACCTTTAACTCCTCCAAAATTTCTTGAACTGTTTTGTTTGGGAACTGTTTGCTAATTTTACGAGCCGCTGCTTGACCGCTTACAAAAGCTTCTCGGCTCATTAGTTGTTGCTCCTCTGGTGAAATCTTTTTTTGCAATGGGTCCCGCGCAAACTGAAAGGCACTCCACGTTTCATCGGAAACGGCTGCTAGTTGGGTGATTAGCTCCTGCAACTCCATCTTAAGTTTGCTTAATATTAGCTGCTACAACAATGACCTCTTCTTCTGGTTCCAACGTTGAAACTTCCAAATCGGTCAACAACTGTAATTGATCAAACTCTGTAGCTGAAAAATCTGATACACGAGCTCCTAAGCATAGGTAGAATTCTGGACGAGCAATCAACTCTGTTTGATAGACAGCCATTTCATCCCATAGTTGGCTCAAGGCATCTAAATAATTGGCTGCTGTTGTCTTCAAGCAACGAGCATGGCCCCGTTGAACCTTGATAAAACCTTTTTTATCAATGATTCGCAAGGCACTCGCTTTATCCGCCTGTCCTTTTTCACCGTAAACATAAAAGTAATCTGATTTAGCCATTAATTCCACATCAGTAGCTGTCATCCGCAAATCTTCAGCTGCAATTTCAGCTGCTTCCGCCTCATCTACTTCTTTTGTCAAATCGGTCGCTTTTACTTCAGTTGAACCTGTTGCAATCGCCGTAACTTTTGATGTTTGAGGATCAATTTCAATATGGATTTCCACCGATTCAGGTGTTGCACCGGATTCAATTGCCTTGTTCATTGCTTCGTTTTTGATTGAGCGGATATCTTCTTTACTAGGGGACGGCATAATCCGTTCGACTACATCCCGGACCATTGCAAGAGCCACTCCTATTGATGAGATTACTTCAGCATTCTCAGGTATTGAATACTTGACGCCCATCTTATCGCTAAAGTAGACAATTAAGGAAGCTGCTCCGCCACCTACTCCAACTAAAGAAATCTGATCTTTTTCTAGCTTATACTTTTCAGCTAATTCTAAAATCACTGGCTCGATTTTGGCATAAGCTCTTTCCATAATTTGTTTAGCAATATCTTCAACAGTAGTTCCACAGTAATCAGCCAAAGCCTGTATAGCCTTTCTGGCAGATTCGACATTTCCATATGAGAAATGTTCAGGATTTACTAAACCTAAAACATTGGCCGCACAAGAGTTGGTTATGGTTACCTCGTCACCATCCTCTAAAACAATTTTGACATAATCTGCGGGATCACCCTCTTTAGGCGAGAAAAATTCTACCCGCGGACCTTTAATTTTTTCCTCTGGTGTAAAGACTGCATAATCTAGACCAGCAATGTGGGCTGAACGGGGACCAACATCAACTACACCTTCTTTGTTAGCCCGCACCATAGACCCGCCAGCTACTCCTAAAACACGAACGTCTAATGAAGAAATATATGTCGGATGACCCCCAACAATAGAATAATCAATGGCAGGACGACCGTTTTTGATGACTCCAATATTTGTCGTAGTACCACCAACTTCAAAATAGACTCCATTTGATGCTCGCAAATACATTAGTGAACCCATCACAGAAGCAGCAGGTCCGGATAGCATTGTTAAAACTGGCCGCTTTTTCATTTCAGTAATTTCCATTACACCGCCGTCGCCCCGCATAATCATTAAAGGCACATTGACGCCGGCTTCCCGCACTGAACCTTCAGTTGAATTGGCAGTGTCCAGCATTTTAGGTAAAATTGAAGCGTTAATTGCAGCTGTTCTGGTCCTTCTGGTCAAACCATAAAGCTTTGTAATATCTGATGCCATAGTCGTTGGAATATCTAGTTTGGTGGCTGCTTCGTACACTACTTTTTCCGGTTCCCCATTATCGACCCCAAAAGCCATCGAAGAAACTAGCACTTTTGCACCCTGGGTTTCCAACTCAGCAATACTTTGTTCCGCCCGATCAAAGCTCAATTGCTTTAATGGGATGAAAGAATTTGCAATACTAATTTTTTTATTATTACCTAAGTCAATATCCTCTAGTTTTGTTTGCCGTTTAGCTAAGAAACCCTCAAGGCCGCCTTTGGCAATGCCAATTACGCCGACTTTAGCTACGTCCCCTTCAATTAATGCATTCGTAGCCTGGGTGGTTGAATGAGCTACAAAGACAACATCATCAGGACTAATATCATTTTCCTGTAGACAATTTTGAAATGATTGAACAACACCAGCTGCTACCCCGCGAGGATCATCGTGGGTTGTTTTAACTGATGACTTTCCAATAATATCATGGGTAGCATTATCAATAGCTACTGCTTTTGTGTGGGTTCCCCCCACGTCGATTCCCATTCTGACAGAGCGTTCCATAGATAATCCTCCTTAATTTCAATTACTGCTTAAAAATTTCCATATAAAGCATAAACAATTAGACAAACAATAATCCCGATAATCCAACCAGTTGGAATTGATTTTTGCATATAGTCCCGTGATGAAACTTTTGTATAGCCTAAGCCCCAAGCAACCCAAGACTGCGTGATATCTAAATGTTGTGGTGCAACGGTTGTCGTCGCAAATAGTGGATATAAGAAACTCACTGGCATCGTTGGATTGACTGCCAGCACGACAGCTAAAATTGCCGATCCGGAACCAACCAAATTTAATGGTCCCCGGAAAAAGCCCAACGGTGTTAAAATAGCAAAAGCAATAGCCAACACTAGTGCAGAGGTTGGAATAAAGTCACCTAAAACTGCTGAGAAATAAGGGGCAGCATAGGTAGCCGCATTATTAAACATTGATAGTGTTAATAAAAATCCGACCATCGGTGCAACATCAATAGCGCCATCTGTAAAGAGTTTAGCAAAACGTCGACAAATTTCAGTATAGCCTCCACGAAGTTTTCCAGTAAAGAGCATCGCATAGATACCAGCGAGTAAGAATCCCAATATAATCGGAATATTTAAAACGACAACTCCCAGAACAGGCAAGAGAACCGCAATCCATGAAATTGCTGGTGCATTATCATCACCTGATTTTAATTCGGCAGCCATTGCGTAAGTTTTTTTCTTTTTCATGCCGAGATTAGCAACAACTAAAACCACAACTAAACTGACAATCATGCCAATGATCCCAATCGTAAAGTAATCATTGTAAGTGTATGATTCTGCCGCTGGGTTAAAACCAGCAAAAATAGTGATGTATTGCTGGAAGTTCACAATATTCCCAAAAATCCCTGCCATGATTGAACCCATAAAGGCAAACAGAGCAATTGGTGCTGAAATACCTAATGATAATAGTATTGGCAATACAATAACCGCAATTGAAATTACTGGTCCAATTCCTGTCATTGACATAAAGATAACCGCTGTCACAATACATAATAAACTCATAGTAATACGTGGTTTGTCGCCGCCCAGCTCAACTACTTTACGAATCAAAGTAGCGGCAATACCAGTATCGACTAAAACTCGTCCAAAGAAGGCGCCGAAGAATACATTAACTAAAATTGAGCTTGCATAATTCGCTGGACCTGTTGCATAAATATAGGTTAATACATCAATTAACGACTGTCCCTCCATTGCTGGATTTGGTGAAGAAGAATTTCCAATAAGTGCTAGTATCATCCAGAGCGTTGCCATGAGAGTAAAACCTACCATTAAGTTAAACCCTTTAACACAGTACCAAACCATAAAGAAGAATGACGCAATCAACAGTACCCCAATTAAAATCTCCACTTTATTTCCTCCGTTCTTTCTACTTTTCTAATATACTCTAATTGATATATCAGTTAATTCTATGATACCCGGTTTTGTAATCGCTATCATTAATATAATATTAAAAAAAAGATAAAAATTACACATAATTTCAAAAAAATCATCTGTTTTTCTAAAAAAACACCAAAACTGAAATACCAGTTTATTGCTATGAAATATAATTTACATAACAAAAGAAATTACTTTGTATTGCATTCAAAACAAGTGGCATATGATCCCTTACTGTTTTTTACTTTCCTGCATAATAAAAAAACCTTGAGCAGCCCTAGCCAACTTCAAGGTTTTTACACAATTTTATTTCAATACATTATCAATTGCTTCTAATTCTTTTCTTGAAAATTCAAGATTGTCGAGAGCTGAAATATTATCATCAAAATTTTTCACTTTAGTCGTTCCGATAACAACTGAGGTAATTGCTTTTTGATTTAGTAACCAGGCTAAAGCTAATTGTGACAGGGTTTGATTCCGCTCATTCGCAATTTGTCGCAACTGCTGTAACTGTTTTTGAGTCTTTTCTCGGTTACCTTTTTCAAGTAGTTGACTATTCGTGCGGTGAATTGGGAAATCATCGGGAATTGCTTCACTGAATTTATCGGTCAATAAGCCTTCTGCAAGCGGACCATAGGCAATTCCACCAATTTTTTCTTCCTCTAAAACATCAAACAGACCATCGGCCTCGAGTTCTCGGTTCATCAAATTATAAGACATTTGGTGAATAACAAACGGAGTACCTTTGCCCTTTAACAATCTAGCCATTTCTTTGGTTTCTTCTGCACTATAATTGGAAATCCCAACATAAAGCGCCTTACCTTGTCGAACAATTAAATCCAGCGCTTCAGCAGTTTCTTCAAAAGGAACTGTCGGATCTGGTCGATGACTATAAAAAATATCTACATAATCTAGCTTCATACGTTTTAAACTAGCATCTAAACTGCTATACAGATATTTTTTTGAGCTCCCTTCACCAAATGGCCCTTCATACATTAAAAATCCGGCTTTGGTTGCAACAATTATCTCATCCCGATAAGGACGTAAATCGGCCTCGTAAATCTGACCAAAAGTACTTTCAGCACTACCAGGACCTGGCCCATAGTTATTTGCCAAATCAAAGTGAAAGACTCCTTGATCAAAAGCATGAAGAACCAATTCACGACTCTTAGCTAAAGTTCCTTGGTCCCCGTGACCTCTCCATAATCCTAAAGAAACTGGTGGCAAAACCAAACCTGATGCGCCGGAACGACGATAAGACATCTTTTGATAACGATTTTCTGCTGCTGAATACATGAATCAAACCCCCTTCAGATTTTAAGATCATCTTTATCTTACCAAAAATATTGAAATATTTTTAATAATACGATTGAAATGATAAAATTTGCAAGGAATTTTTCTGAATCAGGCAAATCAGCCTAAAGTCTCACAACCTAAACAATTATTTAAGTGATTAAAACCCGACGGACGAGCTTTCTACCCAAATCCTTGCGATATAACCTTCCCCTCAGGCCAAATCCTTCTCTAAAAACAACTGATAAATGGCTCCTAACAAGTTGGCTTGACTTCTAAAAGCACAGCTTTGAATTTCCATTGGATAAAAGGAATTTTTGAAAAAATCTGAGACATTCCGCAGCAGATGATATTGACGATTAATTTCTTCAATCAAAATTTCTTGGGCACTGATGCCGCCGCCAATCACAATTCTTTGCGAGTCCAAGGTTGCCTGTAGATTTAAAATCATCCAAGCAATTTCCCGGCAATAGGTTTCAAATAATTCCGTCAGCCGAGGATTATCTTTTCTAGCAATTGCCTGAAACACAGCGACACCGTCACTATCATCGGCTAGTTGTAAAATTCCGCTGGCCCTTTTAATAAAATAGACCGCTGAAGTCGTATAAGCAATCACATTTTCCATTTCAGCAGGTGCAGGTGTCCGTAAAAGAAAACTCAGTTCCCCCGCTTGAAAATGATTACCCTGCACTAATTTGCCATCAACAATAATGCCGCCACCAATGCCTGTGCCTAAAACAATAGCTGCTCCATTGGCCACGCCTTTTAGATTGCCTAGCCATAATTCAGCTAAAGCAGCAGCCTTGCCATCATTACTGACTGCGCATTCTAAACCAAAGCGATCGCTGAAAAATTTCTTAAAGGAAAATTCATGTAAAAAAGGCAGGGCGCCACCGTTATAAATAATCCCTGTTGCCGGATCGACGCGTCCCGGGCAACTGATTCCCACGCCTTTGATTACTTCTTGAACAGGTAGAACGACTTCTTGAATGGCTATCAATAAATCCTCTAAATTGTGGGGCGTTTTAAATTTATTTTCTTTTTCAATATTCCCTGAATGATCAATGGTCGTGTGTTTGACAAAAGTCCCGCCGATGTCAATTGCTAAATATCCATGTGCCATCTTGTCAGCTCCTTCACTAAAAAGTAAGCTGTGATTTCACCACCTTCTGAGAAAATCACAGCTTACTTTTATTTTAACGATTTTATTGATTGAAATAAAGCTTTGCCTGGGTTATTCCTCGATAATGACAACATCCCAAGGAGCAATGGTGATTGGATTGCCGGCTTCGATTAAGCCGTCAGTCCGCAGCAGTTTTCCACTGACTGGTGCGGTAACTTCAGCCATTTCTTTTGCATAATTGAAGAAGAAATTGACTTTTTTGCCCTCGTCATTATAGCCACTCTTTTGAATGAGAGGAAATGTCTGCTCTGTTAACTGATAGTCAAAAATTTTGGTGAAAATACTTTGGATCAGCTGCTTCATGCCGCTATCTTCTAATAAGCAACCGAGATAGACTGCCGTACCTTGTCCTTTGTGATTGAGGGTGATAGCAGTTTTTTCAGTGAATTGTGAATTGTCATACCGAGCCAAAACTTGCGCCTGGTCAGCCTCCAGCATTTCCATAAAGCCGATAACTTTGGTGGCTTCTGTAAAATCAAAAAATTCGCTTTGCAGATAAATATCTTGAGGAATCGCAAATTGATTGTAATGCATACCTAAAGTCTCCTGCAAGTTATGGGGCGTACTATTGCTAGAAATTTTCACATGTTCATTTGCCACAGCCGTCTTAAAGCCGGTTAAAAGCTTGCCGCCTTTTTCCACAAAATCAGCCAATTTTTCAAAAATTTCGTCAGCACCCGCATATAAAGCTGGCACAACTAAAATCTCATAATCTGTCCAGTTCTCGACATCCGGCGACACAATATCGACTTCGATATTCAATTGATACAGTTGGGTATAAAATGCTTTGACGATATCATTGTAAGTAATGCTGGATTGAAAAGCGGCATTTAAATCTACCGGAAACCAATTTAAAGCAGTCAATGCTTCATTGCTGACAACTAAGGCAACATTGTTTTTCTTTTTCAAGTTGACTAGTTTTGGCGATAGTTTTTGAAACTCACTGCCAATTTTAATGGCTTCTGTATAGGTCGCATTTTCTTTAAAATCATGGCTAAGTAGGCCTCGCCAATAGGTCTCGGCTGAATTATGAATCGAATGCCAATGCCAATACATCACACCGTTGGCTCCAGAAGCTACGTGACTATATGCTTGTAGTAATAATTGGTTTTGGTACGGCGTCCACTGGGGAAAGCCTTGCGCTTCTGTTTCCATCACCAAATAATTATTTTTTTTCAAGTTACGAGTGATATCGCCACAAAAGGCAATTTCTTGACCAGTCAGTTGAGCTTGTGTCGGATGATAAATGTCACAACTGGCAATGGTGGTTGCCTTGGCCGCTTTAAAGTGATTGACTTCCGGTTGCACACCATATGAATAACCCCGCCATTCAAAGTCAAAGTTTTGGGTGACGAATTGGTCCTCTCTTTTATATTCGCTGACAATATCTGCCTGCCATTGAAGAAAACGATCGACTAATAGCCGTTGAAATTTCTCAAACTCTGCCCCTAAACTGCCGTTAATCGTCCCGTTGACATCGGGAAAATTTTCCCACGAATCAATACGATTGCTCCAATAATCCAAGCCAAATTCCGCATTTAATTTATCCAAGTCATTGTCGAACTCGTCTTTTAGATATTCGACAAATTCTTTTTGGACATTTTTACTAGATGACCCGTAGGCCTTGGTTTCATTGTCAATTTGAAAGCCGATAACGTTGGCGTGATGAACGGTTCGCTCAATTAATTTGCGGATAATTCTTTCAGCGTAGCGTAAATAGGTGGCATTGGTGATATCCATTGACTGCCGCGGCCCGTAGATTGCCCGACCGCTATTTTTTCTGGACACCATCACATTTGAGTCTAGTTCAACTAACCAGCTGGGAACAGCATAAGTCGGTGTACCGATGATAACTTCAATGCCGGCTTTAGCCATTTCGTCAATCACTAAATCAACGGTCGAAAAATCAAATTTTCCGGGGGCTTTTTCATAAGTAGACCAAGTCGATTCTGCAATGCGCACCACATTGATACCGGCTTTCTTCATCATCGCAATGTCTTCTTGTAGACGGTCATAGGGTAAGTATTCATAATAATAGGCAACGCCATAAATAATTTTTTCCATTGTTATTTCCTCCAAAGGTTTCATGTTTTATTTAAGCCCACTGATTACTTCTAATTCTTCTTCAATACTCATTGGCGTTTCACCCGAGTCATCCGATTTCAGATACTTGGCAGCAAAAAGATAGATGATGCTTAAAACAAATGCCATGATTCCACAAATCAGCAGGGTAAAGCTAGCACTAGTATTCCCTAAAAGTCCGCCGATAAAAGCTAAGACATAAGGCGATAAGTAGCAGCCGATATTACAAAAGACCATTGAAATTGACACTGCTAAATTTGCTGAATTCTTTGGCGCTCGCTCCATAACAATCCCAAATGCAAAGGGAATAAAGAGGGATGAGCCCAAGCCTGTTAAAGCTAAAATAACCGTGAACATCACAATATTAGAAGCGAAGGAAATTCCGATAAAGCCTAAGGAAATAATTAAATAGGCGATGAATAGTGTATATTGTTTAGTATATTTCACAATATTGCCATAAAAGAAACTCGCGACAAAACTGACCAAACTAGAAACGGATAAGGCCGTTCCTAAAAATTCTGGATTAGCCATATTTTGCTCTTGAACTAAAGCAGTTGCCTTTAAGCTAGTTGCCATCAAAATAACAAAGGTAAACAATATGGCACAGGATTCAATGACGACGAAGCGATTCAAGCGCTGCTTTGGTTTTTCAACTTGGCCATTGACCACCGTCGTCTCCGGTTTAGTATCCGGAATAAAGATAAAGAATAAAACGAAGGAAACAATCGCTAAAAAGTAAATCGCAAAGGCATAATGCCAGTTGTAATTCACCAAAATCCCAGCAATAAAAGTTGTAAAGGTCTGACCCAAACTTTGAACCGCCGCTTGATAACCTAGCATTTTATTACGGGTATCACCGGTGTAAAATTCATTGATTAAACTCACCGCCAGTGAATTGAACATGCCCAGTCCTGCCCCTAAAACTAAACGCGAGATGTAAACCATCGTGTAGTTGTCTGAGAAAAACGGGAAAACGCCTCCAATTCCCGCTAAGACAATCCCCAGTAAAACTGTTTTCTTAGTTCCTAAGAAATTGACAATAAAAGCACTTAATAAAACAAAAATCATGACGCTGATGTTGGAAGCTGTTACCAAAGCTTCGACGGCAGTTGCGCTATGGCTGCTAAAGGTTTCCTGCATGTGGCTCACGGCTGAGGCAATGGAGCCGCCGGAAGTCAGCAATAAAGAAATCGACAGCAGAGCAACTTTAAAGGTAGGTTGTTTCGCTTTTTCCAAATTCATCTGGTTCTCTCCTTTTGAAAACGTTTTTTTGATATCGCTATCATACAAGGTTTCACGCTTTCAAAATATAAAAAAACTAAACTGAAATGGAAAAATCTAAGCTAAACTACTCTTGGCGGAACTTTTTTTGATAATCCTTAGGCGTCAGGCCCCTAATTTTTTTGAAGGTTTGACTAAAATGACTCTGATCGCTAAAAGCCAGCGTCGAGGCAATCTCCCCCAAACTTTTTTCTGAATAGCGCAGGAGATTTTCGGCATAACGGATTTTTTCCTTTAAAATATATTGCTTAATCGTCTGCTCCTCACCACTTCTAAAGACGTGCACTAAATATTCCGGTGTCACCTTTAAATCCAGTGCCAAATCTTGGACACTGATTTTTTGATGCAATTGTTGGCTAATCAGCCGTTTAGTTTTGATAATTAACGGATTTTGCTGACGCCCTTCCGCCAGACGAACCTGTGCCACCATCTTGGCAAAAGTAATTTCAATCTCCCTTAAAAAAAGAATCAGACTATTTTGATCTTGAAATTCTTCCAATTGCATAATGCTTTGGTCCACCAGTGTAAATGATTCTTCCGGCTGCAGGCCGCCACGAATGGCTGCTCTTGAAGCCAAAGCAATCACACAGATACAAAGATTTTTTAAATTACGCAGTTGATCCTTCGCCAAAATTCCCGGTTTACCTGAATATGTTTCTTCAAAACTTTTTTGCAGCAATTCCACATTGCCTTGTTCGATACTATCCATCTCCCTCAGTTCTTGATCGTAAGGATTGTGAAACTCAGCCAATTCAATATGCTGAAACAAGTCTTCTGTTGTTTTCAATAAAATGGGTTTGTGCTGATTAGGCAGACCTTGTACGGTAATGGCCTCCGGTGTTAATTCCCGCTGATTGATTAAAAAATCTAAAAAGATAATTTCATTGGCAAAAAGATGAGGATTGACAGTTCCTTGAGTCTGAACCATCACATACAATTGATTGGGCTCCTTTAAATTGATTGTTCCTCCATAAACTGCATCTTTAAAGACCATAAAAAAAGGAAATTCTTGAAAATCCAAAACCGCCTGCAAATATTCTAAATGGCTGTCGGTGGAGTTTATTGCGGCAACAGTTTTAACCTGCCGCTGAATTAAATAAATTCTCGCAGATGTGATTTTTAACCATTGCTCCAAGCCAAAGTTCATAAAATCATCCCTTCTGTAAAATTTTTCATCCTGAATGTTACCGTATCTTTTGCCAACAGGAAAATTTAGCCAGCCGTTACTCTAGCTTGCTAGTGTATTGTCCTTGCATTTTCCCTTGCTTAAATTGAGTCTGTCTTAATTCACCTTAGTAAAACAAATTTATTTTCAAATTGCAAACCAACTCCCGCTAATTGAGCTGCACTTACCCTCAGAAACAAAAAATGAACATTTGATTGATATAACTATGCAAGTTTTTGAAAAACTTACAATCTCTTTAACTAAAACCAAATTGAAATCTTGGTGCATTTCGCTTCTTATTACCTGAAAATTAATAAACAATTTAAACTAAAAAATCTGCGAAATCCTATTAAGATTTTCGCAGATTTTAAATTTCTAGTAGTATCAAAAAGTATTAGGAATTATTTTCTCCTTCCTTTAAGCCATCTGGTTTTAAACTATTTTCATAAAAAGCAATCTTGTCGTTCATCCGTTGCAGCGTCGTTTGAATATCCAGCAGCTTCACTTCCAAACTGTTTTTTTCTTCTTGTAATAAATCTCTTCTAGCTAAGACTGTGCTGTCTCCTAGCTGATATAGACGAATGTATTCAATCAGCCCTTCAATTGAAACGCCGGCGTTGCGCATGCATTTGGTGAAGTCCACCCAGCGCAAATCCTCTTCGTTATAATCACGAATGCCGCCCGGTGTACGATTAACCGGCGGAATCAGACCGATTCTTTCATAATAGCGCAGGGTATCGGCTGAAATATCCTTTAACTCGCTAACTTGTTTTATATTCATAGCAATTACTCCTTCTGTCTAACCTAATCAACAACTTAATAATAGCTAAAGTATAAACTCTAGAGTCCACTCCAAGTCAACTGTTTTTGCTTTCTTTTATTAAATTTTTCCGCTAGTAAAATTTTTATCAATCAAGCGAGTCCTTTTTTAAGCCCGTAGCTGAGATAATAACCAACTCCATATTTTTTGCCTCAAGAGCTTTTTCCAAGCTATCACTGAGTGAACTGAGGCAAAAAAATTCTCAAAATTGAAATACTTTAAATTAATAAAGTTTCCCCCTTGACTTCGACCCGACTCTAAGCTGTAGCATAAATGCAAATGAAAGAGGAGTTGAGTGACATGACCTATTTTCTAAAAAAATACGTCAATAAAAAAAGAGCTGGTCTAACGTTAGGTCTTCTGATTAGTCTAACAGCCTTGCTATTTTTCAGTGAAGCCGATTTTGCGGCACAGCCTGATGAGTTTATTGGCCCCAAAAAAATTGAAATCAATGCCAACCGAAATTTTGTAACAGAAGAAACTATCATAGAAGACGCTCCCGTAATTGAGGAACAACCATTAAAGTCAGCGGTTCGTTTAGATGTCCCCTTGCTGAATCAAATGGCAGAGCCCCGCTTATACAATGGTTGTGAGGTCACCAGTTTGGCGATGATCTTAAATTATCATGGCTTTGCCGTAACCAAAAATCAATTGGCTGAAGAGCTGCCAACCGTGTCGGTTCAAGATGCAAACGGCAATTACGGAAATCCCCATGAGGCCTTTGTCGGGGATATGACGGCCAACAGCGGCCCCGGTTATTTTGTTTACCATGAACCGATTTATCAATTAGCCAGTCAATTTATTGATGATTCTTATGAGGCAATTGATTTGAGCGGCAGTGATTTTACAGAAATCCAGCGGCAGTTGTCTATCGGCAATCCCGTCTGGGTAATTACCACCACAATTTTTGCCGAGACGGGCGATAATTTTACTTGGCAGACTGCAACTGGTGAGGTATCAGTTTCGATGTCTGAGCACAGTGTCGTTTTAACCGGCTATGACGAGAATGAAATTTATTTAAATGACCCTTATGGCAACCAGGATTATGCGACTGATTTAGAAGCCTTTATCGCCTCTTGGGAGCAGATGGGCCGCCAAGCCGTTGTGATCACTGAAGTTTCTGAAGTCTAATAAAAAAGATAGCCCGGCTGTCCCGATTGAAACTTTAATCGAGATGGCGGGCTATCTTTTAGGTTTAAACAGGAAAATTTTTTTGATTAATCTTTGCTAATTAATCATGACACCTTGCAGATATGTCTTTCCTCTTGTAAAACTGTCGCAACTGCAGAAAAAATTATCTTTAGACCGGCTCTTAGTTGCGCTTCCGGAATTGTCAGCGGTGGTAAAATTTTCAAAACAGCATCTTTGCGGCCAGCAAGTTCGATAATCAGGCCTTGAGATACGCATAATTGCTGAACTTTTTTGGCCAGTTGTGAATCAATTTCAGAAAAGTCAATTCCCCAGAGAAGCCCTAAGCCCCGCATTTGTAATTGCGGGTGTAATGGCATCAGCTGCTGAGTTAAAAATTCTGCTACAATCTTCCCTTTTGTTTTAGTCAACAGGGAGAGCTCTTGGGCCGCATAAAATTTCAAGGCTGCCGTTGCACCGACAAAGCCCAGCTGATTACCCCGAAAAGTTCCATTATGTTCCCCCGGATTAAAAACATCCAACTCCGGTTTGAACAACACTAGGGAAAGCGGCAGACCAAAACCACTGATTGATTTAGACATCATTACCATATCAGGCACGATACCAGCTCTTTCAAAAGAAAAGAAACTGCCGGTACGACCAACTCCTGTTTGAATTTCATCAATCAATAATAATAAGCCAAACTCATCACAGATGCTTCTTAACCCCCGCAGCCACTCGCTGTCAGCTACATGGACGCCCCCTTCTGCTTGGACCGTCTCCAGCATGATGGCAGCCGGCAGTTCCAGACCAGAATGGTCATCTGCCAATAAGTCTCTTAAATTTTTAAGGGCCATTTGTGTGTCAGCTGCTGATTCAACAAAGGGCAGATGGGTGACAAAGTTTAAGGGCACACCTGCACCTTTGCGGCTCGCTTGATCGCTGGTTAACGCTAAGGCGCCTAAGCTCATCCCATGAAAGCCACCGGAAAAAGCCAAAATATTTTGACGACCAGTTACTTTGCGGGCCAGTTTCAACGCTGCCTCGACCGCATTTGTACCAGTTGGGCCACAGGACATAATTTTATAGTCCAAATTTTTCGGCTCAAGAATCTCTTTGTGAAAGGTTGCAAAAAATTCTGTCCGAGCGGTAGTGTCTAAATCTAGGCCATGGATAATTCGGTCCTTACTCAAATAAGCTAAAATTTGTTTTTTGATATAAGGATTGTTATGACCAAAGTTCAAAGCCCCAGCGCCGGCAAAAAAATCAATAAATTCCCGTTGGTCGGTCGTCATTAAGGTCGCATTTTTCGCAAAGTCAAACTGAAAGGGAAAACTCTTAGCATAAGAAACGACGTTTGCTTCTAAAGACTGTATCACCATCAACTTCCTCCTTTTCGTTACTAGTTTAACTTTACGACTTGGAGTCAACTTTAAGTCAAGTCTTTTCTCAAATTTTTCGCCTCCTTTTTTAAAAAAACTGAAAAACCTGCTTTGAGCAAGCTTTTTGCTAAGCTTTCTGATTTTTGTTTACTTCACCAACAAGTCCAAGACAAAATATTGCGCTACTGAATCCCATTGAAACCCGTTGGCTAATAAAACAGCGATTGAGGCCTGATTTTCTTTTTCCGGAGCCACAATAATTTTTTTAGCCCCCAAGCGAGTCAGCTTTTCAATTAAAGCGGTGATGATTTGCCGACCATAGCCCTGCTTTAAAAATTGTTCAGCACCAATCAGATAATCCAAACTGAACACTGCCCCCGGCTGATTAACCTCATACCAGTCCTCCAACTGATTCGCAAAATAGCAGTCATAATATTGACAAAAACCGATGGGTTGCTCTGCCAGCATTACAATAAAATGCTGAATCCAACGATATTCAGTCTGGCGGCCGCGAATTTCAGCCAACCAATTTTGCGGATGCTCAAACCAGGCGGCCACGTGAGGCTGCGTCAACCACTCTGACATCAAAGACAAATCTCCATCAGTAAAATCCCGTAAATAAATTGCTGCCATTTAGTCGACCTCCTAAAAAAACACTTCAACTCAGAAATGAATTGAAGTGTCCAAATTTTTATTCTGCATCCGGCCACACTGCCCGAGCCGTTTCAATTACTAAGGCTAGCTTTTGCCATTGGTCTGCTTCGGTAATCGTATTGCCCTCCTGCGTTGAAGAAAAACCGCATTGAGGACTGAGACACAGCTGATTTAACGGAACAAATTGAGCCGCCTCTTGAATGCGAGCCTTCAGCATTTCTGGATCTTCTAAAGCAGCTGTCTTGGTGGTAACTAAGCCTAAAACTAAACGCTGGTCCTGCAAATTAGCCATCGGTG
Source organism: Enterococcus sp. LJL90 (assembly GCF_056924355.1). Classification (NCBI taxonomy): domain Bacteria; kingdom Bacillati; phylum Bacillota; class Bacilli; order Lactobacillales; family Enterococcaceae; genus Enterococcus; species Enterococcus sp. LJL90. The sequence goes on along the minus strand of NZ_JBXPBQ010000003.1, from coordinate 334,930 downwards.
CAAAACTGCCGGAGCGTTCGTCATCGAATTCTAAAAAGAAACCATCAAAATTTTTGATTGCCAATAGCCGCTTGGCAATTTTATCGTAAGAACCGTTATAGAGCCAGTGGGACTGGAAATTTCCTTTACAAAAATGGAAAGTGATTGCCATATCGGCGGGTTTTTTCGCCAGAACAGCTTCGGTGATATCACCAAACTCTTGAATTAATTGATCTGGGTCATAGCCATTTTGAGTAATCATGCCTCTAAAACGGTCATCAAATAATCCACCCCAACTAGTGTCATCCAATTGTAAATAGCGACAGCCGGCATCATAAAAAGCTTGAATCGCTGCTTGATAGGTCACAGTTAAATCAGCAACAAATTCTGATAAATCAGCATAGACTGGTGCTTCGTTGTATTGCTTAGACAAAATCATAGAATCCAAGAAAATCATATTTGGTCCGGGAATTGTCTGTTTCGCCAGTACATCACCAGCCTGTTTTTTGGTAAATTTGAAATGCTCTAGAAAAGGATGGGTCGGGTCAAAGGCCAATTTGCCACTGACAAAAGTGCCCTGCGCTTCTGTGGTGATGCCAAAAGCTGTCGTCTCAAAATCATAGACCGTAATCCCCTGCAGTCCGGCGATAAAATCTAAATGCCACCAGCGCCGCCGAAATTCGCCATCTGTCACAGCCTTCAAGCTAATGGCCTTTTGTTTTTCGATAATCTTGATGATTTCTTGGTCTTCGACTGCCGCCAGCTCAGCAGCAGAAATCTGACCGGCTTTAAAATCGGCCCGGGCCTGTTTTAAAACGGCCGGTCGCAGTAAACTACCGACTTGATCGTACCGAAAAGGAATTTTTTCCATATCCTCGCCTCCTAAAAAATTTCTTAATTATAGCATATATTTTGTGAAAAAATGAACCTATTCCAGATTTTATCCGTGAATTTGTTGATAATTGAGTGCGGCACCGATTAGATTGGCATCATTTTGATACTGGGCCGTAGCAATTTCCGGTAAAATGTATTCTACGCCAAGCTCTTTTAAGCGCCCTTCAAGCCGAGTGCTTAATTGCTCTGCCAAGTCTGGGCGGGCAGAAATTCCGCCGCCTAAAATCACTTTCTCTGGATCCATTACAACTTGAATATCATATAAACTATCAGCAATGTTATCGTACATGCTATTGATGATTTCAAGCGCTAGCTCTTCCCCGTTATCATAACGAGCAAATAACTCCACGCCATCAATTGCTTCACCGGTCGCTTTTTCATAACGAGCCGCCATCTTAACAGCAGTCCCGTTAATACTCAAGGTTTCACCGTTGGCATTTTTCATCATGCCAAACTCGCCACCAAATAAATGGGCCCCTTTATAGAGCTTGCCGTCAATAAAAATTGCTCCGCCAATTCCCGTTCCAATAACCACAAAAACGCTGTTCAAACTGTCTTTGCCAGCACCCAATTCCATTTCGCAAATACCAGCACAGTTGGCATCATTTTCAATTGCCACCGGCAGATTTAAATCTGCCTCTAATAAATCAAAGAAGCGGCCTTCGTGGATAAAAGGTACGGCGCTGATGCCGTCAATTCGACGCTCTTTAACATTGACCGCTCCCGGCGCACTCAAGGCAATGCCGGTGACATCACCGATTTGTGCGACCACCTTTTGCATTTCGGAAACTAATTCTGGATAGCTTTTCGGCGTGGGGAATTTACCGAGGGTCGTTAACTCCTCTGTCCACTTGCCAAATTTTACAAACGTACCGCCAATATCAAACACTGCTAAACTCATCTGCTCACCTCAAAAAAATTTTCTTTTCCAGTTATTTTACCACGTAATCGCTTGCAAGATATGCGGATATCAAATTTTTCGCAAAAAAATTTTCTCAAGGGGGCTCCTTGAGAAAATCTAGTTTTCTAGCTTTTAATTTTAAAGGTTCTCGGTGCGACACGGTAAATAATCACCAAGCCGATGGCCACATACAACAAACAAATCACTGAAATCCCAATTACATATAAAAAACCAGTGAAACGAATCTGCGTATTCATGTAGGCAAAATAATAAAAGACCCAAGTAATCACTTTATACAGCGGACTTTTAACTGTCATATCCACCGTGAAGGGCTGAATTAAATAATAAATAAACAGCTCATGGAAGGAAAAGAGAAAGCCCAGTGCCACTAAAAGTAGTAGTAGCGCACCAAAAAACTGCCAGCTTAAATAAAAATTATTCAATACCTGCAACAAGACAAACAAAAGAAAAATCCCTAAAATAATCAGACTGTTATATTTAAAAGTCTGACGCAGACGATAGGTGAAGCCCTTTAAAATGGTGCTGCCTTCCCGATAAAAAGGATAATACAGCATCGAAGAATCACAGTTAACAAAGAGCATCTGAACAATCTGCTTACCAAATGAGATAAAATACATCAAAAAGAATAGTAGCGGTAATAGTTGCAGGGTTCCGCCTTCATCCAAATAATCAGTGATATTGAAAATTCGCAGGCCGATTAAAAGAACCGTAACCACTGCAAAACCGATCAGCAAATAGCGAATTTTTTTATTAAAGACCTGCCGATAACGACTAAAAAGTAAGGCATTCAAGTATTCACTGCCCTTTAGTTTGTCAACCTTGTCATCGAAATTAACCTCCAGCTGCTTTTGCATCTTCAGGCCTGTACCGATATACTCTTTATTCTTTTGCAAATCGCTAGTATTGGCTTCATAAAAGCCAACTGATTGAACAATTGTCTTGCCGATAAATTCATTTTGTCGCGGATAACGCCACGCACCGCTAAAGCCAACAACAGTTAACAGCAGCCAGACTGGTACTGAAAGCCAGCTAGTATAGATACTTGTTAACGGTGCAATTAAATCAAAGTAATAGAGCCCTGCTATGACGGCTAAAAAAAGACCTGTTGCAATAACACCAATCAGCCGGCGAGTCCCCTTACTGAAGTTCAGCATATACAACCATCGGCAAAAGACAAACAATAAGAAATTCCCTGCTAAATACGATAGTGGGAAAGTCAATGCCAGCGCAATTTTCCCAGCCAATACCCCATAGATCAGTCCAGTCAATAAATAAAAGACAGCACTCTTAAAAATCTCGATAAACTTTTGACCTAAGATAAACTGATTGCGGGAAAGGGCAAATTCTGTGTAGAAATCAATCATTCCTTGTGTAGTAATTACAGAAAATTGATTGTAAAATCCCCAGACGAGCACCACCAATAAAAGCCATAATAAAGCTGCTTGCTGCAGTAGTGGTTGATTGAGCTGCATGAACAACTCAAAAAAATCACCCCCGTCAAATAACGTGACCATGAAAATTTGAGCGGCTACTAGTAGGACAAACACTAGAATTTTCTTCAGAAAAGAATAGCCGACACTCAAAATCGTTAAGAGAATTCCCAAGGCTCTTTTCAGTTCATAGGCCGCATAGATTTGTTCACTAATAATTTTTTTAAGCCCCGGCACTCGCCTTAAAAAATAAAGAAAGCCATTTAGATTTTTGGTCAGTTTATAGTTAAAAAACTGCCAATCCTCTTTAAAGAAACTAGCCAATACTTTCATCCAGCAGCTCCTCTCTATCCGTCAAAAGCTGCACCACTTCCTCTTCAAAATCTTGATCGTGAATCCGCTCAGCCGGCACGCCCCGCAGTTTTCCATGATGCAATAAAACAACCTCATCACATAAATCCTGAGCCAATTGTAAAATATGAGTAGAAAAAATCACCACGGATTCAGATTTCATTCTGATAATCATTTCCTTCATCTCATGGGCAGCTACTACATCAAAGGAAGTCAAGGGCTCGTCCAATAGCAAAACAGGCGGCTGAATCATCAAAGAGACTAGCATTTGAACTTTATTTTGCATCCCGTGGGAAAAATCTTTTAATAAGCGATGGTGGTCTTCTTTTTCGATGCCGACTGATAGCAGATAATCTTCAGTTCGCTGCACCTCTTTAATTTTGTCACGATTGATGTCCACAAAAAAGCGCACAAACTCATAGGCAGTCATGAAGCCCTGCAGATGCGGCGTCGTATAGACAAAGCCAATTGCCGTATTATCATACTGCAGATTTTTTTGACCATCGTCTTCTAGATAAATTTCCCCACTATCGATCGAAATATTGCGGGAAATGCAATTAAACAATGTTGTTTTGCCGGCACCGTTTCGCCCTAAAAGGCCATAGATTTTACCTTTTTCAAACCGAAAACTCGCCTCATCAAAAATAACCTTTTCTTCAAATTTCTTGGTAATCCCATCAATTACTAACTCCATCTCTTCACCTACTCCTTCTGTTAAGAATAAGTGTACTGGAAGCAGCCGCTTTTGAATAGGCAATTTAAAAAAGTTTTTCAACAAAAGCAAAAATAACTTCTCTCCTTGACCTTGACACTATGTCAAAGGGTAAACTTTAGATAGGAGGTGCAGTTGAAATGGACTTATTACCAGCGAAAAAAATTTTGATGAAAACTAAAAGCAACACCTGGTTCGGTACAGATTACACGATGAATCTATACAAGGGCTGTCACCATGGTTGTATTTACTGTGACTCCCGCAGTCGCTGCTATGGCATTGAAAACTTTGAGCGCGTCACAGGTAAACAAAATGCTTTGCAGCTACTAACCTTAGAATTGCAGCAAAAAAGACAGAAAGCCGTGATTGGTGACGGCTCCATGTCTGATTCTTATAATGCCTTTGAAAAAAAGTACCAATTGACTCGACAAGCCCTTAAGCTTTTCGACACCTTCGGCTTTGGTGTCTCTTTAGCCACTAAAAGCGACCTAATTTTACGGGATCAAGACCTACTGAAAAAAATCAGCGGCCATGCTCCTGTCAATATCAGCTTTTCTTTTTCAACCATCGATGACGCCTTAGCAAGAAAAATTGAAAAGCGGGTTAGCTTACCAAGCCAACGAATGGCCTCCCTTAAAGAATTGACTGCTAGCGGTCTTTATAGCGGAGTTCTCTTGATGCCGATTCTGCCGGCTCTGACAGATGATTGGTCAACAATTGAAAAGCTAGTGCTTCAGGCCAAAGAAAATGGCGCTGCCTACATCTATCCTTTTTGGGGTGTCACTTTAAGGGATATTCAAAAAGAATATTACTTCCAACAGCTTAAAAATATTGCGCCTAACTTACTGCAAAAATACCAGCAAGCTTCTACAGACAATTACTATTATCCAATTGAAAATTTGATGGAGACCAAACAAAAATTTGAGAAACTCTGCCGACAGCTGCATCTCGAATACTCAATGACCCGCATTATTGAAAATTATCAGCAGCGGTATCAAGTGGAGCAATTGAGTCTTTTTTAACAGTGTCTTTAGTTCCTTAATTCCTACATCATGAAGTTATTTTTTAGATAGTTTCAATCCAGAAAAAAAGCGCTGCAGCTTTTAACACAGCTGCAGCGCTCTTCTTAGTTTCCTATTTCTTTGTATCCGCTAAATCAACATATTGTTCCTGCCGAGCTTCCATGTCCTCGACGGTTGTATCTAGCATTTCATCTACTTCTTGTTCATCTTTGATATTGTACAAAGCAGAGAAGCGAGTTTGACCTTCCAAGAAGTCATTCATCTTAGAGAAGTCGGTTTTCTTGAAGTCAATCTTCATTGGATTCTTGCCTTTATCTGCTTGACGAGGGTCAAAGCGATACAATGGCCAGTAGCCGGATTCAACGGCCTTAACTGATTCTTCAATCGATTTACCCATACCGCCTTTAATACCATGATTAATACAAGGAGTATAACCGATGATTAAAGAAGGTCCAGGGTAGCTTTCCGCTTCGGCAATGGCTTTGATTGTTTGAGCTGGATTAGCTTCAATCGCCACAGATGCCACATAGACATCCCGATACGTCATCGCCATCATACCAAGATCTTTCTTCTTAGTTTTCTTACCGCCGGCAGCAAACTTAGCAATCGCAGATGGTGGCGTTGCTTTCGACATTTGACCACCAGTGTTGGCATAGACTTCATTATCCATAACAAAGATATTGACATCAGCACCCGTTGACAGTACATGATCGATGCCGCTAAAGCCGATATCGTAAGCCCAACCATCACCACCGATAATCCATTGGCTCGGTTTAGCAAACATATCCTTGTCTGCTAGAATACTCACTAGGTTCGCTTCGGTTTCATCCGCTAAAACAGCGGCTAGTTTGGCAGCTCGTTGTTGCGTGCCTTCGCCATCATCTTTATGCTCTAACCAATCCTTCAGCTGTGCTTTGGTATCATCTGAACCAACATCCGCTTTAACGGCTGCTGAAATCTTATTAGCTAGACGACTGCGTTTAGCTAGGTTAGCCACATACATACCGTAGCCGTACTCAGCATTGTCTTCAAATAATGAATTACTCCAAGCAGGTCCTTTGCCTTCTTCATTAACCGTGTAAGGCGTAGCTGGAGAAGAAGCACCCCAGATAGAGGAACAGCCGGTAGTATTGGCAATCATCATCCGGTCGCCATACAACTGCGTTAACAATTTAACGTAAGGTGTTTCCCCACAACCTGAGCAGGCACCAGAGAATTCTAATAGTGGTTGTTCAAACTGTGAACCTTTAACTGAGAATTTCTTCACAGGATTAGCTTTTTGTTTCAAGGTCATGGCAAACGCCCAATTAACTGCTTCAGCCTTTTGATCATCATAAGGTTCCATTACCAAAGCTTTGCCTTTTGCCGGACAAGCTTCAACACACAAGCCACAGCCTGTACAATCTTCTAAGGAAACTTGAATCCGATATTTAAAGCCATCTGGTCCCTTCATATCCCGGGTAATAAAGCCTTCTGGTGCTTGGGCCATTTCTCCGTCATCTGCTAAGAATGGACGAATGGCAGCGTGCGGACAAATAAAGGCACATTCATTACACATCGTACAAGTTTCTGGAAGCCATTCTGGTACTTCTAGTGCAATACCGCGTTTTTCATACGCCGCAGTTCCCATTGGCATCGTGCCGCCTAACATGCCGTTGCGCATTAAGTCGCCAACAGATAATGAATTGCCTTCTTGGCGATTCACCGGGTCTAAAATATTGCGGACATAAGCTGGTCGATTTTCATCAACTGTTTCAAAGTCAGGCGCATTATTTTCCAAATCTGCCGCTGTCAGTTCAACTTTGTGCAAAGCATCGAAGGTTTCATCAACCGCTTGCCAGTTTCTTTCCACAATGACTTTCGATTTTTTACCGTAGGCTGCTTCAATTTCAGCCTTCAATAATGGAACAAAGGTTTCTCGATCCATGATATCGGTCACTTCAAAGAAGGCTGTTGACATGACGGTATTGATTCTGCGTCCCAAGCCAGCTTTTTGAGCGATATCCATTGCGTTGACAATATAAAAATTAATATTGTGATTAACAATGTACTCTTTAATCGCTTTAGGTAATAGACGACGCACACGATCTTCATCCCAAACAGTGTTTAAGAAGAAGATACCGCCATCTTTTAAGCCCTTCAGCAAATCATATTTATGCAGATAGGCTGCATTGTGGCAACCAACAAAATCGGCTGCCTCAACATTATAAGTTGAGCGGATTGGATCTTTCCCAAAGCGTAAATGGGAAACTGTTAGACCGCCTGATTTTTTAGAATCATAGGCAAAATAAGCTTGCGCATATTGATCTGTGTTATTCCCGATAATTTTGATAGCTTGTTTGTTGGCGCCAACTGTACCATCGGAACCTAAGCCCCAGAATTTCGCTTGGAAAGTCGTGTCTGGCGTCAAATCTAAAATTTCTGTTACTGGTAATGATAAATGCGTCACATCATCGACAATCCCGATGGTGAACCGCGGTTTTAATTCATTAACTGGTAATACTAAATGGTCATAGACTGCAACAATTTGATCTGGTGTCACATCTTTTGAAGCAATACCATAGCGACCACCGATAACGATTGGCCGATTTTCATGACGATATAAAACACTTTGAACATCTAATAATAATGGTTCGCCATCAGATCCTGGCTCTTTAGTCCGGTCCAATACAGCCACTTTTTCAACTGTTTTTGGTAATTTTTCTAATAGATGGTCTGCCGGGAAAGGACGGTACAAATGCACATCAATGTGACCAACTTTACGGCCCTGGGCATTTAAGTAGTCAACTGTTTGTTGAATTGTCGGTGAAGCTGAACCCATGGAAATAATTACTTCCGTTGCCTCAGGATCGCCATAATAATTCATCAAATCATAATTTGTGCCTCGAAGTTCATTGATTTTGCCCATGTATTTTTGAACAATTGCTGGCATTTCATCGTAGAATTTATTAACTGTTTCCCTTTGTTGGAAATGTAAATCAGGGTTTTGTGCAGTACCAGAAACATCAGGATGATTTGGATTCATCCCCCGTTTGCGGAATTTTTCCAGCGCTTCTTGATTGACTAAGCCCTTCAAATCATCATAATCCAGCGCTTCAATTTTTTGCAATTCGTGACTGGTTCTAAACCCGTCAAAGAAGTTCATAAACGGTAGGCTACCTTCAATACTGGCTAAATGAGCAACTGCTGACAAGTCCATTACTTCTTGGACGCCATTTTCAGCTAACATACAAAAACCAGTTTGGCGAGCTGCCATCACGTCACTGTGGTCACCGAAGATACTCAGGGCGTTTGTGGAAACGGCCCGAGCTGCTACGTGGAAAACTGTCGGCAATAACTCACCGGCGATTTTGAACATATTAGGAATCATCAACAGTAAACCTTGTGAAGCTGTATAAGTGCTGGTTAGAACACCCGTTTTAACTGAGCCGTGTAATGTGCCGGCCGCACCTGCTTCTGATTGCATTTCGACGACTTGAACCGGTTCGTCAAAAATATTTTTGCGCCCCTGCTCAGCCCATTCGTCAACTACTTCTGCCATTGTGGAGCTAGGAGTAATGGGATAGATGGCTGCCACTTCAGTAAAAGCATATGAAATATATGCTGCTGCAGTATTCCCATCCATAGTTTTCATCATTTTCATTTGATCACCCTTCTACTAAATAATTTCCTGTTTCGTATGCGTCAACCTACGAGTTCAGATAGCGTGTGATTATCTGAACAAAAAATCCGAGAGTAACAACCGTAAACGTCCTGATGTTCCCTTACTCTCACATCTCTAACAGGGGCGATGTTAACGTTTACAACAACAATTATAAAAGAGGAAACGATGGCCTGTTCAGATATTAAAAATTCCTGAGCCCCATGTTTCCTCAAATGTGAACCAAACTAAGCTTGTGCATCCACCAACGCTTGAACGAAAGCCTTCAAGACTTTTTCGTCATCGTCGTCAGCATCATTTTCAATTTTTACAACATCATGGCCTTTCGTGGCACCAGTGTTGGCAAAGGCTTTGTCGAAATCAATCGCTGCAAAACAGAAATAATCTGGATATAATTCGCTGTCTCCGCTGCCGACAACTCCGTAAACTTTGCCTGATAAATCTAAATCAGGTAATTCTTCATAGAAGTCCTCAAAGTCAAACGGACGCTCGCCATCACCATCTGTGTAAGTTGCAATGACGCAGATGTCTGCATCTTCAAAAGTTTCGTCATCGGCATCGTCAGCTTCTAAGCGTTCAACGTCAATTCCTAACTCTTCAAATGCATCTTCCAAAATTTCTGAGATTCCTTCTGTGTTGCCTGTTGCACTTGCATAAACGATTTTCGCTAGTGTCATGTTATCAATCCTTCCTTGTCTATCAATAATTTAATATAAAGAATTTATTAGCAACCCTTTACATTTTTTAAAACCTAACAAAATAATCCATTCTTTTAAGAATAACCCTTGTGTTTATGATACTCCTTTTTACTATTTTAGAAAAGGGGTTTTACGAATTTTACTCCGACTTCGTTATCTTAAAAACAGCAGAGTCTTGATTAATTATTTTACTTTTTTTAACTTATAACCTAAAAAATGTTACTTTTTTTGAAATTTCTCTTAAAAACGCTTCCAAGTTCTGGTAAAATGCTTTTAAGGGGATTTGTGTAATTATTCACATTATTAAACCTGCATTACCCCTAACAAAATTTGGAAGGATGTGACAGGCGTTTAACGCCAACAATTATGAACAGAAAAGCTCATTGGATTACTCAAACCGCCGTTTTACTAGCGATGCTAGTAGCGGTTCAAGGACTAACTTCGGCCCTTGGCAATCAATTTGTCACCGGAACTTTAGTCAACCTGATTTTAATCGTAGCTGTTTCCCTCGGAGGCTTATCCAGCGGCTTAACGATTGCAATCGTCTCACCATTTTTCGCTAGAATCTTCGGGATTGGGCCCGTCTTTTGGCAAATTACTTTATGCGTGGCTCTAGGAAATGCTGTCTTAGTACTGATTTGGCACTTGATTGCCGGTAAGAAAAATCAATTTGGCTTCAGCATTGCGGCGACCATCGTAGCCGCAGCTGCAAAATTTGGCTTCTTGTATCTCTCCGTAGTGCAATTAGTCGTACCAGTTGTCTTAGCCATTCCAGCACCACAATCAGCAGTTGTATCTGCCGCTTTTTCATTCCCACAATTATTTACAGCTTTAGCGGGCGGCGTGATTGCAACTATCATCATTCCGTTGCTGAAAAAAGCTTTAGGCAATTTACCGCTAGCTTCCCATTAAAACTAAATAGAAAAGGCGTCGCCACAGGCGGCGCCTTTTTCATTGGTTTACTTTTGGTTCGCAGCGTGAACGCGATCACGATAAGTGGTATGCAACATGTGATGGGCCTTCAAGCCGCCAGGTTCACCGATATATTCCTTATAAATATGCTGAAGAATTGGATTTTCGTGGGATTTACGCAGACCACGATCTTTGTCTTCAGCGTAAAGACCTGCCGCCCGCTTAGCTTTTAAGTCAACAAAGTTGCGGACAGATGCTGGCTGAACTGGCTGTCCGCCACCATTAATACAGCCACCAGGACAACCCATGATTTCCACAAAGTGATAGAATTCTTCACCGGATTCAATTTTTTCAATAACTTTTTTGGCATTGCTGATACCGGAAGCCACCGCAACTTTAATCGTATTGCCGCTCATTTCATAAGTCGCTTCTTTGATGCCACTCATGCCGCGAACTTCACCAAAGTCAACCGTCTTCGCTTCGCCGCCAGATAAGATATCGCTGGCTGTCCGCAAGGCTGCTTCCATTACACCGCCGGTTGCTCCAAAGATATAACCAGCACCGGTCGCATCGCCTAATGGATTATCAAAAGCTTCGTCTTCTAATTCAGTAAAGCGAATCCCAGCTTTATCAATCATTCTTGCTAATTCCCGGGTTGTTAAAGCCACATCAACATCTTGATAGCCAGCTGCTGCTTCATCTTCTCGGGTTACTTCAAATTTCTTGGCGGTACATGGCATAATTCCCACCACAAAAATATCTTTTGGATGGACATTAATTTTTTCCGAATACCAAGTCTTAACAATTGCACCAAACATCTGCTGCGGTGATTTACAACTGGAAAGATTTGGAATTAATTCTGGATGGTAGGATTCACAATATTTTACCCAACCTGGAGAACAGGAGGTAAACATCGGGAATGGGCCATCATTTTTAACCCGTTCTAAAAATTCGGTTGCTTCTTCCATAATCGTAAAGTCAGCTGCTACGTTAGTGTCAAAGACGTTATCAAAACCAAGACGCCGCAATGCTGCGACCATTTTCCCTTCTACATTTGAGCCAATCGGCATCCCGAAGGCTTCACCGAGAGTTACCCGTGTTGAAGGAGCTGTTTGAACAACAACATATTTACTTGGATCAGATAGGGCTTGCCACACTTCTTTTGTTTGGTCCCGTTCAGTAATGGCACCAGTTGGACAAACGACGATACATTGACCGCAGGAAATACATGGTACATCCCCTAAACTTTGTTCATAGGCACTACCGATATGGGTCTTAAATCCACGGCTATTAGGGCCAATTACGCCAACCGACTGCCATTTTGAACAAGCTGCCACACAGCGACGGCATAAGATACATTTATTATTATTACGGGTCATATGCACGGCAGTATCGTCAAATTCATATTCGCAGTTTTCACCGTTGTAGTAGTCTTCATCGTCAACGTTGAATTCTTTACATAAGCGCTGCAATTCACAATTGCCGCTGCGGATACAAGAAAGACATTTACGTTCGTGGGTCGAAAGCACTAATTCTAAATTGACTTTACGCGATTTAAAAACTTTTTTCGAATCGGTGGTGATTTCCATCCCTTCTGCAATGGGATGAACACAGGAAGTGGCTAAATTACGAGCCCCTTTAACCTCCACCACACACATGCGGCAGGCTCCGATTTCATTAATTTCCTTTAAGTAACATAAGGTAGGGATTTCAATATTATTGAGCCTTGCTGCCTCCAGAATCGTTGAGCCTTCTGGTGCAGTACAAACTTTTCCATTAATCTTAATCGTTAATTCTTTCATAACTACACCTTCCTAACTCACTGTGATGGCATGGAACCGACAAGTATCCAAGCATAGACCACACTTGATACAGACAGCTTGATCGATTTCATGAGGTTTTTTGATTTCTCCAGAGATGGCCGCCACCGGACATTGCTTGGCACAGGCTGTACAGCCGGTACAGGCATCCTCTTCAATTTCATAACGAATCAAGTTCTTACAAACTCCCGCTGGACAGCGGCGTTCTTCGATATGGGCTAAATATTCTTCTCTGAAATAATGTAAGGTGGAAAGCACCGGATTTGGTGCCGTCTGACCGAGACCACAGAGAGAATTTTCTGAAATGTGATGGCAGAGTTCTTCCATTTTATCCAAATCGGCCAAAGTACCATTGCCCAAAGTGATTTTTTCTAAAATTTCTAAGAGACGTTTGGTGCCGACCCGACAAGGAATACATTTGCCGCAGCTTTCCTCCACCGTAAATTCTAAGAAGAATTTGGCAATATCCACCATACAATTGCCTTCGTCCATGACGATTAAACCACCAGAACCCATCATGGAACCAATTTCAATTAAATTATCATAATCAATTGCTACATCATAATGTTCAATTGGGATACAACCACCAGAAGGTCCACCAGTTTGAGCCGCTTTAAACTTCTTGCCGTCAGGAATTCCGCCACCAATATCTTCGACGATTTCTCTTAAGGTCGTCCCCATGGGAATTTCCACCAAGCCGGTATTTTGAATTTTGCCACCGAGGGCAAATACTTTGGTTCCTTTAGATTTTTCAGTCCCCATGCCGGCAAACCAGTCAGGGCCCTTCAAAATAATCTGCGGAATATTGGCATAGGTCTCTACGTTATTTACAATCGTTGGTTTGCCAAAGAGTCCTTTGACTGCTGGAAACGGTGGCCGTGGTCGAGGTTCGCCCCGATGGCCTTCAATACTTTCTAGTAAAGCTGTTTCCTCACCGCAGACAAATGCGCCGGCGCCCAGTTTTAAATCTAAATCAAAATCAAAGCCTGAACCGAAAATATTTTTACCTAACACGCCAACTTCACGGGCTTGCTTAATGGCAATCCGCAACCGATTTACAGCTATTGGATATTCCGCCCGCACATAAATATAGCCTTGATTGGCACCGATTGTATAACCGGCAATCGCCATCGCTTCAATAACCGCGTGAGGGTCACCTTCTAAAACTGACCGGTCCATAAATGCCCCGGGATCGCCCTCATCTGCATTACAGATAACATATTTCTGATCAGAGACACTCTTATTGGCAAAAGACCATTTCATAAAGGTTGGGAAGCCGGCACCGCCGCGTCCTCTTAAGCCGGATTTTTCTAAAACATTTAACACATCTGCCTGACTGTATTCATTGACCACTCTAGCCAACGCTTGATACCCATCAAAGGCAATGTACTCTTCAATTTTTTCTGGATCAATGCGGCCGCAGTTTCTTAAGGCGACCCGTTTTTGTTTGTGATAAAACGGTGTATCCATCAACTTGTCAATAATTTCTTCCGTTTGATGGTCATGGTACAATAATTTTTCTACCAGCTGGCCCTTCATAATGTGCTCGCTCACGATTTTCTTAGCGTGTTTAGCCTGCACTTGATGATAAAAGACACCTTCAGGATAAATAATCACGATTGGGCCCTGTGCACATAAGCCAAAACAACCAGTTTGCACGATATTCACTTTATCCGTCAAGTCATTTTTAGCTAACTCTTCCTTTAAAGCTGTCACAAACTCGCCGCTTTTTGATGAAATACAACCTGTTCCAGCACAGACTAAGACTTCTTTTTCAAAATGATCCGTCTTTTCTGCTTCAGGCGCATCTTCTAATCGAATGGCCACCTTTTGCCGGTACTGGTCTTTTAATTGACTTAACTCTGTCCAATTCTCCATGTAGCTGCTCCTTCCCCCTATTCACCTTTTTGATAGGTTACTAGCACTTTGTCGGCTTTTTTCTTAGTCAAACGTCCATAAACTTCTTCATTAACCGTCAGAACTGGCGCTAATCCACAAGCCCCGATGCAGCGACAAGACTCCAAACTGAATTTACGGTCAGTAGTTGTTTCCCCCGGCTGAATTTTCAACTCAGTCGCATAGGAATCGATAATGTCTCCTGCCCCTTTGACATAGCAGGCAGTTCCCATACAAACACTGATTGTGTATTTTCCTTTCGGGACAAAAGAAAATTGCGAATAAAATGTCGCCGTGCTGTAAAGTTCCTCCAAAGGAAATTCTAGTTCTTCAGAAATCCGTTCCAAAATTTCAATTGGCAGATACCCATAAATTCTTTGAGCTTCCTGCAAAGCCGGCATTTGTCCCCCCGGCTGACCCTTCAGCTCGGTTAAACTTGCTTGAAATTCCGCTTCTTGACTCTCTGTTTCAATAAATGCAAATTGTGTCTCCATCACCCAGCAGCCTCCTAATCGTTTCTTGATTTAATTTATTTTTAAAGCATTAAATGACAAGTTCAATTGTTCACAAATGTAATCGAAATGGTAACGCTTACCTCTTAACTACAAATATTATAGCAAAAATTTCCGTTTTCGGAAGGCTAAAATCAAGTTTTTTACAATAATTATCGAAAAAAATTACTAAATTTGCTTTTCGAACCCGTTTTCAGTGATTTTATTTAAAATGATTATAAATAACCAGCTTGACTCCTCAATAATTTCTATCGAAAAAAATCATTAAACGCAGAATTAATGAGAAAATCCTAAATTAAGGAAAATTTTGTTAGTTTTTTATCTTGCCAGTTAAAAATTGACAAAAAAATATCTGAAAGACTTCCCTAATAGGATGGAAATCTTTCAGACATTTCATGTAATTTTAAATTAAACCTATTCTCCCGGATACTCACTCTCTGTCAAATTCCAAACGGTATCTGACAGGCTGCTGATTAAGTCTCTAGCAGCATCAATATCATCAGTATTGGTGTAAATCGTTAAGATATAGGGATGATCGTTAAAGAAAATGCCGATATCATGTTGATAGCTTTCATTGCTACCGATTTTATGGGCAACTTGGCCGCTAGTGGTGTCAGTTACTAAGCGGTCATCATAGATAGTGTTGGTCATATTTTTAATCAATGTTTGGTAGCCGGCATTGATGGACTGATTTTGATACAGATAAGCCAAAATAGTGGCCGCATCATCTGAGGAAATTAGGTTTTCACTGTTGCCGCTTTTGCCAAGATACGTTTGATACCATTGATTAATCCCGGCTTCGCTGCCGCCTAATGTATCATACAACATATTTTTTGCAATATTATCTGAATTGGTAATTGCCACCTCAGCAAGCTGGGCTATACTATATTTTTCTTGAATATCATTTTGAATACTACCAGTGCCGGTTTCAAAGTCGCTTTCTTGGTAAGTCAACGACTGGGCCCACTGTAAATTCCCTGCCACTACTTGGTCGCTAATTAGCATGACCAGCGGAACCTTGGTGGTGCTAGCGCCGACAAATTCTTGGCTGCCATTAACCGAAATTTTACTGTTGGTACTTAAATCTAAATAGGTAATGCCGATTTCACCATCAATATCGGCTGCAGTATTCGTTAAAATTTCTTTTAGTTGTTGATAAAAAGCCGCTTGTTCACTTGAATACTGGGGTGCAATGGTACTTTCAGTGGTGGCTTCACTGTTGGTATCGGTGAGCTGCTGACTGGAATCTGTGGCAGCATTGGTATTGACTGCTTCAGCATTTATTTCATTGAGATACCAGAAAAAAAGCGTGAGCAAACAAATTGCCAGCACACTAATTGCTATCTGATAATTTTTCAATTTAGCTAAAAAATTCTTCACAGTCGTTCCCCTTCATACTCATTATCCAAAAAAAGGATTCTGTCTTACCTTAGCAAAATTTGCTGTGAGATTCAATAAAGGAAATGTTACAATCTAGTTTCAAAATGAAAAAAGTGCCCTGACCCAAGTTAGAACAGAGACAACTTCCCCAATCAATATTTAGCAAACTCAACTAATTTACTAAATATTATGGCTTTTGCGATTTGAAATCCTCAGACCGCAAAAGCCGCATTTTTTTGTCCCTTAAATTTACTAGACTTAGAGACAAAAACAATATAATTGGGGGAATGTTCTGTCAAAAAACTTGTGCCACAGACACATTTTTTTCCATTTTTAATTGCTTTATGTTGTTTCTATTTTTCCTCCTGCGGTTTAACTGCACAATCGCAATGGCAATCGCCGCAATCGCTAGGAGCTTTAATTTTTTTATAGACGACATATCCGGCGAAGCCGAAAATACCGGCTGCGATGATAAAAGTTGCCATTATTTTTCACTCCCTACAATAATGTCTTCCATATTCATGACTGCTTGAGGCGCTTTTCTTTCTTTGCGGAAAATCAGATACAGCATAGCTAAGAATAAGCCGGTTGCCACAACTGTCAGCAGATTGAAACTGCCGCCTTCAAAAATGATGTGGCCATATTGATAAATAATCAAGCTCACAACATAGGCTAAACCAGTTTGATAGCCAACTGCAATCATCGTCCATTTGAAATCGCCCATTTCTCGGCGAATGGCACCGATTGCTGCAAAACATGGGGCACAAAGCAGATTAAAGACTAAAAATGCATAGGCAGCGACCGGTGTATAGGCGGCCTGCAATGCTCCCCAGACCTCTTGACCATTTTCAGAGACTTCGCTGATATTTCTAAAGAGAATTCCAAAAGTACCTAACACATTTTCTTTGGCAATTAAACCAGAAATCGTTGCAACGGCGGCCTGCCAGTTGCCAAAGCCTAATGGTGCAAAAATCGGCGCAATCACGCGGCCTAAGCTGGCTAAAATACTATCGCCTTCTGCCACTTCCTGCAATTGGAAATTATAGGTCATCATAAACCAAATCAAAATACTGGAGACAAAGATAATCGTACCGGCTTTTTTGACAAAGGACCAGCCACGATCAAAGGTCTGCCGCAACACGTTTTTAAAAATCGGCAGATGATAAGCTGGCAATTCCATAATAAAAGGTGCCGGATCTCCTGCAAATAAACGGGTTTTCTTCAAGGCAATTCCTGATAAGACAATCGCCGACATACCGATAAAATAAGCAGAAGGTGCGACCCAAGAACTAGTTGGGAAAAAAGCTCCCGCAATCAAGGCAATAATTGGTAATTTTGCTGAACAAGGCATAAAGGTAGTCAGCATGACCGTCATCCGCCGATCTTTTTCATTTTCAATCGTTCGGCTAGCCATAACCCCAGGAATTCCGCAGCCAGTTGCCACAAGCATCGGAATAAAAGACTTACCGGATAAGCCAAACTTGCGGAAAATCCGATCCATTACAAAGGCAATCCGCGACATATAACCACAGTCTTCTAAAATTGATAAACAGAAAAATAAAACCAATAGTTGCGGGACAAAACCTAAGACAGCGCCGACCCCAGCCACAATACCATCTAAAATTAAATTTTGCAGCCATGGTGCTACGTTGATAGACTCTAGACCTACGGCTAAATAGTTGGGCACCCAATCACCAAAGAGAACCTCATTGACCCAGTCCGTTCCCATCGCGCCCACCGTTTGAATCGCTAAATAATAAACTAGCCACATCACGCCGGCAAAAATCGGCAGTGCTAAGATTCGATTGGTGACAATCCGGTCAATCCGATCATTCAAGGTTGCCTTGATATCGGCTTCTTCGCTGTAACAAAGTTTTACAACGCCTTCAATAAAACTATAGCGTTCATTAATTAAAATAGACTCACTGTCTTCATCAAAAATCTTTTCAGTGATCGCAATAATTTCTTCAATTTCTTTGGTTTGAAACTGGCTGAGGGATAATTCTTGGCTTACGCGAATATCCCGTTCAAATAATTTAATTGCATACCAACGGGCTTGCCGCTCAGCTACCGTTTGTCCTAAAATAGTAGCAATTTCTCCCAAGGCCGCCTCTAAACGATCACTATAAACTGGATAACCGTCTTCATGATAATCAACTTGGCTGGCTTCTTTCAACGCTTTACTAACGCCGCGGTTTTTCAAGGCACTCATTGGGACAACGGGTGTATTTAACGCATACGCCAATTTATCTGCATTGATTTGCTGGCCATTTTTTTCTGCTAGGTCCATCATGTTTAACCCAATTACCACAGGAATTCCAGTTTCTAAAAGCTGAGTGGTTAAATACAAATTGCGGGTTAAATTCGTACCATCGACAATATTTAAAATGGCATCGGCCTGACGGGACAATAGATAATCTCTGGCAATGATTTCTTCTGGTGTATAAGGTGACAAAGAATAAATTCCCGGTAAATCTTGAATTTTAATCTCTTTGTTTTCCTTCCAAAAGCCTTCTTTGCGGTCAACCGTTACCCCCGGCCAATTGCCGACTCTTTGATTGGAACCAGTTACTAAATTAAATAGACTTGTTTTTCCAGAATTAGGATTTCCGACTAAAGCAATCTCTCTCATTGGCCAATCTCTCTTTCGACTAAGACTTGGGCGGCTTCATTTTTCCGTAGACTCAATTGGTAGCCCCGCAGTGTAATTTCGATTGGGTCGCCTAAAGGAGCTAAATTTCTGACTAGAATCTCCGTGCCTCTAGTTAACCCCATATCCATCAGCCGGCGCTTGACTGCACCGCTGCCGTAAATTCGCATGACCTTGGCCTTCTCACCGATTGCCAGCATGTCTAAGGAATGCAGGCTAGTTTCTTCTGTCGGTGCTTCCTCCACTAGGATGCCGGCTAAAATTTGCTGGCTCATCGCCAGTCGAGCATTTTGCGAGAGGACGATGCCATTATCCTTTGACAATTTTGTGATGACAATTTTACTGCCTCGCACAATTCCTAATTCCTTAAGATGGCGCGTTGTGTTGTCATCCAACTGAATTTCTTTGACGCGACACGTAATATTTTCCTTCATATCTAATAAAGCATTCATGATTGATCACTCCTGTCAAAATCCGATAATGAGAATCGTTCTCAGTAATTACTTCTAGATTATGCTTTTTTCTTCACTTTGTCAATCTAATTTGTGCATTTCGTACAAATTCTAAGCTTGATTTTAGCGGACTTTAATTTAAATAAAGCGCTTACTAGTTTAAAAGTGCACAGCTTTTGATTTTTTTTACTTTTTTAAGCTGCATTTTCATAGCTTGTGGGTAAAATTGTGGATAAAAAATTTTTTCAGGGAATCATTGAACAGAGAAAAAAGTGAAGAAGCCTTGATTGGCGTGAATGTAAGGGGCTTTAAAAAACAGCAAAACCACAAAACTTAGTATCACAACTTATCCACACCACAATATATAGTGTTTTTCCATTGACTTTTTTCCAGAAGAATTTATACTAATATATGACATTAAATGAGTGGAGGTTTTTCAAAATGGTGAAAATTTATTCTAAAAATAATTGCATGCAATGCAAGATGACCAAGCGTTTTTTAAGTGAAAATCAGATCGACTTTGAAGAAATCAATATCGATTTGCAACCTGAAGCAGTTGACTTCTTAAAGGGACAAGGTTTCCAAAGTGTGCCGGTAACCTTTAAAGATGCCACAGCCATTATCGGTTTCCGTCCTGATCAATTAAAATCATTGGCTAGCTAAGATGAAAATTGTCTACTATTCAATAACTGGTCAAACTCGGCGTTTTATAAAAAAATTGGATTTGCCCGCTTATGAAATTGAGCCAGCAAATCCTTTTTTTGAGATAAATGAGCCCTTTGTATTAGTTGTTCCTACCTATGACATTGAAATGACAGAGGTAGTGAACGACTTTCTTGATTTTAAAGACAATGCCAGCCAGATGCTGGGCGTTGCCGGCGGGGGCAATCGCAATTTTGCCGATTTATTTGTCTACACCGCCAAAGATATTGCCCGTGATTACCACGTCCCCTTAGTGTTCGCCTTTGAGTTTAGCGGCACGAATGAAGACGTCCAAAATTTTCAGAAGGTTGTGATGGAACTTGAGTCTAAAAGAGCTTAAAGATGTCAGCTATTTTAAATTAAATAATGAGATTAATCGTCCCGTTAACGGACAAATCCCTTTAAATAAAGATAAAGAAGCATTGGCGGCGTTTTTCAAAGAAAATGCCGAACCGAATACACGAACCTTTGCTTCTGCGAATGAAAAAATCCAGTTTTTAATTGACAATGATTACTTGGAGGCTGAATTTATCGCAAAATATTCACCAGCCTTTATTGAAAAATTATACCAATTTTTAGCGGAACAAAATTTCCAATTTAAATCCTTTATGGCAGCCTATAAATTCTATTCCCAATATGCCTTAAAATCTAATGATGGAACGGAATACTTGGAAACCTATGAAGACCGTGTTGCCTTCAATGCCCTCTATTTTGCTGATGGGGATGAAGAATTGGCGTTAACCTTAGCTGATGAAATGATTCATCAGCGTTATCAGCCAGCAACACCGTCCTTTTTAAATGCCGGCCGCAAACGTCGGGGCGAATTGGTTTCTTGTTTCTTAATCCAAGTCACCGACGATATGAATAGTATCGGTCGGTCAATCAATTCAGCCTTGCAATTGTCAAGAATCGGCGGCGGCGTGGGCATCACCTTGTCTAATCTACGAGAAGCCGGCGCTCCAATTAAAGGCTATGAAGGAGCAGCGAGCGGTGTCGTACCAGTGATGAAATTATTTGAAGATAGCTTCAGCTACTCCAATCAATTAGGTCAGCGACAAGGAGCCGGCGTGGTTTACTTAAACGTCTTCCATCCGGACATCGAAATGTTTTTATCGGCGAAAAAAGAAAATGCCGATGAAAAAATCCGTGTCAAAACGTTATCCCTTGGTGTCTTAGTGCCGGATAAATTTTACGAATTGACCCGTAAAAATGCCGATATGTACTTATTCAGTCCTTACAGCGTTGAAAAAGAATACGGCGTGCCTTATTCTTACGTTGATATTTCCGCTGAATACGACAACATGGTGAAGAATCCAAACATCCGTAAAACTAAAATTAAGGCCCGGGATTTAGAAAATGAAATTTCTAAATTGCAGCAGGAATCCGGTTATCCTTACATCATTAATATTGATTCTGCAAATAAGCAAAATCCCGTCGCTGGTAAAATCATCATGAGCAATCTTTGTTCTGAAATTTTACAAGTCCAAGAGCCGTCTTTATTAAACGACGCTCAAGAATATGACGTGATGGGAACTGATATTAGCTGTAACCTAGGTTCTACCAATATTGTCAACTTGATGGACAGCCCAGATTTTGGTAAATCTGTGCGAGCGATGACTAGAGCGTTGACGTTTGTCACAGACGCCTCCAATATTGATGCGGTTCCTTCAATTCAAAACGGCAATAAATTAAACCATACAATCGGTTTAGGTGCGATGGGTCTGCATACTTATTTCGCAAAAAATCAAATGGTTTATGGCTCTGAGGATTCCTTAGACTTCACTAATATTTATTTTATGCTATTAAATTACTGGACTTTGATGGAAAGTAATCAGTTGGCGAAGGAACGTGGCGAAGTTTTCCACAACTTCGAAAAATCAAAATATGCGGATGGCAGCTATTTCGATAAATACACAACTGGTGAATTCCAACCAAAATCTGATAAAGTCAAAGCTTTGTTTGAAGGAGTCTTTATCCCAAGCGCTGAAGACTGGCAGAATTTACAGGCAGCCGTTCAAAAAGACGGCTTGTACCACCAAAATCGATTAGCAGTAGCGCCAAATGGTTCTATTTCTTATATTAATGATACGAGCGCCAGCATTCATCCAATCACCCGCATGATTGAAGAACGTCAGGAAAAGAAAATCGGTAAAATTTATTACCCAGCGCCTTATTTAAGTAATGATACCTTACCTTATTACACCTCTGCTTATGATATGGATATGCGCAAGGTGATTGATGTTTACGCTACGGCCCAACAGCATGTCGATCAAGGTATGAGCATGACCTTGTTTATGCGTTCTGACATCCCTCGTGGTTTATATGAATGGAAAAATAATACCAAACAAACGACCCGTGATTTAAATATTTTGCGTCATTACGCTTTTAATAAGCAAGTCAAATCAATTTACTATGTGCGGACTTTTACGGATGATGCTGAAGAAATCGGCAGCAACCAATGTGAAAGCTGTGTGATTTAAACTTTTTGACAAAAACAAACTGAAGAGGCTGTGACATTAGTTAGAACAAAGCCAAACTTTACGAAGAACAGCTAGTGAAAACCACTAAATATTGTCAATTTGCTCCCGCGGACCTACTGGACCGCGGGAGCAGATATAATATAGTTCGGGATTTTAGCTGTTAAAAAACTAATGTCACAGGCTCCTTTCTTAAGCAATTGACTGAAGGAGGTCCCCATTATGGCAGAAACTTATTATAAAGCAATTAACTGGAATGAAATTGAAGACTTAATTGACAAGTCCACCTGGGAAAAATTGACAGAACAATTTTGGCTGGATACCCGTATCCCCTTATCCAATGATTTAGATGACTGGCGCACGTTAAGTCCCTTAGAAAAATTAACTGTCGGCCACGTTTTCGGCGGTTTAACCCTCTTAGACACTGTCCAATCAGAGAGCGGCATGGAACAGCTGAGAAACGATGTCAGAACCCCTCATGAGGAAGCCGTCTTAAACAATATTCAATTTATGGAATCTGTTCACGCCAAAAGTTATTCTTCGATTTTCTCAACCTTAAATACGAAAAAGGAAATCGACGAAATATTTGACTGGACGGATACCAATCCTTATTTGCAGAAAAAAGCCGAGCGGGTCAATGAAATTTATAAAAATGGCACACCCCTTGAGAAAAAAGTTGCCAGTGTCTTTTTAGAAACTTTCCTTTTTTACTCAGGTTTTTACACACCGCTCTATTATTTAGGCAACAATAAGTTAGCCAATGTTGCGGAAATCATCAAACTAATTATTCGTGATGAATCTGTCCACGGCACCTATATCGGTTATAAATTCCAATTAGGCTATAACGAGCTGCCAGAAGGCGAACAAGAAGCCTTAAAGGATTGGATGTACGATTTGTTGTATGAATTATATGAAAACGAAGAACGCTATACAGAAGAATTATACGATGAATTAGGCTGGACTGAGGAAGTCAAAACTTTCTTGCGCTACAATGCCAACAAAGCCTTGATGAATCTTGGGATGGACCCGATGTTCCCTGACACAGCCAACGATGTAAATCCGATTGTTATGAACGGCATTTCCACCGGCACTAGTAACCACGACTTTTTCTCACAAGTCGGAAACGGCTACTTGCTGGGTGAAGTTGAAGCTATGCAGGATGATGATTATTTGATCGGATTGGAATAAAAAAGCAAAAAAACTTGGATAGATGGTATACTTATGTAGCCTCTTGTCCGAGTTTTTTTGCTTGAGCTGGTTAATTGTCTTTAAGTTGACTGATTAACAGTCAAAAGTATAAATAGATTCAATTTAATAGGCTTTTGTACGATACTAAAACCTCCAAATAATACGCAATTATTTGGAGGTTTTTATTTTGGAAAACAAGTCATACTCGAGTGAATTTTCCATTGTAAGGATAACAAAGACAGATACAAAAGAGTATGCTGATGCACTTAGAATTTATAATAAAGAAACACCTAGTGAAATAAAAACAGATTCAAACGAAATCACCAGTATGCTTTCAAAGAAAGATATATTAGATTTTGAGATTTATGGTTTCATATTAAATTACAATGGTAAGGTAAGCGGATTGGCGCTCTTAACATATTTAAAAGATTCAAAAAGTATCTTAATTGAATATATTGCTATAGATAGTCAGATTCGTACTAATATTGCCTTTTTAGTTTATCTTAATTTACTCAGATCATATATTGTTGATATAGCTTTAGATGTATCATATTGGCTAGTTGAAATTAGTAATAAAGATAATGGGGAAAATATAGACAAAGAAAGTCGCCTATTTAGAAAACTTATTTATTTGGATAATTTTGGAAAGCTTGAAGGCAAATACAAAACGCTCCCAATTGGACAAGATAACTACGAAAGTAGTTTTGAGGCAAGTTTATATATCAATGCTGGTGATAATGTCTCCAGCATTTCAAAAGAAACTTATTTACAGATTGTTCAAAGTATTTATTACTACTCAGTAAGGTGGTTTGAATACTTCGACATTTTAGATAAAACTACTAATTTTCAAGAAATAGTAGAGAAAAATATAAATGAGATTAAAAAAACGATAAAACTAAAGCCTAAAATTATTATTGAATACTCTATTTATGATATTCAAAGCAATGGAGACCTTACTGAAAATACGAGTAAACTATTACCATCATCTAAAGATAAAGTACCCAAAAAAAAATTGATAGTTTCTGGTATTTTGGGATTTTTGGGAGCAATTGTTCTTTTGGTATTAGTAAATACGGTCTTAAAAAAGTTTGGAATAGAGATAGGGGATGTCAATACTATCTTAGGGGCTCTTATAACCGTTATTCTTACACCTATTTTATCAGTTTACTTCACGAATATTAAAAATAAATCATAACTTACTGGCTACCATAAGAACATTATCAGCATGTTTCTTAAAATAAGGCAGTTTACTAAATAAATTGTCAAATTTATCAAACTTTGCTGCTTGGTCTTCATTTTGAGAAAATCTAAAATGAAGCGCCCCCAGAATATGAAACCCTTCTCTATTAATAATTTTGAATCCATTACTTTGCAGAAGTTTCGCAACATATACTGGAGAGTATACCCATTGTGCTTGCTTAGATTCGTAATATTTAAGTTCTAAAATTTCAGCATCTTTTTTGTATGCTTCAGTTTTTATGTGTTCAAATCCCCAACTACTTTCAAATTCTAGAATCAGCTTCCCTTGTTTTTTTATCACTCTACTGATTTCAGATACAGTAGTAAGAGCATCTGTATAATTTAAGACACTTCCAACACAAATTACTACGTCAAATGTGGAGTTTTGGTAATTAGTTTTTTCAATACTTCCAACTGTATAGTGTTTAAACTGTTTTATTTTATTCTCCGCTAAGTCTAAATGTTCCATCTTATTTGCCAAATTATAGTCATTTCCACCGGAACCTGCATTTAAAATGAAATCCGTTTTCTTAATCTGCTGTTTAGCAATAAATTTCTCAATAGTTTCTTTTGAGTACGCATACCATCTATCTTGCTGCCAAACTGAGTCAACGGCTTCATAAAATTCTTTTACCTTTTTAGTTTCAATTTTTTTCAAATAAAAACCTCCAAATAATTGCGTATTATTTTCAGTTTTATTATATCATACCTTATAGATAAAATTAATTCAGGAGAATAAAAATTTATATGAACAATTTAATAAAACTTTTCTTAGAATCTAAAATCCTTCAAAATCTTTCAACGAAATCGATTAAAGCGTACACTTTTGACTTAAGTCAATTGAACAGATTTCATCAAGCTAGCAGTGATAAATCTATTGAAAACTCGCTCATACATTATACTTACTTCCTCGTGAAAACCGCCAAATATAAAAGTAGTACAAAGAAAAGAAAAATCATTACTTTAAAAATGTTTTGGAAATTCTTACAAGAAGGTACAAAGGTACAGTTAGAAGACTTTCCAAATATTGAGATTCGAAAGGAATATAGAATTCCCAAAACACTTAGTAATGCGGAAATAGAAAAACTTATCAATACATTGGATTGTACGAGTAATTCAACTTTCATAAAAAAAAGAGATAATTTTAGAGACAAAGCAATTCTAGAAGTGATGATAAATCTTGGCTTAAGAATAAGTGAGGTTAGCAACTTGAATATACAGGACTATAATGAAGGGCATATTTTGATACATGGGAAAAATAATAAAGAAAGGCTACTTTTTCTAACCAGCCAAACCTCAAAAGAAATTTTTGATACTTATTTAAAATATCGAGTAGATTTTATCCCAACAGAAGATGAATCAGCTTTTTTTCTAAATAAATATGGAAAAAGAATTTCCATCTATGGCATTTCAAATATATTTAATAAATATAAAAAATTGGCACAAATTAATTCTTTGTCAACTCCCCACTATCTTAGACATAGCTTTGCAACTAACTTATTAAATAACGGGGCAAACCTTAGAGATATCCAAGAATTATTGGGTCATTCAAATATTTCAACAACAGAAATCTATACTTCAGTTTCCTCAACTAGAAAAAAAGAAGTGCTATCCCTTTATGGATTTAGAAACAATTGCTGAATATAAGCTTTGCCTGTTCTGTCTCTTTTTTGAAAGTAAAGAAAAAAAGAGCCCACCTGCTAAAGTGTGCTCTTTCTTGCCTTATCTTCTTTTTGTAAATTGATTATTACTAATCAACTAAATTTGTAGTTTACTCGCAATCCCCTTCAACGAATTAAATCAACCCAAAATGCTTAAAGGCATTGGCCAACCCATCTTCACTAACCCAGTCAGTAATGTAATCAGCCATCGCTTTGATTTCATCGCCGCCATTGCCCATGGCGACACCAACTGCACAGTATTCTAACATTGGGATATCAACTTTGGCATCGCCAAAAGCCAGAGTATCCTCTTGTTTAGCGCCGATATGATCTAATAAAACATCAATGGCGTGGGCTTTAGTAATATCTTTGACACCTAAATCACCGAACAAAGCAATTTCCCCTTTACCACCCCAAGTGCCGGGTTTTAAATTAGGAAAGGCCTCAATCGAATCTAGATGATCTTGATAGCTATCTAGGATAAAACTAATTTTATTAACATCGTCGCGGTACAAGTCTCCATCAAAAATCATGTCTGGAAACGCATCATGCACGGTCATTTCTTTATCTGCTGGACCGCCTTTGCGTTTGCTATATTCTTGAATCACCGGTTGACCCCGCTTGGCAAAATTTTTGCTGGCAAACAAACCATTGTTACTTTCTAAATAAAATTCTAAGTTGCGGGCGTCCAACCAATCAACGACAGCCCGATTATCCTCGGCTGAAATCAATTGGTGCATAACCACTTCGCCGCCATCTTCGACGTAACTGCCGTTGCCGCCGATAATCCCATCTAAGCCGATGGTTAAAATATCATCGTAAATCTCAGCTTTACTGCGGCCGGTGGAAATATACACCTTATGGCCATTTTTTTGGGCCTGCTTAATGGCTGCCACCGCTGATTCTGGTAAATTATTTTCATAGTCCACCAAGGTTCCATCAACATCTAGAAAAATTACTTTGCTCATTCGTTTCTCCTTATCAGAAAATTATAGTCCGTTATTTTCGATGACTTGACGATACCAGTCGAATGAGTCCTTTTTGTAGCGTTTCATTGTTCCGTTACCCTCGTTGTCACGATCTACATAAATCATACCATAGCGTTTTTTCATTTCGCCAGTAGTAAATGAAACTAAATCGATAATTCCCCAAGGAGTATAGCCTAAAAGCTCAACGCCATCGTAATCAACAGCTTTTTGCAGCTCTTGAATATGTTTGGTTAAATAAGCCACCCGTTCAGGATCATGGACTTGACCGTCTTCTAGCTGGTCAATTGCACCAAAGCCATTTTCTACGATGAATAATGGCAATTGGTAGCGGTCATACAAACGATTCAAGGTGAAGCGCAACCCTTCTGGATCAATCGCCCAACCCCAGTCAGTTGATTGAATGTAAGGATTGTCAACGCCGTTTGCCAAGCCACCGTTAACAACATTATTATCAACTGAATTCTCAGCGTCTGCTTTGACTACAGTAGACATGTAATAGCTAAAGCCAACGTAATCGACTGTACCGGCTTTCAGGACTGCTAAATCTTCTAAACGAATGTCTAAATTGTAGCCTTCTCTTTCAAATTCTTTTAAAGCATAATTTGGATATTTCCCTCTGACATGAACATCGGCAAAGAAAAAGCGTTGGCGATTGGCTTCTTCGGCGGCCATAATATCAGCCGGGTTACATGAATATGGATAAATTGGTACATGGGAAATCATACAGCCAATTTGAAAATCTGGATTGATTTCTTTACCAATCATCACTGCTTTGGCACTAGCCACTAATTCATTATGAGCCACTTGATACATAACTTCTTTGGCATTTTCGCCTTCTTCAACCAATACACCAGAATTAGTCCAAAGGAAAATCGGATTGTTGACATCCATTTGATTATTGATTTCGTTAAAGGTCATCCAATATTTTACTTTATCTTGATAGCGTTCAAAGACAACTTTAGCAAATTTTGCGAAGAAGTCGATGACTTGGCGGTTACGGAAGCCGCCATATTCTCTAGCTAAGTGTAAAGGCATTTCAAAATGAGATAAGGTAATCACTGGTTCAATACCGTTTTTGATTAACTCATCAAAAACATCATCATAAAATTGTAAGCCAGCTTCATTGGGCTCTGCTTCATCTCCCTTTGGAAAAATCCGCGTCCAAGCAATTGACGTCCGCAGACATTTCAGACCCATTTCTGCAAACAAAGCGATGTCTGTTTTATATTGATGATAAAAATCAATCGCCACTTGGTTAGGATAAAATTTATCTTCTTCAATTGTGGCCGTAATTTCTCGGGCCACCCCGTGGGCACCTGCTGTCATCACATCAATCACGCTAGGGCCCTTACCGGCTGCATCCCAGCCACCTTCAAATTGATGGGCAGCTAAGGCGCCGCCCCATAGAAAATCTTTTTGTACCATTTGTATAGCCTCCACTGAAAGTTTTTTTAATTAAATTCTAAAATTGGCTCATTCGCTGCAACGCTGGCTTTTTCAGTTACCAGCACATCGTCTAACTCTGCACTGTTAGGAATCACGACAATCGTGGTGGTTGGATACCCCGCCGCTTTGATGACTTCGCTGTCAAAGCTCAACAATAGATCACCGGCTTGAATTTCTTGATCCTGTTTCACAAAATACTCAAAGCCTTCCCCTTTTAAATTAACAGTATCTAAACCCACATGAATTAAGAGTTCCACGCCATCATTTGAGGTTAAGCCGACCGCATGTTTTGAATCAAAGACCACCGTTACCTTACCAGAAAACGGTGCATAGACTTGATTGTCACTTGGTTCAATTGCAACTCCGCTCCCCATCGCACCAGAAGAAAAGACGGGATCAGGTACAGCACCCAATGGTAAAACTTCACCAGCTAAAGGAGCCAAGACTGGCGTTTTCAAGCCGTCAACAGCAATCAAATGTTCGCTGTCTGCTAATTCTTGATTTAGTTCTTGGTCGTCAGCTAAACTTTCACCAGAACCAAAGAGTTGTACTAAAACAACTGGTCCAATTAACGCAATTGCCGCCCCAATTAAAATACCGATAAATGAGCTTGGATTATCAGCATTGATTCCATTCACAACTGTCAATGGTCCAGGCAAGCCAGCATAAGCATAATAGTAAGGATTGAAGAAACTAGCAACAATCGCCCCGATTGCCCCAGAGATACAGCCATAAATAAACGGCCGCTTCAAGCGCAGCGTCACCCCATAAATCGCCGGTTCAGTAATTCCAAAAATCCCGGTGATAAAGGCTGACAGTGACACACCCTTCATTTCTTTATTCCGTGATTTCAAGAAGACCGCCAAAGCCGCACCTACTTGAGCGATAACGGCAATCGTTTGAAAGGCTTGGAAGGAATCTCGGCCATACATATCAAAATTAGCCAAGACCATCGGCGTCACGCCCCAGTGAACTCCGAAAATAACAAAGACTGACCAGACACCGCCAATAATTGCCGCGGCAACAGCCGGCACTGTTTCTGCCAAGAAGTTATAGCCATTGGCAATCGCTGTTGCAGCACCTGCTGAAACTGGGCCGATGATTAAAATCGTTAGCGGCACCATAATAACTAAACAAATTAATGGGACAAATAAAGAACGCACCACATTGGGAATTCTTTTTTCAATAAAATGTTCCAAATAAGACAAGAGCCAAACCAATAATAATGGCGGTAAAACGGATGATGTATAAACCGTTTCAGACAACGGAATGTTAAAGAAGGTAATCACTTCACCGGCTGAAATTGAACCGGCCATCTCTGCCCAGGTTGGCGATACCAACGCCGCACAACAAGCAATCGCAATATACATGTTGGATTTGAAATGACGAGAAGCGGTAATGGCAATAAAAATCGGTAAGAAGGTAAAAGGCGCCCACGAAATAAAACTAAAGACTTGATATGTGCCAGTCGCCGCAAATTCTGGAAAAGCCAACGTCACTAAAATTAAAATCCCCTGCAAAATCCCAGCCGCTGCTAAGACATAAATAAACGGGGCAAAAACCGCCGACATCGTGGCAATCAGCCGATTTAAAATCGAACTTTTCGGCGCATCGTCATCGCTGGATAGACTTTCCATATTTCCCAGTCCGACAAAAGCATCGTAGACTTCGCCCACATGGGTGCCGATAACAATCTGCATCTGGCCGCCGGATTCAACAGCTGTGATGACACCAGTTAATTCACTCAGCTGCTCTTTCATTTCGGAACTGCTTTCTTTTAATACCAAACGCAAACGAGTCGCACAGCGGGAAACACTGCTGACATTTTCTGCGCCGACAATCGTTAAGATGTCTTTGGCAAGTTTGTTGTAATCTCTAACCTTCTCACTCAATCGAAAAACTCCCTTATCTATAAATTATACCTTTACAATTTATATTGTATGGGTACAATATAAATGTAACCATACACTTTGTCAAGGACCTTTTTTTCTGGTAAAATAAATTTACTGAATATCTGGAGCGAAAATTATGTTGAAATATCAAGAAGTGGCTTCGCAAATTGAAGCCAAAATTATTGAAGAGGATTTAGAGCAGGGAACCAAATTACCTAGCGTTGGTGAATTGGTCACGGAGTATCAGGTCAGCAAAAACACCATTTTACAAACTTTAAAAGTCTTGGAATCACGAGGCTTTATTTATCAAGTCCAAGGCAGCGGCATTTTTGTGCGCCGCAAAAAACGAATTGGCTACTTGACTCTTTTGGAAAATCAAGGCTTTTCCGGTGACTTAGATTATGCAGAGATGCAGGCCAAGGTTCTAAGTGTGAAAGTCATCAAGGCACCAGAAGAGGTGGCGAATAATCTTCACTGCACCACAGCTGATGAGGCCTACCAAATCAAGCGAGTCCAATATATTAATGGCCAAATTTTATGTGTGGAGGAATCCTATTATAAAAAAAGTGTCGTGACCTTTATGAGTAAGTCGATTGCTGAGGGTTCGATTTTTCAATATTTGGTGGATGGTTTGAACATTCACATTGGTTTTTCCGACCGTTATTTGAGTGTCCACAAAACAAAAGGCGAAATTTCCCAGCATTTAGAACTGCCGGAAAACTCGCCGATGTTATTAATTGAAGAAATCTATTATGCCAATAATGGCGATCCCTTTGACTTCGCTAAAAACTATTACCACTACGAGCATTCGCAATTTTTCCTGCAGAGTAATGGACGGATGTAAAAAAGTGTCAGCAGCCAAACTTGTAACAGCCAGCACCCTATTATCGGGGGCGCTTTACAAGCTAAGCTCTGACACTTTTTATTTACATATTTGCAGTTGCCACCACATCGACGCCAGTTCCCAGTAAATCCTTAACCACGACATCACCAATGTGAACCGGTGATTTCAAATGAACTTGATTGATGACCTTCATGGCATCAATCACTTCGGTCTTCGGAATACCATCTGCGGTTTTTACCGGTACACGGTTGCGTTGACCGCCCTCGACAACCACCGTTGATGTCACCACCCGCACAGGATTTGTCGCCTCCGCCTTGCCATATTTAATGCCCTTGGCACAGCTATAGCCGGTCACCGCGTAATCATTTTGTTCATCGACGGAAAGATGACATCCTTTTGGGCACATGATACAAATAAACTGTTTCATACTTGGACCTCCTCTACACAAATCTCAACTTCGCCGTTGTGAATTTTGTCCATGACTTTGCGGCTCAATTTAACCTTTTCCATCTCTCCGGGCACAATATAAGTACGTTTGAATTTCGCCAAGACTTCTCCATCAGATTGAATCGTAATCAGGCTGTCATCGTAAACTTTATTGACTCTAAAGGACAATTCAACCCGCTTATCAACTTGGTCCGCCCGAACTTTTTGCGGCACGACGTAGGTCACATGCTCACCATTTTTAATGGTGAGAAATTCGCCTTCAGCGCTGTCTCCCTGATTTAAGACATACTCGGCAGCGGCATCCCCTGCTTTGATACTTTCTTCCGTCACAAAATCGACTAAATCATGGACATGTACCACATTTCCGCAGGCAAAAATTCCGGGAATCGACGTTTCCATATTTTCATAGACGATAGCGCCATTGGTTCGGCGATCTAAAACCACACCGGCACCTTTGCTTAATTCATTTTCTGGAATTAAACCGACAGACAATAAGACGGTGTCGCATTCAAAGACTTGTTCGGTGCCAGCGATTGGCCGGCGATTTTGATCGACTTCCGCCACTACAACAGATTCCACGCGGTTTTTCCCACGAATATCGGTAATCGTGTGGGATAAAAAGAGCGGAATATCATAGTCATCTAGACATTGAACAATATTTCGAGTTAGGCCGCCGGAATAAGGCATCACTTCAACACAGGCCAACACCTCTGCCCCTTCTAAGGTCATCCGCCGAGCCATAATCAAACCAATGTCACCGGAACCGAGAATAATTACTTTTTTCCCGACTAAGTAGCCCTCCATATTTACATAGCGTTGAGCGGCACCGGCGGTATAAATGCCGGCTGGTCGACTTCCAGGAATGCCGATGGCACCTCTAGTTCGTTCCCGACAGCCCATCGCGAGCACAATCGCCTGCGCTTCTAAAATTTGATAGCCGCCACTTTGATTGACGATGTGGACTTGTTTTTCCGGTGTGACTTCTAAAACCATCGTATCCGTCAAAACTTCCACCTCAGTTGCCGCAATCATCTCGATAAACCGATTGGCATACTCAGGGCCGGTCAATTCTTCTTTAAACTGGTGAAGGCCAAAGCCGTTATGGATGCATTGATTCAAAATACCGCCTAGCTCTTTATCCCGTTCAATAATTACAATGTCTTTCAATCCTTTTTGATAGGCTGCATAAGCTGCTGCTAACCCAGCGGGCCCACCGCCAACCACGATTAAATCATGCATGCTCAGTCACCTCCGCTTCTTTGGTGGCTGCTTCTAAAATAAAGCTGCCCCTTCGATCTTGATAAATATCTAATGGCGAAACACCTAATTCATCCGCTAAAATTTCTACCACACGAGGGCCGCAGAATCCGCCCTGACAGCGCCCCATGCCAGTATTACAACGGCGTTTAATTCCATCAACAGAAACCGGGGGAATCGGCGAGTGAGCCGCTGCTCTAATCTCTCCTTCGGTAATCGTTTCACAGCGACAAATCACCCGACCATAATCCGGTTGTTCTTTAATCAATTGATTTTTTTCGGCCAAGGTCAGATTCTGGAAAATCACGTGTTGCCGTTCATCGATAAATTCATCCTTTTCAACAAAGTGTTCTCCAACAGCTTCTTCCAGCAAGTTTATGCCATATTTGGCAATGGCAGGAGCCGAAGTTAAGCCGGGGGATTTAATACCGGCCAAATCAATAAAGCCCGGTGCCGCTTCTTGAATAATAAAATCACTGGCTGTGCTATTCGCTCTGACTCCCGAAAAATTGCGAATCGATTGCCGTAGATTTAAATCCGGTACGGAGCGTTTTGCCAGCTCCGCTACTTGTTCCATGCCGGCAGCTGTATTGGCTGTATCTAGACCAGTATCTAATTCTTCTGTTGGGACCGCTTCTGAGTTAGGCCCGACAATTAAATTACCATGAACTGTCGGAGAAACCAACACACCTTTACCGACCTTTGAAGGACATTGGAAGACGACTGTATTGACGACATTGCCTTCTGATTTATCCAATAAAAAATATTCCCCGCGATTTGGTGTAATTTTAAAACTAGGTTCGGCTACTAAATTATGAATCAAATCAGAATGGACACCCGCAGCATTAAAAACAAAACGCGTTTCAAAGCTATCTGTTTCCGTTGTAATCCGGTAGCCGCCAGCTATCGCTTCAATATTTTGGACCCGCTGGTTTAAGGACAGCTCAACGCCATTAACAACTGCCGTTTCTCCTAATGCAATACACAATTCCCAAGGATTTATCACGGCTGCTGTCGGCGCCCACAAAGCGGCTAATGCTGTCTGTGACAAATTCGGCTCCATTTCCCGTAATTCTGCTTGATCAATAATTCGTAAATCCTTGACGCCGTTTTGCTGACCCCGCTTCAATAATTCCTGTAAAGTTGGCAACTCATCTTCTGCAAAGGCAACAACTAAAGAACCGATTTGATGATAGTGAACTGATAATTTTTGACACAACTCTTTACAAAGCTCAGCACCTTCAACATTTAACTTGGCCATCAACGTTCCCGGCTCTGGGTCATAGCCGGCGTGCATAATTGCGCTATTGGCCTTCGTTTGACCTAAACTAATATCATCTTCAGCTTCTAGGACTAAAGTTTTCAACTGGTACTTACTTAATTCATAGGCGGTTGAAGCTCCGACAATTCCGCAGCCAATGATTATTACATCGTACATTTTTCCTTCCCCCTGTCTTAAAAATATCCGAAAAAAGAGTACAGCTAACAAACACCAAGTTTTTTGGTGAATGCCGCTATACTCTCATCTCTCTAGCAGATATTTACTTATTGTTATTATATCATTTCACAGAAAAAGCTACAATAGCGTTTTCATGCTTTTAAGTTCCCCTTTTCTTTGTGAAGCTTTCTAGCTATTCCACACCTGCTGACTTGTTGTTGAAATCGCTAAGGCACCAGCTCCCAAAGTGGCAAAGACATCTTCTTTGTCTTTGATTAACCCGCCAACGATTAAAGGCCGCTTCGCCTTTTGCTGAACGCCTTTAATAATTTTGGGAGAAACATTCGGCAAGACCTCCACCAAATCAGCCTCGGTTAAAGAAATTTGCCGTTCAACATTTGCCAAGGCGGTGGAATCTAAAAGAAAGAAGCGCTGGACGGTTAACAGCTGATGCTTTTTGGCTGAGCGAATCATCGCCGGCTTTGTGGAAATAATGCCGTCAAATCCGCTGTGGCGGCTGATGTATTCAATCGCCATATCATCGGTGGATAAGCCTTTAACTAAATCAGCGTGTAAAAAACCTAATTTGCCACTTTCTTTAATTGCTTTTGACAGCGTCGCCAGCTCCATCAAATTAGAATGAAGTACAAAAACGACGGCTACATCAGTCGCCAAAGCAGCAGTTAATTCGCTGCTGTTATTAATAGCAGCGATAATCGGCGAATTTTCTAAGGCTTGATATAATTTACGATTCATCAGAAATCTCCTCACCTTCACTGACGAGGCGGCGATTGCGCAGCTGCCAAATTTTCCGGATATTTAAGACTAACGTTTTGATTACAGCGTAAACTGGAATACAAATCAGCATCCCGACAACTCCGGCCACACTGCCGGCGGCGATTAAGACTAAAATAATCGTTAATGGATGGATATTTAAATTTTTGCCGAATAACAAAGGTTTAATCACATTGCCGTCCAATTGCTGGATGACCAAAATGGAAAGGCCGATATACAGCGCTTGCCATGGAGAAATAAACAATCCGACAATCACCGCCGGCACTGCTCCAATAAACGGCCCCACATAAGGGATAATATTCGTCACGCCGCAGACGACTGCCAATAAAAGTGCGTAAGGCTGATTTAGTAGAGTCATTGCCACAAAGGACATGACGCCAATAATTACCGCATCAATCATCGTCGAGCTAATATAAGCCGATAAGGTGTCATTCATTTCTCTGACTGTTTCCTGTAATTCACTACGAATCGAGGCCGGAAAAAAATTGCCTAAAGCACCGGAAAATTTATCACCATCTTTAAACATAAAGAGGAGGATAAACGGTACTGTAAAGAGAATGACAAAAAATTGCATCAGAAAACTAAAAATAGTCGTCAGGCTATTGGTGACATTAACCAAAACCACATTCAGCAAATTGCTGAGGGTTAGATTAGCCGATTGCAATTCGTTGGTTAAATCCAGTCCCTGCAAATCTGGATGGCGGGCAATGCTTTCTAACCAGCGCCCCGTTTCCTGCAAGTAAGTTGGCAGGCTTTGCGACAGTTGGACTGCTTGATGGGCCAATTGAGGAATAATATTCATCACCCCTAAGACCAGCAATAAAATCAAAACTGCCAAGCAGATAATCGCGCCAAAAATTCGTGGTAGGCCCTTAGCCGCCATTTTCGAAACTAGCGGGTCCAACATATAATAGAGGAAACCTGAGACTAAGAGCGGTAAAAAGATTGCCGACAGCATCGTTAAAAATGGTCGGAAGACATTCGGCATTTGCAATACGAAAAAAATGCCGACAATAATTAAAACGATTTCAATCGTCCAATAAAGTAATTTAGATTGTTTCCTATTTTTTCCCAAAAAATTTCCCCCTTTCTCTCCCATTTTACCAAAGATTATTTTGAAAAGGGTTAATTTTAGAAAATATGGTAAAATTTAAAATGCGAGGTGTGTGTGATGGTCATTTTCTTGTATCAATTGCTGATTGGCCTACTGCTGTCCGGCAGTATCGCTTTTTTAGCCTATTTATTAAACCTTTTAAGCTTGTCAGGGATGGTTGCCAGCATCCTTTTAGGCAGTCTTGTGATTGCAATGGGGCCTTGGTATGCAATTATTCTGATTGGCCTGCTCTTTGGAACTTCTGCCATAATTCAATTTTTAAAACAATTCTTTCATAAAAATGAACAGTCACAAATTATTGAAAAAGGCAGTCGGCGGGACCAACAGCAGGTTTTAGCCAATACACTACCGGCTTTTTTTGCGTTGCTGTTTTATGCGGTCACCAAAGATATTATTTTTCTCATCGCCTTTGTCAGCAGTCTAGCCGGAGCTACTGCCGACACCTGGGCCTCAGAAGTCGGCATGCTTTCAGCAAAGCCGCCCCGTTCGATTTTAACTTTAAAACCATTATTAAAGGGGCAATCCGGTGCCATCAGTTTGCTGGGAACAGCCGCCTCCACCATAGGCTCACTTATAGTTGCTGCAAGTTTTTTTCTTTTTTTAAGCATGAGCCACAGTTTTCAGCTGCCACCGTGGGAATTTTTGCTCATTCCTTTTCTGGTTGGCATCAGCGGTTCCATTATCGACAGTTTTCTTGGTGCAGCGATTCAAGCCCTTTATCGTTGCGTCGTCTGTGGGCAACTGACTGAAAAAGAAGTCCATCACCAACAGGCCACTAAATTAATCAAAGGTTATCAGTGGGCCAATAACGATATGATTAATTTTCTGACTGGTCTACTAACCGTCTTCCTCAGTCTATTTTTGACAATACTCTAAAAAAAACTGGAGCTGTATTACAGGACTGTCTCACTTGTTGAAAATCAACTCTTTAAGACAGCCTGCACACAGCTCCAGACTTTTTTATTTATCTAAATACATTTTTTTCAAATCTGCTAAATCCGTTGCGCTTAATTTCAAAGCATCTTTAGCGTAGCCCACCACACCGCCATAATTTGTATCTAGCAGCTGATAAACCCGCTCTAAATACTCTTGCTTCACTTCTAAGGCAACCTTCATCCCTGCCAACTGATCATCCGTTAACCCTTTTTTCCGCATCTCTTCAAAAAGCAATTCATTCGGTGCTTTTCTCAGCTCATTGGTTTTCAAATAATCTTGGTAGATAGTTTCCCGCGGAACATCTAATAAATCCAAAGTCAATGCCGCAGCCACACCAGTTCGATCTTTACCGGCATAACAGTGGAACAAGACCGCACCATCTTCTGTTCGCAACAGCTCTTCAAAATAGCGCTGATAACCAGCCTGCGCCCCAGCATTCATCGCTAGATTATCATAGATCCCCAACATATGCTGGTCCACTCCATCGACATCTCCAACTTTTGTTAAATCATTAAGACTGCCGGAATTATGAACCTCCTTCATAATATCAATCCACACGTAATCAACGGCTGGAAAAATATCATCCGGATGACCGGCGATTTCATCTTCTCCCCGCAGGTCAACAATCGTCGCTAATTGATGATTAGCTAATAAGTTTTTGGCCTCGGCATCAATTTGATACAATTCGCCAGAGCGTAATAGGCGATTGTGGCTCACCAACTGCCCCTCTTTATTTTTTAACCCACCTAGTTCACGAAAATTCGCTAAATCCACAAAAATTCCTCCTTTTTCCTTTAAATTGTCACTAACCGCAATTCAGTAATATTTTTATAAATAGATAAATCCTCAATCACATCTGTATAAGTCATTCCGCTAGGCAAATCTATCGTATAGATATTCGTGTACAAGCGGTAATCTTCATTAAACGTTACCGTAAAATTGACATCTTCAATCTCAATTTTGTGCTTGTCAAAATATTCGGTAATAAACTCCTTGGTCTCTTCCCGATGAATGTAGCGGACTTCCAATTTCTTACGGGTTGGCACTTTGATGATTCGTTTAATTAATGTCAGCGCAATGATAATTGCCACAAAAGAACTGATGGCAATCGCATAATAGCCCATGCCCACCGCAATCCCGACGCCGGCGACAGCCCATAATGAGGCTGCTGTGGTTAGGCCCAAGACATTTTGTTTGGTCACAATAATCGTCCCAGCGCCTAAAAAACCGATACCGCTGACAACTTGGGCAATCAAGCGGGCCTGATCAGAGCGAATGACCCCCGATAATTCCGGATTGGCCAAGGCATCATTCAATGCCTGCGCAGCAATTTCCACTTGGATTAGTGCAATAATCGTTGCCCCCATACAGACCATGATATGCGTGCGCATGCCAGCTGGCCGATTGGCATATTGTCGCTCATAGCCGACTGAGCCGCCAATCACCATCGCTAAAAGCAAACGAAAAATTATTTCAACAATTGTTAAATCTGCTGTTGCTGTCATTAAGTAACCGTCTCCTTCTTAACTATAGCATTTTCCCTGCAAAAGAAAAACTGAAAGTCAAAAAAGACTGCAAGAAAAGCTGATTTGGCTTCTATCGCAGTCTGGAATTTATTCAGCTATTTTTAAAGATTAGAGAGTTGCTGCCGCCGCTTCATCAACAATCACAACTACATTAGGATGATTTTGTAAAACGCTCGCTGGCAACGCTTCTGTCACGTCCCCGTCTATCATGCCTTTAATCGCAGCTTGCTTATTTTCACCATAGGCCATCAAAATAATTTTTTTAGCCTTCATAATCGAACCAATTCCCATTGACAAGGCTTGGGTTGGCACATCTTCCACTTTATCAAAGAAGCGTTTATTGGCATTAATTGTTGATTCCGTTAAATCAACTAAATGAGTTTGACTATCAAAGGCTGTTCCCGGCTCGTTAAAACCGATATGACCATTTTGACCAATCCCTAAAATTTGTAAATCAATCGGATGTTCTGCAATGATTTGATCGTAACGGGTGCATTCAGCTTGCAGATTTTCAGCTTTACCGTTGGGCACAAAACTTTCTTTAAAGGATTTTTCGTTAAATAAATGTTGATTCATAAATTGACGATAGCTTTGCGAATCTTCCCCGCTTAAACCAACATATTCATCCAAGTTAATTGAGACCATTTCTGAATAATCTCTCGAGCTGTGAATCATTTCTTGGTACAAAGTTTCCGGTGTGCTACCAGTGGCTAAACCCAACACGCCAGCACCTTCATTGATAGCTGCTTCAATTAATTCAAAAGCTTTTTTTCCGCCTGCTTGAGCATCTTTCACGCGAATAATTTCCATTTTT
The DNA here is from genome assembly GCF_056924355.1 of Enterococcus sp. LJL90. Classification (NCBI taxonomy): domain Bacteria; kingdom Bacillati; phylum Bacillota; class Bacilli; order Lactobacillales; family Enterococcaceae; genus Enterococcus; species Enterococcus sp. LJL90. The sequence continues at coordinate 294,874 of NZ_JBXPBQ010000003.1, read as the reverse complement.
ATCCACCTCTTGTTTGGTATAGTCCAATTATAACCAGAAGCCGACAAATAAGCAAGGTAAAAGATGCAGCTTTTGTGATTTTTGAAATAATACTTCTACAGTTTGATTCGACAAAGTCTAATAAAAAAAGCAGCTGAAACTCGAAAGTCTCAACTGCTTAAAAAATTTCAGTCAACAATTAGTTATTGTCGGCTTTAATTTTTTCTTCGATTTTATTGCGGTAATAATCCACTTCATCGTCGCTCGCATAGACATAATGACCATCCGTGATTTCCCGCAAGGAACGAACTTTTCCATCATGCTCAACATCATCTTTATACTTAATCCGCGTACGTGTACGTTCGTAATCGGGATCTGGTAAAGGAATCGCTGAAAGCAGGCTTTCTGTGTAAGGGTGAACGCCGTGATTGTAAATTTCATCACTGGTGCCCACTTCTAATAATTTACCGCCGTGCATTACGCCGATTCGATCACTGATATGTTTTACCATTGATAAATCATGGGCGATAAATAGATAAGTTAAATTATGTTCCACTTGTAAATCTTGTAATAAGTTAACCACCTGAGCTTGAATCGACACATCCAAAGCAGAGATTGGTTCATCACAGACGATAAACCGTGGCTCAACTGCTAAAGCTCTAGCAATCCCAATCCGTTGGCGCTGACCGCCGGAAAACTCATGGGGATAACGAGTACCGTGGTTTGGATCCAAACCAACTGTTTTTAATAATTCATTCACTCGTTCTGCCCGGGCCTCTTTAGAAGCTGCTAGATTGTTGATATCAATTCCTTCAGCGATGATATCATTGACCTTCATCCGTGGATTTAATGACGCATACGGATCTTGGAAAATCATCTGTACATCACGACGGAATTTAGTTAAATCCGCCCGTGATTTTAATGAAGCAACATCACGACCATCAAAAAGTATATCGCCGGCAGTCCGCTGGTTTAAGCGGATGATTGTCCGACCAGTTGTTGACTTACCACTACCAGATTCTCCAACAAGTCCAAAGGTTTCCCCTTCGTAAATGTGGAAGCTGATATCATCTACCGCTTTGACTTCGTCAGGACGGCCAACGTTGAAATATTGTTTTAAACCTTTTACATCTAATAAGATTTTATCTGACATTCTGCCACCCCTTTACGCTTGTTTAACCGCTTGTTTTTCTTGGAAAATTTTCCAGCGACGTTGAATCTCAACCGGCGGCTCAACTTTAGGCGCTTGTGGTGCCAATAACCAAGTCGCAGCTTTATGCGTGCTAGATACTTCAAAGAACGGTGGAGCTTCTTCGGTATCAATCTCTAAAGCAAACTCATTACGAGGATAGAAGGCATCTCCAGTTGGTGGATCTAATAAATCTGGCGGTGAACCAGGAATTGCGTATAAACGATCTTCGCCGCCATCCATTGAAGGCATCGAACCTAACAGCCCCCATGTATAAGGATGTTGCGGATTGTAGAAAATTTCTTCAGAGGTGCCGACTTCAACGATTCGGCCACCGTACATTACGGCAACTCGGTCGGCAACATTGGCAACAACCCCAAGGTCATGGGTGATGAAGATGATTGATGTATTGATTTTCGTTTGAATATCCTTCATCAATTCTAAAATTTGCGCTTGAATCGTCACGTCCAAGGCAGTCGTTGGTTCATCAGCGATTAAGACTTCAGGATAACAAATCAAGGCAATCGCAATGACAATCCGTTGACGCTGCCCGCCAGAAAATTGGTGGGGGTAATTTTTCAAACGCTTTTCAGCATTGGGAATACCAACGAGTTTTAATAATTCTAAAGCGGCTTCTAGACCTTCTTTTTTCGACACTTTATTGTGTTTAATCAAGGACTCAGCAACCTGTTTGCCAATCGGCATAGTCGGATCCAATGAGGTCATCGGATCTTGGAAAATCATGGCAATTTCTTTACCACGAATTGCTTGCATTTCTTTTTCAGTCTTCTTTGCGATATCTTCGCCTTTAAAAAGGATTTGACCATTGTCAATATTGGCATTGTCTGATAAAAGGCGCATCACGCTACGAGTTGTAACGGATTTCCCACTTCCTGACTCACCAACAATTGCTAAGGTTTCTCCTTCGAACAAGTCAAAGCTAACACCACGAATTGCGTGCACTTTTCCGGCAAAGGTATCGAAAGATATTTTTAAGTCTTTAACTTCGAGTACTTTTTTCAAAATTATCCCTCTTTCATCTTCGGATCGAATGCATCACGTAAACCATCGGCCAACATATTAAAGGCAATCATAATAACTGACAACACAAAGGCTGGTGCCCACATTAAGTTAGGCAAGTAACGGAAAGTCTTGTACCCTTCATTCAGCAAAGTACCTAATGAAGCAGTTGGTGCCGAAACCCCTAAACCGATGAAACTTAAGAAGGCTTCGAAGAAAATTGCTGATGGAATACTAAACATCATTTGAATAATAATAACACTGGAGATATTCGGTAAAATATGCTTGAAGGCAATTTTAAATTTCGATTCTCCTAAAGTGATAGCAGCTAAAACAAATTCTTGATCTTTCAGCTTCAAGGTTTGGGCCCGCACAATCCGAGCCATGGAAATCCAGTTAGTAATCGCCATCGCCGCAACGATTGAGATAATACCTGGGTCAAACACAACTAACATCAAAATCATTACAACTAAGTTAGGAATACCTGAAAGGATTTCAATAATCCGTTGCATAAAGGTATCCACACGGCCACCAGCTAAACCAGAAATAATTCCGTAGGTTACCCCAAAGAAAATATCTAAGAAAGCTGCAAAGAAGGCAATAATCAAGGATACCCGAGTACCCATGAACAAACGAGACAATAAGTCACGACCTAAACTATCTGTTCCTAATAAGTAATAGGTACCTTCAGGAACATTCGCTTGAGCATAACGGTCAACCCATTGCCCACTAACCTGTGAATAACCATTAAAGCCATTGATATCAATACCAGGAATTTTAATCGGTAAGTTTGTGTAAGCAATATTTTGCTGCGTTGGGTCAAATGGTGACCAGAAAATAGTAATAATAGAAACCAAGATGACAATTGCCAGTAAAATCATGGAGATCACAGCAGCCCGATTTTTTCTTAAACGGCGCCATGCATCTTGAATAAAGTTTAACGATGGAGCAGCAATTCTTTCCCGTTCAGCAACGGAATTTCGCTTAATAAAATCAAACTTGGAAGCAGGAATTTCTTTGATTTTTTCAGGGATATTATTTAATTTAAAAGAATCCATTAACTCTTGCTCCCTTCTGATACGCGAATTCGTGGGTCAACAATTCCGTATAAGATATCAACGATTAAGATAACTGTAACTAACATCACCGAATACAAAATCGTTACGGCCATAATCGTTGGGTAGTCATTTGTCAAAATTGATTTAGTAAATTGATCCCCGATACCAGGCACAGCAAAGATGTTTTCAATAACCAAAGACCCGGTCATTAAACCTACAGCTAGTGGCCCTAATAAAGTAAGCAAAGGAATCAAACTATTTCTTAAACCATGGCGGAAGGCAACTTGCCAGCGGCTTAACCCTTTAGCCCGTGCCAGTTCCACATAATCACTATGGAGCACTTCAACCATTTCCGTTCTGATGAAACGAGCTGAATCGGCTAATGGCGACATCGCTAAAGCAACGGATGGTAAGATGGTATAAACAAAGCCATCCCATTTTGCGATTGGCAGAATTTGCCATTTAATAGAGAATAAGTATTGCAGAATAACCGCAAAGACAAAGTTAGGAATCGAACGTCCTAAAATCGCGACTAAAGTTGCTAAACTATCAATCCAGGTATTTTGACGCATCGCAGAAATGGTTCCTAAAATAATACCAACAAATGTTCCCAAAATAATTGCTTGGGCACCTAATTGTAAAGAAGGTCCGATTCTAGCAGATAATAAGTTGGCAACTGGTTGGTTTTGGAATTGGAAGGAAATCCCAAAATTCCCGGTTACAAGATTTTTTAAATAAAGCCAATATTGGACGATAACTGGCTGGTCCAAACCATTTTGCGCATTTAACTGAGCAATCACTTCTGGACTCAAACGTTCTTGGTTCGTATAAGGTGTTCCTGGCAACAATTTCATTAAGAAGAATGTGATTGTAGCAATCAACCACAAAGTAATTACCATAAACAGTATACGTTTCAAGAGATATTTTACAAAACTGTTCAAAAATTCCGCCTCCTAAAGTATTTTGACTTCCAAACAAAAATTAGGTAAAGTAAACAACGACTAATCCATTAGAAATGAAGTGAATCTATGAAAAAATTTCGTCTACCACTAATCGTCTCCGCCATCTGTCTTGTACTAAGCATCATAATTGCATTAATCAATGACCAGCTCTCCTGGGGAACCGTTTCAGATTATTTATTTATGTTTATGCTGTTCTTTTTGATAGTCGGTGGCTTTTTAGGGGTCTTTGCTTCTGGCTTCTTTGATTTTTTCCAACATTCTATGCGAAAAGCTCTTGCTCGAAAAGAAAAAAGAGAGCTACCATTTAAAAAATTGTCTGAAGTTGGAGCAGAGAATTATCTATTCTGGATTTTAACAACCGGAATTCTCCTTCTATGCTCTTTATTTTTTTTGCTAGTTTCTTTTATATAACTTTTCTTAACATATGTAAAGAGGTTTAACATGATAAATTAAAAAAAACGACTCAAAAACTTCACAGTTTCCCATTTTTGCATCGCTTTTCTTTCCATTCTTTCATCATAACAGCGTGGCGTATCTGCTATTTACTGATACGCCACGCTTATTTTTCACACGATGAATACTATTTAATTTTAAGACTTTAAAACTACAAATTATTCAGCAGCCATGTAAGCCCATTTGAAGTCTGTATCAACGCCAGATGCGTGTTGAACAACACCTTGCATTGTTGAGCGTTGCATTGTTGCTAATGAACGTTGGTAGAAAGGAATAACACCTAATTGGTCAGACATAATGTTTTCTGCGTCTAACATATTTTGCCAGCGAGCTTCTGGATCGTTTGCGTTTGTTGTTGCTGCCGCTTCAATTAAAGCATCATATTCTGTGTTGCTCCATTGTCCACGGTTATAAGAGTTACCAGTCACAAATAAATCTAAGAAGCTAGATGGATCGGCATAGTCAGCCCCCCATAGAGAAACTACCATGTCAAACTCACCATTTGTTGAACGGTCTAAACGAACTGAGAATGGCACGTTCGTAACTGTTACAGTCACGCCATCTAAAGCATCTTCAATTGCACCTTGTAAGTATTCCAATGAACGCTTAGCAGCATCACCGTCATCACTCAAGATATCAAAGTTTAAGCTATCAATGCCTAGCTCTTCTTTAGCAGTTTCCCAATACTGAGCAGCTTGTTCTGGATCATATTCAAAACCATCAACATCGGTATCTTCAGTAAAGTCATTACCGTCAGGCCCAACAGCTAATGCAGATGGTACGATACCAGGAGCAGAAACTGAACCGTTAGCTAAAATATTTGTTACAAAAGATTCACGATCGATAGCATACGAAATTGCTTTACGCAGGTTTTCGTTGTGCCATACAGAATCTTCTTCTCTTTGATTCATTTCAAGGTAAGCAGTTGTACCTTGAGCTACTGTTACAAATTGCGGATCAGAAGACATTTGTTGTGCTAATTCACCAGATAAAGTAACGTAATCTGCTTGACCATCTTGGAACAAGTTCAAAGCAGTCGCAACTTCAGTTACCACACTAACGTTAACTTTATCTAAAGTCACGCTGTCAGCATCCCAATAAGTATCATTCTTAGTGTATGACCACTCAGTATCAGTACCAGGACCATCGAAGTCAGTTAAAGTAAATGGACCATTGTAAACAGCGTTGTCACTTGTTAAGGCATAGTCAGCACCATATTGCTCAACAGTAGCTTGGTGTTGAGGGAAGAATGATGGGAATGCCAATAAGAAATCAAAGTAAGGCGTCGCCACATCTAAAGTAATTGTCAAGTCGTATTCGCCATCTGCAACAATTCCTAAAGTCGAAACATCAGCATTGCCTTCCATGATATCATTAGCGCCAGCAACTGGAGCATATAGATAAGCATATTGAGAAGCAGTCGCTGGATCAACAGTTCTTTGCCAGCCATAAACATAGTCAGCAGCGGTTACAGGGTCACCATTCGACCAAACTGCATCTTCATTCAAGTGAATTGTGTAAGTTAAACCATCATCGCTAACAGTCGCCATTTCAGCAGCACCAGCAGGTTCAACTACTTGTTCGTCATTGACGCGGTAGATACCTTCATACACTGCGTTTAAGGCTCTGAAACTTACCGCATTCGTTGCAACTGATAAGTCAGCCGTTGGAATTGCCGAACCTTCCACATAATTTAGCTCTTGTGTTGCAGCTAACTCGCTAGAACCAGAACTTGATGTACCGGAGTCATTTGTTGAAGTATCATTACTCCCACCTGAACATGCACTAAGCACTAGGGCACATGTTGCAGTTAAACCAAAAAGAACACTCTTCTTCATTTGATAACCTCGCATTATTTTGTATTTTCAGAAAAATTAGTACTGTCTGAAGTTAATTAAGATTTTAAATAATTTCGATTAAAATTGCAATAGAATAAACCAAAAAAAATCGATAAAATAATGCCAATTTTTCATAAATTCAATACATTTCCAAAATTTCGTGAATATTTCAAGGCTTTATCTAGAGGTTTTCATAAAAAAAATTTTTAAATAACATAAGAAAAATTCAGATTATTTTATTTCATAGCAATTTTATGAGCGTTTTCTAATTATACAATAACCGTTTCATCATTTTAATGGGATGATTTCCTTTAAAAATTTCCCTACATAAGAAATAAATTAAATCGCCGCTGAATTTATTAGATTAAAATAGCAAAAAAAGCTCTGTAGAAGAAAATTTTACAATCATTCTACAGAGCTCCTTCATTTAATCTTTGTCTAGCTTATTCAATATAAGCCCATTTGTAATCATAAGAAGCGCCAGCTCCGTGTACGACGACATTTTTTACCTCTGTGGAACGTAGGTGACCTTCAGCTTTTTGGAAGACTGGAATAACACCCATCTCACCGGAGATAATCGCTTCAGCATCCACTAGATTCTGCCAACGGGCTTCAGGATCATTGGCGTTGGTTGTTGCTGCTTCCGTTACTAAAGTATCATACTCAGAATTTGACCAACGACCACGGTTGTAGGTATTGTCTGTAACAAATAAATCAGTGAAGCTACTTGGATCAGAATAATCGGCACCCCAGCCGCCTAGAACCACTTCGAAATCACCGGTATTCGCCCGATCAATCCGTACAGAAAATGGTACAGTTGCAATGCTTACAGACATGCCATCAAAGGCATCCTGCCAAGCTCCTTGCAAGTATTGTGCTACAGCTTTCGTTGAATCTGTATCATCTGCTAATAATTCAAAACTTAAAGAATCAATTCCTAATTCTGACTTGGCTGCTTCCCAATAGCTTTGAGCTTGTTCTAAATCGTATTCTAAATCAGCTTTTGAATCTACCACAAAATCTTCACCAGTATCTGGATTATACGACATCTCGGAAGGAATCAAACTGGTGGAAGCAACTGAGCCATTGCCTAAAACTTGCTGAACCATCATTTCTCGATCGATGGCATAGGACAATGCCATCCGCAGATTTTGATTGTGCCAAGGAGAATCGGCTTCCCGCTGATTCATTTCGATATACGTCGTCCGGGAAGATTTATCAACTACATAAGCTTCTTCGCCAGCATTCTGCTGAGCTAATTCACCCGTTAAGGTCACATCGTTTAACTGTCCATCATTAAATAAATTTAAACCAGTTGAAGATTCTTTGATAACGGAGACGTTAATTGTATCCAACGCTACATTGTCAGCATCCCAGTAAGTATCATTCTTTTGGTAAGTCCACTCAGTATCCGTACCCGGACCATCAAAATCAGCTAACACGAAAGGCCCATTATAGACTGCTTTATCACTGGTTTGGGCGTATTCGGTGCCATATTCTTCGACTGTTGCTTCATGTTGCGGGAAGAATGATGGAAATGCTAATAGATAATCAAAGTACGGCGTTGCCACCTCCAAAGTAATTTCTAACTCGTAATCACTTAAAGCTTTAATTCCTAAAGTTGAAACATCTGCGCCATCTTCAGTGATAGCAGTCGCATTTGCCACTGAGGAATAGAGATAAGCATATTGAGATGCTGTTGCTGGATCAACGGTTCTTTGCCAACCATACACGTAATCATCCGCTGTTAAAGGATCACCATTTGACCAAGTCGCATCTTCTCGTAACTGTAACGTGTAAACTAAGCCATCGTCACTCACTTCGGCCATTTCTGCTGCTCCCGCTGGTGAAGGTGCTTGATCGGCATCTAGACGATATAATCCTTCATAGACATTATTCAAAGCCGCAAAACTAATTGTATCTGTTGCCAAAGATAAATCGGCGCTCGGCATTTCTTGAACTACCGCAAGATTAAAAACCTGCTCTGCATTTCCCGAAGCAGAGCTGCTGCCTGAAGTGCTACTTCCGTCTGTGGAGTTCGAATCGCCTCCACAGGCTGTTAAGACTAACCCACATAATAAAAATCCTGCAAACAAGCTTTTTTTCATACTTTATCCCCCTAATCTTGTAATTGTTCATATATTAATAGAAAATTCTGAAATTAGCAATAGTTTTTTTAGAATTTCTTCACATTTTATTCATCAATAACCTTTCATTTTCTCATCTGATTGTTATTTAACAGAAAAATTAACTAAATTTGGGAGAAACCCCTTTAGCTTGTATAATAACTTTGAAAGGAGCTTACCAATGAAACAGTTTACTTACGAAGAAATCCGAAATTTCCGTTTGCGCTCGCACCATTTGGATAAATTTTATCCCGCTGAAAAGCTAACAGAACTCATCGGTGCCTGCGGGTTTCAAAATTCTCCCCCAGATGCTTGGCAAGAGGCCCTCCATAATCGGACAACTGCGTTTTCTAAAACAAAGATGAAAGAAGCTCTAGAGGAAGAAAAAATCCTAGTCCAAGCTTGGAGTTTCCGCGGAACACCGGTTGTCTTTCCAACTATAGAAAGCCGCATCTTTTTACCAACCTTAACTCCTTTAGTTGATGAGCCTTGGATTTATACAAAAGGTATCCAGCTAGCTTTGGATTTTTTAAAAATGGACTTTGACCAAGTCTGGCAACTATTACAAAAAGTTATACACCAATTAGATACAACGATTATCGAAAGTAAAACAAGGTTAGACCAAACAATTGCTGAATGGGTAGCAGACTATCTTCCTAAAGAGAAAAAAAGCTTATGGAATGCTCCTTCTATGTACGGCAATCCCCAAAAGCAAACGGTTGGTGGAGCCGCAGTTTCTTTTTTACTTCGGCCCTGTGCTTTTCAAGGACAAGTCGTATTTGCCAAACGGGACGGACGAACTCCTAGCTTTACTTCTTACAAAAATTGGTTAGGAGAGGAACTTGCGTTGAAAGCTCCACCAGTGCGTCAACTGCTCAAAAAATTCCTTCATTGCTATGGTCCCACCGATGAGTTAGCCTTTGCCAATTGGTTAGGCTGTTCACCACAGCAAGCCAAACGAATGTGGCAAACAATTGTAACAGAAATTGTGCCTGTTACAGTTGCTGATAAAAAGCAATTTATCTTGGAAAAAGATTTATCTACCCTAGCAACTCCTGTCAGTAATCACCGGACTTTTCATCTTTTAAAAGGACACGATCCTTATCTTGGTCTCCAAGATCGCCATGTTATTTTAGCCGATAGCTCACATCAGCGAGTAATTTGGCAAACTGTTGCAAATCCTGGAGCAATTTTGTTTGAAGGGGCGATTATCGGCTATTGGAAAACCCGCAGCAAAGGAAGCAAGCTAGAAGCTGAGCTGACTATTTGGCAGGAAGGCTTGGTTTCAAAACAGATGATCGAAGCAGAATTAGAAAGATATGCAAAATTCAAACAGCAGACATTGAGCAAAATATCATTTAATTAGAAGTAACAGCACCGTGTTAGTAAGAATCAAAATCACCTGTTAAATAAGTAGAAAAACAAAGAGCAAATACTCACTACATATAATAGTAGAAACTAGATTTTTTTATTGCTTAAAACCAGATTTTTAGGTTTAAAACAAGGTTATTTGATTAAATATTTTGATAATATCTTCGGCAATTTTACTGAGAAAATTTTGCTTTTGTGGTAACAAAAAAAAGACTAGAAGCCCTGACTTAACAAGGTTTCTAGTCTTTAAATAATTTTGAAAAATTATTTTACAGTTACAGTTGCGCCAACTTCTTCTAAAGAAGCTTTTAATGCTTCTGCTTCTTCTTTGTTGATGCCTTCTTTAACTGCTGCAGGAGCGCCGTCAACTACTTCTTTCGCTTCTTTCAAGCCAAGACCAGTTGCTTCACGAACTGCTTTGATAACTTTAACTTTTTGATCGCCAACTGCTGTCAATTCAACAGTGAATTCAGTTTGTTCTTCAGCTGCAGCGGCACCGCCTGCTGCACCAGCAACTGCTACAGGAGCTGCTGCAGATACGCCAAATTCTTCTTCAATAGCTTTTACTAAATCGTTTAATTCAATGATAGTTGCTTCTTTTAATTCAGCAACGATGTTTTCAATGTTCAATGCCATTTTTAATTTCCTCCATATATTGGTTTTGTATTTTAATAGTAACTAAGCGACTAAATCAACTAAAATTAAGCTGCGTCGTCTTCTTTTTCGGCCACTGCTTTGACAGCGTAAGCCACATTGCGAACTGGTGCTTGTAGCACAGATAGCAACATAGAAAGGAGACCTTCGCGGTTTGGTAATGCAGCCAAGGCAGTGATTTCTTCGATGGAAGAAACTTTTCCTTCAACTACGCCACCTTTTACTTCCAATGCTTTTGCATCTTTAGCAAAATCAACCATGATTTTTGCAGGTGCAACCACATCTTCGTTACTGAAGGCAACAGCAGTTGGTCCAGTGAACACGTCACCTAAACCAGCTAAACCAGCTTTTTCAGCAGCACGAGATAAGATTGAATTTTTGATAACTTTCATTTCAACGTCGTTGTCACGTAATTGTTTACGCAAGTTTGTTACTTCTTCAACTGTTAATCCACGATAGTCAACAAAAACGACAGAGGCAGCTGCTTCAAATTTCGCAGTTACTTCTTCAACTTCTTGGGCTTTTTTTGCAATAATTGCTTCACTCATTGTATTTCACCTCCTGAATTTTGATGGAAAGAGTTTTTCTTTGAAACCAAAAAAATAACCCTATGCCACCGTAGACATAGAGGGACTATTGAATTTCTCAACATTGTCCTCGGTAGGAAATTAAGACTTGCGTCACCTACTGTCTTCGGTACGATTAATATTAATTAACCTTGCTTACCTTACCATAGATAAGGCAAGCAAGTCAATCTTTAATTTACATTAAAATGAAAATTGATCAACGTGAACACCAGGACCAAAAGTAGTCGTTACTGTGATGTTTTTGATGTATTGACCTTTTGCTGCGGCTGGTTTAGCACGCATTAAAACGTCATTGATTGTGTTGAAGTTTTCGATTAATTTGTCAGTATCAAATGATACTTTACCGATTGGTACATGAATGTTTCCAACACGGTCAACGCGGTAAGTTACTTTACCAGCTTTAACTTCGTTAACAGCTTTTGTAACGTCCATTGTTACAGTACCAGTTTTAGGGTTTGGCATTAAGCCTTTTGGTCCTAAGACCCGACCTAATTTACCAACTTCTGCCATCATGTCAGGAGTTGCTACAACTACGTCAAAGTCGAACCAGCCGCCTTGGATTTTTTGAACCATGTCAGCTTCGCCGACATAATCTGCACCAGCTGCTTCTGCTTCTTTAGCTTTATCGCCTTTAGCGAAAACTAAAACTTTTTGTGTTTTACCAGTTCCGTTAGGTAAAACGACAGCGCCACGAATTTGTTGGTCTGCTTGTTTAGGGTCAACGTTTAAGCGGTAAGCCACTTCAACAGTTGCATCGAATTTTGCGATGTTGGTTTCTTTTGCTAAAGCAACTGCTTCTGCAACAGGATATGCTTTATTTTTGTCAACTAATTTTAATGCTTCTTGCATTTTTTTGCTTTTTTTAGCCATTTTGTTTCCTCCTTAGTGGTTATAACGGGTTGAACCTCCCACGTGTTCTATATTTTTCAATACAGAGCCAACTGAGAAGCCGTTGCTTCAGGGTGTAAAAATTATTCTACAGTAATCCCCATGCTTCTTGCAGTTCCTTCAACCATGCGCATTGCTGACTCAACGTTAGCGGCGTTTAGGTCTTCCATTTTTAATTCAGCGATTTCTTGAACTTGAGCTTTTGAAACAGACGCAACTTTCGTTTTGTTTGGTTCGCCAGAGCCTTTGTCAACCTTCGCTGCTTTTTTCAATAGAACAGCTGCTGGTGGTGTCTTAGTTACGAAAGTAAATGAACGATCTTCATAAACTGAGATAACCACTGGAATGATTAAACCTGCTTGGTCAGCTGTGCGGGCATTAAATTCTTTTGTGAAGCCCATGATGTTGATACCGGCTTGACCTAGTGCAGGACCTACTGGGGGAGCTGGTGTTGCTTTACCTGCAGGAATTTGCAATTTAACGATTTTTTCTACTTTTTTTGCCACGAGACATACCTCCTTGAGTCCGTGATGTGGTTAATTGGAGATCCAAATTTCTCCTCCCACTGCTCAGTTACCCCTGAGCATAAAACTGCGTGTCGGAAAACACACACTAAAACAGTATAACAGTTTTGCTGACAGTTGCAAGTCTTTTTCTTTATTTTCCGCTGATTTAACGAATAAAATGGCGTCAAAGGAAAGCTGACTAAACAAGCTTTCCTTCGACGCACTTTTTTTATATTTTAGTGACAGTAATTTTTTCAAACAGTTCTGAAAAATTAGCTGGATTTATCCAACCGGTTTGATGCTCTTGAGCATTTAACATGCCACAAACCATGCCAGTTTTTAATAGCTCTTCATCTGACAAACCTTTTTCAACACTATAGGCTAAACCAGCTAGAGTCGCATCACCAGAACCAACTGGATTGACGACAGCAATTTTAGGAATTTCTACTCGATAAAACAGTCCATTGTGTTTCGCAAGCGCCCCTTGACTGCCCATCGAAATAACTAGCCACTCAATGCCCGTAAAAATGTCTTCCTGTAAAACATCCTTCAATTGCTCAAGATTATCTAGTGATAATTCGACACCAACTAACTCTTGAATCTCAGATAAGTTAGGCTTGATTAGAAACGGTTTGCGCTGACCGGCTAAGCTTGCAGCTAAAGTTTTACCCGAACTGTCCAATAATACAGGAACTTTAACTAGATTGATTAATTTTTGATAAAAATCTTGGGGCACACCCGGTGGTAGACTACCAGAAATCGTCAAGGCCGCAACATCTTTTGTTAAGCCGACAAATTTTTCTAGAAAGCCAGCCAGTTCTAATTCAGAAATTTCTGGACCAGTTTCTAATAATTCCGTTTGTTTGCCCTCGTCATGCAAGATAGCAATCGAGTGACGGCTTTCACCAGCAATCTCATAAAAATCATGGGCAATATCAGTTGCTGTCAGCTGTTCGGTAATAAAACGGCCGATATTGCCACCGATTAAGCCAGTCGCAACAACCGTAGCGCCTAATTGTTTTAAAACCCGCGTAACATTTAGGCCTTTGCCTCCAGCTGTTTTTGAGACATTCGTTACTCGATTCACGTCATCAATAATTAAATGGGGCACCGGATAGGCCATATCCAATGAGGGGTTCATAGTCACTGTAATAATCATGGTTTACTCCTTAAGCTTTTTCAACTTTGCTGAACCAAGGAGTCGCTGTTTTGTCCACTATTGCATTTAATTCTTCAATATTAGCACGACCTTCCGTTTGCAACCATTTGCGAGCGGCCGCTTCCCCTTCTTTAATGAAAGGTTCCACGCCATTTTTCCAAGTTGCCCGGCCGCAAAGTACACCGTTAAAGGTCGAACCAGCTTCTTTAGCAAATAAGAGCGTTTCTTGGAATAATTTTGCCGATACCCCTGCACTCAAGAAAATAAATGGTAAATCAGTTGCTTGACTTTGTTCTTTGAAGTAAGCTGCTGCCTCAGCTTTCGTATAAACTACGTCATCGCCATAGCCTTCAACAAAATTCATGTTGACCGGCACTTCAACTTTTAAAACGTCAACTTTATATTGAGGTTTGGTAAATTCCTTCATCATCTCAATTACTTTGTGGGGTTTAACTTTAGCATATTCTTTTGAAGTTGCATCGGCAATATTAGCATCGTAAGCGACCACTTCTAGATAAAATGGAATATCTTGACCAGCGCATTCGCTACCTAGGCGTTCCACGAAAACATGTTTTTCATGGTTGATTTTTGCATCTTCATCCACATCATAATATAGAAGGAATTTCATCGCATCGGCCTTTTTTTCCTGCAAACGTAACACAGACCATTCCTTCAAAATGTCTGGCAAACGTCCAGGCGTCGTTGCATCGTAACCAGTCTTTTCATAAGCTAACAATAAGCCGGCATCTTTATCCCGGGCATCCGCTGCAGGCAACCCATATTCTGGGTCTAATAAAATTGAAGACGCATATTGGGTCAATTCCTCTGACACCAATTTTTTAAAATCAGTAATATGTTGGCTAGTTGGTTCTTCCCCCAACGCCGTAATCATTTTTTTCAAGGCCCCCCGCTGATCAATTGCCAAGGCTTCAATAAAACCATCCTTTGTTGATAATTGTTCCATGTATTGCCATTTTCCAGCTGACATTTTTAACATAATTTATATCCCCTTTAAAAAATTTTTTTATAAAAGTTATTGATATGGATGGATTGTTACACCTTTGACTACACGGTTAACTGTTCCGCTTGGTGATGGTGTGTCTGGTGTATTGCCGACTTTGACGGAGGCCAACAAGGAAACTGTCTGAGCAACCATTTGAAATGGCAGTGCAAGATACCCTTCAGGCAGTAAGTCAGTCTGACTTTCAAAGATAAAGGAATCATCCGTGAAGTTTCCTTGAGCATTTTGAGAAATGGCGACCGTTGCCCGCGCAATTTCATCGCCGACCACTTCATGTAAAATATCTTGATCGTATTGCCGAGTATATTCATCATTACTTTGATAAACAAAAACCAATGTCTCTTCATTAACAAAAGATTTCGGTCCATGACGGAAGCCCATGGAAGAGTCAAAGACTGTCGCAATTTTGCCGGCTGTCAATTCCAAAATTTTCAATTGAGATTCCCGAGTCAGACCAGCTAGCGAGCCAGAACCCAAATAGACAATCCGATCAAAATCTTTATCAATTAATCCTTGGATTTGCGCTTCTCTGGCAATAACTTCTTTACCTAACGTAATCATGTCGGCAACAAATTTTTCTTTAGCCGCCAAAGGAGTTTGATCGAAGACCAATAATGCTGTCAGTGCCATACAGCTGAAGCTACCGGTCATCGCAAAGCCATCATCGTTGGAGCGTTCCGGTTGCAATAATAACAAATTCCGTTCATCGCCAGCTGCATTTTTTGCTAAAGAACCATCCTTGGCACACGTAATCGTAACATGGAAAAGATTTTTTACAACTTGATTGGCAATTTCGACAGTTGCCACACTTTCAGGTGAATTTCCACTGCGGGCAAAGGATACCAACACTGTCACATCATCAGCTGCCAGATAATCAGCCGGTGTTGCCACAATACTAGTGGTTGCAATGCTTTCAAAAACAAATTGCGAGCTACCCTTATCAGCTAAATAAGGAACAATTGTATCGCCAACATATTGCGATGTACCAGCTCCCGTGAAGATGACCCGAATTTTTTGATCTGTCTCCGCCAAAACTTTGTCTAAAAAGTTTTTAATTTTTGCCTCTTGTTCTTTGAATAAATCCAAGGCTTCCATCCATAATTCCGGTTGTTGACGAATTTCCCTCGTCGTAATTTCGGCGCCTAATTTTTCTAATTCTGCTGCTGATTGTTGAAACATTTGCTCTCCTCCTATATCATCTTTACAACTTAAGTTCTATGAAGCTCCTATGTCAGACCTTTTTCTAAAGGTCTAACTAGCAGTTAAAATAACAATATTAAAAATTCGACTGGTGCTGATAGTTTTGAACCAAAGCTTGTGGCTCAATTTTCCTAGTAAACCACTTTAACTAGACCACTTACCTAACACTACCGAGTATGAACTATTTTATAGCGGAATTGATCCGCTCTAGCGACACTCAAAGTAAATTCAATTACTTCATTTTTCTCATTATAAGTGCGCCGAATTAAATTTAGTACTGGCGCAGACTCTTGAATAGCCAGCTGCTCAGCATCAGAAAAAATTGCTACACTCGCATAAAATTCCTCTTCTGCCAGCTTGATTACTTGATGATACTCTTCGGAAAAAATTTCATACAAAGGTTTTTGTTGCAACAATTCCTCTGTTAATTCTCCAAAGTATTTTTGCGGTAAATAACTCCGCTCTACCATCATCGGTTGCCCATCTGCCAAACGCAACCGCTTGATTTTAATCAACGACTCCCCTTCAGTCAAATCCAAATTATCGGCAAAATATTTTTTCGCCTCGACAATTTCAAAACTTAAAATTGTCGTCTCTGGCATCTTGCCTAAACTTTTCATCTGATCAGTAAAACTATAGGCCCCCGCCAAATTCATGGTCTGCTTGCTTAAATCCGCAACAAAGGTTCCTTTACCATGTCGACGATAAATGTAACCGAGTTTTTCTAACTCCTGCAAAGCTTGCCGCACCGTCGTCCGACTTAAATCATATTGCTCAGACATCTCTCTTTCAGAAGGCAAAAGCGTATCCGCCTCAAGACCGTCTTCAATTTTTTTTATAATCACAGAAACTAACTGATCATATAATGGTTGCTTTTTTGAATTATCCACGATAACGACGCTCCTTCTCACGAAATTATTTCCCAATCCAACTGGTAGTGACCACTTCTAAAGTATAAGAGGTAATTTGATTTTTGTCAAACTAATGTATAAGTCTTTTTAAAATATCTTCTCTGGAAATAGGGTAAACAAGAATGAAGAGCAAGCTGTTATGACTTTAGTCTTATTAACGGGTAAAGTTCCGAGTTACTTTATTATTTGCAACTGAGGTACATATATCCCCATAGCAAACTTTCAATATTTAATTATATTGACGAAATATTGTTCAAGAATTTTGGTTTTGCATTAACTAATGGCATAGCCGTACAAACTTTACAAAACAGTATGAAAAAAATATCGACCTATTCCACGTTGCTTGTCATAATAAATTTGACAAAAGAAGGAACAAATCGATACTCTAATTCATTTTTTCTTAAAGACATCGCAGAGCAATCTGCGCATTACTGTCTATGTCTGCATAAATCATTAAATTAAAACCGTATATAAATCAAAGAACGTTTTCGCGAATAGAATATTCCCTTTCAGACTAATTATTAATTAATAAAAGTCCAAAAAACACATCAAACAATTTGACACAACCAAAAAATTCATGAAATTTGTAAAGAATTATGAATTTAAAATCAAAGTCTAGCCAACTCACCAATTTCGAAATTCCCCAGAGAACTATAGCTAGATCATTTGAGTTGCCTCGACTTTTTTAGAGCCTAATAGCTCTTTTTAAACTTAGCAAAACCTGCTTACTTCCAGACATGTTTTATTCTTAGAAAAAGAGAAAACTACATTGTTAACTCTAACTCGAAAAGGTCTTGACTTTAAAAGGGACCCCTTTTAAAGTCAAGTTTGGATTATAAGCAGGATCTTTTAACAAAAAATCGCCATATCTAGCCTTAATCTTAACTTCATTCAAATTTAAAAAAGTTATTGAATCTTGTGCAGGTTTCGACTGATATATTTTATTGGAAAAGCTATTTACTACTGCATTATGTGCTAAAATGTTCCATTTTCCGGCTTGATATAGTCGTATACTTAAATCAACATCATGATACTCTTCTAATTCTTCATCAAAACCATTGTGAGCAATAAAATCCCCTCGATTTATCATTAAGCAAGCCGAGGAAATAGCCGTATAATTATAATCTGTCTGAAATAACCTAGAGTTCATGGATGTAGTCTCAGAGGTATCCAACACATTAAATTCAGCAACCCCATTTAGGCCCAAAATAATTCCACCAAGTTGAATTTCGTCGTTATGAGATGTAATCCTCGCTCCTACACACCCAATTCTTTCAAATTGAGCAAAACTTAGCATCTGTTCAAGCCAATCTGGCGTTGAAATTTCTGTTTGACTGTCTAAAAATAATAAATATTCACCTGAAGAAATGGCAGCCGCTTTATTGCTAAATTTTGCAGGGCTAAGTGGTTCTTTAAGGTAAACGATCTTAAACCTTTCTCCCAATTTTTCTTTATACAAGTCATGTATAGTCTGTTTTTCTTTATTTTTTTCACCTAAACTGGCAATAATTATTTCATAATTTGAAAAACTCGTTTTCTCGATAATGGAGTTTATACATTTCTTCACATTTTCATCATCAGTTCCAGAAATAATAATACTAATTAAAGATTTTTTTCTAATTGCATAGCGCAGGTTATACAAATTAGAGACATTAGTCAGTCCCACTTCCCCCACAACATTACGCCGCTTTAAAGCTTCTTCAATTACTTTTATACTATTTCTAGCAGTTGAATCATCTTTTTGAATTTCATGATTTAAAGAAAAACTTATAGGCCTTTTGTGATATAAAATTTTAGGAAGGTGGAATATTGTTGCAGAATCTATTTGCTCAGTATAGCGCAGAGTAAAATCATATTCTTCCATACCATTAATATTGGACCGAAAGCCATCAATTTTTTTAGCAATCATTAGATTGTAGAAACACAAACGAGCAATATAATTTTGATTCATAATTAGATCAGGCGACCAATCTGGTTTAAATGTAGGGGAAAAACGTCTCTTCTGATCATCAATTTGATCTTCATCTGAATAAACTAAATGTACATCATCATTAGACTTATTATTTAGCAAGTCAACAAACTCAAATAAGGCATCTGAGGCAAGCATATCTTGGCTGCTCATTAACAAAAAATATTCTCCAGAAGCGAATTCTAAAGCAGTATTCACTTTTACTGAAAAGGATTGATTTTCCCTTCCGGTAACAATTTTTGCTGCAAAACTATCGTCAGCTAATAGTTCGTTTAGATAATTTTGAGTTTCAATAGTCAGAATTGTATTTACAACAAAGCAAACTTCCCACTTTGGATACCATTGATTTTTTATAGACTGAATTGCTCTTTTTAAAAGATTCAAGTCAATTTCATTTAGGATGACAAGTATTGAAATGCTAGGAATTAAACCGAATCCAATATGGCTTTCAAACCGAATTCTTTTTTGCATGTCCTCAATATTATCAATCCAGTTTTGATACTCAACATCTAAAATTTCTTCATTCAAACTATCTTTTGAATTATCTTGATCTTTCTTATTAAACAGACTTTTTACTTTTTGTTTATACTGTTTGCGAAATCCACTGGATTGATTCTCTTTTTCAGTTTCCAAGGTTCGCTGCAACTGTAATAGATCTTTTTCTTTTCCCAACAATTCCTGTTCAATTGTATATTTTTGTGAGTATAAATCATAATTACGGGAATTAAGTTTAGCATTTTCAAATTGAATTTTGATAAACTCCTCGTTTAATTGATCATACCACCCAGCAAACCATTGAGTCGTACTACTAGTATGAAAATCAGGATGTTTAGCCAATATATAATTGTAAACATCAAACCATTTTTGTCGCTGTTCCCGATTTTGAGCACGATTCCCCACTGAATGAGGCAGCACCCGGTAGTTCTGATAAAGTCCTTCTACTTTAACTGCATTCGCGCCTTTAGCAATCAAACCTAAAAAGAAATCAAAGTCTTGCATGAAAAGACGATTCAAATGCAAATCAAAACGATGGTCCCCTAAAATACTACAACGAATCAATGAACAGGTATCAATATAATTGACATTAATTAAACGAGTTAAATCAAAAACCGGCACTTCATTTAGAATATTCTGAGTATCGGCATCTTTTAAAGAAGTATAAGCAATATCAGCCTTCGTTTGCTCTAATAACTGAATTGACTTCTCAATATGATTTTCTTCTAGATAATTATCACTATCTACCATTAAAACAAAATCCCCAGTTGCCCAATCCAAACCAATATTTCTTGAGATACAGCTACCCTTATTATCTTGTGAAAGATATTTATTTGTTTTAAAAGGGGACCGTTTTAGTGTTTTACGAATAACACTATCAGAATCATCCAGCGAGCCATCATTAATAACAAATAATTCGATATTTTGATATGTTTGTCTAAAAATGCTTTTCAAACACTGCTCTATATATTTTTCATGATTGTAACAAGTAATTATCACAGATACTCTTTTCAATCAATTCCCCTCCGCTCCACTTTGTTAAGTTCATTTTTAACCACTCTAAAAATGATTTGTCTTTTTCAATTGTATAGAATCTATTTTTTTTTAGCAAGCTGATAAAATTTAGATGCATAGTATTCCTCGACAAAGTTGATCACACTTTTAAGAAAAATAATTTATTAAGAATGATTTCTAACCAATTTAAGTATAGTTGAAAAAAACTTCATACAGACTTACAAGCCTGTATGAAGCTTAGATTCACAATATCTAATACAGAATCTCTAAATCTTTAGCGGCGCACCATCAATGAGTCAATGCCATCACTGTTCCAATCGCCTACATAAGCTGTATCAGAGGTTAATCCATAATTAATAGTATTTTCTGAGACACCAGATGTCAATGAATTTCTAAAATAATAAGTTACACCACGGCGCACGACAATAGAATCTTCGCCATTACCAGTCCAGTCACCAAAATATACTTCATCATCATTATTTCCATATTTAATGATTCGATCAGCAACTCCAGTTGTTAAAGAGTCTTTAAAATAGTAATCATTCTTTCGTCGCACTACGATTGTATCTTTACCATCACCATCCCAATCGCCAAAATAAACTTCATCATCGTTATTCCCATAAACAATCACAAAATCTGCAACACCAGAGGCGATAAGATTTTTGAAATAATACGTATTTCCTCTTCTGACAACAATACCATCTTTACCATCACCATCCCAGTCACCAAAGTAAACTTCATCATCGTTATTTCCATACTTAATGACAAGATCCGCTGTACCAGAAGTTAAGCTGTTTCTCAAATGGTAAGTATTATTACGACGTACTGCAATTGTATCTTGACCGTTACCATTCCAGTCGCCAAAATATACTTCATCATCAATATTCCCGTATTTAAATGAGCCATCGGCCACACCCGTAGTTAAGGAATTTTTAAAATAATAGTTATTACCTAAAGCATTACTAAAGGTTGATGTATAATCTAAATTAATATCAAAGGGTTGAGAACTATTTATTGAATTAATGTAATATCTTGAAGACCACTGCCATGCAGCAAATTCACTATTCCATTTTTGAGTAGCATTCGGTGAGTATGGATATTGAGGAACCCAGATATTTTTAGCTCCAAAATTGCTGACATTGAAATTCCCACCGTTTTCATTTAACCAGTATTTCCCAATATAATAGTAAACCTTGTTATAACCGGAAGTATTAAGAGCATTTTTAAAAGCTGTTGTATTAGCTGTTAAACTGCTAATATTCATATTAGCTTGAGAATCTGATTTTTCAATATCTATAACCATGTTTACAGATTTCGGCAATCCCATACTGCCTACAGTTCTTGCAAAATGAGCAGCTTCTGCTCTAGCCTTATCAGCATTTGTATACCAAGCAAAATGATACACTGAAACTTTCAAACCCGCGGCTAATGCGTTATTAATTTGAGATTGAGCATAAGGATTAGTATAGGTTGTCCCTTCAGTCACCTTTACAACAACCCCTGTAATACCGTAAGATTGCATCTTTTTGTAGTCGCTTACTGACAAGTTACCATTATGACTTGATACATCGACAAAATGCGCACCAGGACGATTACTTTCACCAGCATGAACGATATCTATTGATGCACGAGCCAAACTAATTGTATCCTCATCAGAATAATATTGCGAAATTGAGCTACCCATTGCACTATTGTTTTCTTCAGTAATAACAACGTCTTCAGACTCTGCACTAACTGTTTCCTCTGTAGAACTACTCGTTTGAGTTTCGGTTATTTCTGTAGTTGACATAGTCTCATCTGGAGCAATACTAGATTCTGACTCATTAGTAGCCGCCATCAAAGAGTCAGATGTTGATTCTGATGATTTTGTTGAACTTTCATTTTCTTGACCATTAGATATTGTTACCGTTTCTTCTGAAGCTTGAGCACTTAAAGGGGCATAAAAACCCAAAACACTTGGTCCAATTAAAAAAAAGGAAGCCAAGGATACCATAACATTCTTTTTCAAAATTTTTCCTCCAATAAAACTAAAAATATATTACATTATTTATAGTAAAGGAAATAACTATATTAAGCAAAACTTTTTTTCTTTTATTCCCACAAAAACTTTTCAACCACTTGGTCGACAGCCGGCTCTTCATGCAGCTGACTATGTTGAATTCCCATAAAAATTTGATAGCTTACAGAATTGCCATTGGTTTGTAGCAGTTGAAAAGGAGCTAAGGCGCTGGTCAAAGGCACCGTTTCATCACTTAAATCGGTTTCTGACAGTTGTCCTGCTAAAAGTAAGACGGGCATATTGGTGGCAACATTGGTAATCCCGGTGGCATAATCTAAATAACGCTGACTTTTTTCTGTCGGACCATTGGTTAACAGATCGTCAATGGTTTGGCTGCCAGAGGTATCCAAAAAATCATTGAAGGGCGCACCGATACCGACAAATTTAGTGACTTTAGGCAAGGTTGTGTCATAGCCATAGGCAGTCAGATAGCGAAAAGCGCTGACGCCTCCCATTGAGTGTCCAACAATGTTGACGGCCTCTACGTTATAATTCGTCTGTAAATACTCCAAGACATCTTTGACCCATTCTGCTTGGTTCCACTCATTATTTTTATTATCAGCAAATAACACTTGAACGATTGGATTGTTCTCAGTATTTGTGTAGGTCCCTTCTGAAGTGATGCTGCCGTCAGTTGCGACTGTCAGTACCATTTCTTTTGTGGCATAGCCGTCCGCTTCAATTCGAGAAATCATACTTTTAAAGGAATTGATTGTGGCGCTATAGCCGTGAAAGAAAATAGTTGGCTCATTGGTTTTCATAATTGTCTCACTTGTCGAAACAGTTGTTTCTTCAGTGGACGTGCCGCTTGTGCTAGAAGTTGTGGTCTGCTGGCTGCTAGAACAAGCCGCCAGAGAAATAAGCAAAATACCTAATATAAACGCCATCATTTTTTTCATTTTCAAAGCCTCCTAGTCATTTGACTACAAAAAAAGAGACCATTGAAATAAGTGCCGCCAGATAAATTTGATGAATTTTTTAGAAGGCAGTCCGTTAGCTTTATGCCAAAGCTGCCAAACTAACGCCTACGCTTTCTACTATTCAATAATTTATCTGTTCACGGAACTTATCTGCCAGTCTCGTTTGCTTTTTTAAATTTTATCTACTTGATCGAAGTCTAATTCGGCGCTGGTTTCCCGACCGAACATATCGATATTAACCTTCAGCTTTTGCTTTTCTTCATCGATTTCAGTCACGACCCCTTCAAGACCAGAAAAGGCGCCTTCGATAATTTTGACAACTTCATCAAGGGAAACCTTCAAATCGCTTTGACGCGTGCTCATGCCGATTGAACGCAGGATGTGATTAATTTCTTCTTGCAGTAAAGGCGCTGGTTTGCTGCCGGCTCCATGCGATCCAACGAAACCGGTCACCCCTGGAGTATTGCGGACAACGTACCATGAATCATCTGTCATCGTCATTTCAACTAACACATAGCCAGGAAAAGTTTTATGCACGATTTCCTTTTCCTTGCCGTTTTTGACCTCTGTTTGGGTTTCTTCAGGAACGACTACTCTAAAAATATAATCTCCCATCCCCATACTTTGGGCCCGTGATTCGATATTCGCTTTTACTTTATTTTCATAACCGGAATAAGTGTGTAAAACGTACCAATTTTTTTCAAAAGTTTCCATGTTTTAAAATTCCTTTCATTTCCTTAAGTGACCTGCTCGAAAGCTGAAAAAGCTTTTTCCATAATAAAAAAACCTCAGTTTCCCGAGATTTTTCTCAACCCTAGTATAACATCGACTTTTCCCTTTGGCTAGCTTTAATTGCCAACAATCCAAGTAATACCATAGCGCAAAGCGGTATCCACGATAAAGAAGAATAGCGCAAAAGCCAAAGATGTTTGGATAACGATAATCGTATCCCGACGCAATTGTTTGCCACTTGGCCAAGTTACTTTTTTCATGACGTCTCTAACACTTTTTAGAAATTTCATTAGTCTGCTCCTTTTTTCTATTTTGTCTCTTTATGTAATGTATATTGATTACAGTGTTTACAAAATTTATTGATTTCTAGACGTTCGCCCTTTTTGCCTTCGCTGACACTCTTGTGGTAATTTCGTGAGCCGCAAACGGTACAAGCTAAAGCCGCTTTTTTATTTGCCATATCGATAAACCTCCTGACGATTTCACAAATGTACTAACATACATTATCACGAGATGATTTTTCTGTCAAACCGGCGCTGTTCTATGTAGTTTTCCACTAATCCTCTATGGTTTCTTTTGAAATTATGTTATTATACAGGGGAAGGAATAGATTGTTAGGAGGAGTATTTTATGTTATTGAAATCAATTGTTCGCAAGAAAAAAGATTTGACGACAGTCACTGAATCCAGCACTTTGGAGGAAGCATTAAACATTTTGGAAGAGTCTGGTTTCCGCTGTGTGCCGATTCTCGATGAAACCAATAAAATTTTTCGGGGTAATATCTATAAGATGCACATCTATCGCCATAAAGCTAACGGCGGTGACATGAGTTTACCGGTGACTCACCTATTGAAAAATGCTACTAAATTTATTGATATTGATACTTCGTTTTTTAAAGTATTCTTTACTATTAAAGAATTACCTTATATTGCTGTTTTAGATGATAACAATTATTTTTACGGGATTTTAACCCATGCGGCTTTATTAAATGTCTTGGCCCAGTCTTGGAATATCGAAACCGGCAGTTATGTTTTAACAATTGCTTCAACCGGTAAACAAGGCGATTTAGCTTACATGTCAAAAATTATTTCTAAATATGTCAGCATTGCGGCTTGTATCACTCTAGATGTCGGCAAGGATGCCTTTATCCGCCGTACGTTAATTACTTTACCGGAAAATACTTCTAGAGAAACCTGCGAAGAAATTATTGCGAATTTAGAGCATAAAAACTTTAAAGTGGTCGAAGTTGAAGACCTGCAACACAATGATGACAACAGTTTATAAAAACAATTCATAAAAAACCGGCAGCCTTAGTTTTCCCACTAAAAGCTGCCGGTTTTATTTATTTTATTCAGTTGTTACAGATGAAGCTTAAACGATTTTTTTGAAGTTCAAGGCTTCATTTAAGACATACATTACTGGCGCTGAAATCGCCATGATGATAAATTCACTCAACGCTAAAGTGCCATACATTGCCCAGAAGCTGCCTGCGCTGCCAGTCATTGTCAGCATATACGCAATGATTGCCATACTGGCCGTGAAAAATAGCGTGTTCAAAGCTAGACGAACAATTGGACTTTTGACTTTATTATACAAAAGAGCTGTTAAGCCTAATGAAATCAAAGTCTGAGCTCCCCCAAAGAGCGCATCCATCACGCCAAATCCGAAAAACAGATTGTAGACAATCACACCGCCTAAGACACCCCAAATAAATTTGCGATTAAAGACGACCAGATGATTTAAACTTTCCGAAATCCGAAATTGAATCGGTCCTGATGAAACGGGAGCCACCAAAATAGTTAGGGCGATATAAAGTGCCATGATTAGCCCGTTGACGATTAAGGCGACGAGGGATTTCCTCGTAGTACTGTTAGTTGCTTGCATGTTTTTTTCCTCCTCCTAGTTTTGGTAACGCGGGATGGTCGACGAACCGCGATAAAAATATGATAACAATGGTCAATTATACCAAAAAAAATAATTTTAGCAATTGCCGATTGCTTGATAACGAAAAATTCCTGCTTCTAAGGCGAAAAATTTGTGATACTATTAATGAAACAGAGATTTTTGGGGGACCATAGAGATGAAAACATTGAAAACCTATCTGCCATTGCTGATTGCCGGCATAATGCTCTTGATTTTAGCAGGCTGCAGCGAAACGGCCACAGAAGTGATTGAAGATAAAACACAACAAACAGCGGTCTATGAGGGTCTCCTTGATGGTGCCCAAACCCAAATTACCATTCAGCATCAAGATGAGACCATGCGGACCGTCGAAATTTTAGCCAGTTTTAAATTAACGGATTTAGGCTTAGAGGAGGATGGCACGCTATCAGAAGAACAGCAGACAGCATTGGAAGAAGCCTTAGCCAGTACCTTTGAAACTTATAGCGACACAGCAGGCGTCACCTTGACTAATCAATTTACCGATGAGGCCTTTGAGGTCAATATTGAACTTGACATGAGTCAAGTCGATAGCAGCAGCTTCGCCAATTTGACCGGCACAACTTTGCCAGATAGTCAGGTCGTTAGCGAATTAGCCTATGAGGATTTTGCTACTAGCTTAAAGGCTGCGGGCTTCACAGAAGTCGAGTAAATATTTTTTTTTATATTTTTTTTAATATTTTTCTTAAAATAACCTCCCAAAACCAGCGAATGATAACTGGTTTGGGAGGTTATTATTTGTTTGAAGTACAATTAGTTGCTTATTTTTTTCAGCAAGCGTAGCATGAATTTATGCTAATTCTTAGAAAAATAAAAGGAGGCTTTTCCATGAAAGTCCTAGTAATTGGCGCTGTCGCCGGTGGCCCTTCATTTGCTACCCGCCTACGTCGTTTAGATGAAAGTATTGAAATTATCATGCTGGAAAGAGGCGCTAATATTTCCTACGCCAGTTGTGCTCTACCTTATTATTTAGGTGGGGTAATTGATGACCGGGATTCTTTAATTGAACGCACCCCGGAAAGTTTAAAAATTAAAAATAATTTAGATGTGCGAATTTTTAATGAAGTCACCAAGATTGACCCGCAAGCGAAAACCGTCAGCGTCACCAATTTGAAAACCAACGAAAGCTATGTGGAAACCTATGATAAATTAGTTATTTCTGCAGGGGCCCGGCCAGTTTTTCCGCTGATTGATGGTTTGACTGAAGCGAACAATGCTTTCGTGCTACGAAGTGTTTCCGATGCCGATGAGATAAAAAATTTCATGGAGCAAGAAAATCCCCAAAAAGTGACCATCTTAGGAGCGGGGATTGCCGGCTTGGAATTAGCCGAAAACTTTAAGCATCGCGGCATGGCGGTGACTTTGGTTGAACAATTGCCACAAGTTGCCTACCCTTACGATCAGGAAATTGCTGATATTTTATATGAAAAATTAATTGCCGAAGACATTCGTGTTTTCCTCGGGGAAACTGCCACAGAAATTAGTGAAAACGGCCGAAAATTGCGCTTAGCAGACGGTCAAGAGATTGAACAAGAAATGCTGATTTTTGCCACCGGCGTCAAGCCAAATACCGAAGTTGCAGCGGCAGCTGGTATCGCTTTGGCCGCTGACCAGCATATTATTGTTGATGATCAGCTGCGAACGAATATTGCTGATATTTATGCTATTGGCGATGTCATTGAAACAACCAGTGTGATTATTGGTCTGCCGATCCCTAGTCTCTTGTCTAGTGCAGCTAATCGCCAAGGGCATTTATTGGCTGATATTTTTGTTGGCAATCCGCTCCGCTATCGCGGCTTTATCGGTGCCGGTGTGGGTAAGGTTTTTGATTTGACCGCTAGCTTTGTCGGTTACACAGAAGCTATGCTAAAAGCAGCCGGTATTACCAATTATAAAACAATTTTTATCACCCCTTTTGACCATGCGTACTTTTATCCAGGGGCCACTCGTTTAAATTTAAAATTAATTTTTGATGCCGACAGTGGTAAAATTCTCGGCGGCCAAGCGGTTGGTGAAAAGGGTGTTGATAAACGGATTGGTGAATTATCTGTGGCCATCACCGGAAATCTCAGCGTCTTTGATTTACCGGACTTAGAATTGCCTTATTCGCCACCTTATTCCACAACCCGTGATCCACTAAATACAGCTGGTTATGTTGCCATCAATCAATTGAGCAACGTGGCAGCCACAATCAAGCTGGCAGACATTCCTGAAGCCGATTTCCAAACCGCCTTTTTCTTAGATATTCGAGAGGCTGGTAAAGCTACGACGGGTTCTTTAGCAGCAACGGCCAATATTCCTTTAAGCGAATTACGGGAGCGACTGACAGAGGTGCCCACCGACCAAACGGTTTATTTAACCTTTAGAAAAGGCTTGAATAATTATAATGCTGCTCGCATTTTGGCCGGAGCCGGTATTCAAGCGCTGATTATTGAAGAATAAAAAAAGTTGGGCCCACAAGTAATTTTGTGAGCCCAACTTTTTCTTTATTTGCTGAATTTCTGCTATAATTCAAAGGAAACGAAAGATTAGTTAATTTTTATAGGAGTAAATTACTTTATGAACTTTCATTATCACTTATTAATTAACCCAGCTGCTGGCAGCGGTACGGGGGCCAATGCTGCCAAAAAAATAGTTACTTTATTGGAAAAAAATCATTTCTTACATAGCGTTTACCGAACAGAAAACATCGGCGATGAAAAAATAATCGCTGCTGAATTGGCGGAAACCACATTGAAGCCGTGGCACGATGACTTACAAAATTCTGAGGAGGTTTACCCGCTGCTAGTGATTGTCGGTGGCGATGGCACGTTGCACGGTGTATTGAATCAATTTTATCTGTTAGGAAAAAAATTCCCGGTGGCTTATTTACCTGCTGGCTCCGGTAACGATTTGGCTCGGGCTATCGGACTGCCAAAGGAAATTGAAAAAGCCTTTTGGCAAATTGTCAATGCTCCAAGCCCCAAAGAAATGCACGTCATCACCTATGATGAGCAAGTCAAAAATCAGCAAGGCTTAGTCTTTAATAATTTTGGCATCGGCTTAGAAGCCTCTATTGTGGCTACCACGAATGACTCTGCCGCCAAGAAAAATCTGAACAAATACCATATGGGTTCTTTTTCCTATATCTTCTCCATCCTAAAAGTGCTCTTTACTCAAAAAGGCTATCCGATTTTAATTGAATCAAACGGTCAAGAGTATTCCTTTGACAACGCCTTTTTATGCACAACAACCAATCATCCTTACTTTGGTGGCGGCGTACCGATTGCCCCGATGGCGAGTGTTGAGCAGGACAGTTTTGAAACGATTGTCGTTGAGCGGATTGCCCTGTTTAAAATTTTTTGGCTAATTATTTTATTGGTTCAAAAGAAACATACGAAGTCAAAATATTTCCACCATTTTAATGGCCGCAAATTGCGTTTGATTTCAACAGTTCCTGAGTTCGCCCAAACAGACGGCGAAGTGTTAGAACCGCAGCCCTTTGATGTTTCCTTTCAATTAGACAAACAATTATTGTGGTATTAATCAGCTATCTAAAAATTATTTAGAACTATTTCCTACAATAAAAAAACCGTATCTTCCTAAGTTTTCAGTGCAGCCGGTCTAACACAGACCTGCGACTTAGAGAACTTAGCAGAAGATACGGATTTTTTTATGTTACTTTAAGCTTCAGGGTCAAATTCAACCGCTGATTTTGCAGTATAGCCCTGGAATAAACCTAATAACTTGCGGGAAATTGGTCCAACAATCAATAATTGCAATGGCAAGGCTGCAATAATATTAAAGCCAATCGCGGTCAGATACATCATCAAAAAGTTTTCGCTGAAGCCTTGTTCATAGACAACTCCGTAAAATGACATACATAAAACCATTCCTGTGACCATACAACCTGAAATAGCTAAAATTTTATGCAGCATTTTTTCTTTGTTGATGGGTAATTTAAAGGCTACTGACTTGGCAATTTTACCGACGATAAAGACATCCAAAATAAAAGCAACGATAAAGCCAGTGATTAAGCCACCGAATAAGGCTCCCCATGAGAAACTATGATGAATCGCTAAATTATAAGCGCTCATTCCTGTTACCATTAATAGACACATTGTAGTTGTAAAAAGAATTCCTTCGAGTTTTGTTTTTGGCATTGTTTTGCTCCTTTGTTTTCATAAAATAAAAAAAGCGCCTGAAGAGAATTTTAGCCAATGGCATTCTTTTCAGTCGCAAGAGTTAGCTTATCACAAAAAAAAATTTCGTGTAAGAGATTTGCTTAAATTTTTTTGAAAATATTCAAAAACGTTTTTCAGGAGAAATCCTGAGGCGTCACACCCGCCATCCCGATTAAAGGATCGATTTGCTGTTTTTGAATGGCTGTTAAGGTCAAAATGAAATCCTTTTGCTGTGGTTCTGATTGATTGACAGCGTTAGCGGACTCATTAACTGTTGCAGATTCATTTGCAACGTCAGCAGATTCCATGGCTACTGCAGATTCATTGACAGAGTTGGCAGATTCCTTGGTTATTGGAGATTCGACATCCACTGTTTTTTCTGAATCAGTAGTTTGATAGCTTTCACTGGCTTCAAAAATATTCGGTTGATTAGCAGAGTTATCCAGCTCAATCCCGCTAAATAATTGGGGCTGCTTTTCCTCAGCAGTCGTCCCAGTCTGTTTTTTTTCTTTCGTCGGTTGAACAGTCCGTCGCGGCCGCTCCTCATCGGTGAAGGGATCGGCCATTAAAGATTCTTCGTAGGCTTCTAATTTGCTACGCAGAGTCAGTGACATTTCAGAGGCGTTGAGAATTCTTTCCTTTAAAGTTGTTAAGCGGATTGCCGATTCATTTTGTACACATTGGACAAAGGCTTCGGTCTCCCCTAATAAAATTAGCAGGTCCTTGCTACGGGTGACAGCGGTATAAAGCAGATTTCTCTGCAGCATGCGGGAATACTGTTTGACCATCGGCAAAATGACCATTTTAAATTCACTACCCTGTGCTTTATGAATCGAGCAACAATAGGACAGCGTGATATTGATCCACTCATTGCGGCGATAGGTCACTTCAGTGGCGTCAAACAAAATCGTCAACTGGTCAACTTTATCTTCATTGTCTTTAGCAAAGGTGATGCCGGTGATAACTCCCATATCGCCGTTAAAAACGTTCAGCTCTGGCTCGTTGACTAATTGCAAGACTTTGTCTCCGATACGATAGACAGTGTCATTCCATTTAACTTCCTTACGGGAGCCGTCATTAGGATTAAAAATTTCCTGCATCATTTTATTAATGGCATCGATGCCGGCCACGCCTCGATACATCGGTGCCAAAACTTGAATATCCTGTGGAGTGAAACCCTTCAACTTGGCCTTTTCGACAATTTGCCGAATCAATGGCTCAATCTGATTGGCATGGGCATTAAAAAATGAGCGGTCCTTCTGATTTTTATTGAAATCAGCCGGCAGCATTCCTTGGCGAATTTCATGGGCTAAAGGCACAATCGTGGAATCCGAGCCTTGCCGATAAATTTCCGTCAATTCTTTTTTGGGAATTTCGGCAATTTCCAATAAGTCGTGAAGAACTTGCCCGGGACCAACTGAAGGCAGCTGATCTTTATCCCCCACAAAAATTACTTGCATATTAGTGGGAATCGCTTTAAATAATGTGTTGGCCAGCCAAGTATCCACCATCGACATCTCATCAACAATCAACAGGCCGCCTTCTAATTCCTTAGCGGAAAGGCTCTGGGATTTTTCCCGTCCGTTCAAGCCTAACAATCGGTGAATTGTGCTGGCGGGCAAGCCAGTCGTCTCATTCATTCGTTTAGCTGCTCGACCAGTCGGGGCCGCCAATAAAATTGGAAAAATTTCATTGCTGTATTTTTTTGGATCTAATTCAATGCCGTTTAATTCAGCAAACAATTGGACAATCCCGTTGATGACTGTCGTTTTTCCGGTCCCTGGTCCGCCAGTTAAAATAAACATCGGCGCTTTGATAGCATCTCTGATCGCTTTTTCCTGCGATTCACCATAGACAATGCCGGAAGTTTTTTCAATCAGGCGCAACGCTTTATCAATTTCTTTTTTGGGATAGCTAATTTCTTTTTTACGACCTAACAACCGGTCAACAGCCCCACCAATTCCCCATTCGGAAAAATACAAGCTGTTTTCATAGAGCTTGGTTTCCTCCTGCTGGATTTTGCCTTCCTCCACCAGTCCAATGATAACATCGGCTACTAAATTCGGCTTGATTTCAAAGGGCCGACTGCTCTCTAAAACGTAAATCGTTTGGTTCAGCAACATTTCAGCCTCTGCATAAGTGTTACCTGTTTGC
The DNA here is from genome assembly GCF_056924355.1 of Enterococcus sp. LJL90. Taxonomy (NCBI): domain Bacteria; kingdom Bacillati; phylum Bacillota; class Bacilli; order Lactobacillales; family Enterococcaceae; genus Enterococcus; species Enterococcus sp. LJL90. The sequence continues at coordinate 262,505 of NZ_JBXPBQ010000003.1, read as the reverse complement.
AACGCCTGCTGAAAATTTTGATGCAGGACAGCCGCTCTGATGCGTTGCGGCGAATCTGCGACAATTCCCAACTGCTCGGCAATATTATCGGCTTTTTTAAAGCCAATTCCCTCGATATCCTCCACCAGCTGATACGGATTCTCTTGAATAATCTCCAGTGCTTCATTTTGATACGTTTGATAGATCGAAAAGGCTAGCTGATTACCAAAGCCATAGCGGGTCAACCCGACAATCACTTGGTCCATACCGTGATTCAAGCGTACCGTTTCTAAAATGGTCCGCTGCTTAGTTTCATTTAAATTGGGAATTTGCTGCAGCAGACTTGGATCTGCCAGCATCCGTTCAATCGCATCTTCTCCTAAAACTTCGACAATTTTTTCTGCAGTCCGCTTGCCGATGCCGGGAAATTTATCAGAAGATAAATAGCTGACGACACCATGAGCCGAAGTTGGCCGCTCTTGTTCATAGCTTTCGGCTTGAAATTGTTTGCCATAGCGGGGATGGTCAACAAAGTCACCAAAAAAACGGTAGCTTTCCCCCTCCTGCATCTGACCAAAGCTACCGGTCACCACAATTTCAACTTCTTTAAATTCACTGTTGGTATCGCTGACTTTAATCAACAACACCTTATAAAAGTTGCCGGGATTTTGAAAAAAAATCGCCGCTACTTCACCGGTGATATAAATGCGCTCTGCTTCAAACATACTCTCATCCTTTAATTTATCGACTACTCCGTTAAAAAGCTGACATCATTCCATAATTTTAGCTGATAAGGCAGCTCGCGCTTTGGTTCGACCGCTTCTAAAATCGTTAAGCTACTATTTAACAAACCGCCTTGACTGCGGACTTCTGCCAAAGATTTTCCCGCCAGCCACTGAATGGAGGAGGTCAAAGACGCCCCGTGTCCCACAAAAAGTAGTGGCTGATCGGTAGTATTATCCGCCACAGCTTGCGTCACAACGTTAACAATGCGGGCAATCGCTTGATCAATCGGCTCCCCTTCAAAGGGAGTTGGATCATATAAATCCATCCGATAGCGCATATTGTCTAAGTTTTCGGCAAAATGTTTCCGACGGCTTTCGATCGACCGCCCCTCCAAAGTTCCTAAACCTAATTCCCGCAAATCCGGCGTGGAAATAATTTCCACCGGCTGAGCTAGCTGGCTAACAATTCCTTTGGCAGTATCTTGGGCCCGCTTAGAGGTGCTGGCGTAAACTTTTGCAAAGGGAATCTCTTTGACATGCTGGCCAAATTGCTTAATTTCATCATGGCTAGTAGGCAATAAAGGGGAATCCCCCATCATTCCTTGAAAACGGCCAGCTAAATTCCATTCAGTTTTCCCGTGGCGTGTAAAATATAAATCCATTTTGACGTCCTTTATCGTTTATTTTTAATCTAATTTATCATGCTCATAATGATGCTCAAGTTCCAAATTAGGAAAATTTTGCTGCCGCAATGCTTCATAGACAATTAAGGCAGCGGTGTTCGATAGATTTAATGACCGCACATGCTCGTCATTCATTGGAATCCGCAAACATTTTTCTTCATTCTCCCGCATAAATTCCTCCGGCAGACCAGTCGTTTCCTTTCCGAATAAAAAGAAATGGTCCTGCCCGTCGTTGTAGTCAACATCACTGTAAACTTTGTGAGCAAATTTAGTGATTAAATGAAGCTGGCCCTCACCAAGGTATTCTAAAAATGCCTCTAAAGATGTGTGGTAAGTAATATCGACATCGTGCCAATAATCTAAACCCGCTCGTTTCAATTGCTTGTCATCTGTCGAAAAGCCTAGAGGTTCAATTAAATGTAGCGGTGAATTAGTCGCCGCACACGTCCGGGCAATATTGCCGGTATTAGCAGGAATTTGTGGTTCAAACAAGACTATCTGATTTGTCATGGAAAAGTTCCTTCATTCTATAGTTTATCGTCAATCGCAATACTAACAGTATAGCGGATTTCGTGATTTTTGCATAAAAAAAACGTACCGCCTCGGTGTCTAGCACTGCGAGTCGTTACGTTAGTGAAGCTCTTTTCACTAACTTTTATCAGAACAGGAACCTGATAAAAACCAATGAAAAATGACTTGAATGTAATATAACATCATTCGTAAAATTTTTCAAGTCTTTTCTTAAAATTATTTCAAATTTCAGGCCATTTTCTTTACAGCCTTAATCACATCGACATCAATTGTGATTTTTCTTAAGGGGTTTTCTGAAAGAAACTGTTTTCTTTCGGAGCTGACCTGCCACTCTAAAGGCGACATTGACAGTAAATCCAAGCGATTTTCTTCGGGAATATCAAAGCTATAAGTCACACGTTTTTGCTGTATAATCGCCATTTTTTCAGAAAGCTTTTGAATAACTGCCTGATTTGAATAAGATTGCTTGTCTTCTTGATCTGGATAAAAAGCAGCTCGCAATTCTTTTAAATAACAAGACTGTGGAACTATTTTTAACAAAAAGCCGTCTTTTTGCAACACCCGCTGAAACTCTTGATAATGGGAAGGGGTAAAAATATTCAATAAACAGGTAAAACTTTGATCAGCAAAGGGTAAATTGGTCAAATCTGCAACACAGTAAAAATTTTCTCCCGGCTGATTGCTGGCCAAATAGATGCCTTCTTTAGAAATATCAAAGCCTACGCCAATTGGAAAGTTCACTTTCTCCTTCAGCCGAGACAAAAAACTGCCCTCGCCACAGCCGACATCTAAGACCCTCATCTCAGAACTTAACCAGCTGGCTGCGACATCCAACACCGGCTGATACATGCCTGCTTGAATCATGCGGCCCCTTGGTTGAAACATTTCCTTCGAGTATTCAGTAACATGTCCCTGCTTTAAAAAAAACAGCGTGCCTTTTTTGGATAAATCAAAGCGATGATCGCTCTCACAAATTAAGCTATATTCTTTAGACTGCATCCCTCGATGGCAGAGAGGACAGCGAAATAATTTAGCATTTTTTTCAATAAATAATTGGGCTTGATCAATTTTTTTTAGCATCTTTTCTCTCACTTTTTTAACTAATGACTCCATCTTAAAGCTTGCCCTCAACAACTGCAAGTAAATATGCTAAAATAGCGGAGAAATCTTGATTTCAGCTTAACTATTAAGGAGGCAAACAAGTGATTAAAGAATTTTGTGCCGAAAATTTTACGAATATTCCTAAAGCCATTGCCAATGGTGCCAAACGGATTGAATTATGCGACAACTTGGCCGTTGGCGGAACGACCCCTAGCACAGGCGTCATTGAAGAAGCCTTGAGCTATGGCAATGAGCATCAAGTACCTATCATGACCATGATTCGGCCTCGAGGCGGTAATTTTTTCTATAATGATACCGAATTAAAAATTATGCACACAGATTTAATCGAAGCCAAAAAATTAGGCACAGATGGCGTAGTCTTCGGCTGTTTGACTGAAGATCATTGGTTGGATGAAGAAGCTTTAGAAATGCTTTTAGAAAATGCTGAAGGGTTACAGGTGACCTTTCATATGGCCTTTGACCAAATTCCAGCCGACAAACAATTTCAGGCGATTGATTGGTTAGCAGAGCATGGCGTTCAACGAATTTTAACCCACGGTGGAGCAGCCGGCACAAAAATTGAAGACAATTTTTCCCGTCTAAAAGAATTAATTGAATACGCTAAAGATAAATTAATTATCCTGCCCGGCGCCGGCATCACTGATGAAAACGTTGAGTCCGTGATGACGACTTTGAATGTTCACGAAGCCCACGGTACAAAAATCGTTGGCAATTTTGGCTAAAGTAAACGACAACACTAAAGCGACCCTCAAAGGTTAGACCAAAACTCTAACTTTTGAGGGCCGCTTCGCATCCTTGTTTGATGCTGTCTTTTTTGTGCTGTTAATGACCAATAAAGTAGCTCATAAAGAAACTGGCAATGTTGAAATAAATCAAAACACTTGTTAAGTCACTCAAGGTCGTGATGAAAGGGCCACTGGCAACCGCCGGGTCAAAGCCTAGCTTGTCCATTAAAACTGGAATCAAACTGCCGGCCAAATTGGCGACTGTAATTGCCCCCAGCATCGCCATGCCAATGACAAAACCTAAAATAAAATCTTGTCGCCAAATGCCGACAATAATCATGATAGTAACACCAGTGATGGCTCCGGTAATCGCACCGGTGGCAACTTCACTTAAAATCATACTGGTAAAGCCTTTTTTTTCATCTGAAACTGCTAGCCGTCTCACGGCAACCGCCAGTGATTGCGTGCCGGCATTCCCCGCAGTCCCAGTAATCAAAGAGATAAAGACGGCCAAAATACTCGCTTCACTGACCAAACTTTCATAATGCGAGATTAACGTCGCTGTTGACATGCCTAAAAAAAGTAAGGTGATCAGCCATGGCAAACGGCGTGAGGCCGCCTTCATTGGATTCTCACTGATTTCTTCAACGTTAACCCCCGCCAAACCAGAATAATCGCTGGCGGCTTCATCATCGATAACATCGATAATATCATCGACGGTGACAATTCCTAGTAGATGGTCATCATAATCAGTCACCGGCAGCGCAAGGAAATCATAATCCCGGAAAGTTTGGGCAACATCCTCTTGGTCATCGCCAACATGAACCGAGATCACCCGCTCATTTAAAATTTCTGAAATCATCGTGTCGTCATCGTTGATGATTAAATCCCGCAAGGAAATAACCCCGACCAATTGTTCATCAGCATTGACCACATAAACATAGTAAATTGTTTCCGCGACAAAGGCTTCATTTTTTAAAACATACATGGCGGAGCGCACCGTTTGATTGGCGACAATCGACACATATTCAGTCGTCATAATTGAGCCGGCGGTGTCATCTTCGTAATGCAAAAGTTCTTTGATTTCGCTGGCGGATTCGGCGTCCATCAAGCTGAGATACTTTGCAACTTGTCGTTTATTTAAGGTGTTCAATAAATCCACGGCATTATCGGTAAACATTTCGGCTAGCATATCAGCGGCATAATTAGGCCGCATTTCAGCTAAATAATCCTTCATGTTTTCATTATCTTCTTCAATAACGTCAAACATATCCGCCAATTCTTTTGGCGATAGATAACCGTAAACTTGCTGCCGTTGGGTTTCATCGAGGTCTTGGTAGAACTGCCCCTGCTCGTAAATATGCAGGTCCAAAAAGCGTTCTCGAAAATCTTGAATCTTATCCTGGGCTAAATCCTCCAGTAATAGGTCAAACTGCTCCTGCAATTCTTGATTTTCATCCATTTCCCTCACCACAACTTTCTAGAAAATATTTTTCTGTTGTTCTAAAACTTTTTGCATGTCCTCCGCTAAAGGCAGCTCAAATGCTAAAGCTGCTCCTGTAAAAGGATGTTGAAAACGCAAATCATAACAGTGCAATGCTTGCCGTTCAATACCTAAATCCAAGCGACCGTTATACATCTCATCTCCCAATAGCGGGCAATTAATCGCCGCAAAATGGACCCGAATCTGATGAGTCCGGCCGGTGTGCAATTGAATATCGACTGAAGCTACTTCCTGACTTAAATAATCCAACCAGTATTCCGTGACTGCCTGCTGGCCTTCTGCAGCAACTTTGCGTTTTAATAAAGAAGTTAAATCTCTGGCGATGGGTAAACTGATTTCAGCATGTTTTTGCAGCGTATTAATTTCACCAGCCACCAGAGCTTGATATTTTTTTATAAATTGCTTTTCCCTCAGCTGGACGTCTAACTTCGCATGGGCAAAACCATGCTTAGCAAAAAGCATCAGTCCGCTGGTATCCCGATCTAAACGGGTCACAACATGAACCACTTGATCGACATAGCCTTGTTTTTTATAATAATATTTTACCCGATTGGCCATCGTCCCATTCGGATGGTACTGGGCGGGAATTGATGAGACCCCCCAAGGTTTATTCACCACTAATAGATGCTCATCTTCAAAAATTATATCGATTGGTGTCTCATCTAAAAGAACTGTTTCATGTTCTTTTTCATCCGGAATCACAACTGTAACCTTATCATTTGCCTTTAGAGAAAACAAGACATTTTGCTCCTGCTGATTGACAAAAATCTGCCCGCCTTGAAATTTAATTTTTGCCAGCAGCCCTTTAGAAATTCCCTGCTCTTTTAAAAAGCTCCGCAAAAGCTGCGGGGCTTCTTTTTGATATATCCAATTAAATTCCACGGCTACCCCTCACTGATAAAGGAATCCCGCACCCGTCGCCAAAAATGTGTATGGCGATAAGAAGCAAAGTGAATCCGTTCCTTGGCAATTCGATAATAAATAGAGGCAATATTGTCTTGACGAATATCCAATTGATCGACAGTCACAAAGTAATCACTGCGATCCTTCAAATTAATTTCCAGCCATTCATTTTCTGCAATAATAATCGGTGAGCCCAGCGTTCTGAAAATCCGATTATTTAGTGAAGCAATTTCTGCCAATTGAAAAGCATTGATACTAGGATGAATCACTGCACCACCGATACTTTTATTGTAAGCCGTTGAGCCGGTCGGTGTTGAAATCGACAGCCCATCCCCCCGAAACCGCTCGAATAATTCATCTTTAATATAGACATCCGCCACCATCGTGCGATTGCCCCGCTTAATCGTCGACTCATTCAAAGCCAGAAAATGATTTTGCGTCTTGCCATCTGAATATTTGATAACAATATCTAATAAAGGATAGCTGACACTCTGGCCGCGGTTATTTTTTAAACTTTCGACTAGTTCAGTCAGCTCATAATCTCGCCAGTCAGTATAAAAACCCAGATGCCCCGTGTGCACACCCAAAAAGCTGACCTTGGATAATAAGTGATTGTAACGGTGAAAGGCCGAAAGTAATGTGCCGTCGCCGCCGACAGAAATTACCAGTTCAGGATTGCGTTCATCTAAAATTATATTTGCTTGACCTAAAAGATCCCGCAGCTGCTTGGCAACTGCCAATGATTTTTCTTCGTGATTATTTACAATCGCAACTTTCATGATTGATCCTCGCTATTTTTCTGGAAATAATTATCCCGCTCAGAGCCTCGCCCGTGGGAGAAAAGTTTTTGGGCTTCTTGAATTTCTTCGCGAATTTTTGACATTTCTTCATCTAAAAGATAGGCCGCTTCAGCTGCCCGCTGCAAACGTTCGCTCATCTCCTGAGGAAACTCCCCTTTATATTTATAATTTAAAGAATGTTCAATCGTCGCCCAGAAATTCATTGCCAGCGTTCTGATTTGAATTTCTGCTAAAATAATTTTTTCGCCGCCTACAAGTTCCACCGGGTATTCAATCACCAAATGATATGAACGATAGCCGCTCGCTTTATTATTAGAAATATAATCCCGTTCTTGAATCACCTTAATATCCCGACGATTCTTTAAAATCTGCACGACTTGGTGGATGTCCTCCACAAATTGACACATGATTCGCAGGCCAGCAATGTCTGACATCTCTTCTTCTAAACGGTCTAAAGGAATGTGCCGCAGCTGCGCCTTCGCCAAAATACTTTCCACCGGTTTCACACGGCCAGTCACAAATTCAATCGGCACATGTTCACTTTGTTCCCGGTATTGTTTGCGGATTCCTCGCAGTTTTATCTTCAATTCTGACACCGCTTGTTCATAAGGCGCCAAAAATAAATTCCAGTCTCGTTCCATTTATTTTTCCTCAACTTTGCATTTTACATACACCTTATTTTACCATAAAGGCCTAGCAGAATTAAGGAAAGCACTTCATTTTAAAATAGTTGTCGATTTTGATTTTGTCTACTATGATGGAGAAAAAAGCGAGGCGAAATTCATGAGTGAAAGTGTCGAAATAGAATACAAAAGTTTACTAGCAGCTGCAGATTATCAGAAACTAATTGATTTTTACCAGCTAACTGCCGCTGATTTCTTCAGCCAAACCAATGCTTATTATGATACAGCGACGGGCCGGCTGCAAAATGCCGGCTGGGGTTTGCGGATTCGCCTCTACAGTGATTATGGTGAAGCTACTTTAAAAACGCCTTTAACGGATGGACTTTTAGAAACGACTGACAACCTTTCTTTAGCGGAAGCGAATACCTATGTCGAAGCTGGAAAATTTTTATCAGCAGGTCACACGGTGAAAAAAATGCAGGAACTTGCGGTCACTCCCGCTGAGCTAAAGCAAATTGCCCAGTTAACCACCAAGCGGGCTGAATTTAAAATTCCTGAGGGCTTATTAGCAATTGACCATAGCTTTTACAGCGGCCAAGAGGATTTTGAAGTGGAATTAGAGGTGACCGATGCCCAAATCGGTCAGCAGGCGTTTAGGACCTTTTTGCAGAAATTTGACATCCCTTATAAAAAAGCCGACAACAAAATTAAACGGGCTTTTTTAGCCGCAAATCTTGAAAAAAATAAAAGAAAAGACTGAAATCAAAAAATGATTTCAGTCTTAAAATCTGCTTCAATTTTCTTATTTCTTAATACCAGCCATTTGCTAACCAAAAGGCTTGGGCAGCTGTCCATGAACCATAACGGCTTGCTACATAAGCATCAGCAACTGCTTCTTGATTGGCAGCTGAATAGTCACCGTTCAAGTATGAAGAAGTTAATTGGTAACGGCCGATGTATTGTCCATTAGTTGCTGTATAAGAACCACCAGATTCTTTTTGGGCAATCCATTCTTTCGCTTCAGCTTCACTACCGCTCACACTAGAAGTATAAGCTGAAGTGCTTGAAGTATAAGCTGAAGTGCTTGAAGTATCAGCAGTCGTTGTTTCAGTCGCAGCAGAAGTTGTTGTTTCAGCAACGGTGTAAGTTCCGTTGGCAATTTCTTCTTCTGTTGGAATTGATAATTCTTGACCGACGATAATTAAGTTAGCGTCAGTTAAGCCACTTGCTTCAGCAATAACATTAACATAAGCATCACTGCCAAAAAATTCAGATGAAATATGTGAAAGAGTATCTCCTGATTGAACTGTATAAGCTTCGGCAGCACTAGCATTGGTAGCACCTGCGAAAAATCCGATTCCGGCAATGGCAGCTGTTCCTAATAGTAAAGTTTTAATTGATTTCATGTAACTCTCCTTAAATAAATAAAGTGTTGTTCGCATCAGCGACGAACACTACTTTAACACCAGAAAATATTACATAGGTTTAAATAATATAACACTTCGTTACGGGAAACGGGGTTTTCGTAATACCTTGTAAAAAAGGCGGAGAGCCCTTGGTGCATCAAACTTTTTACTGTTTTATAACAAGGACAAAATTGGTCAATATTCTTAAATTTATTTTGTAAAGAATTTTTTGACCGTCTTATGTTACGAAGTTTGACAAATGTTACAAAATTGCAAACGCTATTTATTACTTTCTTAAGAATTTTACCGATTGGATTCAGCAAGTACCGCGGGTTTCAATGGAAAAAAGCTCTTCTGAGAACTTTTTAGGTTCTCAAAAGAGCTTTTTAAAATTTTTCCTACTATATAAGTTAAGAAAAGGTTAACTGCGAATCAAATGATCAAAGGCACCTAAGGCCGCTGTTGCACCTGATCCCATTGAAATAATGATTTGTTTGTAAGCACTGTCGGTACAATCGCCTGCGGCAAAAACACCCGCCATACTAGTTTGGCTTCGTTTGTCGACGACAATTTCGCCCATACGACTCAACTCTAGCGTATCTTTTAGCCAATCGGTGTTTGGAACTAAACCGATTTGCACAAAAACGCCCGCTAATTCAATATGATGCTCGTCTTCTGTTTCACGATTCATATAAGTTAAGCCGTTTACTTTGGTGTCGCCAGTGATTTCTTTAGTGGCGACATTTTTCAAAATAGTCACATTCGGTAAACTAGCCAAACGTTCCTGCAGCACTTGGTCAGCTTTTAATTCTGGTAAGAATTCCAAGAGGGTCACATGTTTGACAAGGCCTGCCAAATCAATTGCCGCTTCCACACCGGAATTTCCGCCGCCGATTACTGCCACGTCTTTACCTGCAAAGAGCGGACCATCACAATGGGGACAATAAGCGACCCCTTTAGTTTTAAATTCTGCTTCACCAGGAACGCCAGTATTACGCCAGCGAGCACCAGTTGCTAAAATTGCTGCTTTTGTTTGCAGCACTGCACCATTTTCCAAGGTGACTTCGACAAATTCTTTTTTCTCAATTTTAGCTGCCCGTTGAGCCTTCATCACATCAACTTCATATTGATTAACATGTTCCTCAACAGAAGCCATAAATTTTGGTCCCTCGGTATAAGGGGTACCGATAATATTTTCGATGCCTAAGGTTTCCATCACTTGTCCGCCAAAAGTTTCCGCTAACAAACCAGTGCGAATTCCTTTGCGGGCAGCATAGATTGCCGCACTCGCTCCAGCCGGTCCGCCACCGACAACTAAAACGTCGAAGGGTTCTTTGGCTGTATACTCAGATGGATCACTTGTCACCACTTTTGCTAAAATATCATCTAGCGTCATGCGGCCACTTTCGAAAAATTCACCGTCTAAATAAACCGTTGGCACTGCTAAGATTTCTTTTTCTTCCACTTCGGCTTTAAACATGCCACCTTCAATCATTGTATGACTGATTGTTGGGTTTAAAACACTCATGATGTTTAGTGCTTGTACCACATCCGGACAATTGTGGCAGGTCAAACTGACATAAGTTTCAAATGCTAACGGCTGCTTGATAGTTTTAATCAAGGCAACCTGTTCATCAGAAATTTTTGGTGCCCGACCACTCACCTGTAGCAAAGCCATAATTAATGAAGTAAACTCGTGCCCCATTGGCAATCCAGCAAAAACAACACCGGAATCTTCGCCGGGACGAGTTACTTTAAAACTAGGCGTCCGCTTTAAAGAAACTTCTTTAAAGGCAATCTTATCTGACATCTCAGCAATTTCTGTGACAAAGTCGCGGACTTTGCCGGAAGCTTCGCTGTCATCTAAACTTGTTTCTAAAACAATTGGATTTTCCAACATGGTTAAATATTGGGCTAATTGTCCTTTTACTTCAGCATCAAATGCCATAAAGACGTTCCTCCTTAAATTTTACCTACTAAATCAAAGCTAGGAGTTAAGGTGTCTTCGCCTTCTTGCCATTTGGCAGGGCATACTTCACCTGGATGGTTACGGACATATTGGCCTGCTTTGATTTTATTGATTAAAGTGCTAGCATCACGGCCGATACCGTCTGCATTAATTTCAATTGCTTGAACTACGCCATCAGGGTCGATGATAAAGGTACCGCGGTTAGCCGCTCCTTCTTCTTCATCCAACACATCAAAGATGCGGGAAATTTTATGGGATGGATCACCAATCATAATGTATTCAATTTTGCCGATTGCATCTGAATGATCATGCCAAGCTTTATGGGTAAAGTGAGTATCTGTTGATACAGAATAAACTTCCACTCCTAAATCTTTCAATGTTGCGTATTGTCCCTGTAAATCCTCTAACTCAGTTGGACAAACAAATGTAAAATCTGCTGGATAAAAACAAACGATGTTCCATTTCCCTTTAAAATCTTCAGAGCTTACATCGATAAATTCTCCCTCGTGGTAAGCCTTCGCTTCAAACGCTTCGATTTCTTTTCCAATTAATGACATTGATAATTCCTCCTCACAAATTTTAAGGGTAGATTCCCTATTTATAATTATTATAATAAAACAGCCATTAAGTCAATCTTTTTTCCACTTTTTAAAAAACTTTTTTGACAATCTAGAAATTTTTTCACAAAGATTATCTTTTTGATAGCAAGGAATAGGGCCTATTTAAGTCAATTTAAACAAAACTTGAAAGCTATTTCAGAAGTTTGTTGACTTTGTTGAGAATGATTGTCTTTAAAATGAGAATCAAAAAACTTGCAACGAAGGAAATTTCCCAAAGTTACAGATTTTTAAAAAGTGTCACTTGTTTAAATGAAAATGCGGATGCCATTGTAAATATTAATCAAGATGACTAAAATAATTACCCCTTGAAAAACGGTTGTCACCTTTTGCGGCGATAAAACTTGGCTGAATTTCGCCCCGATTAAACCACCGCAGACGGCAGCGGGAATCACAAAAAATAGCATTCGTAAATCATAGCGGGCAAAACCGCTGGAAAGCGCAATCGTCGCCAGCTTGGTTAGCTGAGAGAAAAAAATCGTACAGATGGAGTAAACGGTCGCTTCTTTAATTGGCAGACTAAAGAGCAGCATCAACAGTGAGACATTAATCGGCCCGCCGCCAATTCCTAACAGGCTGGCGAGGAAACCTAAAATCAGCCCACAGAGGCAATACCAAAAAATGCTGTTTAATTGAAATTGTTTCCAGTCATATTTGCTGTATAAAAAGGCAAAGACCAGCGTAAAAATCGTAATCACGATTTGAATCAGCTGCACGTAGTCTTCATTGGGAAATATTTTTAAGAGGCCTTCAAAGCCAACATTGCCGAGAAAACCACCGATGACCGCCCCCAAAGACACCCAGAGAACAATCGGACCATTCAGTTTGCGGCCGCTAGCAAATTGCCGCCAAGTGGAGACAATCGACATTGTAAAAACCGCCACCGCTGAATAAAAGGAGACCGCCGCTACGGAATCATAGCCGATAAAATCCAAGACCGGCTTAATGATGACGCCGCCCCCCATACCCGAAATCGCTCCAACGGTATTGGCTAAAATAATTACCATAAAATAAAGTACACCGATTCCAATCACCTTGTTCACTCCTTGTTTAAAAAAGAAAAATAAATTATCCTACTTCAAAATTAGCACACCTGCTTTTTAATTAAAAGCACAAAAAAATTCGCTGCTACTATTACTTGAATAAATCAGTTAAAAATCGGCAACTTATTTCCCTCTCTTTAATCAGACTTTTCTAAAACAATCAAAAAAACTTTGAAAAGCAGCCGCTAAATGCAGCAGCACTTTTCAAAGTTTATCGATTATATTTTTTATTCCGTTACATAGGCTAAACGATAAGAAACTGTTCGTCCAAATTGGAAGGTTTGCACCCCTTGTAGACGTTCTGATTGCAGATAAGCCAGCGCCCCTTGATAAATCGGCAGAACTGCGGTATCTTCTTCAATCAATTGTTTTTCTAAAGCCAATAATTCATCCCAACGGGCTTCTGGATCGTTGGCTAAAGTAGTGCGGGCATCCTGCAGGCCAGCATCATAGGATTCACTAGCATAACCAGAAGTATTCAGTCCGCCGGTTGAATCATAAAATTCTAAGAAGTTAATCGGGTCAGCATAATCCGGCGTCCAAGTCCCAAAGACTAAATCAAAGTTACCTTCTGTTTGTCGTTGTAGACGATTGGATAACGGCATAGAAGCCACACTGACAGTCAATCCTTCTAAATTATCCTGCCATTGGCCCTGCAAGAATTCAACTGTTCTTCTGGCAACCGTTGAATCTGCAGAAAGTATTTCTAAGGTAATTTCATCTTGACCTAATTCTTCTTTAGCGGCAGCCCAAGCTTCTTGTGCGGCATCTAAATCATATGGTAACAAGTCGCCATTTTCTTCACGGAAATCTTCACCATTATCTGGATCATAGGCAAAGTTAGCCGGAACAAAACCATTTAATGCAGTGGAGCCGTCACCTAAAACATTTTCCACATAGCCTTCTTTATCAATCGATTGTAACAAGGCTTGACGAACTAAAACATTGCCGGTCACTTCCCGATTTTGGTTGGCAGAAACATATCCGACTAATGAACGAGTATCATAATGAGATAATGCGTTATCTTGTTCTTCTTGCGCATAGGTATCCGTTAATAAAGTAAAGTCCAGCGCACCCGTATCAAATAAATTCACGCCGGTTGCAGTTTCCGTAATCACCTGCACATCAATTTGATCTAATTGAACGTTGTCAGCATCCCAATAATTTTCATTTTTGGTTAGAGTCCAAGACTCGCTGTTGCCGTTCCAACCAGAGATGGTGAAGGGGCCGTTGCCAAGAAAATTGTCCGAACTAGTGCCATAAGCTGTGCCTAAATCACCAGCAAAACTTTCATTTCTCGGCATAAACGGCGTACCAACTAAAATTTGATCCAAATAAGAAATCGGACTTGCCAACGTTAATTCCAAAGTTTCATCATCTAAAGCCGTCACACCTAAAGTATCTGGATCAGCGTCACCGTTTCTGACTTCATAACCATTTTGGAAAATATCCATTTGATTAATACTAGAGGATGCATTTTCTGGATTCGCTACATATTTAAAAGCATATTCAAAATCATTAGCTGTTACCGGATCACCATTGCTCCACTCAGCATCACGGATTTTAAAGGTGTAGGTCAAGCCGTCTTCGCTGATCTCAGGATCTTCAGCGGCCATTGCCAATTCCGGCTGGCCATCGGCATCTAAACGATACAAGCCTTCTGCGAGCTGACCAATCATATCAGAACTATAAGTATCTGTGTATTGCCCACTATCTAAAGTCGTCAATTCCCCAGCTGTAGAAACTGAGATTGTTTGATTCACTGCGGCTGTGTCTCCTGAAGTTGAAGTATTGCCACTATCTGTTATATCTCCGCCGCCGCTGCAGGCTGCCAATAAAAGTGCAGCAGTCGCTAAAAGCCCCATAAATTTCTTTTTCATGTAAATCCCCTTTCGTTTAAAAACCAAACTAACCAATGCAAGCAAAAATTTTTGCTTACAGACTTTCAACCAAATATCTAAAGGCTGATAACTCCTGCGGCAACGCATCATAAGCAAAATCTGGATGCCATTGCACCCCTAATAAATGCTGCTGACGATCTTCAATGCCTTCAATCACGTCATCTGGACTCCAAGCAGTCTCTTTAAAATTAGTGGCCAAATGATCCACCGCTTGATGATGAAAAGAATTCACCATCGTCTGATCCCCATAAATATGATTTAGAATGCTGCCTTTTTCAGTAAAAATTTCGTGGGTAGCAACCTGTCGCGGAATCGGGTCCTGCATGTGAGAAATTTTCATTTGACTAATGTCCTGATGCAAAGTCCCGCCTAAAGCAACATTCAGTAATTGCATGCCACGACAAACTGCAAAAATTGGTTTTTTCTGCAGCAAAGCCGCTTCAATCAAAGCCAATTCAAATTCATCGCGGGCTAAAAAAGTCGAATCCGCAGTAGTCATTGCTTCTCCATAAAATTTCGGCGACACATTTTGGCCGCCAGCTAAGACTAGCTTATCAATCTGGCTAACATATTCCTTCGCAGCTGCCTTTTCGCTGATTGGTAAAACCATTGCCAAGCCGCCAACTTCTTGAATTGCTTTTGTATAGCCGAGGGGCGTATACAAAATTGGCATCTCATAGAGCACAGTTCCCGGATTTTGACTTTCATTTGCTGCTACACCAATAATCGGTTTCGCCATTGTAACACCTTCTTGCTTAAAATAGAAAAGCTAAGCTTAGTATATTTTCATAGTAAACTCATCTTTCTTTAATTGATTTTTCTATTTTAATATAAATTTCACAAAAAGTATATTAATTTTGACCGCTACGTGATAGTTAAAAACTATCACTCACTATTTTATCGCCAAAGGCATGACTAAACGATACAAAGGTAACAACTCCATGTAAGTTTCCAACATAAATTTGCGGGCCTTGGTGGGAGTCTTAAATAATTTGTCGCCACGATAAATCACTCGACCAATTTGAAACTCACCTTTTTTGACATCCCTAAAGCGAACCAAAGCCTGCTGTAAATCGGCCTCATCCAAGGGCACAACAGCCGCCTGTGTGTGGTCTAAAGATAAAGAAAAATCAGCCAATCCAGTAAAAACTTCTGGATGAGCTAACATCGCTTCCGCCATTGCTTTTTCATTCTGGGGATTGTCAATAAACGACAACCACATAAACACATATTCCGGAAAAATTCCCAATTGAAAATGCGGCTCCATTTTATAGCCGCGTTTTTTGCGACTGAGAGCCGACCAAGTATTTTCCGGCGGATAAACACTGCGGCGGCGATGTTGAGCAATATGAACAAAGAGCTCCTCATTCAATTCTTTTTCTAAGTGATTTTTAAAGTAATCATCCAGTTCCTGAAAGATGGGTTGAATCTCACTTCTGATGGCTGTCATCCGATTTTCAAGGCCTTCAATCTCAAACACTTTAAAACTTTTATCTGTGAACATTAACATGACTGCATCTACTCCTTCTTCTTAACTACCGGTAATGAATTTTTTGGTAAAATCGACAAACTGTTTGATTTTAGTTTCGGCAAGACGCTCCTTTAAGACCGTCAAATATACACTGTGATACCTGTCCTCATCCGGCAAAATAAATTTATGCAAATCAAATTGCCGCAATAAAGAAGTGTCTGCCACCAAGGCAATCACTGGATTTTCCATCACATAGCCGCCAATCGAAGTTTCATCATCCATTTCTGCCACTATCTGTGGATGAGGATTGTAGCTGTGCAATACTTGATGGGTGTTTTGGCCAATCGGGACAGTTTTGCGATAGGTCACTAGTGGTTGTTGAAATAATTCTTCTATAGAATACTGACTCAAGGGAAAATCTTGGTTAGCAATTAAAGCAAAATACTGACGCTCGACTTCAAAAAATTCCAGACTTTCATCAGCGATTTTTGAACAAAAACCAACATCGTAATCACCTGTTTCCAGCTTAGCAATAATTTCATTGGTAAAGCCATGAAAAATATGATAATTCTCAGTTGCAAAATTTTCCCTCTGACTAGCCCGCAACATTTTAGGCATAAAGCTGCTGGCCAAGGTGGGGATGATGCCGATATTTAATTGCTGAGCTGCTAATTGCTCTGCTTCTTGCAAATTGACAGCCGCCTGATCGACAGCAGCGATGGCTTGTTCTGTTACCTTATGAAATTTTTCTCCGGCTTTAGTTAATTGGATGTGGCGGCCGACTTTTTCAAATAAGGAAAAACCTAAATCCATTTCTAAATGCTTAATCGCATAGGTTAAGGAAGGCTGGCTGATTCGTAAAATTTTTGCCGTCTCTGTGACGTTGCCATTTGCCGCCAAGGCGTTAAAATATTTTAAATGATTGTAATTCATCTGCCACCTCCTGAAAAAATTTGAACTTTTTTTCAGTATACCACATCAATAGATACTCTCTATGAATTTACTAAAAATTAGTATTGGTTATGCCCTCAGAAAAAAGTTATGCTAATTGTGAAATAAAACACAAGGAGTGAAACAATATGGATATCACCCAGCAACAGCAATTATCAGTTCGAAAAATCGTTTTTGTCGCCGCATTTTTTGTCATCTTTGTTTGTTCGGCTTCAGCGGCCTTTTCCGTTTTTTCGATTCCGCTTCAAGAAGCAACCGGCGGTGATGCTGCTCAGGTCGCCTTCGCCTTAACTATTTATCAATTTTTCATGGCCCTCTTCGGCATTATTTCAGGACGGATTGTCGATAAGTCCGGTCCAAAAAAATTAATGTATGTCGGTGGTTTAGTTTTTGGTTTAGGTTGGTTTGCGACAGCCTTTGCTACTAGCATTCCGATGCTTTACATCACCTGCGGCTTTGTCGCCGGCGCCGGTAATGGATTATTATATAATCCCGCATTGAACACAGCTTTGCGCTGGTATCCAGAAAAACGCGGCACCATGTCGGGTGTTTTACTCTGCGCCGCATCCGTCGGCCCGCTAGTTACCGCTAGAGCCGGTGCCATTTTATGTGACGCCTTTGGAATTCAAGGCTTAATGTATTTAGGGGTTGCTTATCTGATTGTCATCTGGGCGGTTGGTTGGAAAATGTCTCTGCCGGAAAAAGGCTGGCAGCCAGCAAATTTCACTCAGCAAACGGCTCAAGGCAATCCATCAGGAAAAAGTTTTTCACCAAAGGAAATGGTTTCGACTTTACAATTTTGGTTGCTATTGCTGCTCTTTTCCGTTGCCTGTACTGCTGGCATCATGATGATTGGTTCGTTATCGGCCATCGGACAAACCCAATTAGGCATGAGCGCTATCGCTGCCTCCAATTTAGTGGCTGTAAATTTAATTTCAAATCTTTGTGGTCGTTTGATTATCGGCAAGCTCTGTGATAAATGGGGCGAGCTGCCAACACTAGCCCTCATCTTTGTGCTAACTTTTGTCGCCTTAATCGGTTTAAGCTTTGCTTACTCGCTGCCCGTCTTTATTTTCTTCTTAATTATTTTGGGCTGGTCCTTTGGCGGAGTGTTAGTGGTTTTCCCACCGCTGACAGCTAAAACTTTTGGCATGGAATTTTCTGGTGTCAATTATGGCATTATGTTTTTCGGTTACTCAGTCGGTGCTTTGTTTGGTCCGCAAATTGCGGCTCGCTTTGTGAACGCAAGTGCTGGAACGGCTGCTTATCATACAGTCTTTTATGTAGCTGCAGCAGTTGCAGTCTTTGGTTTAATTTTAGTTGCATTGGTTCGTCAAATTTTAAAGAAACGAGGATAAGTAAATGGAATATATTAAAGTCAAAGGAATTGAACAACCGATTTCAAGAATGATTATGGGGACCGCTTGGTTTGGCATTGGCGCAGATGTGCGGGAAGAAATTTTTAAGATGCTCGACTTATATGTGGAAGTTGGCGGCAATGTGATTGATACCGGCCGTTTTTACGGCGCTGGCCGGGCGGAATTAATTTTAAAAGAATGGCTGGATTCCAGAGACAATCGAGATCAATTAATTATTATGGATAAAGCCTGCCATCCGATTATCACTGAAGACGGGACCCATCACCCTGAATATTGGCGGGTGAAACCCGATTTAATTACCGATGATTTACACAGCAGCCTGTTAAGAACCGGTTGTGATCATTTTGATTTGTATTTAATGCATCGTGATGACCCCGATGTTCCGGTGGAATTGATTATGGATCGTTTAGAAGCGCATCGCAAAGAAGGCTTGATTACGGCTTGTGGTGTTTCGAACTGGGAATTATCGCGAGTTGAGGATGCCGTAAATTATTGCCATAAAAAAGGCTATCAAGGCCTGTCAGTCAATAATCCATCTTATTCTTTAGCAACGGTTAAGAAAACCCGTTGGCCAGGTTGTGTTTATGCAGATGATGCCTATGCTCAGTGGCACAATGGTAAAGATGTGACGTTGTTTAGCTGGGCTGCGCAAGCCCATGGATTTTTTGCCGATATTTATGATGAAAATGCGCCGCAAGATATTAAGGATGCCTTTTTCAGTGATGAAAACTTTGAAAAATTGCACCGCTGTCAAATTTTAGCTAAAAAATATCAAGTGGACAGCATCAATATTGCTTTAGCCTATGTCCTTTGTCAGCCTTTTAAACCGGCAGCGATTATCGGTAGTCGCAGCCGCAAAGAATTTGACTCTTGCATTCAAACCCTTGATTTAAAATTAACTGACAGGGAGCTAGCTTACCTCTCGCTACAAGCGGATTCCGCAGAAGAAGCCGCTTCTTAATAAAAAAATCCAACGACAACCTCGGCTGCCGTTGGATTTTTTTATTTGTCACAAGTTTATGGTTAATTCTTTCACCTTTGTTCACACTTTCGTCATATAAGAGCGGATTCATTATGATTTCTTTAATTTCCATCAAAGCCTGTACTGCTGCAAGCAAACTAATATCTTTATTTGTATTTTGGGCTTAAAATACAAACGAAGTCAAAAGGAGTGAAGAAAAATGAAAAAAATTTCCCGTGAAGATGTTTCCCATATCTTAGTCAAAGATAAGTATTATGAAAAAGGTCATCTAGGCACAAAAATCTTTCAAAGTCTGGTTGCACTGATTGGTTGGTTTGGCGTTATCTTGCCTTTTATCTGGATTTTGTGCCAATTTTATTCCCTGACTTAGAAATCAGCCGTTATTTTCACAGTTATTCTGAAGAAATTCGGGCATTGATGTTTTTAGTTATTTTCTTAGCCATTTCATTCGTCATTATTTTAATTACCTATGTTAGTTTGACTCTTTGGAATAATCACCGTTTCGGCGGTCAGTTACGCAAGGAAACCACCTATGACGATCAACGTTTAGCTAAGCGCCGGCAAGTCTTAAATGACAGCTACAACGAACGCTTCGGCAGTCAAGACTATCGCCACACAGTCAAATATTATGCTGTCAAAGAAGAACAAAATCTCGACACGCACTTCGTCGCTGATCTCTACAAAGAAAATGGGGTGAAATTATGAACCTGATGTTTCATACTGGCAATCAAATAATCGACATCTTTTTAACCTTACTCTTTTTAATTTTATTAACCTACCCAATTCTAGGCGGTTTCTCGTGGTTTATCGGTGTTTTTTGTTATCGGTTTATCTTCCGCTATCGGCAAAAAAAATGGGACGATATTCCGATTGAAATCGAACCCTTTGTGACTATTATGGTTCCGGCCCACAATGAAGAAGTCGTTATTGAAAATACAATCGATTATTTGATGACCAAATTAAATTACGAAAACTACGAAGTCCTCGTCACCGATGATGGCTCCACAGATGATACCCCTAATATTTTAGCCCGCTTAATGGAAAAATATGATAAGCTACGAGTCATTCGCATTGAAAAAAATAAAGGCAAAGCTCATGCCTTTGATATCGGTGTTGGTTTTGCTAAGGGTGAATTAATTTTAAGCAACGATGCCGATACCGTTCCTGAACCAGATGCTTTGAATCGCTACATTAATTATTTTATTCGTCAAGATAGTACCAATATTGCAGCTGTTACAGCTAATATGGATGTGCAAAATCGCAGCCGCTTAATTACCAAATCGCAAACGGTGGAATTTTCCAGCATCGTCGGCATTATCAAGCGGACACAAAAGGGTGTCTTCGGTGGCCTCTATGCCTATAGCGGTGCCAACACAATGTATCGCAAAGACGCTTTAGTCGACGTCGGCCTCTTTCGCCAAGATCGCGCAACAGAAGATATCAGTATTGCTTGGGACCACCAAATGGACGGCTGGTTATCTTTGTTCGCTCCGCAAATTATGTTCTTTATGGAAGTCCCTGAAACAATGCGGATGCTTTATCGGCAACGTCGCCGCTGGGCCAAAGGCGGCACAGAAGTGTGGTTGACTAACTTTAAAAAAGTTTTTCTGCATCCCTTTAGAAATATCGGTCGGACTATTATGTACCTCGATCAAACCTTAAGTATTCTCTGGTCATTTTGTTTCTGGATTTTTACCGCTTGGTTTATCGGCCTCTTCTTTTACTTTTTGAGTATGGGCAATTACGAAAGAATTTATCACATGTTTACGATGGCCTTCGTCTTTGTCATTTTTGAAATGATTTCCGGCTTCTTCCAATTAGCTGCAGCTTTACTGGCTGATGACCGAGGTCGTAAATTAAAATACATGTTCTTTGCGCCTTTGTATATGCTGTTTTACTGGATGATGAACGCTTTGACGATTGTCACCACCTTTGTTCCAGCAATCAAAACGATTTTAGGTCATGGCTCTGGCACTTGGAAAAGTCCTGAGCGAAGTAAAAAACATGCCAAAGATAATTCTGAAAATGAATTAATCAAAGAACTACATTAAATAAAACAGCTGCCAAACTTTCATTATGGAGTAAGCTTCAAAGTTAGCTTTTAAGTCTAACTGTGAAGTCACTTCATCCGTCAGTTTTGGCAGCTGTTTTTAGTTTGGATAACTGGTTGTTTGCAATTCCCACAGCTCATCAGATAACTCAGCAATCAGTTGATCTGCATCGCTGACCCCTTCAGAATAAACGGTCACAATATAAGGCGCTTCGCTGTAAAAAATTCCGATATCATGGACGTCGCTGTCGAGACTGCCAATTTTATGGGCAACGAAACCAGTTGTTTCAGTAGTTTCTAAGCGCTCAGAAAAAGCAGTCGCTAGCATATTTTCAATTAGAGTTTGATAATTGTCATTATCGGCACTTGCTTCATAGAGATAGCTTAAAATTACCGCCGCTGCATCAGAGGTAATTTGATTTTCATTTTGACTGATGTCTTCGCCTAAATATTTCAAATAATAGGCACTGCGGGTGCTATCATAACCACCTAAGGCAGCATAAAGCATATTAGTGGCAATATTATCCGACTCGACAATCGCCAATTCAGCCAGCTCCGCCAACGTATAACTTGCTTGCGGGTCATATTGAACCGTACCTGTTCCCGATTCGTAATAACTATCATCGTAGTAAATGACATCCTCCCAAGACAAGACGCCGGCATCAATTTGATCACTGAGATACATCACCAGCGGCACTTTTGTGGTGCTAGCAGCGGCGTATAATGTTTCCCCATTATAAGAAATTGTTTCACCGCTAGTCAGATCTGTATAGGTGATTGAAAGCTCGCCATAGCTTGAAATTATTTCTTCTACGTCTTCTAAATAATCCGTTAATTCCTGAGAGTCTTCTTCACTGCTAATCGCCAGTTGGGTCACGGTGGCTGTCTCTGACGCTGTTGTTTCAGTCGTCTCAGTGGTTTCGACTGTTGCTGCTAATCCCAAAACATCATTGTACCAAGTTTCTAAAACCAATCCCGTTAAGCCACTTAAAATTACCCCACCCAAAATTAGATGTTTTAATTTCACAGGAAGCCTTCTTTCTAAAAATTATTTTATTTCATGACTATAAGGATGATGGCTTAAATAGAGCTTAAGGATTTGCAAAATTAAAATCATCAAAAAAAGTCCACTGTCTTTAAAAGCTTTTCATGAAGCCAAACTTTTTTAGACACTGCACTTTTTTGATTTTTTATTTTGAACACTGACATTTCAAGCAACTCAGCTAGACTCACTGATATTTTTTTATTCCGTTTGACTTGATTGTTGAATCAAGTCGATAAAAACTGCGCCATATTTATCTAGTTTATTTTGACCAACACCATTGATGGCCAAAAATTCCAATGAATTTTGCGGTTGTTTATCCGCCAACTCCCGCAAGGTTTTATCTGAAAAAATCATATACGGTGGCAATTTCTGCTGTTGGGCTAAATTTGAACGCAGCTCCCGCAATCGTTCAAATAAGGCATCATCCGCCACCAACTGCCGCACTTGTGCTTGTCGGCGATAAACTTTCCGCTGACCTTTCAATACTTCAACACCGCTGTTGGCTAATTTTAACGTTGGAAATTGTCCGTCTGAGGGGATCAGATAACCCTCGGCTGTTAAATAATCAATCAGCTGGGTCAGTTCTTTTTGGCCCCAGTCCTTCATCAAACCATAGGTCGGCAATGTTTCAAAATGCCATTGTAGCACCTTTTGATTTTTTGAACCGGTCAAAACTTGCGCAACTAAACCTTTACCAAATCGTTCTCCCATGCGTTTAATACACGAAAGAATTTTTTGCGTTTCTAAAGTAATCTCCACCTGTTCCCTTTGGTCTAAACAATTACTGCAGCGACCGCAATCGGCTGCTTCCTCGCCAAAATAATGGAGAATATAGCGCTGCAAACAGCCCTGAGTATGGGCGTATTGTTCCATCTCCCGCAGCTTTAAATATTCCTGCTGCTGATAGGCAATCGTTCCTTGGGATTGTTCGATAAAAAATTTCTGGACTTGAATATCTTGTGGTGCGAACAATAAAACGGCTTCACTTGGCAGACCGTCCCGACCTGCACGGCCAGCCTCTTGATAATAGGATTCCAAATTACCGGGAATTTGATCGTGAATGACAAAGCGCACATTGCTTTTGTTGATGCCCATTCCAAAGGCATTGGTGGCAATCATGACCGTCGTTTGATCAAATAAAAAAGCTTCTTGATTACTTGAGCGTTCCGCCTCTGACAAGCCGCCATGATAACGCCCCACTGAAAAACCGCCATCCTTTAAAATATAAAATAAACGGTCAACTTCTTTGCGGGTGGCAGCATAAATAATTCCCGCCTGCCCTTTATTTAATTTCAAATATTCTTGTAAGTACAAATCCTTTTGCTCTTTAACAACCTTAAAGGCTAAATTTTCTCTGGCAAAACCAGTTTGCACACGATTTTCAGCAGGAATCTTTAACAGCTGGCAAATATCATCAGCCACTTTCGGCGTGGCCGTTGCCGTTAAGGCCACCACGCTGGCAGAAGCTGGTAAGCCTTGCAACAGCTCAGGAATTTTTAAATAGCTAGGGCGAAAATCATGGCCCCACTGGGAAATACAGTGGGCTTCGTCAATCGCCACTAAATCAATTGGCAAACTTTCCAGCAGTTGTTGAAAAGATGCGGCCTCCAAACGTTCAGGAGCGACATAAAGCAATTTTAATTCGCCATTGCGGGCTTGCCGCATCCGCTGTTGCCATTGTTCTTGACTGAGGCTGCTATTAATATAAGCCGCCGCAATCCCCATCTCCTGCAGACTATCCACTTGATCTTTCATCAGGGCAATCAGTGGTGAAATCACTAAAGTTACACCGGGTAATGCTAGTGCTGGCAGTTGATAGCAAATCGATTTACCACCACCAGTGGGCATAATCCCCAGCACTGGTTTTTTTTCAAAGATTTTCTCAATAATCGCCTGCTGTCCTGGTCGAAAACTGCGATAACCAAAAGTTTTTTCTAATAAAGGAATTAAGTTTTGCATACTAGCCTCATTTCTAAACACCCCTCATTATACGCAAAAGTTGACGAAGAAAAAAGGCTCTCGAAAATAAAAAATTAATTCAGCTGAGTTTTACTTCTTTCAATGCGCTATAAAAAGATGCGCAAAAATCAACCACTTACTTCGTGATAAAAAAATTTGTATAATTTAAAGCTTTTCAACAGCTGCTTTGCGGTTATAAAAAACTAACTGAAAGTTTTCTAGTCTACTGCTTTACAAATTCCTACTATTATATAAAGCGTCATTGTGAAAATTGGCACTTTTAATTTAGTGCTCCTGTCAGACTTCTTATCGAAAAATAAAATAAAGAAGACTCGCACTCCTTTCATGATAAAGGATGAGCAAGTCTTCTATTAAAGGTCTTAATCTTTTAATTCTAAATAAGCAATTTCTGCTGGAGTCAAGCTAACCTCTAAGGCTTTTAAGCTTGAAAGTAATTCATTTTTATTACGAGGTCCAATCGAAACTGTTACTTCAAAACGAGGGTCTAAAACATAAGCTAACGCAACGTTAACTGGCTCCACGCCTTTTTTCGCAGCTAATTCTTCTACACGAGCTAATTTCTTAAAGTTTCTTTCTGTGAAGAAGGCGTCTTTAATATCTTGCGGAGCATCGGCGTTCATATCTTTCCATAAAGGAACGAAGAAGCCGGCACTTTGAGCGCCCCAACTCATCACAGTGATACCTAAATCAGCATTAGCTTTAACATAATCGGCATCCGCATAGACAGTTCCAACCCAGCGAGGTTTTTCAACATCTGCTAAAGTAAACGACGGGCTGTTGACACTAATTCCTTGATAGCCTTTAGCATTACAATACTCAGCGGCTTCTTTGACCCGAGCCAATGACCAGTTGCTCATACCATAAGCTTTGATTTTGCCTTCTTGATGATGCTCTTCTAAACGATCCATCAATTCCGCTACAGGGACGGATTCATCGTCTCGATGCAAGACATATAAGTCAAAGAAATCCACGCCCATATTTTTCAAAGAAAATTCTAAATCTTCGGTAATATATTTCGCAGCAACACGGCTTTGCTCTGGATAATGAACATTGTTTTCATCCACATAATGATGGACCGCTTTGTTGACGAGAATCAACTCGTCACGATTGCCTCGTTCTCTCAACCATTTGGTAATAATTGTTTCGGACTTGCCACCGTTATAAAAACGTCCTGTATCGATTACGTTGCCGCCTTGTTTAACATATTCATCCATTAAATCAAAAATCACAGCTTCATCTTCTGGGCCAAACCAGCCAGTTCCTAATGAAACACGGGCGACCTCTTTATCGATTCCTTTGATTTTCGTATACGTCATTGTCATTGTGAAACGCTCCTTAATTTTTGCTTTTCTTTTGAAAATTATTTACTACTGACATCGGCTGTTTTGCCAAATTTATTGCCAATTTTGGCACCGAAAACTTTGCTGTAACGCATTCCGATTAAGAGTGCTAGGACAAAACAAACGGTTGAAAAGGCTACTGCTAACAACATAACCCGTGTAAAGTCGCCAGCCATTAAAGTTTGGACTAAAACTGGCACCACATAAGAAGCACCTGCCATAAAGACATTGTAAAGACTTGTGTTGCGGCCTTTGCCTTCTGGGAAGAATTGGCTCAACATCGCATTACCGATTTGCAAGACACCACCAGCTGCGAAGAAACCAACACCGAAGGAACCGATTGTTAATGTTAATTGGCTTGGAATCAGATAGACCATCGCTAATAATAAAGTAGCCACTAAACCGTACACGATCATGACGGTGATATCTTTGATACCTTTTGACATGATAACTGAAGTTAGAAGTACTGCAATGAAACTACCTAAACTATAAATTGTCACTAAACTACTAGAAGCCACATCAGACATGCCAACAATATCAACTGCGTATAAAGTTGATGTTTGTTGCCATAAATAGAAAGTGCCGAAGATAAAGAAAGCGTAAGCCATTAAGAAAATGCCTTCCAGATAAAATTTCGGTTTGCTGGCAAATTTGGCTTCCTCTGCCTTTTCTTCCTTGGCAACTTCTTTTCCTTTAATATCTGGGAACTTGGCAGTCATCATGAAAATGAAATTCACGGCAACCACGACTAATGGTAAAACTAATGACCAGCCATACCAAAGATTATTCGTTCTCAAGAAACTGATAAACAACGGCGCTACACCGCCGGCTGCGATAAAACCTTTGACAATTACAGAAGCGACACTTGGTCGGTCCGGATAAATTTCCATCAAAGCAGGATAAGTTGCCCCATCTAAGAAAGAAGTTGCTGCCCCAGCTGTGAAAGCCACCACATAAGCTAAAGTTAAATTATTACATAAAATTAAGCCGCCGAAGAAACAAATGTAGCCAATCATTCCGATTAAAGCAATCGGCTTGCGACCAAATTTATCCGCTAACATACCTGAGAAAAGCAACACGATAATTTTGCCGATTCCGGTAGCGGCAATCACGCCCATCACGCCAGCCGTGGTGGTGTTCCAGTTTTCAGCAAAGTTATTGATGTTCTGTGAAATAATAATTGCTTGGATACCCTGTACAAAATAATTCATGTATAAACCGAGTGACGTTGAAAAATATTTGTTTTTTAACATGTCCTGAACCCCTTTAATTTACCCAGCGTTTTTTTGTTAATGTGATGTTTTTCACATTAACTCTGCACAAATAGTTTAATACAGGTAGAATGATAAAACTAATGCTTTATTTTGATTGTTTTTATAAATTTTTTTCATATGTGGATTTGCAATAAAAATTAAAACTTGATAAGCTATTTGTAAGGAGAATGAAAGGAGATGAAAAAGTTGGAAATTAATTACATTTTAGAAAATTCTGCCAAAAATCTGTGGCGAACCAAAGGCAAGCTAGGTACGATTTTATTATTAATCATCGTCGGCAGCTTCTGCTACTTCTTTATGCTTTACAGCTCTTTCATCGGTCACTGGCAGGCAGACTCCATGGCAGCTGCCGCAAAATCTTCTTTCGGTATCCAATCCATCAGTAACACGCTGCCGATTCAGCTGGCAAAATTTATGGCGACCTTGCTTTCCTTTTGTTTTTTTGTCTTGATGGCGGTGTATACTAAACGCAGCACCATTCAATATGCCCAAATTCAAAAGGAGGATTTTGAAATTCAAAGTTTTCT
This sequence comes from Enterococcus sp. LJL90, assembly GCF_056924355.1. Lineage (NCBI taxonomy): Bacteria > Bacillati > Bacillota > Bacilli > Lactobacillales > Enterococcaceae > Enterococcus > Enterococcus sp. LJL90. The sequence goes on along the minus strand of NZ_JBXPBQ010000003.1, from coordinate 234,975 downwards.
TGGCGAGCGGACCTCGATAATTGCCTGCGAATTTGCTCTACAATCCATTTGCTACCTATTAATTTCTCAGCCAATTGGTTTAGCAATCGGCAATTTTTTATATCGTCGCAGCATGGTGGGCTTGATGAGCGCCGCTGAGTTCAACAGCTTATTAAAAACATTTCCTTTTCCAATCTGGACCTTTCTTGGCTTGTTACTGGCAAGCTGCCTCTATGTCTTTCTAGGAAATTTTTCCTACATTTATCGTCTATTACTACGGGAATTTAATCGTGAAGACTAACATTAATGAAGGATTGAAAAGCCTGCGCCAAGAGCTTTTCAATCCTGCAATTTTTTTAAAATAAAAAACCGCAGGAGTTAGCTTCTAGCTGAAAAAGCTAGGCAAAATTTCTGCGGTTTATTTTTGTCTAATGGATTTAAAGCTTAACGCCATTCACTGGCGTACAAATCTTTTTCTTCTTGGTTGCCGAATTTATTGCGAATAAATTTATCCGCTTCGGTAATCACCAAGATTAAAGCTCCGGCCACTAAAGTCACGCCCCATTCCGTCAAACTCATCGCTTCCGTGTGGAAGAACTGATTCATAAACGGTACATAGGTGAGTAACAGTTGCAGCCCCAGCATAATGGCAATGATGACAAAGGCCATTTTGTTGCTGAAGAAATCTTTTGAAAAGGCAAAGCTGTTGGTCCGGATATTAAAGAGATAAAAAATCTTACTCATCACCATAATATTAACCATCATCGTGCTAGCTGTTACCTGATTAACCCCTTGAGCAAGAATCCACTCATAGGCAAACAAACTAATCAGCGCCATCAAAATAGAGACATAGGCCATCTGAATCACATCATGGCGATTCATCAAGTTGGCGGAATTTTTGCGGGGCTTCCGCTGCATAATTCCCGCTTCTGCCGGTTCAAAAATAAAGGCAAACTGAATCGTAATCGCCGAGACCATATTAATCCACAACAATTGGGTCGCCTGCAACGGCATTTCCCGCTGCATTAAAATGGTGAAAGCAATAATCAGCCCTTCTGCAAAAGAGGTCGGCAATAAAAAGAGAATGCTCTTTTTAATATTATCGTAAATTCGGCGGCCTTCACGAATCGCCACCCCAATTGTCGCAAAACTATCATTGGCTAAAATCATATCCGCCGAATCTTTGGCCACGTCTGTCCCAGTAATACCCATTGCCACGCCGATGTCGGCTTTCTTCAAAGCCGGTGCATCATTGACACCATCACCAGTCATGGCGGTGACTTTGCCGCTCTCTTGTAAAGCAGCAACGATTTCCAATTTATTTTTTGGCGTCGTGCGGGCAAAAACTTGGTGGCTAACTGCTGTTTCAGCTTTTTCTGTTTCAGAAAGCTGATCCCAATCAGGACCAGTAATGACTTTGATATTTTTGGCTAAGCCTAATTTTTCTCCAATCGTTTTAGCAGTCGTCGGGTGATCACCGGTAATCATTTTAACTTCAACACCAGCTTCCCTCATATCTTTTAAAACACTGATGACTTCTTCCCTCGGCGGGTCGATGATTCCAGCAACACCTAGAAATTGAATTCCTTCAGCTAATAATTCATGGGTAATCTCTGTAACATCCGCCGGCACTTTCTGATAACCGACTGCCACCACCCGCTTACCTTCTTCTGTCAATCGCTGAACTTTTTGGGCCCAGCTATCAAAGACAAAGTCCGCTGTACTGGCTTGGGCCATCGGCAATAATTTATCCGGCGACCCTTTAATAAAGATAATATTTTCCAGGGTAGTTCCCCGAACTAATTTTGCCATATAGCGGTAATCTGAATCAAAGGGCAGCATATCGATTTCTTCATAGGCTGGTGCCTTTGAAAAAACTTTATGATACAAGGTTAAAAATGAACCATCGGTGGGTTCACCATTAATCTGCCACGTTTTATTTTCCTCAAACAACAAAGTATCATTCGCTTCAAACCCAGCCTCCAAGAATAATTTTAATTTTTCTGTCACTGGCTGTTCTTTACCAAACTCAGAAATTTTTCCGACTGGCTCATAGCCATTGCGGCTGACCTTATAATGATGGTCATCAATCAAAAGGTCTTTGACCGTCATTTCATTTTTCGTCAAAGTCCCGGTTTTATCGGTCGCAACCACATCGACGGAGCCTAATGTTTCCACCGCCGGCAAAGATTTCACAATCGTGTGCTTGTTTTTAGCCATGTCGCTCACGCCCATCGCTAAAATAACTGAAGTGGTAGCCGGCAGTCCTTCTGGAATCGAACCGACAATCATCGTCACAACAGCTAAAGCTAAAACCGAAAGGGAATAGGTTTCAAAAAATAAACCTAATGCGAACAAAGCAACCGCTGCAGCCAAGACAACATAAGAAACGCCTTTACCTAAATTATCAATTTGGCGCATCAATGGAGACTTGCCTTTTTTAACTTGGCTGACCTCCGTTGAAATTTTCCCGATTTCCGTATCGGCCGCAGTCGCAACAACGACGCCAAGCCCACTCCCATTGGTCACAGAAGTTGAGGCAAAGGCCATGTTAAATTGTTCCGCCAAGGGAATATTTTCGCCAACTAAATCCTCTGCTGTCTTTTCTAACGAGTCGGCTTCACCGGTTAAAGAGGCCTCTTGAATCCGCAAATTATCGGCATCGACAATCCGCAAATCCGCTGGCACACTATCACCGGCTTCTAAGAAAACCACATCGCCGACAACTAAATCTTCAGCGGGAATATCCTGCCGTTGACCATCCCGATAAACCGTCGCTTTCGCCGCTAACATTTCTTTGATTTTATCCAAGGCATCAGAGGCATTGGCTTCTTGATAATAACCAATTAAGGCATTGGCAATAACCACTAGGCCAATAATCACGGCATCCGAATAATGACCCATCAAAATCGTCAGTAAGGCTGCTAAGACTAAAATATAAATAATCATATTGTGAAATTGTCGTACAAAAAGTTTCCACTTTGGCGTCTTTTCGCTGGCCAACTGATTGGGACCATTCGTTGCTAGCCGTTTTTCGGCTTCTTCAGCACTTAGTCCATTTTCAAAATTTTCTGCTTGATAAGCTTGTTTCAATTGATTGATACTCTGGTGATAATCTTCCTTCATTGTGTTTAAACACTCCTTGATTTTTTACTTTTTAGCTACACAAATAAACGCTCCGCAAAAAAATGCGCACCGCTGCCTGCTACTCGATTAAAAAATAAGGAACTTCAAAAACATACAACGACGTCTCGGCGTCAGGGTCCATTATACTATCACCTCCAAATAAAAATTAATTTTAGCATAGCAAAAATAACGGCAGTTGTCAAAGGGCTTACATTTTCTTAGCATTTTTATAATCATTGCAAGTTGAAAAAAATTCTTAACAACTCTTTTCCTAAAAGAAAATCTTCGTTATAATATGGACAATTAGTTGCGGAGACTTTCCGCTGAAAAAGAGGTCAAAACCATGTTAGATGCTACAACTGTCCTAGAAAAAATGGCCATGCAAAAGGTCAATTACGATAAAGTATTACGCAAAGTTATCAACGACTGGCAAAAAAATGAAGAGCGCCCAAAAATTCTAATGCACTCCTGTTGTGCCCCTTGCAGCACCTATACTTTAGAATTTTTATGTGAATATGCTGATGTGACCATCTTCTTTGCTAATTCTAATATCCATCCCGAAAGTGAATACCAGCGGCGGGTTTTAGTTCAAAAAAAATTCATCGATGATTTCAACGCCAACACTAATCATGCTGTACAGCTAATTGTCGATGAGTATAAACCCAATGAATTCGTTAAAATAGTGACCGCCGCCAAATTAGATAAAGAACCAGAGGGCGGCGAGCGCTGCACCGCTTGCTTTAATATGCGTTTAGATTTAGCCGCCGAAAAAGCCGCCGAATTAGGCTTTGATTACTTCGGCTCAGCTCTGACAATTTCGCCGAAAAAAAACAGTGCTCTAATCAATCAAATCGGCATGGACATCCAAAAAATTTATAACACAAACTATCTACCCAGCGATTTCAAAAAAAACAGCGGCTACCAACGCTCAATTGAAATGTGCAAAGAATACGATGTCTACCGCCAATGCTATTGCGGCTGTATCTTCGCCGCCAAACAACAAGGCGCCGATATCAAAGCAGTCAACCAAGAAGCCAAAGCTTACGTTGCTGACCATCAGGCAGAATTGGCAGAGCTGTTGCCAGAGAGAAGGGTGAAAGCGAAAGAAACATCCGTCTAGACAATAATTTTAGGCAACCATACAACTAAAAGAGGAGCTGGCGATGACCAAGCTCCTCTTTATTTTCTCTGTGCATTCAGTTTCTTTATTAATTCAAATCAATTGAAAATTGTTTTTGCGTAATTTGCGCTGTCACAGTTTCTTTAGCTGCTAAATGAAGGATAACTTGCCCTGTCACATCCCCGTCAATTGCTACAGAAGCCTGTTGACCATTTCGAGAAATAGAAATTTCTGCTAAGTATTGACCAGTAGTATCAAATATTTTTGCCTGACAATTTTGTGGTTGATACACATGAATTTCAACATCTTGATGGTAGTCGTATTCAGCTTTGTTATCTTGTCCGGTTACTAAAATACTATTGGGTTTCACTAATAGCGGCAGATGGAAATAGTCATAGGTTTCTTGATACCATTTGCCACCAGCATAAGTTTTACCGGATAAATAATCGGTCCAAACAGCTTCTGTGTCCGGTACATAAAAATCAACGACTCCCTGATCATTAAAGACAGGTGCCACTAATAAATTTTCGCCCAACATATACTGCTGATCTAACGTATGGGTTGCTCGATCTTTTTCAAAATCTAAGAACATACTACGCATCATCGGCACACCTGTGTGGGTTGTCAGAACCGATTGACTTTGTAAATAGGGCATCAAACTTAATTTCAATTTTGTAAAGAATTGCGAAACTGCCACCGCTTCTTCTCCATATAACCATGGCACTTTATACTCCCAACTACCATGATAACGACTATGAGAAGAAAGCAAACCAAATTGCGTCCAACGCTTGTATAAATCTGGTGTCGAACCTGCTTCAAAGCCGGAAATATCATGGCTCCAATAACCAAAACCACCTAAACCAAATGATAAGCCAGCCCGCAAAGTTTCCGCCATTGAAGGATAATCGGACGTACTGTCGCCACCCCAGTGCACTGGGAATTTTTGTGAGCCAACGCTAGCACTACGGGCAAATAAAACTGCCTGGCCCTCGCCTTTTTCTTTTTTCAGCAAATCAAAAACGACTTCATTATATAAATATGCGTAATAGTTGTGCATTTTTTCAGCATCTGCACCGTTGTAATAAACTGCATCTGTCGGAATTCTCTCACCAAAATCCGTTTTAAAAGAATCCACACCCATATCTAATAATGCTTTTAGTTTACCATTGTACCAAGCAACCGCTTCTGGATTAGTAAAATCAACGACTGCCATACCAGCCTGCCATTTATCCCATTGCCAAACGTCGCCATTCTTGCGTTTCAAGAAGTAGCCACCTGCCATGCCTTCGTCAAATAGCGGAGATTTTTGCCCGATATAAGGATTAATCCAGACACAAATTTTTAAGCCTTTTGCCTTTAAGCGCTGCAACATTTTAACCGGCTCTGGAAAAGTTCGTTCATCCCAAGTAAAGTTACACCATTCATATTCCCGCATCCACAAACAATCAAAGTGGAAAACCTCCAAAGGAATATCCCGCTCAAGCATCCCATCGACAAAGGAATTGACAGTTTTCTCATCATAATCTGTCAAAAAGGAGGTGCTAAGCCACAACCCAAATGACCATGCTGGTGGTAATGCAGGTTTTCCAGTTAAATCCGTATAATTATTAATGACATCTTTGATGGTTTCACCAGCAATCACGAAGTATTCTAACGCTTCACCCGGTACACTAAACTGCACGCGGGATACTTTTTCACTTCCCACTTCAAAGCTGACTTTGTCTGGTGAGTTAACAAAAACACCATAGCCTTGGTTGCTAATATAAAACGGAATATTTTTATAGGCTTGTTCGGTACCCGTTCCGCCATCGGCATTCCAAATATCAACAGATTGACCATTCTTAATAAAATTAGTGAATCGTTCTCCTAAACCATAAATTTTTTCATCCACCCCAATTGTCAACTGCTCACTAATATACGGCAGCCCTTTCGGATCATGAATGTAGGCTTTGCTGCGGGAGAGACTTTGGGTAATTGGTTTACCTTTATAAGAAAAATTAGCTTCTAAACCTTCTCCTTTGGTTAATTCGACAGAGAGATCACCAGATGTATAGCGATACACTTTTTCATCTTCTAAAATTTCCGGTTGGATTTCTTGACTGCTAATTTCAAAATCCGGGAATTTTTTTTGAATTCCTTTATAGTTGTATAACTTCACCCCGATAACATCTTGATGGGGTGTGGATAGTTCCATTGTTAAAAGCCCACCATCTAATGTTGCTCCTTTATGGCCAACATAAGTATAGGGCATATAAGCAATCAGCTTATTTTCCTTTTGAACTGCATCGTAAATATGCACGGCATACTTAACATCATAGCCCTCTTTAATTAGCCAGCCACCATCTGAATATTTCATCCTTTTCGCTCCTTTGAAATTAAATATAAAGCGCCTAATAAACCAGCGTCATTTGAATAAAAACATTTTTCCACCACCACTGAAAAATCAGGCCAGTGGGGGTTTTCTTGTAAAGCTGCTTCAACTAACGGTACTAATTGCGGATTTTGACTGACGCCACCGCCGAGTAAAACTTTTTGCGGATTCAAAGTTGTCACAGTATTAAAAATTGCGATTGCTACATAGCGACTCCAATTTCTTAAAATTTCTTTGGTAGTCAATCGCTCATCGGCAAAAATCTCTTCTCCAGAAATTTCTTGCTCCGCTGATATTTGATAAAACTGACGGTATTGGTCAACTAAAGCTCTAGTTGAAGCGAAGTCATGGAGCGTTTGATAGCCGCTATCAGAAAAATTGGTAATCATCATCCCAAATTCACCGGCTCTGAAACCCGCACCATGAATAATTTCTCGATTCTCGACAATGGCTCCGCCAATTCCGGTACCAAGTGTAATCAGTAAAAAATCAGCAACATCTTGGGCATTCCCTTTAGCTAGTTCTGCTAAAGCGGCACAATTGGCGTCGTTCTCAATTTTTATGGGAACCTCGTGATTAATCTCTTTTGCCAATAATTCAATAATATTGGCTCCGTGCAAATTAGCTAAAGCCCCAGCTAGAAGTGCCTCACCACTTTCTGGATTGATAAATCCGGGAAAACTCAGACCAATTCCTTCAATTTGAAAATTATTTTTGGCAGTAAAATAGCAGTCTGCTAGACTGGTGAAAAAAATTTTTTCCTCATGATTCGTTGGCATCTTCCCCTTGGTTAAAAACTGGCCTTCGTCAGTTAATACTGCGTATTTGACAAAGGTCCCGCCAACATCAAAACATAAGTAGTTCACTTCAACACCTCCTTATGATAACCCTTTCAAAGTTTATTATACGTAATCACCTGCTCTTTTTAATACCGCTAATATTAGTGGCAATACTGTGAAAAATAGTCTTTTCCTTTGACCTGTTACCTAAAATAGAAAAACACTTCAGCTACTGTAAACTATCCACCATCATCAATCATAATTGACTGCGGGAAAAATAGTTCTACTAGCCCAAGTGTCCAACCTAGATTACTCTGTTATCTTTTTGCGGAACTCATTTGGTGACTGTTTAAAAAATTGCTTAAATTTTTTGTAGAAATAATCCACATTATGATAACCGACATTTTCGGCCACCTCATAGACCATTAAATTAGAATTTTGCAAGAGGTCCGCTGCTCGATTCATTCTAATCTTCTCTAAATAGCTTAAAAAAGTTTCATTGGTTTTCTTTTTAAATTTTTTCCCTAGATAAGCGCTGTTATAACCGAATTGATCTGAGACTGACTTTAAGGTTAAATCCTTTTGATAATTTTTCTCCAAAAAATGGATAATCTCTAAAACAATATCTAAATTGTTTAACTGCTTAGCAACAGAAAGTGAAAATTCCGCCAGCCTTTCTTGAAAACGTTGCAGTAAATCCGCACAAGTCACTGCACTCCAAAAAAATTCTTTGTTTGAATGATTTTCAGCGGTTAACGTTTCTGGGTTAGCACCAATCCGCTGGGCTACCAGCAGAATAATCTGTTCAAACTCATGATTGACATGCCACTTGATGTCCCGTTCATAAGCCAATTCAAAAATAAAATTATTTCGGTAAGCCGTTAAGATGGGCAGTAAGGGCTGATTATTTAAAATAGCTTCAACAAACTGATTGGTAATATGCTCCGTGTAGAGGACCTGACTTTGTTTTTTTAGTAGTTTTGCTTGGGAAATCCACTGATTGGAAAACAAAAAGGTCATTCGCTGTAATTCTCGAACAGTCTCCGCGATTACGTGCAGATCTTGATTTGTTTTTAACCAACCCGTCATTAAGATTTCTTCTTGTCCTAACAGGTCGACTAAACTTTTACCAGCTACTTCAAATGCCACTCTATCTAATAAAAATAAATAATTATAGCCAAAGTTATTCAAAGTAACGGTCACGGCCGCATGCTGAACAATTGTTTCTAACATTTCAGGGACTTCTTCTTGGGGATAACACAGACAATTAATCTGCTGAAATCCTTGCAGACCAGTGTGATCATTACCGAAAATTTTGCTCATCAATTCTTGCTTCAAGGTATTTTCCCGCTGTACTTGATCGCTTTGATTAATTGAAATGAGAATTTCAATTAATTCGTCTTCATCCACGGGCTTTAGCAGATAAGACGCCAAGCCGAGCTTAATCGCTTCTTTAGCATACTCAAAATCTGAATATCCCGATAAAACAATCGAATAAAAATCACTTTGCTGCGCCTTGGCCTGCTTCAACATCTCTAGACCGTTCATTTTCGGCATCCGGATATCAGTAATGACTAAATCCGGATGCTCAGACAAAATAATTTTTAAACCTTCTTCACCGTTTTCAGCAGTCCATGCTACCTGATAACCATAGTCTTCCCATTCAATCAAATTAGGTAATCCCGTTCTAATCATTTCTTCGTCATCAATTACTAATATCTTTTTCATGGGGACCTCCTAGTTTTTTTATCTCTTTAACCTCACAATTACTTACTGTTAAACAACTCTTCAAACCACTTTGCAAAAAGTTCTGGCCAAACAGCTACTGTTTTTTCAATTCCATATAGTGGCTGACCAGTAGCAGTTTCCTTCACAGCTAGCGACAGGCCGTGCCCACCCTTGGTGAACAAATGCAGCTCAACAGGAACCTGCACTTTACGCAAGGCCGCCGTAAATAGCAGACTGTTTTCAGCTGGTACCAAGCCATCCTCGCCAGTATGCCAAATAAAAGTCGGTGGCGTCTTGCTGGTTACCAAATTTTCTAAGGAAAAATCAGCGGCAGCCTGTTGGTAATTTTCCCCTAATAGATTTTTAAAAGAATCCTGATGTCCAAAAGAACCGCTACTAATTACAGGGTAGCTCAGGAGCAATGCGTTAGGTCGCCATCTTTCACAGGGACCCTCAAGATAATCAGCAATCATTTCAGTTTGCCAAGCGGCACCAAGATGGGCTGCTAAATGCCCCCCGGCAGAAAAACCAGCAACAATAATTTTTTCGGGATTTACAAACCATTCCTCACTATTTTTTCTGACTAGCGCAACGCTAGCAGCTAACTGTATTAGAGCTGTTGGATAGGTTGCTGGTTGAACACTGTAATGTAAAACGAAAACTTGATATCCAAAGGCCAGCATCTTTATAGCAACTGGTTCTGCTTCACGATCAGAGGTCACTTCGTAACCACCACCGGGGCAAATAATCATTGCCGGTCGTCGTCGGTTCACATCCATTTCCTGAGAATTTTCCATCACATAAGTTGTCAAGCTTGCAGTGCTTCCGTTAATTGGTAGTGCAATTTTATCATGAATCACAAAAATCCCTCTACTCTATTTGAATTTTTAATACAATCGGCAATTCTGTCGTTAATTTTGGTAAATTCACCTGTAAGCCTTGTTGACTTTTTTGCCAAACTAGCTCCTCTGAATTTTCTAACAAGATAATCCTTTTGATAATTCCGTGAAACTCTGGAATATTTTGATCTTGACTATCGCCTAAGGATTTTATCCAAGCAGTCCCTTGCGGCGGCTCCATAAATATTGCATAAATGCTATCCCCTTGAACCGTAAACCTGATATCTTTAGAAGTATAGTTTTGAATACTTGCCTCTTGAAATTGACCCGACTTTAATTGTGTCGGTCCTTCTCCAGCTTTACGCCACGGCTTTGATTTATAAATGGCAGCTCCATTAACTGCTAACCAAGCCCCGAGGGTTTCTAAAATTTCGCGGTCTCGCTGGGGAATTTCACCATTCCCCTTTGGCCCAACATTTAATAATAAATTGCCATTTTTGCTAACAACTTCAATTAAATCATGTAAAATTTCTTTTGGTGTTTTGTAATCCAGTGTAGTAGTGTAGCACCATGAGTTGCGAGCAATTGCCGTATCTGTCTGCCAATAGAACGGCTGTGAATCAGCAAATTTCCCTCTCTCGATTTCCACAATACCCGAGCCAAACATCATTGCGTCATGTTTATAGGAAATACTAGTCGGTCTGTTCCATTGGACACCACGATTGTAATAAAAAGCCGCCAGCAATTGTAAGCTTTCCTTAAAAGCAGCATGTTGAATCCACCAATCGAAATACAAGATTTCTGGTTGATATTGCTCAATAATTTCACAAGTACGCAAGAGCCAGTCTTCTAAAAATTCAGCTGTTGGATAGGGTTCACTATAAAGTGCCTGGTTATCCGGTTCTGGCATAGCTGGCCAATAAAAATCACCTTTTTCTAACGGCTCTTTGACATCGCTTGTAAACTCTTTACCGTGACCAAAGAAAAACCAATGCTCAGCCCGATGAGAAGACGTACAAAAATGCAGACCAGCAGCCTCTGATGACTGTTTCAACTCCTTCAAAATGTCTCGTTTGGGTCCCATCTCAACTGCATTGAAGTGCGAAATTTCACTGTTATACATTTGAAAGCCATCATGATGCTCGGCTACAGGAAAAATATATTTAGCTCCCGCTTGTTTAAATAAAGACACCCATTCTTCGGGATTAAAATTTTCAGCAGTAAATAATGGAATAAAATCCTGATAACCGAATTTATATTGCGGACCATACGTTTGACGATGATGATCAAATTCTGGATGACCTTCAATATACATATTGCGGGAATACCATTCATTATTAAACGCTGGAATGCTGTATAGTCCCCAATGAATAAAAATGCCAAACTTGGCCTCCTTAAACCACGCAGGTATCTCAAATTGATTCAAAGATTGCCAATTCGGGAAAAAAGGACCTTGATTGGCAACTTTTTTAATTTCTGTTAAAGATAGCATTTTACCCCTCCAATCCAACCGCCTGCAACCAGGCTTTGGCGATTATGACATGTCCTGCCAATGATGGATGGACCCGATCTGCACTCAAAACATAGGACGACTGAAGTGCTGTAAAGCGATCCATCTCAGCTTGTAAATCAACATAAGACAAGCCATATTTGTCCGCCAATTTTTCAGTAATCTGATTATAAGTCATCAGCATTTTTTTCATTGGGTCCTCTTGATTAGCCTCTACCATAAAAGCAGAGAGCAAGACAAGCTTTATTTTTTTTTCTAAACTTTCAAGAATAAGCTCCTCATAGATTTTTTCAAATTTATCTTGTTTTACTTGTTCCTGCTGCATAAACGTTCCGTCAAACTGTCGCCAGACATCGTTCACACCAATCATAATCGTTAAACAGTCTGGCTGAAGAGCCATAACTTTCCCCCATCTCTCCTTTAAATCTGTAATTCGATTGCCACTGACCCCTTGATTCATAATCATCAGTTCTTTTTCAGGATGAAGGCCTGTTGTATAGGCATTGATTAAATTAACGAAGCCTTCGCCCCAAGAAGACCAAGCAGCCGGAGCAGCTTCATAGTCACGATTAGCATCGGTAATCGAATCTCCGACAAAAACTATGCGTTGCTTTTTTTTGAACATGGTATCAAGTCCTTTTTTATTTAGTTGGTAAATCTTCAATTGACCCTTATAAAGTAAGTTTCCTTTTGATTTCTCAAAAAAGGAATTGCAGCACAAGTAGCGGCTACTTATGTTACAACTCCTTTAATTAAACATTGCGATTCATTATTTGAAACACATTGTTTACTGCTCTTCAAATTCCTCAACTACAGCAATTCTATCATCATTTTGTTGTTGGGCATTCGTCATATCAAATTCCAAAACCTGTGAATATCCTAGGCCCTCTGCCGTGTCCTGCAACTCTTTAAGTAAGCTATTGAACTCTGCTTCATCTTTTGCAAAGACCATACGCCAAGAATATTCTTTGACCGTTGAGGCTACTTGATTTCTTAAAGCAGAAATATCTGAGGAATCCTCTGGAGCAACGTAACTTGCTCCTGGTGCAACTAAAATTTGATCGTTGGCTTCCAAATAATCAACAGTTGTTTGGGCATCTCCCATATGACTTGACCAATCTTCTTTAACAGAATTAGTATTCTCTTCTTGATAAGAATCCCACATCGTGTAAGCATAAGAGTAGCCAGTTTCAGGATTAATATCTATTGGTAAAACGGTATTTACGTTTAAAGCAGATACACCATCTTTGTATGTACCTCCACCATATTCTTCAGGAACGTCAGCATTTCCATCTAATAACGCTTCTTTACCAAAGTCAGTTAGTGTTGGCACCCCATCTACCAATTCCCAAGTCAATCCTTCTGGTCCACTGCTACCGCTTGTTTGGGAAGAATTTGAAAGTACACCTTCAGGAGAATACAGCCAATCAATAAATTCTGCAATCCGCTCTGGATCTTCTGCATTTGAACCAATTCCAATAAATTGTTTTCCACCGTAAAGTTCAGCACCATAAGAGAAAATCTTTTGATCTTGAATTGGCACTAACATATAACCCTTGCCTTCGTTCAAATTAGTGGTCGTATTATAAGCCGCTTGTCCCAACCATGGCCACCATGAGAATAGAACTTGCCCCTCTTGAAATTTAGCATACAATGTATCATAATTTTGCGTTGTCGACTCTGGATCAACTAAGCCTAATTGATTTGCTTCATAGTAGAATTTCAATGCCCGGATATATTCTGAGTCGCTATCCAAAATTCCTTGATAATCGCTCCCATCTGCTTTTGCAAGAACGAAGCCGAGCTCATCATAGCCATACAAAGCTGCCAATTGTTTCCCAGCATTCATCAGATTGCCATCCCAATCAGCGAATAGTGAAAAGCCGTATACTTTTTTTCCTGATTCTGTTGTTGCATTGGCATCTTGCATTTGTTTCATCACTGGTAAAAAGTCTTCTAAAGTTGAGATTTCAGGATAACCTTGCTCAGCATAAAGATCCCATCGTAAATAGGCACCATAATTTAAATCTAGCCCTTCTGAAGGCGTTGTCGGACTTAGTGTTGAAACTGATGTTGGAAAACCATACAGTCCATCTTGTCCAACATTCAGATGCTGAACAGCTGTGTCAAATCTTTGAACATTTTCCATACTGTCATAATATTCGCTAGCATCTTTTAATAAACTAGCCTGCACTAATTCATTATACTGTTGCCCGTTGTCAACAATAACCAAATCACCTAAATCACCGGCCGCTGTTCTTGTCTGATAAAGCGTGTCCCCATTCCCAGCAACGTTAGGCGCGATAATATTTAATTCCATATTAAATTTATCTTTCACTAGCTTCGCAAACCAACCTTCTTGAATCCCCATATAGTTTGCCAAACCATCATAAACGTCAATCGTAATTGTTTCCTCACGATCGACAGTCTCACTGGCAGCTTCTTCGCCGCTACAAGCGCTTAATCCTGTTAAAACAGTTGTCGCCAATAAAGTTGATGCTACTAATTTTTTCCACGTTTTTCCCATTTTGTTTCCCCTTTCAAAATAACTTACTGATTTTAGCCTTTAACTGCCCCCAACATAATTCCTTTTACAAAATACTTTTGGAACATTGGGTAAATAAACATAATTGGTAATACTACTACAACTGAAACAGTCATACGGATTGAAGTCGGAGTTTGAGCCGTAGCAGCTGATGCGATACTGGCTGTGACACCACCAGTAGTTTGAACCATTTGTGCAAGTGAATTCGCTTGATTGATATAGGTATACAATAAATATTGTAAGGAATATAAGCTTTGATCCGTGATATAAATCAACGTATCTTGGAATGAATTCCATTGGGCAACCGCTGAGAAAATAGCTACGGTTGCTAAAATTGGTGTACAGTTTGGCAAAATTACTTTGAAGAATACTTGTAAAATATTAGCGCCATCCATTTCAGCTGCTTCCTGCAATGATTTAGGAATTGATTCGATATACGTCTTCACTAAAATGATATTAAACGGTTGGACGATTGCTGGTAAGATATACACCCAAAAGCTATTCGTCAAGCCAAGATTTCTCATCGTGATAAACATTGGAATCAATCCAGCATTAAAGTACATCGTAATGATGATAAAACGATACCAAAATTTGCGTTTCCAAAGTTTTTCTTGAGTGAACATAAAGCCTAAAAATGCTGAAGCTAAGACTGTTGCCGCAGTCCCTAGAACCGTTCTAGCAACTGAGACAATTGCTGCTGAATAAAGACCATTTAATTGTAAAACTTGTTTATAATTTTCAAAATGAATTCCCTCGGGGAAAAAGCGAATGGCTCCAAGTGAACTCAAATCGTTATTACTGATGGAATTAATAATTAAGTAATAGAATGGATAGGCACAGATGAGAGTAACAATGCCAAAGAAAAGATAATTCACAATATTGAATGCTGCATCTTCTTTTGAAAATAATTTTCTTTTTGGCTTTTCCTTCTTACGATCTTTCATAGACAATTCCATTTTCTCACCTCCTAAATGATGGATGACCCACGAATTTTTTTCGAAGCAAAGTTAACAACTACTAACAATGCTACACTAATCAAACTTTTTAGCATGCTTATCGCAGTAGCTAAAGATAAACTGTTACCACCTAATCCAAGATTATAAACATAAAGGTCTAACACTTGAATATTTTGGCGATTGAACGCATTCTGAAAAACGAAATACTGATCCATCCCATTGTTTAATAAGTTGGCAATCGAAAGCATCAACATTACTAAATAGGTCGGCATCAATGCAGGCAAAGTGACATTGCGCATTAATTGGAAACGATTGGCCCCGTCAATGCGCGCTGCTTCATAAAGTTCTGGGTCGATACCAGAAATTCCCGCCAGATACATGATAGCTCCCCAGCCAAGACCTTTCCAAAGATTCCATAGGCACATCATCAACCAAGTGTGACTGTTGCTGTCCAAAATTTTAAGGGGTTCAACAATGACGCCCCAATCTAAAAGCAGGGAGTTCAACAGTCCGGTTGTTGAAAATAAGCTAAAGGCAATTGTATAAACAAGCACCCAACTAATAAAATTTGGTAAGGTGGTGAGTGTCTGTACAATATTTTTAAACCACTTGCATTTGATTTCATTTAAAAATATCGCAAAGGCAACTGGGAAAATAGAAGTGGCAATACCTAAGAAACTCATCGCAAAAGTATTTTTCATTACTTGGAGAATTTGACTCACTTGTGTTGGATTGGATACCAACATATTAAACCATTTCAAGCCAACAAACTCACTGCCTGACAATCCCAATGCCGGCCGATAATCATATAATGCATAAATCCAGCCGTGTAATGGAAAATAAGCAAAAAGAAAAACTAAAATTAAGAAGGGTATAATCGTTAAAAACATGATTTTTCCTTCTCGGTTAGCCCTTTTTTTAGCTTTTTTCCGGCTCTTCAACTGAACCTCCATAACAATACCCCTTTTCTTGTAAACGTTTTATTTTCTATATCATAGCATTTGGAAGCGGTTCTTCCACCGGACAAAAGAGTATCTCCTTACCCTACAAAATAGACTTCTTTTTAACCAAAACCTGTTAATTATAAATAAAAAGCCCGATGGATAGCGCTTTCTTGATTGTTTTAACAACTTTTACCAAATTTTGTATTCTACTCTTTATAAGGTAAAATACAACTATCTTATAAGAAGGACTGATGACCATGATTACTTTTAATCCTAATAGTCAATTTTTTAAAATTACAACGACAGCGGCGCAATTTATCTGTTTAAATGTCATTTACATTCTATCCTGCTTACCAATTATTACGATTGGTATAGCCACAACGGCGCTCTACGATGTAACCTTAGATTTTGCAGATCATGAAAGTGGCTATCTAATTAAAAACTATTTCAAAAGTTTTAAAAACAATTTCAAAACTGCCTTAAAGCTATTTCCTTTTTATCTGATTCCGTTGGTGGCTTTAACTTTTAGTGCATTCTTCTGGTTTTCTTTTGAAACGACTTTAGGGACAGTTATTGGCATGCTGGCAGGTCTTGTTAGCCTATTTCTTTTTTTAGCCTTTCTAATTAGTTGCGGCTTAACCGCTAAGTACCAAACCACAACTAAACAAACCTTGCAAAACAGCCTACTGCTAGTGATGGCTCATCCAATGAAAAGCTTAGGAATTTTACTGATTCCATTGACGATGTTTCTATTGGCCTTCATAATACCGGGGTTCAGTTATTTCATTTTGTTTTTAGGTTTTTCATTTTCAGCCTATTGCGGAGACTTCTTGCTGCTATCGATTTTCGCTAGCCACAGATAGGTCTGCTAATGAAAAACAAATGGAGCAAACTCAACTTAAGTCAATATTCGATTAAGTTTCAATTATTTATTATCTATATTCCAATCATCTTTTTAGCTACCTTGATTATTGGCGGCTTACTAATTTTAGATTCAACTAGACAGCTTAGTCAAAGCTACCAAGATTTAGCTATTTCAGATGCACAACGAGTCCGTTCTGTGATTTTTGAGCGCACCAGCTCCTTAAAAAATGATGTTGCAAGTTTATCGACGGATACAGAGCTCCGGTCACTGCTGAGTCAAGATTATGAGTCAGAGACCGCTGCCCGAGAATCTTTAAGCCAATATGATGCTTTAACAAAGCTAAAACAGCAGGATACTTCCATCTCATCAATTCGGATTTATACTACGAATTTGACAATACCTGATTATCAAAATTTTGCTCAAGCAACAACAGAATTGCAGGCAACTGACTGGTTTGAGCAAGCCACCGTCACACCAGACTCCTTCTGGAAAACTAGTCAAACAGCAGATGGTAATTTTTCCTTGTTGACGATTTATAAGCAGCTGCCGCTTCCCCTCTCCGATTATCAGGCAGTCGTGGAAATCATTGTGGATTATAATTTTTTGCGTAATCGCATTAATAATTCTGATTACACCAATCAGATGTCTTTAAACCAAGATGTCCTATTTTACAGCGACCACATTAATGATTTGGGGACCAATCCTTTTGAGGAGTTAAAAGCCCAATCAGAAATAATTAATACCCAGTTTGCAACGATTGGTAACAGAGAAAATGTTTTACTGGCTACCACAACTTTGGATTTAGGGAATCAGTCGGATCAAATCCACATTTATTCAATGGATTTTAACGCCTTTGGCAATCTGCGTAATAATATTTTCAAATGGTCGAGTGTCTTACTGCTGACACTTTTGACAACGGCGATTATCATCATCATCTTTGCTAATATTTTTGCCCGCAGAATTAAAAAGCTGCAATCGGCAGTTTACCACGCTTCGATTGAAGACTATCAATTTTTTCAAAATATTTCTGGGAATGATGAAATTTCTAAAATCTCCTTGGACTTCCTTAAGATTATCCAACATATTAAACAAAATGAAGAGGCGATTTTCCAATCGCAATTGCATGAACAAGAACTACTGACGCAACAAAAACAAATGGAATTCAGTGTACTCTCTAGCCAGATAAATCCACATTTTTTATTTAATACGTTAGAGACCATTCGCATGACCGCTTTAAAAAATCAAGATAAAGCCGCCGCCCAATCGATTAAATTACTATCAAAATCCATGCGCTACACCTTAGATAGTCAAGGTAAAAGACAGGCCACTTTGGCTGAGGAGTTGGCGGCAACTAAACTGTATGCCGACATTCAAAAATTGCGTTTTGGCGATCGCGTAAATTTAGAAATTACCGTAGCAGATAATCTTGATACTGAAGGAATTCGCTTACTACCGCTATTGATTCAGCCGTTAGTTGAAAATGCGATTTCCCATGGTTTGGAGGGACTAACTACTACTGGCCACATTCAACTAACCATTACTCGAGACGCCAATTACTTGATTATCCAAGTGACAGATAACGGTATGGGCATTTCATCCGAACGCCTGATTGAAGTCCACAAAAAAATTGCCGAAAATGATCTCGGCAATGCGCAAAATATTGGATTAAGAAATGTGAATAGCCGCATAAAAAATTATTACGGAGCAGAATGCGGCCTGACAATTACTAGTCAAGTTGGTATTGGCACGACAGTTACTTTAAAAATTAAATCAACGATGGAGCATTAAAAAGAAGCTACCTTACAAGCTTCAGTCGATAATTTCTTTCTCTTTGAAATTTATCTACTGCATTAGCCTATTCGGTAGCTTTTTTAATTTTCTTTTATTTTACCGCAATCAACTTCACATAAAAAGGTTCTAACTCGACAGCCCCGCCACAAGCTTGACTAGTCAGTAAATCAGTACCGTTGAAAGGCAGTGTGGCTGTAACGGTTTCATTGCGATGATTCAAAACAAATTTCAAAACTTGATTGCCTTTAATTCTTGTTTTGACTTCAATGCCCGCTGGTAAAATTAATTCGGGAATGTCTAAGTCAGCTAGGATTAAATCAAACAATTCTGTCATACCCGTCTCTGATAACATGGTACCGACATAATAGGCTGCACCTTTGCCAAATTGATTGCAGGTGACTGCAGGCGTATCTTGATAGAATTCACCTTTACCATAATTAGCAAGCGTTTGGGCCCCTTGCGGATGGATAATATCACAAAGCATGCGACAATCCTGTTGCGTTCCATCTTCAAAAACGACTTGATAATGCGTTTCTGGTGGCAGCGCGTCAAATTCCTCCACCCAGATTCCTAATAGTTCCTTCAATGGTCCCGGATAGCCGCCTAAATGAACATTATCTGATTGATTGACAATCCCGCTCATCATGGTGGTCACAAAGGTGCCGCCAGCTGCAACATATTTTTCAATCTTTTTAGCGCTCTCTTCTTCAATCATATATAAACAAGGCGCCAGCAATAAATCATATTTTTCGTAATCGCCATCAATCGGTACCAAATCAACATCGATGTTACGACGATACAATTCTTGATAATAATGATGAATTTGTTCGACATATTTTAATTCAATTGTCGGACCGCTAGTATATTCTAGTGCCCAATAGTTTGACCAATCAAAAATGAGTCCTACTTTGGCTGGTGTAGTTGCCGTTAAGAAGCTGTCACCAAGTTGAGCCAGTTCACCGCCTAATTCAGCAACTTCTCTAAAGACTCTTGTATGTTCATTACCGACATGGTCAATCACAGCGCCATGGAATTTTTCGCAGGCACCTTTTGAGCGACGCAGTTGGAAATATTGAATCGTGTCTGCTCCGTGAGCGATGGCTTGATAGCTCATATTTTTCATTTGCCCTGGGCGTTTTAAAGAATTATACGGCTGCCAGTTTTGCTGGCTTGGCGTTTGTTCCATCAGCATAAAGGGTTGACCATTTTTCAAGCCCCGCATCAAATCGTGGCACATCGCTGTATAGCTTGCCGGTGTATTATAACTCGGGTAACTATCCCAAGAAACAAGATCCATTTCCTTCGCCCATTTAAAATAATCTAAACCTTTATACGTGCCCATTAAATTTGTAGTGATTGGCGTTGTTGCATCAAATTTGCGGATTTGATTTTTTTCATCGACAAAATTTTGCAGCATCGAGTCTGACATAAAGCGGCGATAATCAATCGAAATTCCGGCAAAGGCTGTTTTTTCAGTACCAATCGCATCGCCCAATGCATTTGGTGCAACAATTTCATCCCAGCTATAAATTTTATGACTCCAAAAAGTCATGTTCCAAGCGTCATTTAATTTTTCTAACGTTTGATATTTTTTCTTCAACCACACGCGAAAAGCTTTTTCACAATTTTCACAATAGCATTCTCCGCCGTACTCATTGGAAATATGCCAGCAGGCTACCTCAGACAAATCACCATAGCGCTCTGCCAATTTCCCTGCCAAAAGTGGGCTGTATTTTCTAAAGGTCGGACTATTGGGACAAGCATTGTGGCGATGGCCAAATTTATGCTGGCGCCCTTCAAAATCAACCCGATTTACATCAGGATAACGACGACTCATCCAAGCCGGCAAGGCCGCCGTCGAAGTCGCCAATACAATCTGATAATTATGTTTTTTAAGCATGTCCATGATGTCGTCCAATTGTGAAAAATCATATTCCTCTTCACTAGGCTGCAGCTGGGCCCAAGAAAAAACATTGACAGTCGCTGAATTAATCGAAGCTAAGTCAAACATGCGCATATCTTCTGTCCATACTTCCTTAGGCCATTGCTCAGGATTGTAATCGCCACCAAACAAAACTTTTTTAAATGTCATAGTAAACCTCCAACTATTTTTTCTCATTTTAACACGCTTACATGGTAGAATAGTAGTAAATAAAAACGAGAAAATATCATAAAACGAAACAATTGGAGGCGTTGATTTTGCGCTATAGTTTTAATCAAAAAGATCGCAGCTTACCACTCTTTGTCGACAGCTTTGGCACTAACTGGCAGCAGGAACAGATTCAGCGGCCTAAAGGATACCCTTATGTTCATTGGCTTTTCTCTGAAAAAGGCAGTGGCACTGTTTTGATTGACAATCAAAAAATTAATTTACCCGTTGGTACCAGTATTTTAATCAATCAAACGATTCCCCACGACTACTATCCAAATGACGCCTGGGAAACAGCCTATTTTACTTTTGGCGGCGCTTTGATTTCTGAAATCATGACCCTGCTTGGCTTCGGCAATTATTTAGTAATCTCTGAAAATGCAATTGATGTTGAAAATTTTGTCACTCAATTAACAGCAGAAATTGAAAAAGATACTTTAACGACGCCGTTAAAAGTATCCGGAATGATTTATTCTTTTTTAATGCTGATTAAAGAGTCCACCTTAGCTGAATCAAGCCATTATTCAAAATATCATGATTTGATTCAGCCTGTGGTCACTTATATCAAAAAACACTACGCTGAAGATATTCGCAATGAAGAGCTAGCCCAGTTAATTGGCTATAGTCCTCAATACTTAAATCGACTTTTTAAAGATGTCTATCAGACTTCTCCAAATCAATATCTACTTGAGTATCGGATGCAAAAGGCCAAAGAATTATTGGCCAACGAGCCGTTACTAACCATTCAAGAAATCAGTGATGCCACTGGCTTTAGTAATGCCAGTCACTTTATTGCACTTTTTAAAAGAAGCGAACAGGTGACGCCGAAGAATTTCCGGCGGTATTATCACAGTTGAAACAAAAGAAGCTATGACTTAGGCTTAAACAAAAGAATATCTTTATGTGAGACTTAATTAGAAATTTCTAAATCCCACTGAAGGTTTACTGAGTAGCAAAACCAAATCTTAAGAATTCTCTCTGTAAAAACTTATGTCATAGCTGTAACTTTTTTATTGGAGGTTCCGACCATTTTCTTGAATTACTTTTTGATACCAATAGAAGCTGTCTTTAGGAATACGCTCCAAACTTCTTTCTTCATGCTCGTCTCGATCGATGTAGACAAAGCCATAGCGCTTTTTATAGCCATTTAGCCAACTTAATAAATCCGTGAAGGACCATGCACAGTAACCAATAATTTCAACGCCATCGGTAATTGCCTTACGCAGCTCCACTAAATGTTTTTCCAAATAATCAATCCGATATTGATCGTGAACTTTTTTATCGGTCGTGAGTTGATCGATGGCGCCGAGACCATTTTCGGTAATAAAAATCGGCAAGTCATATCGGGCTTGAATTCGTCTTAGGGCTACTCTGAAACCAACTGGATCAATTTCCCAGCCCCAATCAGTCTTTTCCAAATATGGATTAACGACACTGTTAAACATCGGAACTTCTGGTGAGACTGCCTGCTCTTCTTTCGGCTGCATCAAATAAGGATCAGTTTTTGAAAATTCTTTTTCCTCCTCGATGGGCGCTTCAATCCGATTCGTCTTGGCAGTACCGCCATGATAATAATTGATTCCTAAAAAGTCTGGTTTGACGGAGGCCAGAAGTTTGGCATCCTCTTTGGTGACCTCTGGGGCAATTTCCAATTGTTTTAATTGCTTCATCACAAATTTAGGATATTTCCCAAAGCAATACACGGACAACCACCAATCATTATTAAAGGCCTCACCATTTTCTGCCGCCAGTACATCTTGCGGGTCAGCTGTTAGTGGATACATTGGTCCATAACCAAAGCTGGGACCAATTAAACCTTCTGGTACCATCTTGCGAAAAAGCTTAATCGCTTCAGCATTTGCTAAATTGACAATATGGCTGGCAGCATACATTCGTTTAACATCGGTCACTGCTGGTGGATGCGCCACCCAGCGATAGCCTAAAGAAATAAAGACATTTTGTTCATTCATCGTAACCCAATACTTTACTTTTTTACCCAATCGTTCAAAGAGAGCTTGGCAATATTTTTTGAAAGCTGCAACAGTTTTGCGGGATTCCCAACCACCGTATCGTTCCTGTAATGCTTGAGGTAAATCCCAATGATATAAAGTCAAGACTGGTTCCACTTGATTTTCAATTAATTCATCGACGAGAGCTTCATAAAAATCCAACCCCGCCTGATTTACTTCACCATCGCCATCAGGAATAATTCGGCTCCAAGAAACACTAAAACGATAAGCTTTCAAGCCCATCTTTTTCATCAACGCGACGTCTTCTTGATAATGTCCATAATGGTCTACAGCAACTTCTCCATCTGTTCCTTCAAAAGTTTTCCCAGGTATTTTTACAAAATCATCCCAAATAGAAGGTCCCTTGCCATCTTTATCCCATGCGCCTTCAACTTGATAGGCTGCCGAAGCTGCTCCCCATAAAAAATTTTCCGGAAAAGCATCTAATGTCTTGTGATACATGTTCATCCCCCGTTCTTTAGCTTAACTTTAGCACAAGCTTTTTTGAACTTATTCAAGAAAATTAACCTAAAATAATAGAATTTGAAACTGTTTTCCAGACTGAGAAAACGCTCTATAAATAGCGCTAATTTGTACAGTAACACAGCTAATTTCTCCATCTTTTTTATTGGTGATTCATGCTATGATTCACACAAAAAGGAGGCGTTTTCATTTTGAAGTATCAAAATCCAATTCTATCAGGTTTTCATCCTGACCCCAGCATCTGCCGCGTCGACGAAGATTATTATTTAGTCACCAGTTCATTTGAATATTTTCCTGGCTTGCCTTTATTCCACAGTCGGGATTTAATCCATTGGCAGCAATTAGGTTACTGTATTTCCCGCAATAGTCAATTAACACTTTCCCATAAAGTTCCAAATGGTTTTGGTTTGTATGCACCGACCATTCGATATCATAATGGCCGTTTTTATGTTATTTGCACAAATGTATCAGAGGGGGATTTTACATCAGGAAACTTTGTCATTTGGACGGATGATATTCACGGGGAATGGTCCGACCCGATTTGGATTGATTTACCCGGAATTGATCCTTCTTTATATTTCGAAGGGGACAAAGCCTTTTATGTGGGGACCCACAAAACAATTTATCTTTGCGAGCTGGATTTAACGACAGGCGCAACCGGTCCTCGCCATGAATTATGGCAGGGCATTGGCGCTGCTGATCCCGAGGGGCCGCATCTTTATAAAAAAGGCGATTATTACTATTTAGTAATTGCCGAAGGTGGGACATCTTTTGGGCACATGGTGACGATTGCCCGCAGTAAAAATATGTTAGGACCTTATGAAGCTTATGCTGAAAATCCGATTTTAACGAACCGCAGTTTGCAAAATCCAATTCAAGCGGTTGGTCATGCAGATTTAATTGAAGATCATTTAGGAAATTGGTGGGGCGTCTGCCTCGGTATTCGCACAATTGGCACCTTCACACCGAAACATTTGCTGGGTAGAGAAACCTTTTTATTCCCAGTTGATTGGTCAGGGGCATGGCCGATTTTAGGCAATAATGGTAGCCTCTCATTAGAAATAGAGGCAACCGGTCTACCCGAAAAAGTATTTCCTAGTCAGCCATCAAAAATAATTTTTTCAAAACAGGGCGTCGATGCAACTTGGAATTATTTATACGAACAAGATGATGTTCATATTTTTACAGATGAACAGGGACTGAATCTGTTGGGATCCGCTGAAACTTTAAACTCCGAAGCTGGTCTGACTTGGTTAGGCCGTCGACAAACAGCTTTCAATTTTTCTGCTAAAGCGAAATTCATTTTACCAAAAATGGAGGATGGCACTGAATTTGGTTTAAGTATTTTTCTTAATCGTCAGCATCATTATGAAATTGCGCTGCAACAAGATGAGCCCACCGCCGTTATCTTCAGACAAACCGTTAGTATTTTTGACAAGATGACAAAGGTTACTGAAAATTCACTGATGGCTGGTACCCCTTATTATTTAGAAATTCGTGGCGATAAAAAACTCTACCAATTTTTTGGTGGAAGAGAAGAAAATTCTCTACAAAAAATTGGCGAGGCAACCACGGTCAATTTAACAACAGAGGTTGGCGGCTTATTTACCGGACCATATCTAGCCTTATACGCTACTGGAAATGGGAAAGAATCAGTGACGCCAATTGTGTGTGAATGGTTTGACTATCAAGAATTAGATTAAAAAAATTGCTTCTGAGAACTCCACGCTCAGAAGCAATTCTTTTTACAAACATTTTACTATACTATTCCCCCGCCAACTCCCGCAACTCATGACTCAACTCGCTTGTCGCTGGGTAAACTTTCCGGTACTCATGATAAATTTTTTGATACGCTGCAACATTTTCTTGAATTGGAAAATGTGATTGTTTATATTCCACAAATACTTCTGCACAAGCTTTTAAGTCAGCAAACCAATTTAAACCGATAGCGGCTAGCATAGCTGCTCCTAGGCCTGGACCTTGTTCGGAGACCAGACTGGTTACTTCTGCATTAAAAATGTCTGCTTGCATCTGCAGCCAATCGGCATTTTTAGCACCACCACCAACTGAAATAATTTTTTCAAATTTGCGCCTAGCCACTTCCTCCATCAAGACCTGTGAATCCTTCAAAGAAAAAGTAATGCCCTCCAATACAGCTCGGGTAAAATAATTGAAGGTGTGTTGATCATCCATCCCGATAAAACTGCCGCGAATTTTACCATCGACATGGGGTGTCCGTTCACCGCTAATATAAGGCGTGAATAACAATCCCGCAGCCCCTACTGGCACGTCGTGGACGCCCTTCAGTAACTCATCAAAGGATAAACCTGCTGCGAAAACTTCTTTAAACCAGCTGAGGCTATGGCCCGCTGCTAAAGTCACGCCCATTGAGTAATAACTATCTTTTTGAGCGTGATTAAATAAATGGAGTTTCCCTTGATAATCTTGGTCAGCGGAATTTTCATAGGACAAAAAGACGCCAGAGGTTCCGATGCTTGCCATGCCAATACCTTCTGCCAAAATTCCTGAGCCAACTGCAGCACACGCATTATCAGCACCGCCAGCAAAAATTTTAACCTCTTTGCTGAAGCCAAATTGTGCCGCCAATTCCTTTTTCAAGAAGCCAGTCATTCCCGATGATTCAATTAATTGCGGCAATAACTCCTTCGAAATAGCAAACTTTTCTAGAATCGCCGGTGACCATTGTTTTTCTTTAATATCCAAAAGCAACGTTCCAGTAGCATCAGAATAATCCATGTGAATTGTATCTGTCAGCCAATAGCCGAGATAATCTTTTGGCAGCATTAAATGGCGCACCTGCTGCCAAATCTCTGGTTCATTTTCCTGTACCCATAAAATTTTAGGCAGAGTAAAACCTTCTAAAGCAATATTTTTCGTAATTGCTAACAGTTCTGTTCCAAATTCTGCCATGATTTCCTGACATTGTTTTGTGGTTCGCACATCATTCCACAAGATGGCATTGCGCAAAACTTGTTTTTCTTCATCTAACAAAACTAAGCTGTGCATTTGTCCTGAAAAACTAATGCCGGCCAATTCCTCTGTAAAATCAGCCACTTCATTTTTTAAAATTTCAAAAACAGCGCTACAGGCTGCAACCCAATGCTGAGGATCTTGTTCGCTGTAGCCAGAAGCTGGCTGAATTAATGGATAATCTTGGGCTGCTGTAGCAACGACTTCACCGGTCTGATTCATCAAAAGGCCTTTTAGAGAGCTCGTGCCTAAATCAATTCCTAATACGTAGGGCATTTTTTCGTACCTCCTAAAAAAAGCTGCGACATAAGCTAAACAGATGTAATTAATCTGTAAAAATTCTTATATCACAACCTCTTGCTTCATTTTTAGACTAAATAATCATTCAAACGCGACTTGACAACTTCCAGGTGGCTGGATTCATTCGTAATATCATCGTGATCCAAGGCATAAGTGGTCAGGCTTTCTAAATCTTCTTCGTCAGCAACAATTTTTGCGCCGATACCGGTCGTATAGCTGGCATAACGTTTTTCTTTCAAATCATCAAAGAAGCGATCTTCCTTCAAAGCGGCCGCTGCTTTCAATCCGCGGGCAAAAGTATCCATTCCGGCGATATGGGCCAATAATAAATCATCCATTGCAAAAGAAGAACGACGTACTTTTGAATCAAAATTGATACCGCCAGGTGCGATGCCGCCATTTTCTAAAATTTCGTACATAGCTAAGGTTGTATCATAAATATTGGTTGGAAATTCATCTGTATCCCAACCCAATAAAACATCCCCTTGGTTGGCATCGATTGAGCCCAATGCATCATAATCTCTGGCAACATTTAACTCGTGTTCAAAAGTATGTCCAGCCAAAGTTGCATGGTTAGCTTCTAAGTTCAATTTGAAATCATTTTCCAAACCATGTTTTTGAATAAATGCCATCGCCGTCGCTGCATCAAAATCATACTGATGTTTTGAAGGTTCCATTGGTTTTGGTTCAATTAAAAATTGTGGCTTATGACCAATTTTTTCTCCGTAAGCAATTGCCATTTTAAATAGCCGGGCAATATTGTCCTGCTCAAATTTCATATTGGTATTTAGCAGTGATTCATACCCTTCACGGCCACCCCAGAAAACATAATTTTCGCCACCGAGTTTTTTACTGACATCCAAACCTTTTTTCACTTGAGCTGCTGAATAGGCAAAGACTTCTGCATTATTTGAAGATGCTGCACCATTCACAAAACGTGGATGGCTAAACATATTTGCTGTGTTCCATAATAATTTAATGCCAGTTTGATCCATTTTTTCTTTGATTAAATCCGTAATCTCATCAATATTACTGAAAAATTCTTCTAACGAATCGCCTGCAGGTGCAATGTCGACATCGTGGAAGCAAAAATATTCAACATCTAATTTAGTTAAAATTTCAAAGAAGGCTTCAACACGATTGCGGGCAGTATCCATTGGCGTTTCCCCAAACCAAGTCCGTTGATTGACTGGATCACCAAATGGATCAGAACCATCTTGAGTCAGGGTATGCCAATAAGCAACGGCAAAACGCAAATGCTCCTTCATAGTCTTCCCCATAATTACTTCTTCAGGATTGTAGTGACGAAAGGCAAATAAATTTTCTGTCGCTTTTCCTTCGTATTTAATTTTTTCAACATTTGGAAAGTAAGCCATTTTTAAATCCTCCTAAATTTTACTTGAATTAAGTTTGTTTGTATAATAAACTAACCTTGTGATGTAAATATAAAATACTCAAAGAATTTTGTCAAGCGTTTTCAAAAAGAAATATAGTATAATTTAAATGAAAAAATAAAAAGGATTGATGAGATGATTTCCACTAAATATACAATTCGTGAACAAAACGAGGCGACTGTCTTAGCGCAAGTGATAAAAAAAGGCGAAATTTCCCGCGCAGAATTATCCAACATTACCAAGTTGAATAAAGCTTCAGTCTCTTCGATAGTAAAAAAATTAATTGATGACCAGCTAATCTCTGAGGTGGGCATTGGCAGCTCTTCAAATGTCGGCGGCCGAAAACCGACGATGATTACCTTCAACGGCCATTCTGCGCTAGTGATTGCTATTGATTTAGGGGTGGACTACATTGAAGGGATGCTCGCCTATCTCGATGGTACGGTTATTGAAACAATTCGTAAAAAGGATGTCAAGGTCCAGGCCGATAATGTAGTGAAGCATTTGTCCTCCTTAGTCGATTATTTTATTGACAATCAACCTGATACTTACCATCGGATTATTGGGATGAGTATCGCTATTCACGGAATTGTTTTTGAAAACAAAATTATTTTTACCCCTTACTACGATTTAGATACGATGGATTTGCATGAACAGATTAGTCAAAAATGTAATTTCCCAATTTTTTTAGAGAATGAAGCGAATTTGGCTGCTTTGGGGGAATATACCTTTTCTTCAAAATCGCAAAAAATTATTTCCATCAGCATGCACAGTGGTGTAGGGGCCGGCATTGTTGAGAATGGTGAAATTCAATTAGGTGAGCATGGTCGTGGTGGTGAAATCGGTCATACAATTTTACGTCCGAATGGTAAAGCTTGCCCCTGCGGTAACAAGGGCTGTCTAGAACAATATGTTTCCCACAAAGTTTTGTATGATTCGATTAATAAACAAGTGAATTTGAAAAAAATTAACTCACAAATCATTCAGGAATTAGTTGAGGCTGATAATTCTGCAACAATCGAGCTATTAAAGAAAAATGCTGAACTACTTAGTATTGGTGTGAATAATGTTGCCATGCTGTATGACCCTGAAGTGGTAATTATCAACAGTTCCGTTTATCGAAAAATACCGGAGTTGATAGACGATTTGAAAACCTCCATCACTAATCGCTACCTCAATAACTTGTTTATCCGTAACACCACCCTTAAAGATCAAGCAACGCTCTTCGGCGGTTTTGCTTTAGCAACGCAAAACTTTTTGAACATCACGGAATTAAAATTATTAAAAGAATATCACTAAATAAATGTCGTTACTTCTTCAATACAATTTTTATTTCAAACGCAAAAAACCAGCCCTCAACCAATCCTATTTCAGATTAGTTGAGGGCTGGTTATACTTTATTCCTTGAAAAAATCTCCATAGCCATCAATCGTCTCGCCGTCGTAATAACGAAGCAACTCATCAATGGTCAGCTGTTTTTCTTCTGGCTCGTCCTCTTCTTTAGGAAGATGCTCTTGACGATAGATTGCATAGGCTTCGGCCAGTTTGCGAAAAACGGCCTGGCGTGACTCCCCTTCTGCTGCGGTAAAAGGCAGTTGGCGGATATACGCGCTAAACTGTGTCTTGCCGTCAATCATTTCAATCGGTAGCTCTATCACATCTAAATCAACTTCTTTAAATAATTCATCGTACATTTTTGTCTTCCTCTTTTACACTAAGCCTTGAGCTAACATTGCTTTAGCAACTTTAGCGAAGCCGGCGATATTAGCGCCCGTTAATAAATCATCTTTGTGGGAATATTTTTCAGCAGTTTCTTTACAATTTTTATAAATCGTCGCCATGGTACGGTCTAGCTGTTGGTCAACGGCTTCAAAGCTCCAGTTTAAGCGTTGACTGTTTTGGGCCATCTCTAAAGCGGAGACAGCAACGCCACCAGCATTGGCTGCTTTTCCGGGACAGTAAATAATGCCCGCTGTTTGGATTTTTTTAACGGCTGCTAAAGTGGTCGGCATGTTGGCCCCTTCGCCGATAATTTTAACGCCATTGGCAATTAAAATATCAGCATGCTCTTCATTGATTTCATTTTGTGTTGCACAAGGTAACGCAATATCAATATTGCCACGATAATTCCAAACGCTGCCTTCAAAATATTCAGCTTGTGGTCGTGCTTTTTGATATTCAGTTAAACGTTGGCGTTTCACTTCTTTAATTTCCTTCAGTAAAGCTAAATCAATGCCCGCTTCATCGACAATATAGCCATTGGAATCCGAGCAAGTAATGACCTTGCCGCCATATTCCTGCACCTTTTGAATTGCGTAAATCGAAACATTGCCGCTACCTGAGACTTGAACTGTTTTACCTTTAAAGGAATCTTGGTGTTCTTTTAGTAAATGTCTGACAAAATAAACCAGACCATAGCCAGTTGCTTCTGTCCGCACGAGGCTGCCGCCGTATTCTAACCCTTTACCTGTTAAAACGCCCGCTTCTGCTCCCCGCAGGCGGCGATAAGTGCCGTATAAATAACCAATTTCTCGTCCTCCTACGCCGATGTCACCGGCGGGAACATCCAGCGACGGACCGATGTGACGATACAATTCTGTCATGAAACTCTGACAAAAGCGCATGATTTCGCTGTCGGATTTTCCTTTAGGATCAAAATCACTGCCGCCTTTACCGCCGCCAATCGGCAGACCGGTTAGACTATTTTTAAAAATTTGTTCAAAGCCGAGAAATTTTAAAATGCTTAAATCAACGGTTGGATGAAAACGCAGGCCGCCTTTATAAGGGCCAATCACCGAATTAAATTGGACACGAAAGCCCCGGTTAACCTGCCAATTTCCTTGATCGTCTTGCCAAGGCACTCGGAATTGAATAATTCTTTCCGGCTCTACCATCAGCTCCACAATATTTTTTTCCAAATATTCAGGATGGTCTTCTAAAAAAGGCACGATACTTGGTAAGAATTCTTCTAAAGCCTGCAAAAACTCCGGCTGGTGGGCATCTTTGGCGACTAATTTTTCTTGTAAAGCTGCAATTGCTTGGGAACATTGTGACATCTGATTTCCTCGTTTCCGCTAATTATTTTAGGCAACAAATGCCCTTCACTAAACTTTACACTATTCTTTTTTTGGAAGCAATTTCAGCAGGCCGAAAATTTAAAAAAGGTGCTTCTCTATAGATTGAATTATAAATTTTCTAAAAAGAATTTATGCATGCTTTCCTTGCATAAACGAGATTAAACGTATATTTAACTGAATTATTTAACTTTTTGTGTATATTTATTTACTTTTTGCTTGCATCTCTTTGAAAAGGGTGTTATGATACTTTCATCAAAACAAAAGCATTAAGGGGAGAAACAATCATGAAAGAAAAAGTAATTTTAGCGTACTCCGGTGGTTTAGACACCTCCGTATCAATTAAATGGCTCGTTGATGAAGGCTATGATGTCGTTGCCGTTTGTTTGGACATCGGCGAAGGAAAAGATATTGATTTCATTAAAGAAAAAGCTTTAACAGTTGGTGCTAGTGAATCTTATGCAATTGATGCCAAAGAAGAATTTGCCAAGGATTTTGTTTTAATCGCCTTACAAGGCCACACTTATTATGAAGGAATTTACCCATTGGTTTCTGCTTTAAGCCGGCCTTTGATCTCCAAAAAATTAGTTGAAATCGCCCATCAAACTGGCGCAACAACAATTGCCCATGGCTGTACTGGTAAAGGGAATGACCAAGTTCGTTTTGAAGTGGCGATTGCCGCTTTAGATCCAAACTTAAAAGTGATTGCTCCAGTGCGGGAGTGGAAATGGTCACGGGAGGAAGAAATTGCTTACGCTGCTGAAAAAGGTGTGCCAATCCCTGCTGATTTAGACAATCCTTATTCAGTTGACCAAAACCTATGGGGCCGGGCTTGTGAATGCGGAATTTTAGAAAATCCATGGGCAACGCCGCCAAAGGGTGCTTATGAAATTACCGCTGAGTTGGAGGATACGCCTGATACCGCTGATATTATTGAAATCACTTTTGAACAAGGGGTGCCAGTAGCCTTAGATGGCAAAGCCTTTGAGTTATATCCTTTGATTCAAGAATTAAATGAAATTGCCGGCAAGCATGGTGTTGGTCGGATTGATCACATTGAAAATCGGTTAGTCGGCATTAAATCTCGGGAAGTTTACGAATGTCCCGGTGCGGTAACGTTAATCGCTGCACATAAAGCGTTGGAGGATTTGACTTTCGTACGGGAAGTAGCTCACTTCAAACCAACGATTGAAAATCAATTGAGCCAAACGATTTATGATGGCCTTTGGTTCAATCCATTAACAGATGCCTTGATTGCCTTCTTAAAATCAACCCAAGTCTATGTAAATGGTGTTGTGCGGGTGAAATTATTTAAAGGGAACTGCATTGTTGAAGGTCGGAAATCTGACAACAGCTTATATGATGAAAACTTGGCTACTTATACTTCTGCGGATACCTTTGACCAAGATGCTGCAATTGGCTTTATCAAGCTGTGGGGTCTACCGACAAAAGTTAATGCTGAAGTGCAAAGCAAACTAAAAGCTGACCAAGCAGTCCCTAATGCTTAATCTGAAATAATTTGGCTGATGCAACTGATGTGAGGCAAACTTTTCCGAGAGAAAATAATTTTGTCCGTTGACATCTTGATTTACTTTTAGTGAGTTTCTTTTCTTACTTAACAGGAAATAAGGAAACCAGTAAATCGCCAATTTTTAATTTAGCAGTTTACTTAAGTGAGAAGTCCATTTTCTAAAAATTAAAGGCTTCCTGTAACTGCTCTCCCCTAGAAATTTGGAGGCTGTGACATTAGTTCAAACAGAACCGAACGCTGCGAAGATTAGTTAGTAAAAGCAGCAACATATTGAAAATTTACTTCAGTGGACTCAGTTGACCTCAGAAGCAAATCAATATAGTTTGGTGGATTATCTGTTAAAAAGACTAGTGTCATAGCCTCTTTTTTACGAGAAAAATTACTTTCTCCGCTTTTTAAAAGCATTTTTTGATATACTGGAAAAAAAGAAGAGGTGACCAATTTATGGCAAAACTTTGGGGTGGCCGTTTTGAAGGCCAAAGTGAAGCATGGATTGATGAGTTCGGCGCATCAATTCCCTTCGACCAAAAATTAGCGAAACAAGATATTACCGGCTCTTTAGCCCATGTGAAAATGCTGGCTCATACGGGAATTATTACCGAGGCTGAGGCTGCAGAAATTACGAAAGGCTTAAAAGCTGTTGCAAAAAAACTGGCAGATGGCGAATTGACCTTCGCCATTGAAAATGAAGATGTTCATTTAAATATTGAAAAATATTTAACCGAAGAAATCGGGGCTGTCGCTGGCAAACTTCATACTGCCCGCAGTCGCAATGACCAAGTGGCGACAGATATGCATTTGTATTTAAAAGAGATTGTCAAAGAAGTCGTAGAAAAAATTCATTTTTTCCGCAAGGTCTTAGTCCATCAAGCTGAGGAAAATATCGAAACGATTATGCCCGGCTATACTCACCTGCAACATGCCCAACCGATTTCCTTTGGTCATCACATGATGGCTTATTACGGCATGCTGACGAGAGATCAGGAACGTTTTGCTGAAAGCCTGAAACGGATTGATATTTCGCCTTTAGGTGCTGCTGCTTTAGCCGGCACAACCTTTCCAATTGATCGGGAATTTTCGGCTAAAGAACTCGGCTTTGCTAATATTTACACCAACAGTCTTGACGCTGTCAGCGATCGAGATTTTATCTTAGAATTTTTAAGCAATTCATCGATTATGATGATGCATCTCTCGCGTTTTTGCGAAGAAATTATTTTATGGACCAGCAACGAATTTAAATTCGTTGAACTGACGGATACTTTTTCCACCGGCAGCTCGATTATGCCCCAGAAAAAAAATCCCGACATGGCAGAATTAATTCGCGGTAAAACCGGTCGGGTCTACGGCGACTTATTTGGTCTGTTGACGGTGATGAAGGGTTTACCGCTAGCTTATAATAAGGATTTACAAGAGGATAAAGAAGGCATGTTTGACACGGCTCATACTATTTTGACTAGCTTAGATATTATGGCGGGCATGGTGGATACGTGGAAATTAAACAAAGCCCACATGGCAGAATCCACTGAAAAAGATTTCTCCAATGCAACTGAGCTAGCGGATTATCTTGCAGCTAAAGGTATGCCCTTTAGACAAGCCCATGAAGTGGTCGGTAAATTGGTTTTGGCCTGCACCAAAAAAGGCATCTACTTGCAGGATGTGCCGTTAACTGAGTATCAAGAGATTACACCACTAATTGAAGAAGATATTTACGATACGCTTTCCTCCAAGACAGCTATCGCCCGCCGCCATTCTTTAGGCGGCACCGGCTTTGATCAGGTGCAAGCACAAGTCGCTTTAGCCCATCAACAATTAGCTGACGAAGAATAATTTTTTTAAGTTGTTAGTTGCTGTAAGGAATTCATAAGCTTCTTAAGGAATCCTTAATACAACTTCACAAAAAGGTTACACTTTCTTAGGCTCACCTTAAGTTTTGCATTGTATTATAAATGCATACCAACAAACAACCCTAAAAAACACTTTTTCATTTTTAACTCCTTGCCCGCCAGCCACCCACTGGCGGGTTATTTTTTTGTTACAAAAAAATACGAACTACTAATAGTCCGCATTTTTGATTGGTGATTATTTTAAGCCGCGCCCCAAACTTCTTCAGTGATTTCTTTAATCAGCTGCAGTTTTTTCCACTGATCTTCTTCTGTAAGAATATTGCCTTCTTCGGTCGAGGCAAAGCCGCATTGGGGTGAAAGGCTGATTCGATCGAGGTCAACATATTTTGTGGCCTCGTGAATCCGGTTGATGATGGCTTCTTTATCTTCTAATTTACCATCTTTACTGGTGACTAGGCCTAGAACAACTAATTTATCTTCAGGAAGATGGCGCAATGGTGAAAAGTCACCTGAGCGTTCATCGTCAAATTCTAAAAAGAAGGCATCGGCATCTTCTTGACCAAATAAAACTTCACCGACTGGTTCATAACCACCAGAAGTGGCCCAGGTCGAATGGTAATTCCCGCGACAAATGTGAGTAGTGATTTTCAAATCCTCTGGCAAATTTTGAACGCCCTCATTATTTAACTTCAAATATAATTCCTGCAAAGCACTGGTGTCGTATTCCCCATTGGTCATCGTTTCCCAGAAATTTTTATCCACGAGCATGCCCCAAGTACAGTCATCCAATTTAACTTGACGGGCGCCTAAATCGTACAAATGCTGCAGTGTTTCTTGGTAAGCTTTAGCGATATCAGCATATAAATCTTCCCGATTAGGATAGAAGCGGTTAACCCAGTCTTCGTTGTCTTCCCGAACTAATTCGGCAAATAATTGTGCTGGTGCGGGGATGCTTTGGCGAATTTTTTCTGGCGCAACTAATTTGGCTAAGGAAGTGAATTCCGCAAAAACCGGATGCTCTGGATTAAAGGCAATTTTTCCTGATAAGCGGGCAGAATCAGCTCGGGTTTCTTCGCCGTGGAATAAATAGCCTTGATCTCTGACAATATGTTCGACACCGTTAAAGCCCCAAAAGAAATCTAAATGCCAATAGCTGCGGCGAAATTCACCATCACTAAAAACTTCTAAGCCGGCTTGTTTTTGTTTTTCCACGAGATCAGCAATGGCCTGGTCTTCAACTTTCGTTAATTCCGCTTGCGTTAAATTGCCCGCTTCAAAAGCACTTCTCGCTTCCTTCAAAGCTTCTGGTCTTAAAAAACTACCGACGATTTCATAACGATTGACTGTTTTACACATAATAAATTTCCTCCGATTTTTTCTAGATTCGTGGACTCCATCAATAAAAAAATCCCTAGAAGAATTATTCTTCTAAGGATGTCGTTGACATGGTACCACCTTAATTTGTAAAAGTTACCTTTTACCTCTGCCAATACTTTAGCTACTAAAATACTGGAATTTTCCTAACGAGGATTACCCCGTGTGCTCCTTAACCTTGTCTTGGAACACCCGCTCAAAAGCCATTTTCAAATTTGCTGATTCTCACCTCTTTTCAGCTACCGAGGCTCTCTGTTGAAAACTGACAAATTTTACTTTCTTTCTCATTGCGTTTGATTATTCGTTTTTTTAATCTTACTTTAATTATTTTATTTCCGCAATCTAAAATAGGTTATTTGCCTATATGGATTTTTTATCTATGGTTATAGTTTTTGGCTATATAGATATTGCTTTAAATCAGAATAGACATTCAGTTATTATGCTGAATATCCCAGCTAGCAATTTTTACTGAGACATCCTTGTCAAAGTTTCCTCGGGTATAACGTTGTTGGCTAGTCGGAAAGATTCGGCTTGAAGCAACTTCTGTTCCCTCATCAATAAAAATTTCGATTGAGCTTGTATCAATAAAAATTTGAAGACTCAATTCTCCTCGAATATTTTTTTTCAACAGACGCTTAGTCCCGTAGTTCTCACCAACAACTGTCCCAGATTGGGAACGATCCAGCCACAATTCAGCTCTTTTTCCATCATAATACAACCTAGTGTATTCTGAAAAATCCTGATTTCCACATAAATCAATTTCAAAATTTTCCTGAGCTAATTTTGAAATTTTAAACTGGAGTTCCAAAGCTTCAGAAACTTTTTGACCTGATGCCATTTCCTCTTTACTAAAGGCTGTGTATGAGCCTCGCTTCGCTTTTATTTCTCTGATAGGCTTTTGAAGAAGCTGTCCTCCATCAATAGTCAGCTCTCTTGGTATGGTCAAGGTACCACAATAGCCAAATTTCTCTGTCGGATACTCCAACTCGGGCAGCCCCATCCAACCAATCAAAATTCTTCTGCCATCTGACGCAATTGTCGTTTGTGGAGCATAAAAATCAAATCCCAAATCTAATTCTGTAAAAGTTAAGTTTTGGCCTAATGTTAATTGATTCTTTGATATAGGATTACCGATAAAATAGCCTGTTTGGTAAATATTTTGATACTGCTCCTCCTCTTGCTGAAGCCCTTGAGGAGAAATTATCAGGACGCCCTCTCCGGCTAACTCGAAATAATCAGGGCATTCCCACATATAGCCGAATTCTTTGTGTCCAGTCTCAACTTCACCCAGACACTGCCAGTTATAAGTATCCTTCGAATGAAATACTAAAGCTGCACCGGTTAAATTATTTCTTTGAGAACCGATTACTGCCAAAAATTCACCATTTTCAGTGGACCAAATTTTAGGATCTCTAAAGTGATCGGTATAACCGGCAACATTTCCGATAACTTCCGGCAATTGTCGTTTTACAATCTCACCATTTTCGTTCATCTTAGCTATTATCTGATAAGGAATTCTTTTACCAGAGGCTGTTCGTGTATTGCCAGTGTAAAATAAAAGTAGTTCATCTGTCATAGCCAGACCACTCCCGGAGTATGCCCCATGAGTTTCAAATTTAGAATCTGGCTCAATGCCAGGGCCTAAAAATTGCCAGTCAACTAAGTTATCCGAGACCAGATGATACCAACCTTGATACCAAATATTTTCT
The DNA here is from genome assembly GCF_056924355.1 of Enterococcus sp. LJL90. NCBI lineage: Bacteria > Bacillati > Bacillota > Bacilli > Lactobacillales > Enterococcaceae > Enterococcus > Enterococcus sp. LJL90. Next base: position 197,564 of record NZ_JBXPBQ010000003.1, on the reverse strand, counting down.
TTAGCATAGCGATATGGGCTCCATTGAAAAAATAAATGGTACTGTCCATTAAAAAACGCAAAGCCATTAGGATCATTTAAGTAACCTGTCGGCGCTTCAATATGGTATTTTTGGCGATAAGAACTCAGTGCAACTTTTTGAGTGGCTTCTTCTTTAATGCCTTCAGGAATTTCTGAAAAACGAAAATACTTTTCTATATTATCAACAACCATCATTATTCCTCCACCGCTTTGATGATTGCTTCAGCATCATTTTCAATGTCAGTTTCCCGTGCTTCTTCTGTGATAACATCTCGATTGGTTCCCTTATTATAGAACTTGCCTAAAATTAAAGTAAAAGTAATTCCTAACCCAATGGCTAATAAATGAGAAATTGCAAAATGCAGATAGCCTTGATTGGCTGGGTCAACAATTGTAAAGCCCGGTAATCCCGTGGTACCATAACCAACTGCAGTTAATTTCGACAGATAGACATAAGCTCCACCAACAGCTCCCGCCAAACAACCAGCAACTAATGGAAATTTGTATTTCAGTGTGACACCGAATAAGGCCGGTTCAGAAATGCCAAACAAGACTGAGGTAAAAGCTGAAACGGAAATTTCTCTAATTTTTTTATTCTTTCTGTTTAACAACATATATCCAAGAACAGCACCACCTTGAGCGACTAAAGCAACTGACATCAAGGGATTTAAGAAATCTCGACCAGTGTTTGATAATAATTGCCCTTCAATCGCACCAAAAGTATGATGTAATCCAGTAATAACGATAATTTGTTGAACACCGGCAAAAATCATATAACCAAAAATTCCTAAATGCTCTGCCATCCACAGTAGACTGTTTGTTAAACCATCCCCCAAGGCTCTGCCTAACGGACCAATCACAATAAATAAAAGCAAGGAAGAAATTAAAATTGTCAGCATCGGTGACAATACAAATTTAATAATATCTGGTAAGACTCTGTTAAAGAAATTATCAAGTTTTGCTACCACAAAGCCAATCATCAGAGCAATGATTATTCCTCCTTGAAAGCCAACCAGCTCAACATTTAAACCAAATAAATCGACTAGTTCTGCTGAAGCTGAGCCAGAGGCAACTTGAAAGGCATCGCCTAAATTAGGATGCACCATAATGGCTCCGATAGCTAAGCCCAAAGCTGGTCGGCCACCGAAACGTTTGGTTGCAGAGTAAGCAACAATCATCGGCAGAAAAGTAAAAATCCCAGAGCTAGCAATGGATATAATTCGGTTTAAGCCAGCAATTTGTGGCAGCATCTCAACAATCGATTCAGAACCAAATAGTCCTTTTGTCGACAATAAAGAGGTTAGCCCCATTAGTAAAGCTGCCGCCAAAATAGAAGGCATAATCTCAATAAAGACATCTGAAATCGATTTGATAAATGTTTGAATAGGATTCTGCTTTTTCTTATTACTTTGTGTTGCTTGCGGCTGAGTGTCATCAATTGTTTGATCATAGCTCTTTAAAAATTCTGCATATACTTGATTGACTAAACCTGCCCCAAAGATAATCTGTAATTGATCACCAGCCACAAAGGCTCCTTTTGCTAACGAAACATTTTCAGCCTCCTCAAGATTCATAGCACTATTATCTTTTAAGACGAGGCGCAAACGGGTTGCACAATGCGTCACCTTTTCAATGTTTTCAACACCACCGACAGCTTCAGCTATTTCAGCAACTGTTTTTTTCAAATCTTTTTCCATTCAGTTTATCCTCCTTGATTTCTGCAACTTGATTATTTATAGTTTCATTTTAACGACAATTCCATTAAAATTAAATGCAGAAATGTAGACAATCAATGTGGATTTGTCTTATTTAAAGGAGATTTTCAAAAATGAATTATTTTTTTAATAACCATATTGAAAGTGAGCAACTTTACTTATACTCTGGGGGTTATGAACCAACCGCTAAGGGTCATGTCTATGGACCGACTGTCCGCAGTGGCTATATGTTGCATTATATCTATAAAGGAAAAGGAAAATTTACCTCCGGCAATCAGACTTACAATCTAGGTCCAGATGATTTCTTTTTTATTGAACCGAATTTGCCAATTAAATATGTAGCGGATTCAGAGGATCCTTGGGTGTTTTATTGGATTGGCTTTCGGGGAACATTGGCTAAAGAATATCTTCAGCGGACAACGATAACTTATAATAATCCTATTTTTAAGAATTCGAACAGTTTACAGATTAAAGAACTACTGAGTGAGATGATTGAAATTTCTTATGTTCATCAAGATAACGATATTTTATTAAATGGAAAGCTGCTGGAAATTCTCTTTCAAATGGTGAGCCATTTTCCTGTTGAACAGACACAGCCCCGCAGTAAAAAAAGCCAACTATTAACAGAAGCTATTCAATTTATGCGTAATAATTATGAGCATAATCTGCAAATCAATGAGATTGCCGAAGCTCTGAGAATTGATCGCACCTATTTGCATCGACTTTTTCAAAATGAACTAGAAACTAGCCCTAAAGAATATTTAACGGCTCTGCGGGTGCGTAAAGCACAAAAATTACTGACCGAATCAGATTTACCAGTGAAAGTCATTTCTTATTCTGTTGGCTATGAAAATACTCAGCAATTTTCCCGGGTCTTTAAAAAGAATACTGGTTTTTCCCCCCGGGATTTTCGACTGACTACAGAATAAAGTTTTGTATAAAAATTGTTTCAAATTCACAGCCCGATAAACAACTTTTCCATAAAAATATCCGAACAATTTTCTACTAAACTGCCATCTAATTTTTAATCAGCGCTTCGCGCCAATTATGCTAAGAAGGAAAAGCAGTTAGTATCTTTGTTCGGATAATCTTTTCAATACTGTATAACACTTTTAATACCGACTGCTCACAATCTGAGCGCCAAAAGGCATCAATGCGAGCTTTGCCATTTTCAGAGACTGCATGGCAAATGGAATGCCAATAATCGTAATGGTTAAAAGGAGCGCACTTCCTAAATGGCCGATAGCCAAAGGAATGCCTGAGAAAATCAACCAGAGAATATTTAAAATTAGGCTGCCTCCGCCGCCACCATAAACAACTTCTTTGCCAAAAGGTGCCAAGGCTAAACCGGCAAATTTAAAGCATTGCAGGCCAACAGGAATGCCGATAATCGTGATACACCACAGACAGCCAGCTATAAACCAGGTAATAGCCCCAATCAGTCCGCCAAAGATAAACCAAATTATATTTCCTAAACAACTCATTTAAATCCCCTCCACTTTTTAAGTTTATCAAAAAATAAACAGAAAAAAATCCGTACTAAGACGGATTTTTTAACTAGCGCCAATCCTTCAAGCGGTAACCGACACCAATTTCAGTAAATAGGTATTCAGGTTCCAGTGGATTGCTTTCAATTTTTTTGCGGATATTGGAGAGGTTGACCCGCAGCACTTGCTGGTCGCCAGTATAAGGGCCCCACACGGCGGTCATCAAAGTTTTATAGGTCACTACTTTTCCAAGATTTTCAAAGAGCACTTTAACAATTCGATATTCATTTTTAGTTAAATGAATTTCTGTCTCCCCCTTAAATAATTGATGGCGGGGGATATCTAATCGCAAGGCGCCATTGGTAATAATTGGCTCAGCCTGCGCTTGAAAATTTTTATGCCGCAAAGCCGTACGAATTCGTGCCAATAGTTCTCTGGTGCCAAAGGGTTTTGTAACGTAATCATCCGCCCCTAAATCCAGCGCATCGACCTTGCCCTGTTCGTTATCCCGAGCAGAAATAATAATCACCGGCACTTGGCTTTGCTTGCGAATTATTTTCAATAATTCGCTGCCGTCAATATCGGGCAGACCTAAATCCAGCAAAATTAAATCCACCTCATGGCCTTGAAAATAATTCAGGCCGCTCATGCCATCAGCGGTCGTTGCCAGTTGATAACCTTCCTTTTCTAAGACTACCTGCATAAAATCGGTAATCACTAAATCATCTTCAATTAATAAAATATTAGGCTTCATAGGAACTCTCCTCTCCTAAAATTTTGACTTCGAAAATTGTCTCTTTTCCATCCTGTAACACTTGCAGTTGACCGTCATGGGCCTTGATAATTGTTTTGACGATACTCAGCCCAATTCCAAGACCATTTTTCGAATCGACGGGAATCTCATCGTCACTGGATAAATTATGGAGAATTTTTTGATATTGCTGCTGAGTCATCTGACCTTGACTACTAATTTGAAATGTCACAAAGGGCTCTTGATAGCTGATCTTCATTTTGACAGGTGCTCCCTGATTGCCATGGCGGAAGCCATTTTCAATTAAATTGAATAGTGCTTGTTCCAATAAAATTGGGTCAGCGGCCACAAAGAGCATCTCCGTGGGCAAATCAATCAGTAATTGCTTTTCAGGATAAGCTTTGCGGCTGCGGGCTAAAACGGCCTCGGCGATTTCTTCGACAAGTTCTGGCGTTTTCGTGACCTCCATCGTATCCATATTAATTCTGGTGACCGACAATAAATTTTCCACCATTCGCACTAGCCACTGAGATTCATCTTTGACGTCTTGCAATAATTTAACTTTCGTTGCTTTAGGTAAATTGGGTTGCTCCTCGTCTTCAATCAAGGTTTCTGCTAAACCTGAAATTGAGGTCAGCGGTGTCCGTAAATCATGGGAGACTGCCCGCAAAAGATTGCTGCGGACTTTTTCCCGTTCATTTTCCACCCGCATTTCCTGTTGGGTATTTTTCAGGCGGGATTGTTCTAACACGATGGCTAATTGAGTCGTGACCAATCGCAAGTAATTCAATTGATTATTTTCTAAATTATGCTGCTGGTTTCGTAAAATTCCTAAAACGGCTAGGGTTTGTCCCTCGGCGGCCACCGGCAAATAATAACCTTTGGCTCCACCTAAAGTGTCCGTGCCAAAGCCTGCCTCCCGCTGATTTTTACCGGTCCAAAAGGCGACTCCCATTTCTTCTTTAGTTTGCAATGTCTGAGCCGTTTCGGGACTGTGGCTGATAATTTCAGTTTCCGGACTGTATAAAACAATTTCCCGCTTTAAAAGGCGGGCTAAAAAACTCGTCGCTGTATCATAAATCTCTTGATTATCCGTTGCCACAACGTAGCGTTTGTTCAGCTCGTATAAAATCTCCAATTGGTGCTCCCGTTCCATCGCACTGCTGGCCTTCATTTTTAAACGAACCACTAAGTTGCTGACCATTAAAGCGACAATCAGCATAATCAAAAGGGTAATCAAGTAGCTCGCCCGATTAATCACCAGTGAGTAACGGGGCTCAACAAATAAATACGTATAAATCAGCACGCTTAAAATGGAGGCTAGGCCGCTCCAAAGATAGCCGTTTGTTAAACGAGCGGTGATTAAAACAAAGACCAAATAAATCATCATCTGATTTTGGTCACCAAAATGAAACCACTGTAAAATTTCAGTGATAATCGTGGCACTGATGACCATCAGCAAAGTAACCATCAAATTTCCCCAGCCGCCTGTGGGAATCAGCTCCTGCCACCACTTTGTTTTTTGTTCCTTCTCTTGATAAGGCACTAAATGGATTTCAATATCCGTCAGCTGTTCCAGCAAAATATCCTCCGGGTCGCTGACAAAAAGTCGTTCGTACCATTTTTGATTGAGCCGCTTGCCCATCACAATATCGGTGGCCTGAATTAACTCCGCATATTTAGCAATCGTCTCATAGCTACTGTCTTCCTCCAGCGTGACGGTTTCAGCCCCCAGTTTTTCTCCGAGGTCTAATAAAAAACTCGCATCCTTTGTTTCTGGTTCATTTTGCGAATGCACCAAGACAACGGTCCAATCGACACCAAAGCCCTGCACTAAACGAGCCGTCCAGCGAATACATTTTTCGCCCATTTTGGGAAAACGGTCTTCGACAATTGTCAGTAGCTTGGTTTGGACTTTATTGGTGATAGCCGCCTGATTGATATAATCAGAGGCCCGCTGAATTGCTAAGCCCCGCAATTGATCCAATTTATCAAGGGAAAAAAAGTTTTCCAAAGCCTTGCGGGCATTGCCGGCCGCATAAATTTTCCCTTCGGCTAATCGCTCAATCAATTCCTCCGGTTCAATGTCCACAACTTTAATCGAGGCCTGTTTTAAAACGGTATCCGGCACAGTCTCTTGCACTTCTACGCCGGTGATGTCATCGACTAAATCATTCAGGCTTTCTAAATGCTGAACGTTCATCGTCGTTAACACATTAATGCCCGCCTGTAATAATTCTTCGACGTCTTGGTATCTTTTTTTATTGCGGGAGCCAGGGGCATTGGTGTGGGCCAATTCATCCACCAAAATAATTTCTGGTTTAATGGCTAAGGCCTGATCGATATCAAACTCTTTTAAGGTGATGCCGCGATAAGTGACATCCTTTGCTGCTAATTGAGGTAAGCCCTGCAGTAATTTATTGGTTTCCGGCCGATCATGAGGCTCGACATAGCCGACTAAAACATCCCGTCCCAATTGCTGCAGCTCTTGAGCTTCCTGCAACATGGCATAGGTCTTGCCGACACCGGCAGCAAAGCCAAAGAAGACCCGCAAGCGTCCCCGCTGCGAAGTCTCCCGTTGAATTTTTTTTAGTAATTCTGAAGCGCTTGGTCGGTTTTCTGCCACCATAATTCCTCCAATTACTCTTGACTCAATTTATCTAAGGCCAAGTTTAATGCTAAAACATTAACATAAGCTCGATTGCTGAGAAAATCCCGTTGTATTTGTGCTTTTATTATAGCATTGATTGCCTCTTCTGAAAGATTCCGTTGATTGGCAATTCGGGCTACTTGAAATTCCGCAGCGGCGAGACTGATATCCGGATCGACACCGCTGGCTGAAGCGGTGACTAAATCTAACGGTACTTGGGTTTCAGTCGGATTTTCAGCTAGTAATTTTTCTTTTCGTTTGGCTACTAGGCTGGCCTGCTCAGCAGAAAATGCCGCTAGATTGCTGACCTCAGTTGGTCTACCTTGAAAATAATCGGCCGTCTGCATATCTTGGCCGATTAATTTTGAGCCGACAACTTTGCCCTCTTGAACAATCAAACTGCCGTCCGCTTTTTCTGAGAAAAATGTTTGGCCGACGCCGGTGATGACCAAGGTATATAAACCACCAAACACGACAATCGCTAAAACTAAAAATCGCAGACTGGCTAAGACTGTTTGTTTCATTTTTAAACCTCCTAAGTTTCTCTGTTATAAAATAATCAGCGCCAACAGCATATCAATCAACTTGATGGCGACAAAGGGTGCCAACATGCCGCCTAAACCATAGAGCAATAAATTGTCCCGTAAAATTTGGCTGGCAGGTTTTTCCTTATAGCGCACGCCTTTTAAAGCCAAGGGAATTAAAGCGACAATAATCAGCGCATTATAAATCAAGGCGGCTAAAATCGCCGTTAAAGGACTAGCTAAATGCATCACGTTTAAAGCATTCAACTGCGGATAAATACTGTAAAACAAGACGGGAATCACCGCAAAATATTTGGCAATATCATTGGCGATACTAAAGGTTGTCAAGGCGCCACGGGTCATCAGCAATTGTTTACCAATTCGTACCACCTGCAATAATTTAGTCGGACTAGAATCTAAGTCAATCATGTTGCCGGCTTCTTTGGCGGCTTGGGTTCCGGTATTCATCGCCAGAGCCACATCGGCTTGGGCCAAAGCCGGCGCATCATTGGTACCATCGCCAGTCATCGCCACTAAGTGTCCTTCTTCTTGATAATTTCTAATCAGAGTCATTTTATTTTCCGGCGTCGCTTCGGCTAAAAAGTCATCGACTCCCGCTTCTGCGGCAATCGCCGCCGCTGTCAAAGGATTATCGCCAGTAATCATAATGGTTTTAATACCCATTTTTCGCATATCAAAAAATTTTTCTTTGACGCCGTTTTTAACGATATCTTTTAAGTAAATCACGCCTAAGACTTGTAAGTCTTTGACAACAACCAATGGTGTTCCACCAGCTCTAGCAACCTTATCGACGAGTTCATCGCAATCAGCCGGATAGGTTTTGCCTGCTGACTCGACGTATTTTTTCATCGTATCAGCGGCACCTTTTCTAACCTGCGTGCCTTGATAATTAATACCACTCATGCGGGTTTTCGCACTGAAATCAATAAATTCAACTTCTTTGTCGGTAAATTCTCGTTCACGGATGTCGAATTTTTCTTTGGCTAAAACGACAATACTACGACCTTCCGCCGTTTCATCGGATAAAGAAGAAAGCTGCGCTGCATCGGCTAATTCCCGTTCGCAGACGCCAGCAACTGGTAAAAACTCACTGGCTCGCCGATTACCTAAAGTAATTGTTCCTGTTTTATCTAATAATAAAATATCGACATCGCCAGCCGCTTCAATCGCACGACCGCTCATGGCAATCACATTTTCTTTGGTCAGCCGACTCATCCCAGCAATCCCGATGCTAGAAACCAAAGCACCAATAGTTGTCGGGGCTAAACAAATTAACAACGCAATCACAATGACGGTTGATAAGGCTTCGCCATTGCCGGCTAACTGGCTGGAAAAATCAGTGAAGGGCACCAGCGTGACAGCGACCGCTAAGAAAATAATCGTCAGCGTCACTAAAAAGATTTGCAGCCCAATTTCATTCGGCGTTTTTTTCCGTTGCGTGCCTTCTACCATCGAAATCATTTTATCTAAAAAGGAATGTCCATTTTCAGCGGTCACTTTTATTACCAGAAAATCTGACACTAAACTAGTCCCACCAGTCACCGCACTGCGGTCACCACCGGATTCCCGAATGACCGGTGCCGATTCTCCGGTCACGGCACTTTCGTCCACTGAAGCGGCCCCTTCAATAACCTCCCCATCAGCAGGAATTTGCTGGCCGGCTTTGACATAAATCAAGTCGCCTTTTTTTAAATCAGAAGAAATCACTTCGCTAAATTTTTCCTGCTGCCAATCATTTGGCTGTTGGATTTTGAAAGCTGGCACGGCTTTTTTGGCCTCTTTTAAACTAGAGGCCTGTGCTTTTCCGCGTCCTTCGGCAATCGCTTCAGCAAAATTGGCAAACAGGAGGGTCAGCCATAGGAAAAAGGCGACCGTCACCATAAACCAGAGGGGCACACTTTGCTTGGTAAAACATAAAATACTGGTGACAATTGCGCCGATATAGACGATAAACATCACCGGATTTTTTATTTGCAAGCGGGGATCTAATTTTTTAACAGCATCCAGTAGCGCCGCTTGGTATAATTTGTTCATTTGATTTTCCCCCTTTATTTCATAAGTAGTTACAATGTTTTTCTTTATTCAACTAGTTTGTAAAAAATTCAGCAATCGGTCCTAAGGCCATTGCCGGTAAAAAGCTTAAAGCCCCGATGACGACAATCACAATCATTAGCATAACGACAAAGGTTGCGTTTGTGGTCGATAAGGTCCCTTCGCTGACGGCTGCAATTTTTTTCTGGCTCAAGTTTTGTCCTAGAAAAAGAATCGCCGCCATTGGAATAAAACGGGACAATAGCATCATAATGCTGCCTAGAAGATTTAAAAAAGTCGTGTCCGCCGTCATGCCGCTAAAGGCACTCCCGTTGTTATTTGCCAAGGAAGTTGCGTTATATAGTACTTCAGTAAAGGCATGGGGCCCTGAATTTTTCAACCAAGAAAAAATATCTGGATGTAAGACTAAGAGCATGCCGCCAAAGAGTGTCAGCAACAGTGGTGTTAAAATTACCAGACTGGCCATCTTCATATCAAAAACTTCAATTTTCTTGCCTAGGTATTCTGGCGTGCGGCCCACTAATAGCCCCGCCACGAAAACTGCCAATAAAATAAAGGCGAGCATTCCGTATAGGCCGCTGCCGGCACCACCGAAAATAATTTCTCCCAGCTGCATTAAAAACATTGGAATCAAGCCGCCAAATGGAGTAAAACTATCCATCATGGCATTGACTGAACCGTTGGCAGCTGCGGTTGTGCTGACCGCCCAAATGCTGGACCAGCCGACACCAAAACGCATTTCTTTGCCTTCTAAATTTGCTTGGCCTAAAACATCTGCAAATTGTGGCCCATAAGTTTCACTGATTAAAACGCCAACCACCGCCAACAAGATAAAGCTTAAAGAAACAATGAAAATGGTTCGTCCCTGCTGCCATTCTTTAACCCAAAAACCAAAGGCAAAAATCAGCGCCATTGGAATTAAAAGAATGCTGATATTTTCAATAAAATTTGTCAGCAGATTCGGATTTTCAAAGGGATAGGCCGAATTGGCACCATAGAAGCCACCGCCATTTGTGCCTAATTGTTTGATGGCTACTTGGCTGGCGACTGTTCCTAATGCCAACCATAAACTTTCACCATTTAAGCCTTCATAATTAAAACCGCTACTGAAGGTCTGGACAACCCCTTGGGACATCAATAAAATCGCCACAATTGTCGCCAGTGGCAGCAGTAGATAAACTAAACTGCGCACAATATCCTGCCAAAAATTGCCGATAAATTTTTGCTGCCGCTGAATTAAGCCGCGGATTAAAACGGATAAGACGGCAATCCCAATAGCCGCAGATAAAAAATTTTGCACGGTTAAACCAAAAATTTGCGAGAAATTTGAAAGCATTTCTTCACCGGCATAAGCCTGCCAGTTTGTATTGGTAATAAAGCTGACGGCAATGTTAATAGCTAGCGGAAAGCTTAGATTTTCTGCGCCATTGCCATTGAGGGGCAGCCAGCCTTGCGTCATTAAAATTAGCAATAAAACCAGTAGTGAAAATAATGAGACCGTCAATATTGAAACCAAATATTGTTTAGCTTTCATCGTTTGACGACTAGCCGGCCCGATAATTCGATAAAATAATCTCTCAACCGGTTGTAAAAACCGCATATATTTAGGAATGTTCCCTTGTAAAATTTCTTTTATATACCAACCTAATGGTATTGCCAATCCAATTAATACGAGGAAGAACACACTTCCCTGCAATAAATTGCCGATCATTGTTGATCCCCCTTAAATAAATACCAAAATAAGTAAACCATGATTAACAGACTTAAAAGCCCCAAAACCAGATTCATAAACGTCACGTCTCCTTTACATGTTTAGCTTACCTAAAGGGGTATAAAGATAGTGTTAAAGTTTAGACATTTCTTTATGCTATCTTTATATGGGGATTTTTGAGTGAAGGTTATTTTGAATTTTTATTTATCGGGGAGATAGAAATACACAAAACTATGGGGCTCAGGACTGGTAAAGTTTTAAAAAACACCATTTAAAAATTAGGAAACTGGACCTTTATACCGTATCTAATTGGACTAAAAATGAAAGTTCTCTTTCACAAAAAATATTCAAGAAGATATTTTTTTATTGTATAATTTAATTATCTTTATAGCTGTTAAATTATTAACAACTTACGGGAGGTCTGATTATGGCTTTTGCACAAAATTCGCTTATTGTCAGCAGTTTATTTCTAGTCATTTATATCATCTGCATAGTTTTCCTCAATAAGATAAATAAAGTAACTAAGTTTACTAACTACCTTTTTTCTTTCGCCTTTATGGGATTTATCATCTATTACAATCTAAACTTTTTTCATAATTTAAATGAAAGCAATTATCTCTTCGTGGATACAATCACAAATATCTTTTCTTTCGTCTTTTATGTGCCATTTGTGTTGGGGAGCTTCTTCAGGTTGAAAAAATTATTAAGCAAACAGGAGCTAAAAATACTGACGATTATCGCTTATATCTTTATGATGGGACTTTTTTTGTATCTGTGGAGAATTCTCTTTTTTGGTATGTTTGTCGGATTTGTTTAAACCTAGAGCATCAATCCAAAGTTTGAAACCACTTAGTCTCTTATAAAAGTTGCTTTGATGCTGCATTACAGCACCTTAAATGCACAAAAAAAGAGGCTGATTTTTTCAGCCTCGCTTTTTTATTATTCCAATTCCAAAACTACTTCACCTTTTTTGACTGGGCCTTCGTTGATGGTAAAGGTCTCGCCCATTTTACCGGGGAAGAGAACCATCACTGTCGCTGGCTTGTCATTGCTCTTTAAGGTTGCTAGGTCCATTGAGATTAATTTGGTGTCTTGATCCACCTTGTCGCCTGCGTTGACATAACTGGTAAAGCCGGCGCCATCTAATTCCACCGTATCGATTCCCAGATGGACTAAAACTTCGGTGCCATCCTCCATCACTAAACCAACCGCATGTTTTGTCGGGAATATAGAAGCAATTTTGCCGACAACCGGTGAATAAACTTCCCCATTGGCCGGTTCCACAGCATAGCCGGCTCCCATCATTCCTTGGGCAAAAACGGGGTCAGCGACTTTTTCTAATAAAATTAATTCGCCGTCGACCGGCACAAAAACTTCTTTTTTCTTTTTCTTCTTAAAACCAAACATATTTTTCCTCCTAGAAATTCGTGATTAAGGTCAAAGCGACAACTAAAATGGACAATAAACCAATTAGGCCCATCAGCAAATAGCTTTCAAATTGTGTTTTCGTTGTGGCAACACCTGCTGCAATCGGTTGGTGCTTCACTGATTTGAAATATGCGAAGACCAGAGCAGCGCCAATTAAATTAGCCGTTGCCACCTGCTGAACCAAAGCAAAAATCACAAAACGCTTTAACAACTGCTGATTATTTTGATCCTTGGATAAAGTATACATTAGAAAAGCCAGTAGTAACATCAGACACGTCAAAAGAAAAGTCAGCGTCAAGGAAGGTACTTCGGCAATCAGCGTCGTAAAACTGCTTTGACTATTAAAAGCAAACAGCAGCACAAAACTGTAAAACAACACCGGCAGCAGCAGCCAATAACCAATTACAAAATTTTTAATTCTATTCGGTGTCAGCCAGTTCATCGCTTTCGTTAAGATCATAGAGAAATTCACCAAACTTTCTAAAAAGATAATCCATGCCGCAGCTGAGACTCACCAAGCTGGTGACATAGGATTTTTTGCCGACTGCAATCGGCGTTATGTAATAAAACAGAGCATAATCAGCATTTTTACTAAAGAAATTGTCACCAAAAGCTGTGAAGGCCATCGTGGTGATGCCCCGCATCTTCAGAGAAATCAAGTTTTCTTTGACTTCTTCCGTTTCACCGCTTAATGAAACAAAAATCACCATATCGGCTTTTTTAATCATTGGCATCGCCATATCAAATTCCGTGCTATTGGGCAGACAAATCACCCGCTTTTCAACCGCCATCATCATCTTGGAAAATTCATCGACAATTTTCCGCTGAGAATAGCCAGTGCCATAGCAGTAAATCGTTTCTGAACGATGCATCTCCTGTAAGATGCGACTGAAATCAACATTGTCTAAATAAGCAATCGTCCGTTGAATGTCCTGCTGCTGGGCGTCAAAAATATCCACCTTAGCAGCGGTGGTATCCTCCTGTTGATTTTGCTTAATAAAATACTTAAACTCAGAAAATCCGGTAAAGCCAATCTTTTTTGTCAAACGTAAAATTGTTGATTTTGACGTATGGACAGCCTCGCCTAACTCAATAATGCTCATCTTAGTGACTAGCGCCTGATTGTCAATGATATATGCCAAAATTTCTTGGTCCAACTCACCTAAATCCTTTTGATGCTGTCGTGCAATCGTTTCCAAATTCATAATCGGCCTCTTTTCTTCATCCTCTTTTATTTATTATAGAAGAAATAAGAAAAAATATGAATGGAAACTTTTTTATGTTGCTGAAAAATCAAGAAGTTTCCTCAGCCATCAGGGCAAATTGAAATTGCTAAAAGTCAGGCTGGAGCTTTTAAGGCTAAATTTAGGGGACTTAGCGGCCTATAAATCCCCAGCCTCCTTTAGCGTAATTCAATTTAATTTGTTTAAGGATTAGCTCTTTATTTTAGTGTTGGCCAAAATTCTTGATTGGCTTCTAATAAGTCATCTAAAATTTCTCTGGCAATCCGCGCGTTTGGTACAATTCTGGAAAGAGTCAAGGCTTGCCATAGTTTTTGGTAAGAGCCTTCTTCCCAAGCCTGCACCACTAATTTTTCTACAGAAACTTGTTGTTCCATCAATCCTTTTTGGAATTGTGGAATTTTCCCTTGAGTTAATGGCTCAGGACCATTAGCGCCGACGATACACGGCACCTCCACCATAGCCGTTTCATCAAAGTTAACGATTGCTCCTTCATTTGGCACAATCAATAACATTCTTTCATGGGTGTTATACGCAATTGCTCTAGCTAAATCGACAATGTAACTAGCATGTTCATCAACTTCTAAAGTCATGCCAGCTGCTGTGCCAGCTTCAGCAATGCGATTACATTCACCGAAAACATGCTTTTCTCTTCCCGCCATCACTTCATTGGCCCGAGTATATTCGGGATTGGCATGAGCTACTTCGTCCTGTGGGTATAAATAATATTTCAAATAAGTATTTGGCAACGTCGCTGGATCAACCGCATAGACATCTTTAGCTTTGGCAAACGTATGCATCCAGCTAGCATCGGTATGTTGCGATTCTTCAATCTCATCCTGTAACGAATAGCCGTACTTGTTAACGTGTTCTTTAATTTTCGGCATTAAGTCATTGCCTTCAAGGTCACGAATATCTGTCCACCAGCCAAAATGATTCAAGCCGTAATAACGGACAACCATTTCTTTACGGGAATTCAGGCCAACGGATTTCGCCATCCGTTCTTCAATCCCTACTGGCATGTCACAGATATTGATAATTTTTGAATTTGGTCGTAATTTACGGGTCGCCTCAGCCACAATTGCTGCTGGGTTGGAATAATTTAACATCCAAGCATCCGGTGAATATTTTTCCATGTAATCGACTAATTCTAAAACGCCGCCGATTGAACGCATCCCGTAGGCAATTCCGCCAGGTCCACAGGTTTCTTGGCCGACAACGCCGTATTTCAATGGAATTTTTTCATCTTGTTCCCGCATCGCATACAAACCAACGCGAATATGAGCCATCACAAAATCGACATCTTCAAAGGCAGTCTGAGGATCAGTCGTGGCAACAAAGTTAATTTCTGGTGCCCGTTCTCGAATAATAATTTCGCAGGCATCGGCAATTTGCTGCTGCCGTTCCTCTAAGTTGTCATAGAATTTAATTTGGCGAATTGGAAAACGCTCCAGATTGTCTAAAAGCATCAAGACAATCCCCGGTGTAAATGTACTGCCGCCACCAGCGATAACGATTGAAAATTTCTTCATTTTGTTCTTCTTCCTCTCACTTTTCCTTTTTTAGTCGTTAACTTGTAATAATTGTTCAAATTGTTCTCTGACTTGTGGAACATCTAAGCCCACAATAACTTGGAAGGCATTGCCTTTGCGGACAACCCCGTGGGCTCCGCCTGAACGAAATTCCTCGTCGGCTCCCACCAGATTTTCATCTTTAACGGTAATCCTTAAACGAGTCGCACAGTTGTTGACCTTATCAATATTGTCAGAACCGCCGAAAGCTTCTAGATAAATAGCTGCTTGTTCAGTATATTGGTTGCCACCTGCGATTGCACTGGCACCGGCTGGTTCGCCAGCTTGTTTAGCTTTGTAATCTTTTTTAGTATGCAGTTTAATTTCTGCTGCATCTGGTTCCCGCCCTGGTGTCGCAAAGTTAAATTTCAAAATTAAGAAGCGGAAAACAACGAAGTAAATTAAGGTAAATCCTAGACCGATGGCAATTTGTGTGAAAATCATGCCGCTGTGATTGGCAAAGAGCGGTAACCAGTTTTTGGCAATCATATCGATTAAGCCGCTACCCATATCGCCAACAACCCCAAAAGCAAACATCGTTGCAGACATTGAAGCGGCTAAGAAAGCGTGGACCGCAAACAATGCAGGTGAAACAAATAAGAAGGTAAACTCTAGTGGTTCGGTAATCCCTGCTAAGACAGCTGTCAAAGTTGCTGGAATTAAAACGGCCAAGACTTTTTTCTTGTTTTCAGGTTTTGCGGTAAAGTAAAAGGCTGCCGCAATCCCCGGTGAAGCGAAGATTTTTGAGTTTCCGTGTAAAGCAAAGCCGCCTTCTGGGAACAATTGTTTTAGCGGTGTAGTCGTTTGCGAGAACTCATTTAAATGGGACATCCAATAATTAACAATTCCGCCTTCAACAACTGCTGGTCCAAAAACAAACGGCGTGTAAATGAAATGATGCAGCCCGGTCGGAATCAATATTCGTTCCAAGAAGGTGTAGAGCCAAACGCCGAAGACGCCGGCACTTGCTAGAAATCCTTGCATCGAACCGATGCCCATTTGAACTTTCGGCCAAATCAGACAGAATAGAAAAGCGACAGGTAACATCACGAAAAATCCTAAAATTACAACAAAGGATGAGCCTTGGAAAACCCCCAAGAAATCTGGCAATTTTGTATCGAAGTAACGATTGTGAAGAAAAACAACAATCGCTGAAATTAAAATTGCGCCGACAATACTAGTGTCTAAGGTTTTGATACCGGCGATTAATTTCAAACCGCTTTCGCCGCCAACCTCTTGATTGTAGTTGACTCCGAAAAAGTCGCCGAAAAATTCTAACATGCTGCCGATAAAATATTGAGCCGTCAGATAAACGACAAAAGCCTCTAGCGCAGCGCGGGCATTCGCCTTTTTAGCTAGACCAATCGGCAAGCCGATGACAAATAATAATTCCATTTGATTAAATACGGTCCAAGCACCATTTTCAATAATGGTCCAAATACTGTACCAAGTGGTGCCTTCATTGGCGATGCTGCCGATAATTAACGGATTTTTAAAAATAATTGCTACCGCCAACATAATCCCGGAAAAAGAAAATAGTAAAACCGGCGTAAACATGGCCCCACCAAACCGTTGGATCTTTTCCATCATAAGTGAACTTCCTCCTCTTCTCTGTGCAAAAACAATTTTTATTTTTGCTGGTACATTAGTTATACCAATCCCAGTATCCGCTTACAAGTCTTCTGGTTAATCCTGGGAACCAGCGCCATTGAATGAACCAAAGTGTCAGGCGCTGGGAAATTTCCCGCAGCTAATTTTAGACAAAAAAAATAGCGAGAAGCAGCTCCGTCTCCCCACACATTTCAGCAGACGACTGCTTCTCGACATTCTTTTTTTATAAATTTAAACTGGTTGCCTTTTCCGCCGCCAATTCAAAAATCTTTTCAATTAGGAGCATCACGCGGCGAACCTCAGCATTTTTGACAATTGGTTCCGCTTGGCCAGCGACGACTGCAGCAAAATTTTCATAAAAAGTTTGGTATTCTGCTTTAGCTTCAGGGAAACTTAAAACTTCCACCGCATCCTCTGAAGGTGGCGCCATCGTTTTAGTTAGACCAACGCCGGCTTGAATCGGCGCAGGTGCTGCGGCGTAGGCATTCTCAGCACTGGCAATAATTTCTCCAGATAAATCCCAGTCATCAATTTTGGCGGTGCCTTTAATGCCCTTCACGTACCAACGGGGCAGTTTAGTATAATTCGTGGTTCCCACTTCAATTAAACTCCGCAGACCATCTTCAAAAGTCAGATAAACGATAAAGCCATCATCGACTTCATCCCCTAAAATAAAACTCAAATCAACGGCGATATCTTTAATTGGACTGTCGACTAGAAAAAGCATTTGGTCAAACAAATGCACGCCCCAGTCTAAGATCATACCGCCACCGTGCTGTTTCAAATGGCGCCAGTCGCCGGGAATTCCGTTAGCACCCTGCACCCGCGATTCGATTTGAAATAAATCGCCAATTTGTTTTTGACGATACAAGTCCCGAATAATTAAAAAATCTGGATCCCAACGGCGATTTTGATGGACCATAAACGTATTACCGGTTTCTTCAGCTACTGCTAAAATTTCATCCAGCTCGGCCACATTCATCGCCACAGGTTTTTCACAAATAACCTGCTTGCCTGCTTTCAAACTGGCAATTGCCAATTCCTTATGGCTGTCATTAGGCGTGGCAATCAAGACTGCCTCGACCTTTTGATCTGCCCACAGCGTTTCTAAATCAGGAAACACCTGCAGACCATTTTTTTCCGCTTCTTTTTGACGGATTGGATCAATATCATAAATACCGACAACTTGGACGCCGGGATTTTGTTCAGGAATCAAAGTTTTTACATGATAGCTTCCCATGCCTCCATAGCCGATTACTGCTAAGTTCATAAGCTGCCTCCTAAAAATAATTTTGCAACTAACGTCGAGGCTGTCTTTTTGAGAATAAGACTTCCAGCACAGCCTCGAACGATTTTTTTACTTAATGCTTATGCCCACCACATATCAGCCGGCATATCTTTAATCATTACACTTCTTAAGTTGGTGATTGCCCGATTTAAACCTTCATCAATCGACATAATTGGATCTTCGTGTTCGATACTTAAGACATAATCGTAGCCGTAAATCCGCAACGCTGAAATAATATCTGACCAAACTTTCAAGTCATGACCACAACCAACAGAACGGAAAGTCCAAGCCCGCGTTTTAACATTGCTGTAAGGCTGCATATCTGTTAAACCATGCATATTGATATTGTCTTGATCTAAATACGTATCCTTTGCATGGAAATGATGAATGGCATTGTCAGCGCCTAAAATTTTAACCGCCGCAACTGGATCAATTCCTTGCCACCATAAATGACTTGGGTCAAGATTACAACCGATGGCCTTGCCAGCTGCATCCCGCAGGCGCAACATTGTATAAGGTGTGTGGGCTAAAAATCCACCGTGTAATTCAATCCCGATTTTCACACCGGCACTTTCAGCAATGCCGTTGATATTTTTCCAATAAGGAATCAGTTTTTGGTCCCATTGATATTCATAACTGTCTGTATATTCAGTTGGCCACGGTAAAACGGGCCAGTTCACTTGTGTATCGGTAGCATTTCCGCCGGCAACTCCAGAGAAGCCGTTGACAACTTCAACGTTCATCAGGCTAGCTAATTTAATGGTTTTTTGTAATAATTCATCAGCTTCTTTTGCAACCGCTGCATTTGGTGAGATTGGATTATGATGGGCACTCAATGCAGAAATGCTCAAGCCTTTGTCCGCTAATTTTGCCAAATAATCTTTTCTTTCATCACTAGATGCCAGTAATTTATCAATATCTAAATGGGCATTGCCAGGGGAACCGCCAGTTCCGATTTCGACTGCTTCCAAGCCTTTTTTAGACACTACATCAATCATTTCATCAAAGCTCAAGTTGTTAAATAATGGGGTAAATACGCCTAATTTCATCTAAAAATTCCTCCTAGTATTTGTTAAACTATTTTCATTTTTTAACCTTACACAGTTTATTAATTTTGAAAATCGTAAGCCGCTGTCGTCAACGGCCCACGTCGATAAAATCATTCTCGCTGTATCCGCCAGCTTGCTTAATTTTTTCAAAGTAAGTTAGTAGCCATTGTTTATAAAAAGACGGGCTCGCCTTTTGCGGAAGATTGATAAATAGCTTCCAGAATTTCTGTTACTACTAGCGCTTCCTCTGGCTTCACAACAGGTTCGGTATCATTTAAAATGGCTGCTACCCAAGATTCTGCTTCTTTTAAGGCAGGATCATCGCCAGCACCATCGTAAAAATCAACGCCGCCTGTTTCCAACTCAATTTTCTTTTCAAATAAAAGACCGTGATCTTCACCATTAATACTCAGGCCATCATTCATATCAGCGCCGCCTTTAGTTCCGGCTAAAGTTGTTTTAGCTTCTTTGACATCCAGGCTGTTTAAAGCCCAGCTGGATTCTAAGAAGATTGTTGCGCCATTTTCCATCGTGATAAACCCAAATGCTGAATCTTCTACCGTGAATTTTTCTGGGTCCCAAGGTCCCCAAGCATTGGCAGCATTTTTAGTTTGTGATAATTGATGGTAGGCTTTACCGACCACAAATTTTGGTTTGTAATTGTTCATCATCCACAAAGTTAAATCTAAAGCGTGGGTGCCGATATCAATTAATGGTCCGCCCCCTTGCGCTTCTTCATCTAGGAAAACACCCCAAGTTGGGACTGCCCGCCGGCGAATCGCATGGGCTTTGCCGAAATAAATATCGCCTAATTCACCATCTGAACATACTTCGTGTAAGTATTGAGAATCTGTCCGGAAACGATTTTGATAGCCAATCGTTAATTTTTTGCCGGTCCGTTTGGCAGCCGCAATCATTTCTTTGGCTTCGGCGCTGGTTTTGGCCATCGGTTTTTCACACATTACATGATTGTCAGCTTCTAATGCTGCAATCGTTAATGGCGCATGACTGCTGTTTGGGGTGCAGACATGGACAACATCTAATTTTGCTTCTGCTAACATTTTTTTGTAATCGGTGTAGACTTCAGCCGTTTCAGTTCCAAAGTCAGCCTTCGCTTTAACTGCCCGCTCTTCAATAATGTCGCAAAAGGCTACCATTTCTACTTCTGCAACCTGTGCCAATGAGGGCATATGTTTGCCATTTGCGATTCCACCGCAACCGATAATTCCAATTCTTAAAGTCATTTCATTTCCTCCTGCTGATAATACATTCATTTTTATTTTTTTGGTTTGCCGACAGTCTCACGAATCACTAATTCTCCTGGCAGAGAAACCAATTGCTTCCTTTTTTCTTGGGGCTTTTGCATTTCCTTAATAAGCATTTCCATCGCTTGTTCACCTTTATTGATTTGATTTAAACGAATCGTCGTCAACGGCGGGTCGCTGTATGCTGCAAAACGAATATCATCAAAACCGATAATCGACAAATCCTCCGGCACCTTCTTGCCATGCACCCGTAAAAAGTGGATGAACTGCAACGCTAAATCATCGCCGTCAACAACGACGCCGGTAAAATTGTCAATTTGCGCCAATAACTTGGACATTTGTTCCTCGTAAAAAAAGTTTTCTTTTCTTAAAGGCAGCTGCTCTTGTTCCATTGTTGCTTTAAACCCGTGATAGCGTTCTTTGATAACTCCCGGCTGCTCTTCGTCAAAGTGATGACTTAAAAAAGCAATCTGGCGATGACCTTGGCTAATTAAATAGCGGGTGGCTTTTTTACCCATTTCAAAATCATCTGTATTGATTACAAAGCAATCTGGATAATCTTTTAAGCTTTGATACAACTTTGGCTCCAAATGAGTATCGACAAAAATCGTCGGCTCCTTTAATTTGCCTCGAACTTTTTCAAACATTTCCTGAGAAAAACTAACGGCGATAAAGCCTTCAAACAGCCAATTATTTTGAATGGTCAAAATTTCATCGACATTGGTGACATTATGAATCAAGGTAAAGTAACCTAGCTCTTTGACCTTCCGCTCGACCCCTTCCAACACTTCTGAGGCAAAGGGGGTGGAAAAATCAACCGGTCCCGCCGCCTCGTGACTAAAATACAACAGACCAATTAGTCTTGAAGAGGAGTTGACTAACGAGCGGGCGTTCATATTGGGAACATAATCATATTTTTTAATAATCGCTTGAATGATTTCTCTCTTTTCAGCAGAAACTCGATGAGCCTTGTTATTCACAACATTGGAAACTGTTGTAACACTGACGCCGGCTTCTTGAGCGATTTGTTTGATTGTGACCTTCATCCATCTTCTCCTCTAAAAATTTTTCTTAATCAGCTAGCCTCCTAAGATTTTTATTTTAGTTTAACGTTAAACTCATTCCTACAAAAAGAAGTTTAACGTTAAACTAAATAATTGTCAACGATTTCAAAAAAAATAATTTTAAATTTTTTTTGAAGTTGAAAAGAAAGCAATCCATAGCTGTGATAAATCAGTTTTATCAAAAAAACGAATTGGAATTTCTGCTGGCATTCCTTTATGATGAAAGAAGCTTAAACATGTGAAAAAACGAACTTTCCAAAATACTTTTAATTTAGCATTAGTTTGAAAAAAATTATAGAATTTGTGAGGTCAACTACAATGACAGAAAGATTATCCGGACACACCCTACTAATCAGTTTAATTGCGACACCTATTCGCCACAGCCTTTCACCAAAAATGCACAATGAAGCCTTCGCCAAACTTGGCTTAGATTATGCTTACTTAGCCTTTGAAGTCGGCAATCAAGAATTAGCCGATGCAGTGAAAGGGATTCGGGCGCTAGGCATTCGTGGCTCAAATGTTTCCATGCCCAACAAACAAGCCATCCTTCCCTTATTAGATGAATTATCTCCAGCGGCGCAATTAGTCGGTGCAGTCAACACTGTGGTCAATCAAGATGGCAAAGGCCATTTAGTCGGTCATATCACCGATGGCACTGGCGCAATGCGCGCTCTCAAAGAAGAAGGCGTCAGCGTCAAAGACCAAATCATCACGATGACTGGCGGCGGCGGAGCTGGTACGGCGATTGCAATTCAAGCCGCCTTAGATGGTGTTAAAGAGCTACGGATTTTTAATATCAAAGATCCATCTTATGCTAATGCTCAGGAAACAGTCGATAAAATTAATCAGCATACAGATTGTTTGGCAACCTTAACGGACCTTGCTGACCAAGAAGCTTTCAAAAAATCAATCGCTGAAAGTACTATCTACATTGATGGAACTGGCGTCGGCATGAAGCCTTTAGAAAATCTTAGCTTGATTAACGACCCTGAAATGATTCGTCCAGATTTAGTGGTCTTTGATGTTGTCTATTCCCCAAGAGAAACAAAATTACTAAAATTTGCCAAAGAACACGGTGCTAAAAAAGCGATTAATGGCTTAGGCATGATGCTCTATCAAGGAGCGGAGGCCTTCAAATTATTCACCGGCGAAGAAATGCCGGTGGACTATATTAAAGCTGTTCTGTTTGATGAAGAATAGCAAAAAAATTATTAGAACTGATTTGCCTCTCTTGAAAAGAATATTTACAATGGTACTAGCTACTATACAAAGTTGAGGCACTCCTGCCGCAAGTGAAATGAAGGAAAAGGATTGATTGATGTGAAAACCGTTAAAGTAGGAAAAATTGAAATTGGCTCAGGCCTGCCGAAAATTATTGTCCCGCTGGTGGGGCAAACCCGCGATAAAATTATCGAAGAAGCCCAGCTCGTTGCCCAATTAGATTGTGATTTAGTCGAATGGCGGCTAGATTTTTATCAAGACGTTTGCAATTTTCCTCAGACTCTTGCCTTAGTTAAGGAAATCAAAAACATTATCGCTAAACCGCTACTGGCAACGTTTCGCACCCAAGCAGAGGGTGGTGAGATGGCTCTGCCAACGGAGGATTATTTTGCTCTTTATCGTGCATTGATTCATGATGCGCAGATTGATTTGTTGGATGTGGAATTGTTTTTACCAGCGGAACCCGTGGCAGAAATTGTCGCAGCCGCCCAAGCAAACGGTATTAAAATCGTGATGTGCAATCACGATTTTCACGCCACACCGGCCAAGGATGAAATTATCAGCCGCTTGCGAAAAATGCAGGATAAACACGCCGATATTTGTAAAATCGCCGTCATGCCGCAAAATGCCGCTGACGTGTTGGTCTTACTCAGCGCCACCGAGGAAATGAAACGAAAATTTTCTGATCGACCGCTAATCACCATGTCGATGGGCGCTTTAGGCATGGTCAGCCGAGTCTCCGGTCAAGTCCTTGGTTCAGATGCGACATTCGGCGCTGCCAAAACCGCCTCAGCCCCCGGACAAGTGCCAGTTGCTGAATTAAGAAGTATTTTGAAAACTTTACGAGTGGAATAACATTAATTTATAGGGAGATTTCCTCCTTTGAGGTGCTATTTCTCCCGTGGTTTAGGAAGTCTTTTACGCAAACTATAAATTGACACACTTACTACCTACTTGAAATGCATAGTTTTGAATGCTTAGTTCTCACTAAACTAATATTCATTTGATATTTAGTTCTAAACAAATTGATACTCGTTTAAATGTTTAAAACTAATTAAACACCTATCCCAGCTTGTTTTTTGCAAAAAAATAACCAGACGGCTGACCTTCTGAGCACTCTTCAACAGCTTTATTCGCTGTGTGAAGTTGCTCTTTAGGCCAGTTATCTGGCTTTATTTTTATCGTTCAGCTAATCTGCTTGGTTAAAACCTTTTGACTATCGATAAACCAATAGTCCTCTGGATTCCCCTTTAATGCGGTGAAGGGAACGGGGGTTTTTCCCTGTGCCCGAACTTTTTCCAGTAAGTAATTCCGCAAAATCCAGACATCTTCGATTGCTTTTGGTTTTAACATCAAGAGACTTTGTAAAGTTGTGACTGAAATTTGCAAATCTGCTGCAATTTCACTTTCGCTTAAGCCGGTGAGTTTGATATTTTCAACAAATTCTTTTTTAGTCCGGCGACGTTCTAATGGATTCAGTGACATAAGATAACCTTCTTTTCTAAACAAACCTAAGTTTACTCTACTCCCCACCAGCTTTTTTAGCAAATTAATTTGCCGGGTTTAGAGGATTTTTTAGATTTTTTTATCTAGAAGCTTATTTAGAAAAACTAAAAATACAATCCTTGATCATTTCTAACTGTTTCCTCAAACTGATGTCCTCTGAGAATTTTTCTTTAGAGAAGCAACACTTTAATTCTGATGGGCGCTGAAGGGTAGTTTGCATTTTAATGTAAGCAGTAGGTACAAAGCACTGCTGAACTGAATTGCCCCGACGAAGAAAAAAATTACATGCAGCGGTGTAACGCTCCAGAGCATCAGACATTGGATGATAATCCACAGCATTAAAATGCCCCCCATTAAGACCGCAAAAAAGACTGCGCTGGCCTGCTTTTTTAAAAACAGCAGGCCGTTCACCAAATTACCGCCGCTTAAAACTAGCAAAAGAAACAAGCCCGGAATTAAAAAAGTTTGAAAGGGCGAATTTTTAAGGGCCTCTGCCGTCAGTCCCATACTCTCTGCCGCTCCGGGAATCAAAGCGGCCAGACTACCAAAAAAAGCGCCAATTGCCATGAAAAAATTGATACCTACATTAACACGTCTAAAAAGTTTTATCTGCTTGATGGTGCTCTCCCCAATTCTGCTAATCGTTTCCTTTGATTATAAAGAAAGACTCAGCTGATAGAAAGGTATTTCAAAGAAAATCAACCTGTTAGCTGACACAAATTGTAACTAATAATCTGAGGAACAAGGGTTTCATATTTTTGCGGTGACCGCTATTTTTTTCGCAGACAGCAAGTTTCTAGTTCTTAGCTAAGAAAAAGCCCTCGCCAAAAAAGCGAGGGCTAAACAAGCTATCCATATCTTTTGCTGTAGAAGAGTTCCAAGCGTTTTTGGAAGAACTCAATAATCAAACACAGCATCCAATAAATTAAGGCGACTAAAATATACATCGACATATAATCAAAGGTGCGGCCGCCGACAATCTTAGCCTTTTGAAAAATATCCGGTATCGTAATCATCGCCGCCAGTGAAGTCCCTTTAATAATATCGATGGCGACATTACTCAAAGCCGGCACGGAAATCCGCACCGCCTGAGGCAAAATAATCAGACGCATCACCTTGCTAAAAGGCATGCCCAGCGCATAGGCAGCATCCCATTGACCAGAGTCAATTCCGACAATCGATCCTCGATATATTTCACCGATAAAGGCGCTGCTGGTTAAAGTGAAACAGATGATCGCAGCCGTTAAAGCATTTAGTCGGTACGGCAGGCCGAAATACAAAATAAACAACAGCACTAAAGCCGGCACGCCCCGCAAAAAAGAGATATACACTCTGACGATGGCATTGATGACTTTATTTTTCACCAGACCTAAGACTGTCAACAAAATTCCCAAAATATTCCCCAGCAGAAATGAAGCAGCTGCTAAGCCGATTGTATAGGACAAACCGCTTAAAATAAAAGGTAGCGACTCCCACATCAAAGCAAAATCAAGCTTGGGAATATACATTAGTCCACCGACACCGTTTCCGTGATTTCCACATCAGGCTTAACTGATACATCAGCATTAAAGTATTTTTCAGAAATTTCTTTTAAAGTCCCGTCTTCTTTCATCTTGGTCAAAGCGGAATTAATTTGCTCCTGTAAAGCTTGGTCTTCTTTATCCATTAAAAAGCCAGATTCGCTTTCGTTAAAATAGACATCTTCTAAAATTTTGACAGGAATATCCGGCAGTGCTGCTACTGACATTTTTTGCAAGTAGTAATCATTTAAAATAACGTCGGTCCGGCCATTGGCTACATCGGTGAGGTATTGGTCATTAGTCGCATTATCATAGGTGACTAATTCTGCACCATAAGCTTCGGCAATTCGCATATAGCTGGTATTTGGTTCACCAGCGGCTTTTTTCCCTTGCAAATCTTCCAAAGAAGCAATCCCTGAATCATCACTTTGTCTGACAATCATGCTGTCAAAAGAGTATTTATAAGGCTCAGATAAACTGAAATATTTTTTTCGATCCTCAGTGCTCAAGCCAAAATCATTGGCAGCGAAATTACTTTCGCCATTTTGCACAGAGGTCACCTGTCCATCGACGTTGTATTCTTTAAATTCAATATCCAAATCCAAACGATTGGCAACTTCTTGGGCAATCTCAACATCATAACCAACTAATTCGTTATCATCATTGTAATAAGAAGAAGGGTAAAGTGTTCCTGATGTTGCCACTACAATTTTCCCAGCTGATTGCACGTCGCTCCAACTAGTATCGGCTTGGGTACTCGAAGTTGTTGATGAAGAATCACTGCCGCAGGACACCAAAAATAAAGTTGCTGCCGCAATTGTCAAACCTGTTAGCCATTTTTTCAAAATCATATCCCCCTGATGGTTTTTTAACTTCTTTTATAACACATTATCAGTCTGTTACATAACAAATTATTCGTCAAATAGAAGTCTCATACATAATAGCAGAGACCCTGATTCTCGACAAGAAATTAGCGTTTTCTAAAATGCAAAATAAGCACAGTTTTATAACCTGTGCTATTTTATAAATCGTCTTCAAAATTTTAATTTTATCAGCAAGTATTTGCTGATGAACCCAGCTTAAAACCATTAGTCGCTCTTTAAATGGTCTAGCCTTCTCAATAGGAACTAACAACATTCAAAAATTGCCGCCAAAAAATAAAAAGGTAAATAGAAAATAAAACAGTAGGCCCCCGCCAAAGATTAGCAAAAAATAGACAGTCTTCTTCGTTGTTTTCGTAACAGTAGTTTCCTTTTTGATTTTTCTAGCCAGAAAAATCAATCCCACAACATATAAGACAAGTAGAAAAATTCGCCAAAGCATTTCAAATCCCCACCTTCAATAAAATTTGCTAATTAAAGTATAGCATGTTTTAACCTAATAGCTTGCTTGGTAGCGAAGGCATTAACCTGCTGCTTTGAACTTTTCAGCCTTACCATCTTGTTATCTTGTGAAAAAAATCCTATAGTTAAAGAAACGAACAAAAGGAGCAGCGGATGAAACTTGCGATTATTTATTACACCCACGGAGGACATACCAAAAAAATGGCGGAATGCATCGCTCAAGGAATGAGCGCTTCGCCTGTTGAGGTGCGTTTATTTTCTTTAGATGAAGAGTTGGATGTCGCTTATTTAAATGACTGCGCTGGAATTATCTTTGGCACGCCGACCTATCTCGCAACGGCCCATTGGCGAGTATTGGAATGGCTGACCACCAATCATTCCGTAAAACTTGGCGGCAAATTAGGCGGCTGTTTTGCCACTGCCCATTACGCGCAAGGTGGCAGTGATTCTGCTATTATGGCGTTGACGGGCATTTTACTAACGAAGGGCATGCTCGTCTATTCCGGCGGCTCAGCCTTAGGCAAGCCCTTTATCCATCACGGCCCTGTCGCCTTGGATGCAGTCGGCAATCACTTTGAAGAAGCTCAGGAAATGTTTACGATTTTCGGCGAGCGCTTTGCCCAAAAAGCGCTGGAACTTTTTTAAAGGGCAGAAATTTTTTTAGTATGAGTTCCCTTACAATTGCATAGCAAAAAACCATCAGCTTTCTGTTAAATAAAAGCTGACGGTTTTTTGCGTTATATTCGCTTTAAAAACTTTACTTAAATGCTACAAAATCGGCGATAGCAAGCGGGAAAAACTTTGCTTGAAGCGCAGCCACAGCGATTGCTTTTTAATAATTTCATCGGTTAGCAGGATACAGTTCTTCATATCTTCTGTAAAAACCTTCCCGAGTTGGGCTGCGAAATCCGGATCATAGATAAAAACATTGTCTTCAAAATTTAGTGAATAACTGCGGGTATCTTGATTGGTGGAGCCGATGGTACAAATTTCATCATCCACCACCATCGTTTTGGCATGCATAAAGCCGCCCCGCTTATCCAAACCATCATATTGATAGATTTTAATTCCTAGCCGATGCATATAGTTTGCATGGTACTGGGTGGCCCGATAAATAAAAGGGTGATCCGGTTTATTGGGAATCATCACCTTTACATCAATCCCCGAATGGGCCGCTACTAAAAGCGCCGTCACCATACTATCATCAGGAATAAAATACGGGGTTTGAATCCAGACCGATTTTTTTGCCGCTAAAATCATGCGGATAAAGCCGCCCTTGATAATATCAAAGCTGGAATCGGGACCATCAGCGACCACCTGGACAGCTGAGGTTCCCGGACAATCCTGGTCGATTTCCGGAAAATAAATTCCGCTGTAAGGCAGCTTGCGACTTTTATCTGAAATTGAAGCATTCCAGTCCATGATAAAAATTTCCTGTAAAGAGCGCACGCCAGAACCCTTCATTCGCAGATGAGTGTCCCGCCAATAACCGAATTTTTCGGTCATCTCTAGATACTGGTCGCCGACATTAAAGCCGCCGGTCCAACCGATTTCTCCATCTATAATCACAACTTTTCTGTGCAGGTGATAATTCAAGCGGGTTTTTAACACTAAATTCTTAGACGTGATAAAAGCCGCCACTTCTCCGCCAGCCGCTTTAAAGGAATCAAACCATTTGGGCTTTGAATTAGCGCCCCACGGATCGTAAATAACGCGGACTTCAAGGCCTTCTTTGGCTTTTTCAGTTAAAGCCTTCAATAATTTATTGCCGATGCGGTCATCAAAAAAAGCATAATATTCAACATGAACGGTATCCTTGGCTTGACGGATATCCTCTAGCAGCGCCGCAAATTTTTCCTGTCCATCTGTAAAAAGTTTTAATTCATTCCGCTTTGCTAAAGGCGCCCCATCCATATTGCTGAAATAATGAATCAGCGATTGCAGATTTAAGTTATCTGCTTCGATGTTTTCATTATTCACCAGATGATTGTCTTGAGAAATACTGCGGCGAATATCCTTAAGCTCATTTTTTTCAACATCAGTTTTCCCAAATAACTCTTTGCGGTTAGTCAAACCGCGGCCGACAAAGGCATACAAAATAAAGCCCAACACCGGAATTAAGACTAAGGTTAACAGCCAGGCCAAAACACTGGCGATACTGCGGGGCTTTCGAAAAACGGTAATAATCGCCGACACCGTATTGATGAAGATTAATACCAACAGCACAATTTCAAATATTCTCATTTCGTTCCTCCTAGATACTCCCTAATCATACCAAATAACCCGATTACTTTGAAGAAATTCCGTCAGCTCAGCTAAAAAGCTGTCTGTTAAAATCTTCTAACTAAAATTATCTAAACTATAAAAATTATTTTTTAGGCTTGCGGTGTCTTTCCTGCTGCTGTTGTTTGTGTTGCTGCCGCTGAAAGCCCCGCTCTTGATTTTGCTGCATCATGGTCACCCGTTTGCGAAATTTTTCCTGTTCGCTGGTCAGCCGTTGCAGCTCATGCTCTAAATGATTTCTTTCAGAAGCGTTACTATTTGCCAAACGCTCTTTTGTCTGTTGAATCTGGCCGGCTAATTGAGCCTCCCACTGCTGATTAAATTGACTCCACCACTGAGCGTCCGGCCGCTCGCCATTTTGCTGATACTCCTGCAGTGAATTACGCAGCAGCTGGGAATATTTTTTCATAGGATTACCCCAGACTTGACCTCGCTCCTGCAAATAATATTCCTTTTGCTCGCCATCCATCTGCTTGACCAAACTGTCTTCTTCTCGATCGACAATATTTTGCAAAAAGGAAACAATCGGCAGAATCAAATAAATTACCAGACCAATCTGCACAAAAAAGTGCCCAATAATCAGTAAGGTTAAACGCAGACCGACATCGATTCGATTGCGCCCCTTCAAGACTTCAATTTGATAGGCCTCCACTTTTTTCTCGGCGATAGCTTGCTTTGTCAGACTCATAATCAAAAATTGCGTCAACAACAAAACAATCAGTGTCAACACGCCATAAATCAGCATCACCTGAGAATTCGTGTCTTCAATTAAAAGTCCCGTCGACATCGGTACTAACGATAAGAAGAACAGTGAAAGAAGATAAATAACTAAGTCGCGATTGGTGACTCGTTCAACTTTATTAAAGCTTTGGGCCGTCTCAAACCAAAGATTAGCCACAAAACAAAAACTGATAAAATAAATTCCTACTCCGCGAAACAATTCAGGAAAATTAATCACGCCGCTATGGAGGTCCACCGGCAATTCCAAAACCATAATCGTCAAAATAATTGCAATAACTGCATCACTAAATAAAACTACCCGTTCTTTCATTCGCTAAGCTCCTTTGTTAGTCTCACCATTTTACTCTATAGAAGGCTTTTTGGGCAAAAATAAAAAGCCGCTGTGCTAAAAAAGCACGGCGACTTCTTCATTTTAGGAAATTAAGCAAATACTTGGCCCCATTCAGACCGTTTCGCTAAAAATTCTTCGGCAAGAGTTTGGGCGCCCGCCAATGTATGACTAGCTGCCCAGCCGCATTGAATTTCATTGCTCGCAGGTACTTCGGTGGCAGTTAAGACATCTTTCATCGTCAGCTCTAAAACATCCATGATTTCAGCTATATCCTCATGATTTAAGACAGTCAAATAAAATCCAGTTTGACAGCCCATCGGCGACCAATCCACGATGTAATCTGCGTGATTACGAATTAATTCCGCCGTTAAATGTTCCAAAGAATGCAGCGCCGCCATCTCCATATGCTCTTGGTTAGGCTGTTTCAAACGCACATCATATTTGACAATGACATCGCCACTTCCGCCCGTCTTGCGGTCAGCCACCCGCACATAAGGGGCCTTAACCTTCGTATGATCTAAATTAAAACTTTCCACGTTCATTTTCATGATTGATTCCTCCGTAAAAGGTGCAACACAAGCTGACTTTGCTGTCAGCCTTGCAAAGATTTTAAAAACTGTCCATATTTTACCATGTTTGAAGGCTGTTGTGTTATTGGGATTTTCCGGTGGCTAAATGCTACTTGCAGCCGCAAAAAAAAGCTTGGCAAATCCTTCTCAAACTTCGAAGAATGCACCAAGCTCTTATTTACTTTTTTCACATTTTTTATTGCGCCTGCAAATGTAAAATACTCGATTGGAAATCACCGTTAAAGTTCAGGCCCATATACAGTCCTAAATTCATCAGCTGATCCCCCTTCGCTTTTAAATCAAGGCCATCGCCAGTCACATGATAGGTATACTTGGCGTCCAAGCCGGCTAATTGCAACACTTCAAAAGGCGCAACCGCTTCGGCCAATGTTTGATAATAAAAGACGAGAGCTTCTTTGCGGTCTGGGGCAATAAACATCCATGCCGTTTGATTTTTTTCAAAGGGACTGCGTAAACGGATAAATTCTCCGTATTGAATCAATTGCCGATGCTTTTTATAAAAAGCTACCTGCTCTTTAAATTCGGCTTTTTCCTCTGGCGATAATGTTGTCAAATCTAATTCATAACCAAAGACCCCAGACATCGCCACCGCTCCCCGAGTTTGTAAACTCGTAATCCGGCCAGTTTGATGATTCGGCACCGCTGCAACGTGAGCCCCCATACTAGAAATCGGATAGACCAAGCTGGTGCCGTATTGAATTTTCAAGCGGGAAATCGCATCGGTATTGTCGCTAGTCCAAACCTGCGGCATATAATACAGCATCCCTGGATCAAAACGGCCGCCGCCGCCAGAGCAGCTTTCAAATAAAATATCAGGATAGGCCTGAGTCAGTTTTTCTAACAAATCATAAAGCCCTAACATATAACGATGGGCAACTGTTCCCTGTTCCTCTGCTGTCAATAAACTCGAGTAAACCTCTGTCATATTGCGATTCATATCCCATTTAATATAATCGATGGGCACCTCATCTAAAATATTTTTCATCTGCTGGAAAATATTTTCCCGCACGTCGGCTCTGGAAAAATCTAAGACAAACTGGCCCCGTCCCGGTGACATTGGCCGACCGGGTACGTGAAAGGCCCAATCGGGATGCGCTTTAAACAGTTCGCTATCTTCAGAAATCATTTCCGGTTCAAACCACAGGCCAAATTGCATCCCGTTTTGTTTAATTGCTTCAGCTAATGCCTTTAAGCCATGCTTTAATTTGCGGCGGTCCTCCACCCAATCCCCTAACGAGGAATCATCGCTGTCCCGGTGACCGAACCAGCCATCATCTAAGACAAATAATTCAACGCCTAAATCCTTGGCTTCATCGGCAATTGCCATAATTTTTTGATCATCAAAGTCAAAGAAGGTTGCTTCCCAGTTATTAGCCAGAATCGGCCGCTCTTGATTGCGGAATTTGCCCCGCACTAGACGATTGCGATACAGCTCATGATAGGCCTGAGACATTTGATTCAAGCCTTGACTCGAATAAGCCATCACCACTTCTGGAGTCACAAAGCTTTCACCGGCAGCTAGCGGCCAGTCAAAGCCAAAGGAATTAATGCCCATTACAACCCGTGTTTGATCGTAGGCATCCTTTTGAATAATCGCTTCATGATTACCGCTATAAACTAAAGAAAAACCATAGACATCGCCAACTGTTTCAGTTGCATGGGGACTTAACAAAGCCACAAAAGGATTTTCAAAATGGGAACTGGAACCCCGTTTGCTATCAATTTTTTTGATGCCGTGGTGGACTACTTCCCGTTCAATTGTGCGCTCTCTGGACCAACTGCCGCAAAGATGCAGCAACTCCAAATCTCTTTTCGGAAAATCAAGACTGCTACTGGCCAATTTTTGAATGTGGACCGTCTGCTCTCCGACATTGCGCAATTCGCTCCAACGGGAAACAAGCGGCTGATCAGCAAAAATTGTATAATACAAATCCAAATACAAGCCACCAACTTCATCCTTTAACGTCACCTTTAAAGTATCCGCTTCAGCATCGGCTTCGACATAAGTCGCCGGTAAATCTTTTAACTTAGGCTTACCGGAGATAATTTCATATGAATCATAACGAAAATCACTAATCGTCGAGCCATCCGGATGGCGAATCATCTGAGCTGGCTCACGAAAATCACCATTTCCATGACCGGGAAATTCCTGCAGGACAGTATCTAAAGAAAAAACCCGTTCAGTTGAATTTGGCAAATTAGCCGCAAACGACCGATCCACTCGCGGAAAGCGAAAGCCCTCTTGATAGTCTGCAATTTTTTTGCCGAAATACAAATGGCTCAAGATGCCCCCTTCTTCAATATAAAAAAGGTAGCTAATGGTCTGGTTGGAAAGATGGAAGACCCCATTTTCCACGCGAATACTTTTCATAAATTCTCCTCCTAGATGGTACCAATATGTAATTTTTTTGAAAAAAAAGGCGAAGATACTCAACCGATCCCCGCAATTTTTTCTATCCGTGAATTCCTCAGCTGAAATTACCCGTACCGCTTGAAATGTGAGACAGCTTCTGCTGAGGATCAACTTCGTTTTTTAACTATTGTCATCAGTAAATCCTGATTGTTATTAATTGCAACTTTTTAAAGTTCAATTACCTCAACAAGCTCCCCTTCATTGTAACGAATCTTGCGATTGATGAAAAGACTGCCGAGGCGATTTTATCAAGAAACTCATCAGCTATTTAAGCTAACAGCGGAAGTTTACTGCTACTGTTTTATTTGACAGAGCCATTGGTCATACCGGAAATAATATTCTTTTGGAAGACCAGATACACGATTAAAATAACGACAATCCCCACCACGTAAGAGGCAAAAGATGGCCCAAAATCGTTTAAATATTGACTGGAGTAATTGTATTGGAATAATGGCAAGGACCAGTTGGAGGCATCCTTGTTTAAAATAATCAAAGGGAGCAAAAAGTCATTCCAAATCCACAAAGCATTGACAATTAGAACTGTCGCATGCATCGGTTTCATCAAGGGGAAGATGATTTGGAAATACATCCGCAGCTTGCCGGCACCATCAATTTCCGCCGCTTCATCAATATCCACCGGTACGGTATTTTTAATGTAGCCCACATATAAAAACAACGTCTGCGGTACCGAGTAGGCGAGATACAAAATAATTAAGCCGGTGATGCTAGATAAATTCAGCTTGGTCATCAAGCTGGCAATCGGAATCATGATAATTTGAAATGGCACGAAAATCCCCAAAATCAATAAGGTATACAAAATCGCAAAAGCTTTGCGCTTTGAAATATTTCGGGCAATTGAGTAAGCTGCCATTGGTACAAAGAGCAAAATCAAGAGAATCGACACGACGGTAATCGTCACAGAATTAAAGAAATATTGACTGATGCCGTCATCTAATAAACGGGTAAAGTTATCCCAAGTCAAAGGACTCGGCAGTCCCAGAAAATCGGTTTGAATTTGCTTTGTTTCTTTTACGGAGCTGGTAATTGTCAAAATCAAAGGAATTAAGATTAGAACTGCTCCAACGAATAAGAATAAATAATTAAAAATTGCACTTTTCTTCTTTGTTTTCATTCCTGACTCACTCCTTTAAATTTCAAAACGCCGTGATATTCTGATTTGCACCAGTGAAATCACCATGACAATCAAGAATAAGACTAACGCTAAGGCATTGGCATAACCAAATTTATTACTCTTAAAAGCGTAGTTGTAAACTAATAGCCCGATTGATGTGGTCTTATTGCTCGGGCCGCCACCGGTTAAGGAATAAATCAAGTCAAAAGCAGTCAGGCCATTTTTCAAGGCCATGATAAAGACCATGCTGATTGATGGTAGTAAAAATGGCAGTTCAATATGGGTAAAGGATTGCCATTTATTGGCTCCGTCAATTTTACCAGCCTCAAGAATTTGCGTCGGAATACTTTGCAAACCAGCTAAAAAGATTACGACTGGAATTGCAATTCCTTGCCACAATGCGACAAACAGAACGGCGGCAATCGCCGTTTTTTCATTGGCTAAAAGATTGACCTTTAAAAACTCAATATCAAAGGATTGACCAATTTGCGTTAGGCCATAGCTGAAAATTTGTCGGAAAATCAAACCTAGAGTCACCGTACTTAAAACAGCCGGGAAAAAGTAAAGGGTTCTGAAAAAACCGATGCCTTTAAATTTATTATTTAAAACCCGGGCGATAAAAATACCGATTACAATCTCACCGACAATCAGCCCTACCGTGAAAATCACGGTAAAGCTGATTGCGCTGGTGAATTTTGCATCTGATAAAATTGCTTTAAAATTATCAAAACCAATAAAATTGAAATCAGGAGTTAAGCCAGTCCAATCGGTGAAGCTATAGAAGAATCCTTGAAACATTGGAAAATAAAAGAAAATTAATTGTAATATCAAAGGGACGATGATAAATAAGTATCCCCAGCTATAGGATTTTTTCTTTTTCATGGTTTAACCTCTTTCAATCTTTAATTATTTCATCGTATCTACAAATGTGTTCAAGCTAGAAACAAATTGGTCTGCATCCCCATTTAAAATGTAGTCAACTGTCAATAGACCAAAGTCAGTTTCTGAGGACCAGTCTTTTGCCAACCACACGATTTGATTGTCAGTACCAACCAATTCAGTGACACCTTCTGTTTCAGGGAATTTACCTTCTGTATCGACGCCATCCACTAAAACTGGTCCGCCGTCAACGTCGTAGTATTTTTGCATTTCTTCTGCGCTAGACACAAATTTAACAAATTTTTCTGATGCTTCTTTATGTTCAGAGGTTTCGCTGACAGCCAAAGCCAAGTCAGCCGCACCTGCTGTTAATTCTTGACCTGCTTCATCGCCAGGGAAAGCAAACATGCGGATTTCAAAATCTGGTTCCAAGGCTTGGATTGCTGGTAAAGCCCAAGTACCGTTGATTAACATTAAGCCGTCGCCACTAGCAAATGAAGCAATTGAATCATTGTAAGCTGCCCCAGCTGCATTCGCTTGGTAGTTGTCCCGCACGATATCTAATTTAGATAAAACTTCTTGAATCACTGGATCGCTGACTTCAATTGAATCTTTTGGCGAATCCAACAAGAAAGCATTAGCTTCGTCATAGCCGCCAGTTGTCGTAGCAAAAGCTAGTTGGTCAAAACCAATCATAAAGCCGGCTGCATCACTGGATAAAGCTGCTGCAAATGGTGTTTCACCAGCATCTTTAATCGCTTGAACATCTTCTTCAAATTCAGCAAAGGTCGTTGGTGCTTCAATGCCTAATTCTTCAAAGGCAGTGGCATTGTAGAAAATGCCATAAGCATTATTGGATAACGGTACAGCATAATCTTTCCCATCAATTGCATAGGTTTCAGCCACGCCGTCTTTGACATTATCTAATAAGTCTGTATCAGTTAAATCAGCAAACACGCCACTTTCAGCCCAAGTTTGGAAATCTTGTTGGTGAGGATAGACATGGACAACATCTGGTACGTCACCGCTGGCCATTCTAGTTTTTAACACTGTTGCCCCATCAGGTACATTCGTTAATTTAACAGTAATATCAGGATTTTCGGCTTCGAAATCTGCCACAATTTCCTTCATCGTGTCGAGCATTTCTTGCTTTTGAAAGAAAAATTCAATTTCTTCTTTATCACCTGAAGTACCGCTGTCAGCGCTGGATGAATTGGAAGAACTACCGCAGGCGCTTAAGCCGCCGACCAATCCCAAAGCTGCAACCGACAGTAACACATTTTTTGTAAATCGTTTCATTCTTTCGTCCCCCTAATATAGTAAACGTTTAATTTTTGTTAAGCGTTTCCACTTAACTTGTTTACAACATATTGTTTACTAAACTAATTGTCAATAGTTTTTTCATAGAATCTTCAAATTTTGTTAAAAATAATTACATAAGTTTTTTTACTAATCAAAAAAGCCTTTGAACTTATGCGTTCAAAGGCTTTTCCTCAGCGTTTATTAAAAATTTATCATTCACTTTCTCGAACAATAATTTCGGCCGGTATTACTAAACCAATTGGGTAACCACGGACCTCTTGAATCTTTTCTGAAGCTAAACGAATGGCAGCTTTGCCCATCTCGCTGGTTTTTAAGTCCGCCGTTGACAATGGCGGCGTCATAAATTCCGATACTTCAACATTATCAAAGGAAACAACCGCAATGTCCTCAGGAATCGTTAAATCATTTTTAGCCAACGCTCGATAGACACCGACGGCTAAAGGGTCACTAGCAACTAAAATCGCTGTGGGTAATTTATCTTGATGGTCTTCGATCAATTGTTCCGCCAAACGCATCCCATCTAAAGGCCCCCAGCCAGCTAAGTATGTTTGGATATTCTCACTCAAGCCGCGGGTCACCATCCAATCGCGATAAGTCTGGGCCCGAATATCATCATCTGATATCTTAAATTTATGATTTTCCTGCATGCTATTTCGCAGACCGCCGATAAAAGCAATATTGCGATGGCCTTTATCATAGAGCCGGTCCAAGTGGTTTTCAGTCGCTTTGGCAATATCGACGTAGACCATGTCGTATTTTTCCTCCGCCAAAGGATCGTCCACCACAATAATATTGGGATTATGCTGATAAAGCTTTGCCAATAATTCTTTGGCCAAATGCCCCATCACAATTACTGCACCAAAGGCATCAATTTCCGGCAGCGGTTTATCCTCGTTGAGCCGGAAAATCCGGTTGGCGGCAATTTTCATTTGCCGCGCCTCCTGTGTCAAGCCTAAACGAATCGCCCGAAAATAAGGGTCATCGATTTCTTCTTCCTCAGACACCGGCGTGATAATACAAATGGATGCGTTGCGTTTAATTTTCTTTTTTACTTGGTAATCTAATTCCTTAACTGCCGCCAAAACACGCTGGCGGGTTTCTTCAGTCACCGACAAAGTCTGATCTTCATTCAGCAAACGTGAAACCGTGGCAGGAGAAACTTGTGCCCGTTTCGCAACATCTCTAATCCCAACCATCTCTTCACCTTCCTTTTTTAGTAAACAATTTTCTTTTTACTAGTATACAGCTTTGAAACAAAATAAACAAGCGAAATTCCTTTAGTGACTACATCTAGATAAAAAAATTTGTATCCGTTAACAAAACGATTGTTTTATTTTGAAACTATCTTTATACTTAAACTTGGTAATACAAAACCAATAACTTTTTTTGAAAGGGGAAATGTATCATGAGTAAATTTACTGCAATAAAAATTGGAGGTTTCCCTTTTTAGTGTAAACCTCCGCAAAATTTAGGAGGCTTTATGGAAGAAAAAAACATTGGTATTGTGATTTTCCAAGGACAGGATATCGCAAAGATTTTATTGTCGACTGGCCCGGTTAAAGGAAAAGTTTCCGGCAGCCTGCGACAGAAGCTACTCGCCCCCGCTGATTTTCCGATTGTCGGCGATTATGTCAGAGGTCGTCTCTATGACCAAGAGGCATTTTTAATTGAAGAAATTTTACCGCGAAAAAGTTTTTTAGCCCGCAAAGTTGCTGGCAACCGCTTAGATGAACAAGGAATTGCCGCTAATATTGAAACTGTTTTTATCACCACCAGCGGCAATCAGGATTTGAATTTTTCCCGTTTAGATCGCTATCTGACTATTGTGTGGGATAGTGGTGCTATTCCCGTCTTAGTCATTACCAAAACTGACTTATTGGACGCTTCAGAAATCACTCAGATTGAAGCCGACTTGCACCAGCGTTTTGTCGGTGTCCCGGTGATTTTAACTACTAGTCAAGAGGACAACCGCGAAAAATTTGCACCTTATTTAAAAGCACACTCGATTGCCGCTTTTATTGGCTCTTCTGGCGTTGGCAAATCAACCTTATTAAACCAATTGCTAGGGGAACAAAAACAAGTTACCCAAAGCACTCGCCTCGACGATGATCGAGGACGGCACACGACAACTAGCCGGCAGCTTTTTCTTTTGGCAAATGGCGCAATGCTTATCGATACCCCCGGTATGCGGGAAATCAGTTTAGCCGCACAGCAAAGTGAAGGCTTTGAGCAGCAGTTTCATGAAATTGATGCACTTGCCCAGCAATGTCGCTTTAAAAATTGTCAGCATTTGACGGAACCAAATTGTGCTGTCAAAAAGGCCATCACCACCGGCCAGTTACCAGCTGAGGTACTAAAAAATTATCAGAAATTGCAAAAAGAGCTCGCCTATTTACAGCAAAAAGAACAACGGCAGCAACGCCGCCTGCAAAAAAATAAGTAAACAATAAGAAATCCGCAGAACTGGCTGAGAATAGCCGGTTCTGCGGATTTTAAATTAGTCAATGCGTTTAAATAGTTTAGTTAGTCGCCCCTCAGCTTCCTGCGGATAAAAAGCCGCTGGTA
Organism: Enterococcus sp. LJL90; assembly: GCF_056924355.1. Lineage (NCBI taxonomy): Bacteria > Bacillati > Bacillota > Bacilli > Lactobacillales > Enterococcaceae > Enterococcus > Enterococcus sp. LJL90. The sequence goes on along the minus strand of NZ_JBXPBQ010000003.1, from coordinate 158,269 downwards.
AAAAGAGATTCAACAGATAAGGATAATAGTTTAGCTGTAAAAGTTCTTTAGCAAAAACCATAGCCGCAATTTCCTCAAGACTTCCTATACTTGTCTGGTGCTGATAAAAGCCCAGACTCCATAGCGACAGTCGATAAGATTTAACAAAGAGCTCCTCTGGCTCGGCAAAGAAATGAAACAGCTCATGGGCGATTGCTACCTGCTGCCAGTTTTCAAAAAGCAGCTCTGGTAGGCCAGCCTTTTTAAAATAGGCATCTTTTGTTTGAAAGCTCTGATTGATCGTAATCTGGTTTGGTAGCTCGAAGGCCCCCAGTGAGATAAATTTTTCAGAAATTGGCAGTTCAGCAAAGCTAACCTTCAACTGCTGAGATTTTAAAATCTCAGCCAAGCTGTAGTCGGGAAATTTTTGCTCCACACTCGCCGCTAAATTTTTGCCATCTGCTGCTGCTTTGGCAATCAGCTCAGGAATCTCATCAGAGGGAATTTTTTTAAAGGAGGCACTTTCCTGCAGCTGTAATAGCTGCAGTTTTTCCTCTGGCGAGCCTTTGAAGGCTCGCCATAACTCGCCGATCATAGATTGTTCCGGGCGCCCACAACGATGACCTCTTCCCGACCACCATGCTGCATCAATTCAGTATCCATCACCATGTGCAATTGAGAAAGCTCGAGCATCCCAGTATAATCCACGACCTTCGCTCCAATACAAAGATAAATATCTGGTGCCAGCTTGATATCACTCTTATAGACTGCCAAATCTTCCCAATATTTATCCACTACATTGCGAATACCGCCGACGGTTGTTTTCGTTGCTTCGCCATCAGCCCGTTGAATCTTAATAAAGCCTTTTTTATCAATAATCCGTAATTCCTGCTGCTCATCCTTCGTACCCTTCATCGTACCGAAACAGAAGAAATACTCATTTTCAGCCACTAGATAAACTTTTTCTTCACTGACCTGCATTGATTTAGCAACCAATGTCTTCGCTTCAGCTTCATCAACACTAGCTGATAAATCAGTTGTTTTAACTTCAGTTGAACCCGTGGCAATCGCCCGCACTTTATTAGTCTGTGAGTCGATTTCCATTTGAACTTCGATGGTTTCCGGAGAAGCACCGGATTTCGTTGCAGATTGAATCGCTTCGTTACGAATATCCTCTAAGTCCTGTGGCGCTGGATTAGGAATTACCCGTTCTACCACGTCACGAACCATCGCTAAAGCCACTCCAATCGAAGAAATAACCTCGGCATGTTGGGCAATGTCATAGCCTAGGCCCATTTTCTTGGCCGTATATGGCAATAATGATGTTGCTCCGCCACCACCGCCAACTAGAGAAATTTGATCCCGTTCAACTTTATGTTTGTCTGCTAAGAAATTAATAACTTTGATTACCACATCTGAAGCCCGTTCCATAATTTCTGTGGCAGTCTCCTCCACTGATTTACCGATATCCTTAGCTAAGGCCTCCATCGCTTTGTAACTGGCTTCGTAATTCCCGAAAGAATAATCCCCTTCCTTCACCAATTCCAAGACATTGGCAGCACAGGTTACCGTGATGGCAAATCGCTGTCCATTTTCTGATTCAATTGCGACATAATCGGAAGGGTCATTTTCTAATGGTTGAATATGGACAACTTTAGGATTGATAATGTCCTCTGGTTTTGAAAAAGCGGCATACGGCAGTTTAGCAATATGGGCTGACCGTGGTCCAACCGCCACAACGCTCGTCTTGTCGGCCCGCACCATGCTCCCGCCGGCCACACCAGAAACGTGAACATCAAGAGAACTAATTAATGTTTTATGTCCGCCAACTACTGAGTAATCAATCATCGGCCGACCATTTTTAATTACCCCAATATCGGTTGAAGTCCCACCAACTTCAAAGAAAATCGCATTGGAGGCTTTTAGATACATCAAGGCGCCAACTGTTGAGGCTGCTGGGCCGGAGAGCATCGTCAATACCGGCCGCTTGCGCATTTCATTAATGTCCATAACACCGCCATCCCCCCGCATAATCATCAGCGGAACTTTGATGCCGGCTTTGCGCACGCTGTCTTCGGTGCTGTCGGCTGTTTCAAACATTTTTGGCAGAATTGAAGCATTGATTACCGCCGTCCGAGTTCGTTTGGATAAACCATACATCTTACTAATATCAGAAGCCTGTGAAACTTCAACATTCATCTCTTTACCGATAGCGGCGATTTCTTCTTCTTGCCGCTTGTTGTCCACCCCAAAGGCTTTGGAAGCCACAATAACCTCGGCTCCTTCGCCTAACAATTCCTCCATTGTCCGTTTGGCGACGTCTTTAGAGAATTTTTTCAAAGGAATATATTTATTATGGGTTTCAATCCGGCGCTTGCCGGTTTCATCTAAAATAATATCTTTAATCACTGATTGGCGTTTAGCTAAAAAGCTATTGCCCATGCCAATAACACCCGTTACCGCCACATCCCCTTCTAAAAGGGCGTTGGTCGCCTGTGTGGTACTATGGGCGATGAACATCACCTCATCCGGAGAGATGTTATTTTGCGTCAAACATTTTTCAAAAGCCTGCACCACGCCAGCGGAAACTCCCAACTCATCATCATGGGTCGTTTTAACTGAACCAATTCCAACTATTTCAAAGGTATCCCCATCAATTGCGACAGCTTTCGTATGGGTGCCACCTACGTCGATTCCGACACGAATTGCTCTTTTCATTGAAAATCTCCTCTCTATGCGAACATGAAGTAACAAACCATCACGTTAATTGCCCCGGCTAACCAGCCCCACGGTACCCCTGTCATCATAAACTCTTTGGCGCCGACTTTAGAATAATTCAAGGCCCATAAGTTCCATGATTGGGTCGGACACGTTGATAAGTTCATGGCAATCGTTGGAATGTACATCAGCGGGAATAATAAACTGACAGGGAAAATACCCATCGCTTGCAAAATACCAACGGTTGCACTACCAGCACCGAAGATTGTCAACGGACCCCGGAAAAGCCCCAACGGAATTAAACTGGCAAAGGCAATACAGAGAATCAACGCGCTACTTGGAATAAAGTCCCCTAAAACCGCTTGGAAAAACGGCGCCGCAATCCCAGAAGCCTTATTAAACATTGGTAAAATAAATAGGAAACCTAATAGTGAGGCCACATCGACAACCCCATCATAGAAGGTTCTAGTAATTAATCGAGTACCTTCTTTGTAATTTGGCAGTTTTCCACAAACTGCCAATGCGTATAATGACGCTACGATAAAGGCCGGAATTGGTTGCCAGCCAAACACAATCGCTAATAATACTGGAATCACTGGCGTAATCAAAGCATAAATCGGAATGTCTTTTTCATCTTCGATATCTTCAACTGACGAAGCCATGTTGAAGGTTTTCTTTTTCCGCAAACCGAAAATCAACATTAAAATAACCATCAAAGTTTGCACGCCTAAAGCCGTGAAACCAAATTTTAAATAATTCCAATCATAAGCATAATCAGTAAGGATCCCCTGCATCTGCTTGAACAATACAATGTTGACATACATCCCGCTACCGACACTCATCAGATAGGAGGTTACCGCTAACGGTTTCGGCACGCCCAATGACATTAAGATTGGCAAAACGATAATCCCGATGGCCACAACTGCACCGGCGCCAAAAGTTGAAGTAAAAATCAAAGTGGTGACAATACATAAAAGAATCGTTGTGAATAAAGGATTTTCTCCACTCAGCTCGACAGTTTTCTTAATTAAAATGGAAGCGATTTCAGTTTCGATCAAAATACGGCCGAACCAGCTACCGAAAATTACGATAACGGCTGTTGCCCCCCAGCTTTCTGGGCCGCCCTGCCACACCTCAATCATCGCCTGATCCCAAGTTAATTGGCCACCGATAATACTAAAGAAGACCCACACAATTGCCATTACGAAGAAACCTACCATGAGGTTCCCGCCCTTTGCAGCGAAACGAATCAAGAGAAAGTAGCTAATCAACAAAATAATTCCAATAATAAAATCCATATTCTCGCTCCTCCATAATTTTAAATTCCTGCTGAAATTTGGTTTACTCTATTGTTACGGAAAAAGAGCCAAGTCTTTTCCAGCAATGCCCTCAAGTGATTGGCCTTTCCGTAAAAATCCATCGATTACTCCATATTTGAATGCTGCTGATTGGCCGCTTCGTTGCTGACATTTTTCAGCTTACTTAGTTGCAGACAGATATAATCCAAGGTGATATGCAAGGTTTGATCAAACAAACTGCTCAATAATTGAATCGAAGGTAGACCGCTCTTTGTTTTAGTCGCGCCTGGAATTACAAGCGTTACATCCCCTAGCTCCCCAAGCGGCGAATCGCCTTTACTAGTCACTGCTAAAATCTTGACGCCTTGAGCCTTGGCCTTGGTAGTCAGGCTGACAATTGCACTTGTCGTTCCCGAACCAGAAATTGCTACAAGTAAGTCACCGGCTTGCACAGAAGGGGTCGTCGTTTCGCCGATTACATAGACCTGCAGGCCGATATGCATCAGCCGCATCGCAAATCCCTTCCCCTGCAGTCCGCTGCGGCCTTCTCCTAAAACAAAAATCCGCTGGTCTTGATTTAATAAATCAATGGCCGCCTGCACTTCTTCTGGATTGAGCTTGGCTATCACCTGATCAATCTCTTTGAGGATAATCTCCATATCCTTCATTTTAGAACCTCCTTAAATTTCACCAGTTCCTTTTGTGGTTCTGGACTTTTAACAATGCTGCTGCCGACAATCGCAATTTCTAAGCCGCTATCTTTTAATTCGGCAACCTTTTCTAAAGTTAAACTGCCAGCTAGTGCCGTCCGCTTAATCTGTGGAAAGCGGGCCTTAAAATTTTGGACTTCTTCAACAACTGAAACCGGCTTTTGACTGTCTTTAGCAAAATGCAGACTGTAAATCGCCTTTTCAAAATGCGCAATCTGGGCAATTTTTTCTACTGAGCATTCCAGTAAGTCAATCATCATTTCTTTGCCTAATTCTTCTGCAACTTGGTAACAAATTTCTAAAGTTTCAAGGGCACTCGCCCCCATCACTGTCAAAATATCAGCACCTGCGGCAAAATATTGGCGGAATTCATATTCCCCTTCATCAATCGTCTTAATGTCGGCTAATATTTTAGCTGAGCCGGCAATTTTTTTGGTTTCTGTCACTGAGAGCAGGCCGTAATCTTTGCCTAAGGAAGTCCCCAATTCGATGATGTCGGCTGCTTGCAGCTGATTTACCAGCAGACAAGCCTCACTTAAAGTTACGCGATCGATTGCTACTTGTATCTTCATGGCCTTCCTCCTTTTACTCTGGATGATTTTGAATAAAATCAGCTAGTTGCTCTCTCGTTGGTAGATTTTCATTATCACTGATATGGCTGACTTGAATCGCTCCAATTGCGTTCGCCCGAACCAATAGTTCCTTCATCGGCAGCCCTTCTAAAAGGCCGCTGACAATCCCTACCGCAAAGCCGTCACCAGCACCAACGGTATCGACCGCTTCGACTCTAAAGCCAGCTTGCGTGAGAATGTGATCACCAGCTAAATCCCGCCATTTGGCATAGGCACCCTTTGAACCGAGTTTAATGATGACTGCCTTAGCTCCTAAGTCCAAATAAAAATCGGCAATTTCATCCGGCTCTGTTCGCCCGGTTAAAATAAAGCCTTCGCCGATTCCCGGTAAAACATAATCTGCATACTCAGCAATATGATTGATTCGTTCAGTCATTAACTCTCGACTGCCCCACAAAGTCGGCCGCAGATTGGGATCAAAGGTAATAATTGTATTTTGGGCTTTTGCTTTTTGAATGAGTCCTTCCATCAATTCATAAGTCCCGTCATTTAAAGCCATCAAAATGCCCGTTACATGAAAAATATCAATATCTGAAAAATCGATTTCCGCTGCCCGCTCAATTCCCATGTGATAAGCGGCCGAACCTTTACGGAAATAAACAACCTCTGGATCATTTTTAGAATCCTTATTTTTTAATTGAAAACCAGTCGGATATTCAGGGTTAATTTCAATCAAGGAAGTATCAATGTCCTCTGCCTCCAAAAACTCAACGATGTGTTCACCAAAAGGATCTTGGCCTAATTCCGTCACGTAGGTCACCTCATGTTCCAAGCGAACCAAGCCTACTGAAACGTTGACCTCGGCTCCTGCAACATAGCGGTCAAAAGATTTTACATGTTTTAATTTCTCCGGTGTTTGCGCAATAAACATCGCCATCGGCTCGCCGATTGTCAGCACTTTACCCATTTTCAATAACCTCCTGTACTTTTTGATATTCTTGTTCCAGCTCCGTTAAACTCATGGGATACTCGATGCCAGTTGGCCACTCAGGTTCTAAAAATTTCCGCCAATTTAGTTCCCCTTGGTCTAATAAAACCGGCTGACCTTGAAAAATATTTTTCAAATGGAAAATCGTGATTTTTTCTTTTACTTGTTGGAAGGCGGCTTCTGGATTCTCTCCCATCACCACCCAATTACCTAAATCAAAGGTGTAGCCTAGCGGAAGCTGTCGCTCTTCAATCATTGTTAGCGCTCTTAAAACAGCGGCTAACTTTCCGTTTTCTTCAGTCTGGTCATTTTCAATGGTAACCGTCAGTTCTTTTGGCAAAAGCTTTTCCAATTGCCCTCGAGAAACTTTTTGCAGGCCCACTAAACTGCCGATATTTAATTTTAGTGAAACTGCAGCTAGGCTTTCAGCTTCTGCTAGCCATTCTGACAAATCAGGATTTACTCCATCTGCGACAAAAAGTGGCTCAGGAATCGAATAACGCAGCTGCCAGTTCTTTAGTTTACCGGTTTCCAAAATTTCTAAAAATTCCTGCTGTTTTTCTACGGGAATTTTTGAAAAATATTCCCGCCGCACTTCAATTCCAGAAAGCGACAACGGCAACTCTGCCAAGGCTTTAACAAAAGCTGTCTGGTCTTGATAAGGAGTTCCTTCTTTGACAATTGTGTTCACAAAAATATTTCCCATGTTTTCTCTCCTTCGCTATTTACAATGAGCCCCGCAAATGAATTTCAGCAGCAATTTCAATGGTTTCTGTTGGTTGAGGAATGTCAATCTCCTGCATTAAAACTTCAACCGCCCGCTCACCAATCCGCTCAGGCAGTTGGTGAATCGTAGTGATTCCCGGTTGAATTAGTTCTCCCCAGAACCAGTCGTCATAGCCGGCCAAACCGCAATCTGTCGGAAATTTTAACTGACAATTATTCAAGCCAACGACCGCTTCATACATTGCATTCCCATTGGCTGCAAAGAAACAAGTCTTTTCATTGAACTCATGCCCGCTACAAAACTCGACAATATCTTGTCCCTTACCAGTATGATGCAGTTCCAACAATTCCACTTGACAAGTAGTATCTAAAGTTCCTAGCCGAATGCCTTGATAGCGTTCGGCCCGCGGACCAATTTTTCCAATGGCTTCACTGACGTGGATAATTTTTTGATAGCCATTTGCAACGATAATTTCCGCCATCTTTTTGGAAACCTGAATATTATTGGTTTGCACTGTCGTCCAGCGATCGATGTTTAAGGAACGATCGACTAGGACTGTCGGAATTTCTTGATCGATGATTTGTTGAAAAGCAGTCAGCTCGGTTGCAACTGGCTGCAAGAGAATGCCGTCAATATTTTGATCAATTAATTTTTGAATGGCCCGCTGCTCCTCTACCTCAGAATTATTTGTGTTCATGATTAGCAGTTGATAGCCGGTGTCCATTAAAGCGTCCTGCACGGCTTTAATTATGTAAGCCGTATATTGATTGGCAATATCAGCAACAAGTAAACCGATTAACCAACTTTTATTTGATTTTAATCCCTGCGCCTGTTTGCTGGGACGATAGTCTAATTCATCGATAATTAATTGGATTTTTCTTTTTGTATCAAGAGACATGTTGCCAAATTTGCCATTTAAATATCTAGAGATGGTCGTTTTAGAAACGCCAGCACGGTTAGCAACCTCTTGAATTGTGACATGTTTTTTCATAATCTTTCACCTTCTGGTTTACCGGTTAACCATATTGTAAACGGTTTCTGAAATAAATTCAAGGTTTTTTGACAAAAAGATTTTTTTCACGAGTTTGAGAAGGTGGCAGATAAAATTTGAGCCACAATTCCTTTTCAAAAAAATAAAAATGCGCAGCCAACAAGAAAGCGGCCCACGCATTTTATTTAGAATAATCGATTCATGATTTATTTTTTGGCAAATTGATTTTTTAACCAACGGGCCGCCATCTGCGGCCAGTTTTCGACATCTTCTAGAATTTGATACGGTTCGCTGGCACGTCTAGTTTCAACAGTCCCTAAGCTTAGACCATGCAGTCCCCGGTTATAAAGATGAAATTCAAAGGGAATACTCGCATCATATAAAGCATCCGCCAACAATAAACTATTTTTGGCTGGCACGGCATCATCAGCCACAGTATGCCAAACAAAAGTTGCTGGAAAATCTTGATCGACTAATTTTTCAATGGAGACAGCCGCATTTTCTTTAGGATAATCAGCTCCTAGCAACGCTTGGAAACTGCCTTGATGGGCATATTTACCACTGGAAATCACTGGGTAGCTTAATACTAGAGCATTCGGATAGATTTCTGCAGCCGGTGCAATGTCTGCCAGTAACGGCTTATTCCAATTAACACCTAAAGAAGCGGCCAAATGTCCACCGGCAGAAAAGCCCAACACGGTAATTTTTGCAACATCAACAAAAAAGTCGCCCGCATTCTTACGAATAAAAGCTACCGAAGTTGCCAGTTGCTTTAAAGCCACTGGATAGCGAACTGCTGGTGCGACACTGTATTTTAAGACAGCAGCTTGATAGCCTAAGCTGAGAAAATGCAACGCCACTGGTTCGCCTTCCCGCTCTGATAAAAATTCATAGCCGCCACCTGGGCAAATTAAAATCATCGGCCGCTGGCGCAGCGGGTCGATTTCAGCCGAGTTGTCCTGCAAATATAAAATCAGTTCTGCCTCATGACCAGCTGCTTGGATTTTTTCCGATAACACTCTCATTTAAGCACCTCGTTTAATGACTGTTTTTTCTTCAACTAAATAAGTTTCTCCATTAATCATAACAGATTGTGCTGCTCCTGCCACTAACGTCAAATTAATCGTTGCTTCAGAAATTTCTGCTAAAAATTGGCTGCCTTGATAATGGAAGCTGAAGGTCATTTTATCCCAATTTTTTGGCAGCTGCGGCCGCAGACTTATGCCGCTTTCAGTTAAGCGTAAGCCGCCAAAACCAAAGACAAGTCCTAAATAAGTCCCCCCCATATTGGCTGCATGAATACCATCTTTGGTATTTTTATGGGAATTGGTGATGTCAATTTTTGAAGATTCATCGAAATAATTATAAGCTTTCTCGTTATCGCCAAACTGATTCGCCACAATGCTGAAAATACAAGAAGACAAAGAAGAATCATGAGTCGTTAACGGCTCATAATAATCATAGCCCCGTTTAACGGCCGCTTCTTCAAATTGATTTTCGTATAAGAAATAGGCCAAGACTAAATCCGCCTGTTTTGTTACTTGATGCCGGTATAAATACAACGGATGATAGTGAAGCAATAGTGGAAACTTCTCAGCCGGCAAGTTTTTAAATTCCATCACAGGTTTTGATAAAAAGCTGTCGTCTTGCTCATGAATTTGTAATTCTTTAGAAAAAGGCAAATACATAGCCGCCGCTGCCCGCTGCCATTCGGCGATTTCAGCAGAGGTTAAGCCGATTTTTCCAATGACTTCAGCAAGGCCTGCCTCGGTTAATACTTGATAAAATTTCCCCGCCCATTCCAAATGGTATTTAGCTGAGATGTTGGTATAAAAATTATTGTTGACGACACAAGTGTATTCATCGGGGCCAGTCACCGCATTGATGACAAAATGTTCCTTGGTAAAATGGCCGACCTCTAACCAAACGCGGGCCGTTTCAAAAATAACTTCCGCTCCGTAATCGGCAATTAATTGCAGATCCCCGGTCGCCAAATAATATTGGATGATGGCATAAGCAATGTCGCTGTTAATATGATATTGGGCCGTGCCTGAAGGGAAATAACCGGAAGACTCCGCCCCGGCAATCGTGCGCCATGGATAAAGGGCGCCGGTCTGATGACCAAGAATGCGGGCATTTTCCCGGGCCTTATCCAAAATACTATAACGATAGTGAATCAATTTTTGAGCAATTTGGGGATTGGTTAAGGTAAAAAAGGGCATCATATAAATTTCAGTGTCCCAGAAATAATGGCCTTCATAGCCTTCGCCGCTTAAGCCTTTGGCGGCAATATTGGAAATGCCGTCCTTACCAGCCGACTGCAATAAGCTATATAAACTATAATCCAGAGAATCGTTTAATAATTGGTCGCCGCTCACTTCCGCCACCGCATTTTGCCAAAAATCCGCCAGATAAGCGGCTTGCTTTTGATATAAATCATTGAGACCAGCTGCTTTAACTTCCGCAATTAATTCTTCACTCGCCTTAGCTAAATCATAGCGACGGGAATCTAGAAAGAGACTGAATTTTGTGAAGTTCAGCGGTCGCTTAGGAGCAATTTCCCCTTGATAGATAAACGTATTTTCAACCTCTGTTGCCACAAGTTCAGTTAACGGTAGTTTGCTCTCATGAAAAACAATTGTTTCAGCCGCTAAATCTGAAACTTGAGTCTTAGCAGTGATTTTAGAAATCCCCTGCGCTTCATCCACCTGATTGCCGACAACCCGCAGATAATGCTCGGATTCTGCGGCAACCCGTGGATCATTAGGGTCAGCAAAGTTAGTCACCTCGCCATTATGCTTAGACGTAATTTTAATTTCACCGCTAAATTCATTTGAAGTGATTGTCAATTCAATGGTGAACAAAGGCAACACAACAAAAGACGCCATCCGTTTGAAGGCAATTTGAAAGCTTTGGCCAGCTTGGTTGTGCCAAGTAAATTGACGAAGGGCTGTACCTTTTTCCATATCCAATTCCCGATAGATATCTGTAGCGTTTTCAAAAATTGAGACAGCTTCTCCGCCGATTTCAATCGTGAAGGATTGCGTATCAGCAACGTTTAGCATCACTTCTTTTTTATTGACAAAACCATATAGCTGCTCGGCCTGCTTCATCTCGGCAACATCGTAAAAGCCGTTGATATACTGTCCTCGACTGGAGGAAAAGCCTTGAGGATAGCCTTCTTCAAAATTTCCTCTCACACCAAGATAGCCATTAGCTGTATGGAACAGTGTTTCCTGCAATAATAAATTGTCGTTGGTTAATTCAAACCCTTGCTTAATCAGTTTTTTCATCCGTGAGTCCTCTTTCAATTTATGATGGTGGTGGCAAGCCAGTAGCCGTTATTTCCGCCACTGGCAAAACTCAACTTATTGCTTAAGCCATTACTTCATCTAAAAAGGCTTTTACTTTTTGCCAGTAAGCCTCGCCGGCAATAATTCCTGACATGGCGTGCTGTGCTCCAGCCACCGGCAATTTTTCTTTAAAGGTGGGGGCCGCCTGATAATTTTCCGCCAACATGCCGAAAGGTACAAAAGTATCGGCAGTTCCGTGGATAAACAGTGCTGGCAGTTTGGTTTTCGCCAGCTGCTTTGTACTACTGGCTTCACCTAGCCACCAACCTTGACGCACTTTATTGATAACCGAGACGAGGGGAATCAAAGGAAAAGCCGGCACATGGAACAAATTTTTCAATTGATAGCTCAACTCTTCTTTCACAGAAGCATAGCCGCAGTCTTCAATTACTGCTTTAACATTGCTCGGTAAATTTTCACCGGCCGTCATCATCACGGTTGCCCCGCCCATGGAAACCCCATATAAAATAATTTCCGCTTCCGGCTCTTTTTGTAAAATAAAGTCAATCCACAGCTGAATATCTTTGCGATCCGGCCAGCCAAACCCGATGTAGCGGCCTTCACTAGAGCCATGGGCCCGCAAATCCGGCAGCAGCACATTGAAGCCTAAATCTTGAAAATAAGGCGCCTTGTCGAACATCTCTTCATGGCGGCTGTCAAAGCCGTGGACTAAGATGCCCCAGCGTTTGCTTGGCTGAGCTAAAGAGTAGCTGAAGCCCTTCAATTTTAAGCCGTCTTGGCTGGTGATGCTGACCATTTCTTCAGTAGCTTTGGCTACCCACTCCGCCTTTTTATCCAAAACTGGTTGCAATAAAGTAGCCTCTGGGGTATCAATCCGATTGTGGTCGGACTCCATCGTTTCTGCCCGATTGGTCGTTTTTAAAAAAGCGATTGTAAATAGTTTATGGGCCGCAAAAAGTAGCACCACTGCCAATAACAGGACAATAATTAAAATAATTTTAAGCATGAATATCACCTTCAGGATTAATGGAGGTTGTAGCTTCCGCCTTGGCATCCCGTTCTTTGATTTCCTCAGTAATTTGTGCAAACTGACTTTCGGTCATGATGCCTTTTTTCTTATATATAGTGTAGGCAATCGTGATACCGATTAAAGGCACCACCGTTAAGAAAATTAACAGCAGACGACCTTTGATTTCCGGTGTGGCATTTAGAATTTGTTGGATCATACTTTCTCTGGCGGTGGCGGAAATCGTACCAGCCGCCGCTTGATTTTCCAAATCAGAAATTTGGTTAGTGGTGGAAAGCACACCAATCACCAGATAAACTAACATGGTCCCGAACTGACCTAAGCCCATGCCTAATTGCGTTACAAAGGGCCGCACTGAAAAAATAATGCCCTCATTGCGGGTGCCAAATTTCCAGTCATTCCATTCAACCCCATTGGCAATACTAATCATAATAATTAGATAAAAGACGCCATTACCAACTGCTGGCAAAATATTAACCAATGCCAAAATAATTAATTTGGTCATTTCTAGACTGTTTGGCAAAATCCAGCCGGCTGCCAATAAAAGGAAATAGCCGGTTAACGACATCGTTGCGGTAATTTTAATTAAAGTATCGCGGTTGAATTTTTTAGAAATGGCGGGAAACATAATAAAGACTAGGGCGCCGGCAACTTGTCCGACGATATTAAAAATCGTCACCAATAAGCCGTTGTAACCAAAACTAAAGTATAGATAAGTGGAAATCAACGTTGTGCTCAAGGTGGTGACCAACATATAAACAAATAAAATTACGCCGCTCCACAAGGCTTGTTTATTGCGGTAGATAATATGAACAATTTCCTTCACACTGATTTTCGTGGTTTCTTTTTTCACCGCAGGTCTTGGCGGTTCTTCAACGCCAAATAATGTGATAGCCTGCGTCAAGAGCATAATTAAAGAAAAGCCAATCCCAATAGCTGCATAACCGGTTACGGCACTGCCGCCGATTACCAAACTGCCGACGGTAAATGTCGGCACAATCAAAGCCGTTAAGAAGGCCCCGATGCCCGCCATCAAATTGGTTAAAGACATCAAGCGATTGCGACCGTCTTGATCTTTTGTCAAAGCGGGAATCATGCCCCAATAAGCAATGTCGTTAATCGAAAAGAAAATACTAAAAAGAAAATACATAATGCCAAAGAAAATGACGTAGGGCCAGCCTTGTAAATTAGATGAAAAAGACAGGCTGACGATAATTGCTGTTCCGATGACCCCGGCTAAAATAAAGGGTTTGAATTTTCCCCACTTGCTGTGGGAAGCATCAATCACATTCCCCAAAATCGGGTCAATGACGGCATCGAAAAAGCGGGCTGCCACCATAATAACGGTAATCACAGAAAATTGAGCCGCCGTTAAAGTTTTAGTAAACAACACGTAATTTAAGAGATAGTTGACAAATAATCCGGCGGCCGCCATATCTCGACCGACAGTACCGATTGAAAATGACCAAAGATTGCGTTTAGATAACTGTGTACTCTCCATGGTTGATTCCCCCTTATAAAAAAAACACCTGTCAGGTATTAATTTAGTTTAATTTACTGTTTACTAAACAGCTTGTCAATCAATAATTCTTCAAACAAAAAAAGCGCTGTCTCCTGCCTGACGAAAGCTTCTTCAATCAAGTGGATAATCAGGTCAGCCAAGCCTTATCAAAAGGCTTTGGCGCCTAAACAAATCCTGTTCATTTGATTTGAAAAAAATTTCGTGAAGCAAACCCAACAGAGCTTCATAATCTTAATTTTTTATTTGATAGCGTTGTACGTAAGAAAAAATAAATAGGCCAGTCAGCACCAACGCCAATAACGCAAATCTCAGGCCGCTGTGATTGTCCAGCCAAAAATAGGCGGCTAAACTAACCACCGTCAAGGAGCTAAAGCTCGTGATACTCATCAGGTGGCTACTTTTTTTGACCTGCAAAATAGCTGCTGCAGAATAGCTTCCGTAAAAATTGCCAAGAATACCAAGACTTGCAAGTCCCAACACCAAACTGATACACAGAGCGAAGATCATCAAAAAGATACTATTATAAGCCTGCTCTGCAAAGCCAGCAATTGTTGAAAATATTGAAAAAATGAAGAGGCTGGCTGCTAAAAATGCCAAATTCAAGCCGCCAAGCTTCAGCCAAACCTGCTGTGGCTGCTGGCGCCATTGGAACCAAGCTGTCAGTCCGCTAAAGCTGACCCACAGCGCTAAAAAAATCCCCATCCCGTTCATTTCAACGCCTCCCAAAAAAGCTGCAAATTGTTTTTTCATTATACCGCAAATCTGCAACAAGAGATAGCTTTGCTGATTTTACTGCTGATTAGCTTTGGTTTTATAAGCAGATTATTAGAGTCTACTGCTTAAAAAGAGTAGGATATAGCTGTACTTAATAGAATGTATAAACTCACAGGGGGCCTTACAATGGAAATCAAAATGAGTCCAGAAGTTGAAAAAAAATTAGCACCCTATCAACAGGATGCTAAACTATTATTAGATTTAGACGACGGTGTCGGCAGTTTCTCAAAATTCGGTGTTTGCTCTTTAGATACCAGTTTTCGGGTTTTAGTAGTCGCAAAAGATAGTGATTTGCAGGACTACCCAACGGCTTTAACCTCCCCTATCGGCGACCTTTATATTAAAGAATACACCAGCAATTACTTTGCTGAGGAACCGGTGTTAGAATTAAATCCCCGCTTTCAAAATCTAGTTTTGAAAACCGCCAGCGGAACCGTTGATGGAAATGTTGAAATTATCGACATGCGGGCTCTACAAAGTCTGCAAAAATAAATGTAATCTTTGCCAACTCGCTTTTGTCAGAAGTTCGGCAGCTTTAATTAAGCTGCCGTTTTTGCACTAGTCAGTTGGCTTTTTCTTTTCTAGTAATTGCTGCATCTGATTCAGCTGCTCCTTCAAGGCTGCCAAGCCTTCCATCAGAGCTAGCAATTTTTTATGAAGCACATCGAATTGTTTGCTTTGGGAATAGAGACTGCCCCAATTCGAAGCTTCGTATAAGCTGACCAGCTCTGGAACTTTTTCAGCAGCAATTTTGACATGGGTCACTTCGACGGTGCCGCCGTTTCGATAGACAGTCGAGGTTAAGGTCTCCATCTCCGGCCAAGCAGCGGGCCCAGCGATATAGCCGCCTTCAGTTTTTTCAATTAATTTCGTTTCCTTTAGCCAGCCGTAAAAGCTTGTTTGATTGAAACTGTATTTTGCTTTAATTTCCTGTAATTTCATCTGCTCCTCCTTTGTTTGGTCAACTAGAAATACGCAGGCGGGCAAATCATCCATGAAAAAAGAGCCTGTGATATTAGTCTTTCTAACAGATGAAATCCCGAACTATATTTTCTTTGCTCCTGCGGTCCAATAGGTCCGAATTGCAAATTAACAATATCTAGTGGTTTTCACTAGATACCCTTCGTGAAGTTCGGCTCTGTTCTAACTAATGTCACAGCCTCTTAAATTTATTTTATCTTCTATAGTAATTATACTGCAAAAAATCCTGAATTTGTAGACTAGTATTTCCACCGGATACTTGTATAATGAAGCTCACGTTAAAAAGGAGGCGGATTTTGTGGACAAACAGGCTAGTCAAAGAGCTGAGCAAGAACACTTGACCCAAGTTTATCAAGAGTTAATGGAAAAATTATCGCGTCTAGAAAATTTTCTAACGGCCGGCTATCAGTCGGGGCGAGAAGAGTTGCAGAAGATGCAAGGGGAAGTCGCTTTAAATTTTGAGACTATTTCCGATAATCTCGATACCTTTGCGGCGTTAGAAGCGCAAAATCGTGAAATTGATCAGCTGAATATTTCACTGCAATCAGCAGAAAAGGAAGTCGCCAAAATCAAACGGCTACTGCCGACTCCCTACTTTGGCAAATTGTCTTTGCGTTTTGCCGACGATGTGGAGGACATTTACATTGGCATCAACGGTTTTACCGATCAGCAGCAGGAAAATCTAATCTATGATTGGCGCTCGCCGATTGCTGAATTATTTTATACGAATGCTCATGGTCCAACCGCTTATACAGTCAACGACTTAACCATAGACGTCATAATTGAGTTGCGGCGGCAATTAATCATTCAGAAAAATCAGCTGCTGCAATTTTTTGATACCACCATTGCCATTCAAGATGATGTCCTATTGTCCAGTTTAGCCAATGATTCCAGCGAAAAAATGCAGGATATTACGGCCTCGATTCAACAGGAGCAAAATCAGATTATCCGTGACCTTAGTCACCCGACAATCTTAGTTCAAGGGGTAGCTGGCAGTGGTAAAACTTCCGTGGTGATGCAGCGGATTGCTTATCTGCTCTATCGAAAACGGGAGAGTATTACTGCTGATGACTTGCTGATTCTTTCACCAAATCGCCAGTTTATCGACTACATCGCTGAAGTGCTGCCGGCTTTAGGGGAAAGAAATCCCCGCAATTTAACACTGCTGCAGTTTGTCGATGATTTGCTGCCGCAAAATCGATCTTTAGAAACTGAGACAGATTACTTTCACCGGATTGCTGAGTCCCATGTCGCAAATGAAACGCAAAATTTGCGGAGTGGGGCCTTTGCTGCTTTTTTAATAAAGCAAGCAGCCGACAACCTGTCCATCATTCCCACCTTCACCGACTTACACGTTCGCCATAAAGTTATTATCAGCCGTTTAGAAATCACGGCGGCCTTTAATCAAACACCAGCTGGTCCTTTACAAAGGAAACTTCAGGGAACTAAAAAAATCCTGCTGGAAAACTGGCAGCGACGGCTTTTGAAAAACGCCCGCAGCCCCCTTTTACAAGCGCAGCTCAGCAGCTTGTCAGAAGAACAACAGCTACACTATTTTGGAGAATTAATTGAAGATGAAACGCCGCAGAGTTTACAGAGATACGCTTTACGGCTACTGCAGAAAAAATACCGGCGCATTGAGGACCAATTGCAAAAGCTGGCTTGGGTAAATATTGAAGCGTTGTTAGCAGCTTTATACCAAACTTTATTTGACATCCCGCTACAAGCGGATTTTGCCAATCCGCTGAGCCTTGATACCGCCGTTAGCTATTTATTCGTACGACAGCTTTTTGCTGAGAAGCTGCCGCTACCTTCGATAAGCTATTTGCTGATTGATGAAGTGCAGGATTATACCTTTTTGCAGTTGGCATTTTTATTAGAACTATTTGAACAGACCGAGATTACAATGGTTGGTGATGACAATCAGGCCATTTTTAATTCCCAGATTAGCTTTTCAGAAATTACCGCCTTATTAACTAGCAAGAGAAGTTCACTGCAGCCATATCAATTGCTGAATAGTTACCGTTCCAGTGGTGAAATTACTAAAATCTTCAGCCGCCTAACCTTAACTGCGACACCTTTAAAAATTGTCGCAGTGCGGCCTGCCGGTGAGGTGCCAACATTTATCAAGTTTAGCAACTTGACTGAATTTCAAGAGCTGGTCGCAAAACAAGTAAGCTCAGCTTCTGAAAAACTGACAATTTTAACAAAAACCCAAAAAGAAGCCCAGCTGTTAACAGAACTGTTAAAGGAAAGCCAACAGATAACCGTGCTGCCCATCAGTTATGCCAAAGGCTTGGAATTTAACCGTGTGCTACTCTATGATGTTTCCAACACTAATTTTCAATCCAATCAGGATAAAAAAATTCTCTACACCGCTGTTTCCCGGGCCACCCAACAGCTGATTGTCACCTATCAAGGCCAATTAACCAACTTTTTAGCATAAATACAAACAAACAGCTCTAGCGGTTAGCTTTGGAAAAAACTATTTCCAAAAAGCGACCTACTAGAGCTGCTTATTAAAATTACTTGTTATTCACTCATTAATTTGTGCTACGCGCGGCTGCGGCCAAAGAAAAATGACACAACAGCGACTAAGATAACGGCCCCTAAGATAGAAGGGAACACTGCCATCCCTGCAACCGTCCAGCCCCAAGTGCCGAATAGCGCTTGGCCGATAACCGAACCTAGTAAACCGGCAACTACGTTTGCGATGATGCCCATCGAGCCGCCTTTATTTGTGATTGCTCCTGCGATGAGACCGATAATCCCACCGACAATTAATGACCAGATTAAACCCATGATAATCACTCCAATTTATTTTTTATTGAACACGCGGTTCTGAATTGTCTTCAATTTTGTCGCGGCCTTTTGCGAAGGCCGATTTTGCTTTATCTGCTTGTTTTGAAGTAAAATCGCCGGTTGCTTCAGCAGCGTTACCTAATTTGTCTTGATAGGTTTCACTGTCTTCTTCAAATTGTTGACGAGTCTTAATATCGACTACGTTCACATTGACTTCAATCACTTCTAAATGAGTCATCGCTTTAACTTCACGGGCAATGACATTTTTAATATTTTCAAAAATTTCTTCAATGTCTTTACCATATTCAGCGACAATGTCCATGTCAACAGCGACTTGTTTTTTGCCGACTTCTGTTTCAATTCCGGTAGTCACATCGTCTGAATTAACAATTTTTTCTTTGATATTGGAGAAAAAGCCACCATCAACTGTCAACAAGCCATCCACTTCGGCAATGGCAATGCCAATGATTTTTTGAATGACTTTGTCTTCATAAGTCAACTCGCCACGAACGTGTTCGCCATTGTCCATTTGGGAATCTTTTTTCAACTTCGGATCCATGTTTTCTTTATTCATTGTGTTCATTGTATCCATTTTTTCCATCATAAATTCCTCCTAGATTGTCTAATTTCTTTTGAAATAGTTTTGAATGATATGATTTCTATCGAGATACAGCGCGAGATAAGCGCCAATCACCGTTAGAAGCAAAATTAAGATTGTCTTGAAAAAACCTAAAGTCACCAGCAATATCGCAAATACTAACCCGATGAGAGCTCCGACTAAAGGCACTTTGTAAATACGTAGCCACGTTTCCATAAATTAGCCTCCTTATCCTCACTCAACTCTTGCCGTTGCATAGGGCTTGCTGTCTTTTTCCAAATTCTTGTAAGCGACCTCCACTTGAATGTCATAATCCGTTCCAACTGTTTGGCGAATCTGCTGACGAATTTCTTCAGTCCACTCCGCTGTTCTCCCTATAAGACCAGATGTGCGCTTCAAGTCGCCTTTGATCAAGACTTTGATTTTCCGCTTAGTCGCCGCCACCGAAATCGTCGGCTGACTCACAAAATCTTTTTCGGAAACAGTTGCGGCAACCAGTCCTTTGATTGCTCGATCCTTAACAGCTAAACGACCATTTTGTTCTTTAATCACAAAATCTCGTTTGGCTTTCGGATAGAAAATCACCCAGAGTACAGCCAACAATAAAATAACCGTCAATACTGCGGTAATCCAAAAGATAGTCAGTAAAAAAATTTCATGGCTGACTAATGTAAACTGCAGCCGATTCAAAAATGAATACTGTTGCGAGGCCGACCTCGTTACTAATAATAGGAAAAGCAGCGGAATAAGAGTAACCACAATTAACAGGACCAAACATAATTTTTGAAACCTATTCACATATACCTCCTTCTTTCCTTGAAAATAAAGCTTTTTTATTTCCTTTGACAAAATTAATGCTAGTCTTATTCCCTTTTTTTCACAATCAATTGAATTTTTTGAAACGCTTTTCCCGTTATTTTTAATATTTTTTTGTTATGCAAAAAAATATGAAGGTCACTTTACTTTAGTTCAGTTTTTCCTTTCTGTAGTTGCCAAAACCACTTTTTGCTTAAAAATCCTTAGCTAACCACAATAGAATAAATAACGATTTTTCGAGAAATTCAAGGCCTTCTAAAAGAGCTTACAAAAAGTTAGCAAAAAACTGCATTTCCTTCCTATTTTTCTCAAATCCTTCGTTATTAAATAAAAGACTGATATTTTTGAAGTCTCCCCTGCAAGGCAAAAAAACAGCAATCAAAAAATCTGATTGCTGTAAAACATTTTATTCATTTTTGCTACATTCAGCGTAAAATCGGATAGCTGGTAAAAAATGATAGATATTTTTATCATTGGCAAAAGATTTATGAAAGTTCTTCCAATTCTGCTGGGCTGTCGGCAACTGCCTGCAGTGACTTGATTCCCGGAATTGTCAATAGCACCAACAAACTGATTACGTAAATCCCGCTTAAAAATAAAATCACCGCTGTCAGATTGTAACGGTCCATCAAAAAGCCAATGATAATGGCGGAGAAACCACCGACGGCCCGCCCCAAGTTCATAATAAAATTATTAGCAGTTGCACGGATCTCTGTCGGATACAGACTGCTAATCACCGCTCCATAACCACCATACATGCCATTGATAAAATAGCCGACAATCACAGCCGCCGCCACAAGCGTCAGCTGACTGTGGGCCATGACCAACAGATACACCGAAAGTGCGGAGCAGATAAGAAAAATGGCGAAAGCTTTTCTAGGCCCGATTTTATCCATCACAGTGCCAAAGGTAAACATTCCCAAGGACATACCCAAAATAGTGCAGACCATCCAAAGTGACGAGCCAGACACCGACAAGCCCAATTGATTTTGCATAATGGAAGGCAACCAATTCATCAAGCCAAAATAGCCGGCGATCTGGACTGTTACCATTAAACTTAAACCAATCGTCTGCCAAGCAAAGCTTTTTGTTGCAAATAAATCTCGAAGCTTTGCGCTGCGCCCTTGTTCTTGGGCTTTAGCAAAGGCGGCGGGTTCCTGCAAGCCGCGGCGAATAAATAAAACCATCAGAACTGGCAGAACACCAACCACATAGAGCATCCGCCAGCCAAACAGCGGAATAATGATGGAAGCCAAAATTGCAGCCAACGCTGCCCCAACTTGAGCACCAATGCCGGCAGTGGAAGCGGCCCGTCCTAATTGTTTTTTCGAAAAAGTTTCAGAGATGAGGGACATACAAGCACCATATTCGCCACCAGCGCCAATCCCTGCGATAAAACGAAACAGATAGACGAGATAAATATTTGAAGCGAAGAACATTAACAAAGAGGCAATCGAAAATAAAATCACCGTATAAGAAAAGACTTTGACGCGGCCGTATTTATCCGCCATCAGGCCAAAAAAAATACCTCCAACGAGCATTCCCAAATTGGTAATTGTAGCAATCCAGCCAGCTGCTGTGCTAGAAATCCCAAAGGTTGCAATCATTGAAGATAGTGAAAAAGAAAGAAACATAATATCCATATTCTCTAGGGCAATGCCCGCTGAAGTAGATAGCAAAACTTTACTCTGATACTTATTCATTTCAATTCTCCTTTTTTAAGATTCTCAAATTGATATGAGTTTACAGAAACTTCCACTAAAATGCAAGCGGAATTTTCGGAAAAGTTTTCATTAATATAATTTGAACAGACTAATGTAACGTCGATTGTTAGTTTGACTGATTTTAAATTTCTCCACTTCAATTCACCCCGTCCATGTTAAAATAAAAGATAACCAGCAGACTTGCATCACTAAAATTTAGAAAGGAGTTCCTATGACAAATCAAATTAATTTTCGCCATACACAAAATGACGATTATCCAGCTATTATTCAAGTCTATATTGACGTTTTTTCAGACGAGCCTTGGAATGACGCGCTAACCGAGGCACAAATTACACAATATGTGACGGATATGACGGAGCTCAACACCTTTATCGGTTATCTGCTTGAGGATGCTGACACTCATGAATTAATTGGCTGTGCTTTAGGTTTCATCAAACCTTGGTACCAAGGTCGTGAATATATGTTGGATACTTTATTTATTCGCCAAAAGTATCAAGGTCAAAAGCTAGGGCAAACCTTTATTTCAAACATAAAAACGGCCCTTCAGCAGCAAGAAATATATACGATTTTGTTAGATACTGACCAGGGCACTCCGGCTGAAAAATTTTATTTGGTCACTGGCTTTAAACCGATGGAGGAGGCGCTTATGCTGTATCTTTCATTTCCACCTGAAAACTAGCACATGAAATCTCTGAAATTTTTTTCAGCATTAACTGAGTCAAAATTACTCAATTAGAATAAAGGAGGATTCCTGATGAATCGAATTAATTTAATCTGTTTAGGGGTTAAGGATATGACCAAGTCACTAGCTTTTTACAAGGAGATTGGCTTTCAAACCTTGGAACAGGAGAAAAATCCCCCGATTGTCTTCTTTGACAACGAGGGCACGAAGTTGGAGCTATTTCCTTTAGCTGAATTAGCTAAAGACATTAATGAAGTTTCACCACCTGAACTACAAACTTCTGGTTTTTCAGGCATCACGCTGGCGATTAACACGCGTTCTAAAAATGAAGTTGATGAACTCTTCAGCAAAATCGAGCCGGCCGGAGGGACAATTGCCAAAGCCCCTGAACAAAACCGCTTATGGGATGGTTACTCGGGCTATTTTACCGACCCAAATGGTTATTATTGGGAAGTCGCATATGGTAAAAATTGGCAATTTGATGACAATAATATGTTGATTATTGATTGATGGAAAGTTTCTGTTTTAGTTTTAATCATTATTAAAACTTCGATTATCGCTTGCAGCAGAATCTTTTACAGAATTTTTACATGGAATTAATACTCCTTCGTTATGCTATGAGTAGAGAGGAGGTTAACCTATGAACGCTGTAGAAATTCCCCGTCAAGTGCGGGTCACCTATGATGTTAAGCTGAATATCTTTTTAGTCTATGCCAAAAATGATCCACAAAAATTTGCTACTGGCATCACGATTGAAAAGGCCATTCAAAACTTATATCAAGCCGCTTAAAAACCACTACCGGATTTTGGTAGTGGCTTTTTTTATTACCTATTTTAACCAGAAAACTAGTTTATTTTTTGAGCAACGTTGACTGATTTTACGCTTTTACTATCACAAAGTCTTCCCCTGAAAAATTTTCGTCGGCAGTTGGTAATGCTTTTCCAGTTGCTTTTCAGGATTTTCAATCCGCTGAATCAACAGATCCACCAGCAGTTCCGCAAAATCCGTTAATGGCTGCACAATTGTCGAAAGCTGAGGAAAATACGTTTGGACAAACTTGGTGCCATCATAACCCATGATTTTCATTTGTAATGGGACTTGGATATGTAATTCTTGGCAGAGATTGTAGACTAAGATGGCGGTCAAATCATCGGTGCAAAAAATGCTGTCAAACTCCTCTGTTTCTAAAAGCCGTTTGATTTCAACGCTTTTCAAAGTAGCGGAACGGGTCTGCATTTGCAGCTGGAAAATTTGTGGCTCTATTTGCTTTTCCGCTAGGAAGCTGAGATAACCGTTTAAGCGTTCATTCGTAGGGGAATCGGATTTTTGACTGCCAGTCAGAATAGCAATTTTTTTAGCCCCATGAAGATACAAATTTTCGGCTGCCAAATAGCCGCCACGAAAATTATCACTACCGACAATGGGGATGCCTTCTGCCAAATAGCGGTCAAAGGAGACAATCGGCAGTTCGATATTTTCATATTCTTGAATTCCTAGATTATGGGCGCCGGCGATAATCCCGTCAACTTTATTAGCTGCAAGCATATTAATATAATTCCGTTCTTTTTCCTTATTGTCGGCACTGTCGCAAAGAATTGTTTTATAGCCAAGCTCAAATAACTTGGTCTCGATTTTTTCAACCAATTCCCCGTAAAAAGGATTGGCGACAGTTGGAAAAATGACACCAATGAGCTGGGTATTTTTTCCCTGCAGCGAGCGGGCTAGCGAATTCGGCTGATAATTTAATTCCTTCATCGCCTGTTGTACCTTATCAATTGTTTTTTGGCTTAAAGAACCGTAATTGTTAATCACCCTAGAAACTGTCGTTGCTGAAACGCCGGCTCTTTTGGCGACATCCGTTAATTTAACTACCATACAGGCACCTCTTATTTCATTTTGCGCAAGGACCAAAGCTGACCGCTGTAGCTGATTGTTTCGCCGGAAAGATAGATGCTGCTTTGACTGCTGGTTGGAAACACCCGTGCCGTTGCAACCTGCTGTCCGTCATTGATAAAAATTTCCACTACCGAAGCATCGACAAATATTTGCAGCGTTAATTCGCCAGCGGCAATCGCAAAATGACGAGTCACGCCAAATTCTTCGCCAAATGTCAATCCGCTTTGTCCACGATTTATGGTCATTGTACCACGGACGGTATCAAAATGAATGCTAAATTTATGGCCTGCTTCATCTGCGAATAAATCTAGTTGACCGACAGCGCCGGCCGCTAAGTTAAGCTTCAATTCATATTGATGAGGCACGGGTCCGGCGATTTTTTTAGGAGTCTTTGAAATGACTCCTGAAAAGTCTGTCTGTGTTTCCCGCAATTCTTTCATTTCTACTACGGGTTGTTGCAGTAGTTCCTCGTTGACAATTTTAAATTCCTTAACAATGCTGAGGCAATGAGCCCAACCATCTTGGTCGCTGGGATAATCAATTTCCGGCAGGCCAATCCAGCTGACTCCTAAAGCACGGCCATCTGGCG
The DNA here is from genome assembly GCF_056924355.1 of Enterococcus sp. LJL90. NCBI lineage: Bacteria > Bacillati > Bacillota > Bacilli > Lactobacillales > Enterococcaceae > Enterococcus > Enterococcus sp. LJL90. The sequence goes on along the minus strand of NZ_JBXPBQ010000003.1, from coordinate 133,560 downwards.
CATTAAAAGCTTGGGTCGCATAGACTTCAAAACCTTCATCTAGATTTTTTAGCGGCGTCGCATCCAGAATTTTATTTTCTGTCAGCTTAAATTCACTTCCCATCACATAAGTATTGGGATAAATATTTTGATAAGCAAATGTTTCTTGAGCTAATCCCTGCGGACAAAACAGCAGGACTGGCCGCCCCTTTATAAAAATTAAGTTCGGACATTCCACCATAAAGCCCATTTCTTCTTTTGTATAATCCAGCTCACCTAATAATTGCCAGTCTTTTAAATTTTCTGATTGATAGGTTAAAACTTTTCCCTTCAGCTCTTGATCTTGCGCTCCTAACAGCATCAAGTAGGAGTCTTCGTAAGCAAACACCTGCGGGTCACGAAAATGATCGGTGTAGTTGGGGTCTGGACTGATTAAAGGCGTTGCAATTTTTTCAATCTGATTGTCTTGATTCAGCCAAGCTCCCATCTGATAGGATTGGCGCTGCCAGTTCTCATCACGAACATTACCAGTATAGGCTAAAAATAACTGATCGCCGACTGGTAGAGCCGAGCCGGAATACACTCCGTGGCTGTCAAATTCATTGTCCGGCAATAAGGCGATGCCCTCCGGCTGCCAGTCCACCAAATTTTCTGATGTTAAATGAAACCAAGATTTTAATCCGTGGATTGGCCCCAACGGAAAAGCTTGGTAAAATAATTGCCATTTGCCATTGTAAAAAGAAAAACCATTGGGGTCATTCAGTAAGCCTGTCTCCGGTTGAATGTGATAACCCAAACGCCATGGTGATTGAGTCACCTTTTCTTTTAATTCAGCTAAATAAGCAGAGCTCCACTGGTCATATTTTTGATAACGCAGCGCCTGTGTCCAATCTGTAATCAATGTCATTTTTATATTCCCCTTTTTTTTGCTATAAAGCTTTCCTCGTAAGCGTCTTCTTTTTTGTATCATAGCTTGCTTAATAAAAAATGTCAAACGTATAACAAAATATTTTCTAAAACAATTTCCTTTTATAAAAGGCTAATAAACAGAATGTTAGAAAAATTAAAAAATATTTTTGATAAACGTTTGACAATTTTAAAAAACCATGGCATACTGTTGTCAAATAAAAGCGATTACAGTTTAAGGGGGAAATAAAATGAATTATAAAAAAGTCGCTGAGGAGATTGTTGAAGCTCTCGGAGAAGATAATGTACAGGCAGCCGCCCACTGTGCCACACGGTTGCGCTTAGTCTTAAAGGATACGGATAAAATTGACCGGCAGGCCTTAGACAATAACGATGACGTCAAGGGCACCTTTTTAGCCAATGGCCAGTATCAAATTATCATCGGCCCTGGTGATGTCAACCATGTCTATAAAGAGTTTATTCAATTAACCGGCGTTGGCGAAGCTTCTACCGATGATTTGAAAGCGGTGGCAGCCAATCAGAAAAAATTAAATCCGGCGATGGCTTTGATTAAAGTCTTATCGGATATTTTTGTACCAATCGTGCCGGCCTTAGTTGCAGGCGGTTTATTGATGGCAATCAATAATGTGCTAACCGCTCAACATTTATTCGGCCCACAATCTGTCGTTGAAATGTTTCCAGCTCTGGCTGATATTGCCGGCATTATTAATTTGATGGCCTCTGCCCCCTTTGCCTTTCTGCCGATTTTAGTCGGTTTCTCGGCAACACGCCGTTTTGGTGGTAACCCTTATCTCGGTGCAGCCATGGGTATGGTGATGGTCATGCCGGATTTAGTTAACGGTTATGGCGTCGCCAATGCAATTGTCGATGGCAGCATGCCTTATTGGGATATTTTTGGTTTAAACGTGGCCCAAGCTGGCTATCAAGGTTCCGTTTTACCGGTCTTAGCAGTGGCGTGGATTTTGGCAACGTTAGAGAAATTTTTCCACAAAAAAATTCCAGCTGCTTTTGATTTTACCTTTACGCCAATGTTGGCTTTAATCATCACCGGCTTTTTAACTTTTATCGTTGTGGGACCAGTTATGCGAACGGTCTCTGATGGTTTAACTGACGCTTTAGTTTGGTTATATGAAACAACTGGCGCTCTTGGTCTCGGTGTGTTCGGTCTCTTCTATTCACCGATTGTCATTACCGGTCTGCACCAAAGCTTCCCAGCAATTGAAACAACTTTACTGGCAGACGTAGCACGTACCGGCGGCTCCTTTATTTTCCCGGTCGCTTCGATGGCCAACGTGGCCCAAGGTGGCGCAGCTTTAGCTGTCTTCCTCTTAACTAAAAATGAAAAGCAAAAAAGTTTGGCCTCTTCAGCAAGTATCTCCGCCCTTTTAGGGATTACCGAACCGGCCATTTTCGGGGTCAATTTAAAATTAAAATTCCCGTTTATCTGTGGAATGATTGCTGCTGGAATTTCCAGCGCCTTTATCGGCTTCTTCCACGTACTTTCAGTAGCGATGGGGCCTGCTAGTGTCATTGGTTTCATTTCAATTTCTACTTCCTCCATTCCCTTCTTTATGATTGGAATTGCGATTAGTTTAGTCTTAGGCTTTGGCTTCACCTTTATCTATGGCCGCAATAGGATGAACGAACCTGTTGCAGTGGACGTTGAAAATCCAACGGCTGTAGCTGTCAATGAAACTCCGCAAAATAAAGAAATTTTGCCGCAGGATGAAACGATTGCTGCAGCAGTCAGTGGGAATGTTGTTTCATTAAAAGATGTCAATGATCCAGTTTTCTCTACTGAAATGATGGGCAAAGGTGTGGCCATCAAACCAACTGACAATACCATCTACGCACCAGCGGATGGACAGTTGACCGTGGCTTATGACTCTAAACATGCTTATGGCATCAAAACGGATACCGGCGCCGAAATTTTAATTCATGTCGGCATCGACACCGTTAATTTAAACGGGGCACAATTTACTAGTGCTAAAAAACAAGGGGACCTAGTGAAAAAAGGTGATGTCTTGGGTACCTTTAATTCAAAAGAAATTCAAGCGGCGGGCTATGATGACACCGTGATGATGATTATTACAAATTCGATGGCCTATGGCGACGTTGAGGTCTTGGATAAAACCTCAGTAGCCGCCGGTGAAAATATTTTAGCAGTGAGTGCAGCCTATGAAGAAGACTAATTGGTGGAAAAATGCTGTCTTTTATCAAATTTACCCCCGCAGTTTCCAAGATACAAATAACGACGGCATCGGCGACTTGCCAGGCATTACCCAAAGGCTAGATTATCTAGCCTTTTTGGGAGTCGAAGCACTGTGGCTGAGCCCTGTTTATGCCTCGCCAAATGATGATAACGGCTATGATATCAGCGACTATCAAAAAATCGGCCCAGAATACGGCAGTATGCAGGACATGGATGAGCTGATAGCAAAAGCCCAGAAAAAAAATATCAAAATTATTATGGATTTAGTTGTGAATCATACATCTGATGAACATCCTTGGTTTCAAGCCGCGCTAGTTGGACCAGAAAATCCTTATCATGATTTTTATGTCTGGCGCAAAGGTATTGACGGTCAAGTGCCAAATGAATTGCTGTCAAATTTCGGCGGCTCAGCTTGGACTTATGTGCCATCTCTGGATGAATATTATTTGCATTTGCATTCAAAAAAACAACCGGATTTAAATTGGGAAAATCCCAAAATGCGTCAGGCGATTTATCAGATGATGAATTTTTGGCTGGCAAAAGGCATTGGCGGCTTCCGTCTCGATGTGATTGATTTAATCGGCAAAGAACCAGATCAATTAATTACTAAAAATGGGCCAAAATTACACGAACTATTGCAAGAAATGAATCAAGCAACCTTTGGGAACTACGATGTTGTCACGGTTGGCGAAACTTGGGGGGCGACTCCCGAAATCGCCCAATTGTATTCTGATGAGCAGCGGGAAGAGCTGTCGATGGTTTTCCAATTTGAACACATTAACTTAGATAAACAGGCCGGCCAAAGAAAATGGGACTTAAAAGCTTTAGAGCCTCAAGAATTGCACGCAGTCTTTTCAAAATGGCAGACTGAATTAGCCGGTAAAGGTTGGAATTCTTTGTTTTGGAATAATCACGACCTGCCCCGAATTATTTCCCGTTGGGGCAACGATCAAGAATATCGCGAGCTCAGCGGCAAAATGCTGGCAACCTATTTACATTTTATGCAGGGCACTCCCTACATTTATCAAGGGGAAGAAATCGGCATGGTCAATTATCCGGTTGCCGATATTGCGGAAGTCGACGATATTGAAAGTCGGCGGATGTATGCAGAACGTTCTGCCGCTGGCTACTCAAAAGAAGAGATGCTCACTTCGATTAACGCTAAGGGCCGAGACAACGCCCGCCATCCGATGCAATGGAATGACGGTCCCAATGCTGGCTTTAGCCTAGGAACACCGTGGCTGCCGGTGGGAAATGCCAGTGAAATTAATGTTGACGCTGCTTTAGCAGACAAAAATTCATTGTTCTATACCTACAAACGCCTGATTGAACTAAGAAAAACCGAAGTAACGATGATTGACGGTGACTATCAAGTTATTGAAACCAATAATCCGCTAGTCTTAGCTTATCAGCGACAATTGGGTAGTGATAAAATTTTAGTGGTGGTGAATTTTTCAAAAGAGATTCAATCTTATCAACTCGTTGAAAATCCGCAAATAAAAACTTGGCTGATTACAAATTATCAAGAGCAGCTGACAAATCAGCTGCAACCTTATGAAGCATTTGCCCTTAAAATTTTATAAAAATAAGTGGCTGTGACATTAGTTAAAACAGAACTGATTTCCCGAAGAACATCTGGTACACACTACCAAATGCAATCTCATTCGGGAATCTATCTGTCCACAAGACTAATGTCACAGCCATTTTTTCTATTCCTTAGTAAAATGTACGGCCATCACGGCAAAATCTTCTTTTAAGCGGGGAATTAAAATTCCCTCCTGATTGAATTCTGCACCGCTAGCCACTTCGCCAGTTGCATCATTGCGGTACATCGCTTCGGCATCTAGATAATGCAATTTCAAATAATTTGCAGGGACCGCTGGCTGCGCTAAGCCATTGGAATAAATCAACAAAGCTTCTTTTTCATTTTTAAAGAGCCAAGCCGTCGCAAATTGCTGAGCTGTTGGTGCCAACAGACGATAGAACTCGCCAAATTGCAACAGCTGGCGATGCTTTTTATAAAAGGCAATTTGTTCTTGAATTTTTCCCAAATCAGCGGGCGTTTGCTTGCTGATATCCAGCTCATAACCAAAATTTCCACTCATGGCAATCCAGCCCCGTGTTTCCAGCGGCGTTATCCGTCCCACCTGATGATTCGGCACATCAGAGACGTGGGCCCCCATCATAATCGGCGGATACAAATAGCTGTATCCATATTGAATACTCGTACGACAGAGAGCATCAGAATTATCACTGGTCCAAGTTTGCGGCATGTAGGCCATCATGCCAGGATCGAAACGACCGCCACCACTGGAGCAATTTTCAAACAAAACTTGTGGAAACTGTTGAATTAAGCTAGCTAAAATCCGATACAAGCCTAACACATAACGATGGCTGATTTCTTTTTGCTGCTGTGGAGGTAAAACGAAATTGCCCACCTCAGTTAAATGGCGGTTCATATCCCATTTAACATAGTCGATGGCTCCAGTGGCTAAATGCTGACTCAAAGCCGCAACAACAAAATCTTGAACTTCAGCTCGACTTAAATCTAAGACTAACTGCTGACGGCCTTCGGTTAACGGATAGTCAGGCACCTGTAACGCCCAATCAGGATGGGCGATAAACAAATTACTATTTTTTGAAATCATTTCCGGTTCAAACCAGAGACCAAATTTTAAACCTAATTTGTGGACCTCATCAGCTAAGCCCGTGATGCCATGGGGCAGTTTATCTTGATTGACCTGCCAATCACCTAATGAAGTGGTGTCATCGTCGCGCTGACCAAACCAGCCGTCATCTAAGACAAATAATTCTATACCTAATTGACTGGCAATATTTGCCTGCTGAATTAATTCTTCCTCCGCTAAGTCAAAATAATTGGCCTCCCACGTATTTAATAAAATCGGTCGCTCCGCTTTGGCGAAAGTTTGCGGTACTAGATACTCTTGATAAACTTGGTGGAAGGTTTGCGACATTCCATTAAAGCCCTTTTGACTATAATTTATAACGACTTCAGGTGTTTGAAAACTAGTCTGAGGATTTAATTGCCATTCAAAGGTCTCCGGCTGAATCCCCATTTGCAGCCGGCTTGAGCCATACTGCTCCACTTCAACTTGCGCTGCAAAATTACCACTGTAAACTAAATGAAAGCCAAAGACTTCCCCAGCAAATTCTGTTGTGCTGGCATCTGCCAAAGCGATAAAGGGCTGATGCTGCGGGCTGCTGGTGCCGCGACTGCTTTCGATTTTTTGAATTCCGGGATGGAGCGCCTGCCGATGCAGATTGGCTTCATTTGTGTGGGAGCCGTTCAGGGTAATCAGCTCAAAATCATTTCTAGGAAAATCCAGCTGCAACGAGCCGGCATTCTCTAGAAAAACGGCTTGGCTGCCGTTGTTTTCAAATAAAACATTGCGGGTAATGACCGGAAATTTTTCATATAAATTATAGACCAAGGTCATTTGCAGCTGGCTGATGTCATCTACAAGCTGAATTTCTAATGTCGTCACCTCAGTCTCGCCGCCTTTTAAAGCCGGCAGACCAGCTAAACGTTGTTTACCTTGATAAATTTTATGACTAGCATAGCTGAAGTCGGTCACATTGCTGCCGTTTGCTAAACGAATTTGATAATTGGCGATTCGGTGGTCGCCATTTCCCTGCGTGCTGGTTTCTAATGGTAGCGCATTGAGGGATAGGCCCCGCTCTTCAGGAAAAGGATTGGTCGCAAACCCTCGGTCAATGAATTGTAAATGATTGCTGCCATGATAGCTAGGCAGCCTAGAACCGAAATAGCGGTGGGTCAGATATTTTTCTCTTTCCACCCCAATTACGTAGCTCAGCTGCTGATTTTGCAGATGGAAAAAATTTCCTGTCTCTTGATAGAAAATTGGCATTTTCTTTACCTCCAAGTTTGTATATACTGTTTATATAATGAGGATAAGCAAGATACTGATTGGCCGCAAGAAGAAATAATTGTGGAGGTGGGTAAAAAATTGCAGCAGTTCGTCAAACGATTTCATTATTTATCACCCCAAAATTTACCTTACATCCAAGGTGCAGGCCGCAGTCAAGGTCACGCTAATTATTTTTGGGACGGTGCCGCCCGCAAAGACCAACTGGTGGTGTTGCAACTGACCCTTGCCGGTGAAGGGCAACTAAATAGCGGCGGCAAAGATATTCCCCAACGGCCCGGCGATTTTTTTGTCGCCGCTATCCCGGGAAAATTCAGTTACTCTGGCACGGATTGGCAGTTTGCCTATCTGGAATTTGCGCCAATTTTTCGTCAATGGTTGACAGCTCCCACGCAAATTGGTCAAGGGGCCAGCCCCGCCTTTCAAAAAAGACTGCTCAACTTGGTGGACAGCTTAGCTACAGCAGACTTGAGCTTACACGAGAATGCCAAGCTGGCGTTTGATTTCTTTTTAGATTTATTGGCGGAATTAGAACGGCTGCAACAGGCCCGTTCTCCAGAAGCTGAACAGATTAAAAAGTATTTAGAGGAACACTTCCAAGAAGATTTTGGCTTGGATGACTTGGCGGAGCTTTTTGCTAAGTCTAAATACCAAATTATCCATCTTTTTGAGGCCGCCTACACCATCACGCCGATGGCTTATCTGCGGAAGTTTCGCATTTTAAAAGCCTTGGAGCTATTAGGTGAAAAGAAAAATTTACAGGAACTCGCCGAAGCGGTCGGTTTTTCCGACGGCAATTACTTCGGCAAATTATTTAAAGCCGAATTGGGGCTAACCCCCACGGAATATAAATTGAGCAAAGGCTATCACTAATTTTTTATAAACTGGAGGAAATGTACATGTACGGTTCAATCGAAGCCGGCGGGACTAAATTTGTCTGCGCTGTCGCCAATGAAGAATTAGAAATTTTAGAAAGAGTGAGTTTTCCCACAACCATCCCAGAAGAAACAATGGGCTTGGTGATTGAATTTTTCCAAAAATATGCCGCTGAATTAAAAGGCATCGGCATCGGCTCATTTGGCCCGATTGATATTCATCGGGACTCACCGACTTATGGTTTTATTACATCCACACCAAAAATTTCCTGGCAAAATTTTGATTTTGTCGGCAGCATGAAAAAGGCTTTTTCACTGCCAATTGCTTGGACCACCGATGTGAATGCCGCAGCCTATGGTGAATATGTTTTTGGTAAAGGTCAAGGCTTATCCAGCGTAGTTTATTATACAATCGGGACTGGCGTTGGCGGCGGTGCATTGCAAAACGGCCAATTTGTCGAAGGCTTCAGCCATCCAGAAATGGGCCACATGATGGTCGTGCCCCATCCAGATGATAGCTTCAAAGGCAGCTGTCCTTTCCATGGCAACTGTTTAGAAGGAATGGCAGCTGGACCGGCCGTTGAAAAACGCAATGGCAAAAAAGGCCAAGACATTCCGGAGACCGACCCTTTTTGGGATATGGAGGCCTACTACATTGCCCAATGTGCCTACAATACAACCTTGATGCTTTCGCCAGATGTAATTATTTTTGGTGGCGGTGTGATGAAGCAGCGCCATATGGTTGAAAAAGTACATCAAGCCTTCACTAAATTAATTAACGGCTATGTCAAAACTCCGCCGCTAGCAGATTATATTGTTACACCGGAGTTGGAAGACAATGCCGGCACTTTAGGCTGTTTAGCACTAGCCAAAGAAGCCAAGTTACATTCTTAAACTAAAAAGGCAGTAAGTTGCTATTTTTGAATTTCCAGCAAAGGCAAAACCTTCGCTAAGAGATTCAAAAGAAACTTACTGTCTTTTTTTATTTTTAAGTTAGTCGTGGAAAGATTTATCAAGCTCTTCCTAACCTATTTTTCTAAACGAAATTCCTGCGGTGATTTCCCCACCAGCCGCTTAAAGGCTTTAGAAAATGTAAACTGGTCTTTATAGCCTACCAGACTGGCGACATTTTGCAGAGAATAATTGGTGTCCTTCAAAAATTCTTTGGCCGTTTCCACCCGCAAATTTAATAAATACTGCTGTGGACTGCTTTCCGCAAATTTTTTAAAAATCGTATGGAGATAGCTGCGGGATAGATGCAACGCCGCACCGACATCGGTGACATTGTAGCCATCTGCCAAATTATCCTTCATCAACTGCACCGCTTGACTGAAATGCTCATAGGAACTAGTTTTTGACTGGCCTTTTTGCGAAGGATATTCCTGAATCAGCTGATGGAAGGTCTGAAAAATCCCGCTCTGCACTAAGAGGCGGTGACTCAAATTCAAAGGCTGATGCAGGCTCTGATATAAAGTTTGATATTCTTTGGCAAACTGACTGCTGGCAACACCCTTTAAGTAATGCCGCTCCATTAATTGACTCTGGAGCAAAATATCCCGAACGCTGCTGCCGGAAAAACCAATCCAGCTATACTCCCACGGATCTTGATGGTCCGCTTGATAAAAACACGGTACCCCCCGCGGCAAAATAAAAACATCCCCCGCCGTTAAATGTGTCATGCGATTGCCGGCACTGGCAAAGCTACCCTTCCCCGATAAAATAAAATGCAACACATAATAATCCCGCGCATTATTGCCGGAGTAGGCATAATCCGCCGGCGTTAATTCCCGCCCAAAGAAGAGGACATTACAGTCAAAATGTTCAATACTAACTTTCTTGTATTCGTATAGCATCGCTTTCCCTCCAGAAAATATGTCAAAATGTCTTAATTACATTATGACATATTTTACCCACACCTAACCATGTTTTTATAAAAAAATTCTTGTTATGATTAATCCATCGACAGTAAACGTTTTCAAATCCACTGAACCACTACATATTTTTTTTAAAGGAGTACAGAACTATGACAAACTTAATTTCTTACGACGGTGAGCGGCAGGTCTTTCATTTAAAAAATCAACAGATCAGCTACCTGTTAGCAGTTGAGGATTTTGATCTAATCAGCCATTTATATTTTGGCAAGGCCGTTGAGAATTATCACGGCCAAAGAAAATATCCCCGAGTTGACCGCGGCTTCTCCGGCAATCTGGCTGGTGTTGAGGACCGCCGTTATTCTCAAGACACATTACTAAGGGAATATAGCATGGCCGGCGAAGGGGATTATCGAACCCCCGCTGCTAAAATTGTTCAAGCCGATGGCAGTTATGCTTTGAATTTTAAATTCACCGGCTTTGAAATGTTTCCCGGCAAGCCCAATTTGACTGGCTTACCGCAAGCCTATGTCGAAGCTGACAGCGAAGCCGAAACCTTGGTCATCACCTCATTTGATGAAGTCAGCCAATTAGAATTGGCTAACTATTACACAATTTATCAAAATCGCCCGGTGATTGCCCGTTCAACTCAGCTAAGAAATCTAAGCAATCATTCAGCTGTGATTAATAAATTGGCTTCTCTGCAACTCGACTTTGCAGCCGAAGAATTTTCGGTAATTTCTCTACCGGGAGCCCACAATAAAGAACGCCAAGTCCAAAAAGAAGCGATTGGCTATGGCATTAAAAAGTTCGGTAGCCGCCGCGGCTCAACGAGTCATCACATGAATAATTTCATCGCTTTAGAAAAAGGTGCCGCCGATGAATTTCAAGGAGAGGTCTTTGGCTTTAATCTAGTTTATTCTGGCAACCACAGCTTTGAAATAGAGCGAGACCAAATTGATCAGCTGCGTTTAGTAGCTGGTATTAATGAGGAAGATTTTGCTTGGGAGTTAAATGCCGGCGAAACATTCCAAACACCGGAAGTTCTGATGGTTTACTCAGATCAAGGCTTAAACAAAATGAGCCAAGCCTATCATGATTTATTGACCAACCGGGTAGCTCGAGGCAAGTACCGCAACGCGGAACGCTCGATTCTAGTGAATAACTGGGAAGCCACTTATTTTGATTTCACCGAAGAAAAATTATTACCGATTGTCAATGCTGCCGCTGAGGTTGGCATTGAAATGTTTGTCCTAGATGATGGTTGGTACGGCCAGCGGGATGCCGACAACAGTTCCTTAGGGGATTGGGTTGTAGACAAACGCAAATTTCCAAAGGGCTTGAATCATTTTGCTGATTATGTTCATAAAAAAGGCTTGCAATTCGGTCTGTGGATGGAGCCAGAAATGATTTCCATTGATTCCGATTTATATCGTGAGCATCCAGATTATCTGATGGCTTATCCCGGTCGCACGCCGGCACCGAGTCGCAGCCAGCATTTGTTGGACCTAGGTCGCAAAGAAGTGCGGGACAATGTCTTTCATCAGCTATCAGCCATTTTTGATGAAGGCTATGTTGATTATGTTAAATGGGATATGAACCGCAGCCTATCAGAAGTCTTTTCTCAGCAATTGGCGCCGAGCAATCAAGGGGAAGCCTTCCACCGTTATATTTTAGGACTCTATGAGCTTTTAGAAAACCTAGTTACAAAGTATCCCGACATTCTTTGGGAGGGCTGTTCCGGTGGTGGTGGTCGTTTCGACAGCGGCATCTTACACTATATGCCGCAATCATGGACAAGTGACAATACGGACGCTGTTGAGCGTTTGAAAATTCAATACGGCACTTCCTTAGTCTATCCGCCGTCTGCCTTCACCTCTCATGTTTCTGATATTCCCAATCATCAAACCGGTCGCAAGGTTTCCTTAGAGACTCGGGGAAATGCCGCCATGAGTTCGACTTTTGGTTATGAATTGGATTTAACAAAACTAACAAAGACCGAAAAACAAGCTGTTGCTGAACAAGTTTCCTTATATAAAGACATTCGGCAAACGGTCCAATTTGGTCAATTTGCCCGCTTAAAAAATCCTTTTACCAGCAATGAATGTGCGTGGCAGTTTATCGCTCAAGATAAAAAAGAAGTGCTGGTGATGGCCTTTAAAATTCTAAATCAAGGGCAAGAACCTTTTAGCCTGTTGAAACTAACAGGCTTAGAACCAACTAAAACCTACCAAGCTGAAAATGGTGAGCTCTTTGGTGGCGATGAATTGATGAATCTCGGCTTTTATTTACCGCAGCAGACAGAAGATTTTTCTTCTTGGCTGTATCGCTTTAAACTTGTTGACTGATAGGAGTGGAAAAAATGCAGTTATCTAAAAATAAATGGCTTCTGACCACTGGCTTAGCTTTAACAGTGGTCGGCCTTAGCGCCTGCGGCAGTTCGGAAACGAGCAGCGACGGCCGAGTGACGATTGAATATTTTAACCAGAAAAAAGAAATGTCGCAAACTATCCAAGAAATCGCTAAAGATTTTGAAGCCGAAAATCCTGACATTCACGTTGAGGTGATTGATGTTCCCAATGCCGGCGAAGTAATTAAAACCCGCATGTTGGCCGGTGACGTGCCGGATGTCATCAATCTCTACCCCCAAAGTATTGAATTGCAGGAATGGGCAAAAGCCGGCTATCTCGAAGATTTAACGGATGAGCCTTACTTGGAAAATATTAAAAATGAATATGCCCAACGTTTCGCTGTAGACGGGAAAGTCTACAATGTACCTTTATCTGCTAATGTTTATGGCTTTTACTACAATAAAACTGCCTTTGATGAAATGGGCTTAGAAGCTCCTGAAACTTGGGCGGAATTCCAAGACTTAGTGGCTGATATTGAAGCTCAAGGTCAAGTTCCCTTTGCAATAGCTGGGTCTGAAGGTTGGACCTTAAACGGTTATCATCAGCTGGCCTTAGCGACAGTGGCCGGCGGTGAAGAAGAAGCCAATGATGTTTGGCGTTTTTCTGAAGTCAACGGCATCAGTGTCGATGAACCAGACATGCAGGGAGATTTCAATCGTCTAGATTTATTAAGAGAACCCGGTGCTCTGCAAAATAACTGGCAGGGAGCCGGCTACAATGACACCGTTGTGACCTTCACAAAAGGCGATGCTTTGATTATGCCGAATGGTTCTTGGGCGATGCCGATGATTAATTCGCAAGATCCTGATTTTGAAGTGGCTACCTTCCCGTTTCCAGCTGATGAAGCTGGCGAAAGTTTGACGATTGGCGCCGGTGATTTGGCGATGTCGATTTCTGCAACTTCTGAGCATAAAGAAGAAGCTCAGCGTTTTGTTGAATATATGACCACTCCAGAAGCAATGCAAAAATACTACGATGTCGATGGTTCACCTGTCGCCGTTGAGGGCGTGGTGGAAAATGACGAAGACTCGCCATTAAGCGGCCTGACTGAGTTAGCCTTTACTGACCGCCACTTGGTTTGGTTAGCCAAAGACTGGAATAGCGAAAATGATTTTTACACCTTGACGACAAATTATTTACACAACGGCAACCAGCAGATGATGGTGGATGCACTGAACGCTTTCTTTAATCCGATGAAAGCAGATGGAAGGTAGGGAGTTTCATGAAAATAAAAGAGTTTTTAAACCGTTATTGGGCCGTCATCTTTGTTGCAATTCCAATTATTCTGCAAATCGTCTTCTTCTACTTTCCAATGGTGCAAGGAGCCTTTTACAGTCTTACCAACTGGACCGGCTTAACCTATAATTTTGATTTTGTTGGGTTGAATAATTACAAAATCCTCTTCTCAGATCCAAAGTTCATTAAATCAATTGGTTTCACTTTAATTGTCACCGTTTGCATGATTGCCGGCCAAATCGGCTTTGGGATTTTAATCGCCCGGGCCTTGAACTCCAACATCCGCGGAAAAACCTTCTTTCGAGCTTGGTTCTTCTTCCCCGCTGTTCTGTCCGGCGTAGTCGTTTCCCTAGTTTTTAAACAAATTTTCAACTACGGCTTGCCGACAATCGGTAATGCGCTTGGCATTGAATTTCTGCAAACGGGCCTCTTAGGAACCACTTGGGGCGCTATCTTTGCTGTGATTTTCGTCCTGCTGTGGCAGGGAATTGCCATGCCAGTTATCATCTTTCTTGCTGGTTTTCAAAGTATTCCCCAGGAAATCATTGAAGCTGGCCGGATTGACGGGGCTAATGACAAACAAATTTTTTGGAATATTGAACTGACCTATTTATTACCAAGTATTTCGATGGTCTTCATTATGGCTTTAAAGGGCGGACTGACTGCCTTTGACCAAATCTTTGCCTTAACCGGCGGCGGACCAAACGACGCCACAACCTCTTTAGGTCTTTTAGTCTACAACTACGCCTTTAAAAATAACCAATTTGGCTATGCCAATGCCATCGCCCTAGTCCTATTTATCCTCATCGGGCTCGTTTCAATGGTGCAATTAAAAATGTCGAAGAAATTTGAAATCGAGTAAGAGCTTATCCGTTACAAACAAACGGATGAATGAGAATCAAACTAATTTTCTGCAAGAAAATTATTCCCTTAATACGAAGTAGGATTTCAGTTCCGCTTTTCACAGTCACTCTCGGTTAATAAAACAAACTTTTAGCTAAAAGAAGACTTGAAAAAGCCTGTTTAGCGGAATGACATACGGATGAGAATTAAACTAATTTTCTGCAAGAAAATTATTACCTTAACACGAAGTAGGATTTCAGTTCCGCTTTTCACAGTCACTCTCGGCTAATAAAAAAACTTTTAGCTAAAAGAAGACTTGAAAAAGCCTGTTTAGCGGAATGACATACGGATGAGAATCAAACTAATTTTCTGCAAGAAAATTATTCCCTTAACACGAAGTAGGATTTCAGTTCCGCTTTTCTCCAATTCAGTTCAATACAATAGGAGGTTCCTAATGAAAACATCGAAAGAAAAAAATATTCCAAAATACTTGCTCTTGCTGTTAGGCGGCTTTATGATTTTAGTGCCGCTGCTAGCAACCTTGTTCAGCTCCTTTAAAACGACCCCAGATATTATGAATAATTTCTTCAGTCTGCCAAATCCCGGCACACTGGATAACTTTAAGCGACTACTAGAAGACGGCATCGGCCATTACTTCTGGAATTCAGCCGTGATCACGGTCATTGCCGTCCTCTTAGTAACGGCAATTATCCCGATGGCTGCCTATTCGCTGGCCCGCAAAATGTCCAGCGGCAAAGCTTACGGATTAATGTATCTCTTTTTAATTCTAGGAATTTTCGTTCCTTTCCAAGTCATTATGATTCCAATTACCGTTATGATGAGCCGGATTGGCTTAGCAAATATGTGGGGCCTAATCTTGCTTTACATCACGTATGCTGTCCCACAAACGCTGTTCCTGTACGTTGGCTTTATCAAATTAAACGTGCCAGTCAGCTTGGATGAAGCTGCTGAAATTGACGGCGCCAGCCATTTTACCACCTATTTCAAAATCGTTTTTCCAATGTTAAAGCCAATGCATGCAACCACCGTCATCATCAATGCCCTGTGGTTCTGGAATGATTTCATGTTACCGTTGTTGATTTTAAATAGGGATTCTAACATGTGGACCTTGCCTTTGTTCCAATACAACTACACGGGACAATATTTCAACGACTACGGCCCAAGCTTTGCTTCTTACACGGTGGGGATCATCACCATCACTTTAGTCTATCTAGTCTTCCAAAGAAATATCATTGCCGGTATGAGCAATGGTGCTGTGAAATAAAAGAAACCTGAAGAGTCCTCGCTCAAGTGATTGCAGCGGGGATTTTTTGTTTTGAGAATTATTCAGGCTGTCGATATAGACAGGACTAAATTTTTAATTAGTCCTTGTGGGTATTTGGATTGTGGCGAAACATTATTACAGCGATTTCTAACGGGTTTAAAATAATTCATCCCATCAGCTACAGAATTATTAGGTCAGCTTACCCATGATTGTCTTAAAAATGTTAGGCCAACTCTCACGCTCTTAACTTCCATCAGCAACTTCAAACCACAAAAAGTCCCTACAACGGTTTAATTTCCGTTGTAAGGACAAATTTTATTTACTGTTCAGAAACCAACTTGCCATTTTCATAAATACTGAAGCTTTTTGTTTGGCAATCAGCCGTCAGTGTTGCCGTTACCTCACCCGTTTGATTTTTACGGGTAATGACAATTTCCGTTGCGCTTGGTGTCTCCACGGTGATGCTGCCAGCTAAATCAAAGGCAGCACTGTGATTGCGGAATTTCAATAATTCAAAAAGCTGTTGAACAACCGGCCGCTGAACTTCCTCCGCAATTTCAGCTAAGTCATAGTAATGGCGATTGATATTGCGCCCTTCTTTGGTGGCCTCTAATAGCTCAATATCATTTTTCCCGGCCAGTAATCCGACATAATAAACCTGCGGAATACCTGGAGCAAAGCATTGCAGCGCCCGTGCCAACAGATAGCTGCGATCATCGTCGCCTAATGCACTGTAGTAGCTGCTGTTGATTTGATAAATATCTAAGTTGTTGTAGCTTTCAGAGGAATAAATCTTTTTAACATTGGCGCCAACTTTATACAACTCTTCAGAAGTATAGCTCAGCTCCTCCGGGGATAATAAATCCCGGGCATCCACGACCCCGATGCCATCATGGGTATCCAGTGTCGTAAATTGTTTCATCGGGCTCATCTTCAACCAATTTGCCAAAGGCGCGGTCTGACCGCTATACAGGCTATATAAAGTCAGCATCGGCAAAGCAAAATCGTAGATAAAATAGTCGTGATTGGCAATTTTCATTTGGATTGAATAGTGCTCGTGAATTTCCGGCAATAACGCCACTTGATGTGTGGCCGCCTCCGCCCTAACCTCATCCAATAATTCCCAAATTTCCGGTTCAACAAAAAAGTCATTGGTGTCCAATTTTTTGATGGCATAGGCAAAGGCATCAAGGCGAATCAGCGAACAACCATGAGCCGCCATATCGGCAATCGTTTCTTGAATAAATTGTTTAGTAACGGCCTTCGTGACATCCAAATCAATCTGCTCTTCCCCAAAGGTATTCCAGACTAATTCCTGCTGACCATCGGCAAAGGTCACCTCTTGAAAAGGCGCCTTGTCTTTGCGTTTATAAATTAAGTCAATGTCGGCTTGTGTCGGTCGATTTTCAGGAAAAAACTCGTGAATCCGGATGAACATTTCTTTATAAGCGGAGTCTTCGTGCTTTTCTTTAAAGTCTTTAAAATAAGTTGATTGGCGAGAAATATGATTGATCATAAAATCAAACATCAGGTAATATTTTTCCCCTAACGCTTCAATCTCCGGCCAATCGCCAAAAGCACTGTCCACCTCCCGATAATCAATCGGGGCAAAACCGCGGTCGCCCGTCGATGGAAAAAAGGGCAGCAGATGAACTCCGCCAATCACATCCGTTAAATAATTATCCAGCACTTGATTTAGTTCTTTCAGATTTTTGCCTAAGCTGTCAGCATAGGTGATTAGCATGACTTGATTGGTTAGCTTCATTTTTTTATCCTCCAAAATTGGCAATGATGAGACTCTCGTATGGCTTCAGCATCAATTGTCCTGCTGAAATTTTTTGTCTCCCATAATTCCCTAAAATAAAATGATCGAAATCCTCTGATATTTCAATTTCTTGGACTTCGTTTGTCACATTAACGACTGTTAGAATTTCCTTTTCAGCAAGTTTTCGTAGATAGACAATCGTTTGGCTATTGTCAGTCAAAACTGGTTGAAATTCTCCGTAGATGACAACGTCACGATAAATACTGTTTTTCCGCAACGCAATTAGTTGTTGGTAATAACGAAAGACTGAATGTTCATCAGAAATTTCAGATGCAGCATTTATTTCAGGATAATTGGGATTCACCTTTAACCATGTTTGATCAGCAGTTGAAAAACCAGCATTTTTTGAATTCTCCCACTGCATTGGCGTGCGGGAATTATCACGACTGCGCTGGCTGACAGCTTCAAATGCTGCAGTTTGTGTCATACCGGACAATTTAGCCCTATGAAATTGGTCATGGGTGGCGATATCATCAAAATCGCTAATAGCTGTCATCCCAGCGTTATTCGTCATCCCTAGTTCCTCTCCCTGATAAATAAACGGGGTTCCCCGAAGCATCATCCATAATGTAGCCAACATTTTTTTACTTTCATTATTGATATCGGCTGCTGGTAAATATTTATTAAGCGAACGGGGTTGATCATGATTTTCTAGATAAGTCGCTCCCCACCCCTGTTTTTGTGTCTCCACTTGACTCTCGAAAACTTTTTCTGCAAATAATGGCCAAGTCCAGCCACTCGGTTTAAACCATTCCCCGGTTGTCGGCACGTCGATATCTGTATAACTAAAATCAAAAACCATGGAATAAAAACCATCTTCACCAATATATTCACCTAAACGCTCATGAGGTACATTCGCTTCGGCAACCGTCATGCTGTCATGGGGGATAAAATTTTTTTCCTTCATTTCTTTTAACCAAATTTCAATTCCCGGCTGATTTAAAATCCATGGACCAATAAAGGTCAGTCCGTCCTCACCATCTGCGGGAAAGTCCCCTAGCTCAACTCGCTTTTTAATATTTAAAATTGCATCAATCCGAAAACCAGCTAAGCCTTTATCTAACCAGTAGTTAATCATATCGTAAATATCCTGTCGCAAATTGTCATTTTCCCAATTTAGATCCGGTTGCTTTTTTGTAAAAGCGTGAAGGTAAAATAAATTATCCTCTCCTGGTACCAAATCCCAAGCAGAATCGCCAAAATAAGAGCGCCAGTTATTAGGTGCTTGACCCCCACGGCCTTCGCGGAAGACATAGTAATCCCTGTAAGGACTGGCAGGATTTTTAATCGCTTCTTGGAACCAAACATGTTCATCTGATGTATGATTGACTACCAAATCCATCAAAACTTTAATTCCTAGTTGATTGGCTTTGGTTAATAGTTCCTCCAAATCCTGATTACTGCCAAACATCTCATCAACTTGATAATAGTCGGCGATATCATAACCTCCATCATCCATCGGTGACTTGTATACAGGGCATAGCCAAATAACATTAATCCCCAGTTCCTTGAGATAATCTAAACGAGTGATAATCCCTGGAATATCGCCAATCCCATCCCCATTGCTGTCTTGAAAACTTTTGGGGTAAATCTGATAGACAACCGCCTCTTTCCACCATTTTTTTTTCATCCTTTACGCTCCCTAATCCTTTAAGATAAGTCCTTGATACGGTTGCAATTCCACTTGTTTTTTCTTCCAAGCAACGTGGTCATAATTAGTTAGCAGCACTTCCGATTTCTCCAAAGGCAGCGTCATTTTTTTATTAGTAAAATTAATTACGACGGTTAATCTTTGATTAGCTAATACCCGCTGATATGCGATGCATCCGGCATAGTCTTCTAAGATTGGCAAACTATCACCATCAATCCAAATCGGCTGCAGAGCAGCTTTTTTACGCAAAGCTGTCATTTTTTTATAGAAATTCAACAAGGAGGCTGGATTCTCTTCTTCTACTTGATAATTCAATTGAGGATAATTAGGATTGACCGCAAACCAAGGTGTTACATCGCTAAAGCCTGCATAAGCTGTATTATCCCATTGCATAGGCGTCCGACTATTCTCTCTATTTTCAATATTAATCTGTTGCAGAGCTTCAACTTCGGTATAATTGCGCAAAAGATAGTCTTGGTAGTTATTGTGGGTGGCCAAGTCTACATACTCTTCAATCGACGCTTTTGGATAATCCACCATGCCAATTTCTTGGCCCTGATAAATCACGGGAATTCCCCGCAAAAAGAAATAAAACAATGCCAGTGCTGAGGCCGAATGAAAGCTAATCTCTTTTTGAGGAATGAAGCGATTCAGAGCTCTTGGCAGATCATGATTCTCAATGAAATTTGTGAAAAACACACGCCCGTTAGCTAATTGCTGTTTTTTAAACACTAATTTTTTCAACATTTCAATAAAAGCTACTGGATCATCTCGATATTTTTTGTCTTGCACTGTAAAAGGTGTGTGATAAAAGTCAAAAATCGAGGTGAAGTAGCCATCATCACCGAAGTATTCCTCCCATTTTTGAGGATCCTCAACATCCATTTCAGCAATCGTTAAAATGTCCTTGCCTTTAAAAGTCATATCGCGCATTTCTCCGAGAAACTCACCGATGCCTTCTGCGTCTCGATATAATTCCCAATTGGTTGCTAAGCCGTCAGGTCCATCAGCGGGACTATCCTCTTGATCATAAATTTTCTTAATGTGGGAAATGGCATCAATCCGAAAGCCAGCTACCCCTTTGTCCAACCAAAATTCAATCACCTTATACAATTCCTGCCGTAGTTTGGGATTCTCCCAATTGACATCTGGCTGCTCTACTGTAAATAAGTGCAAATAGTATTTATTTGTGCCAGCGATTTTTTCCCACGCACTGCCGCCGAAAATCGAGCGCCAATTGTTTGGTGGCAAATCGCCTTTACCTTCTTTTATCACATAATAATCCGCATACTCACTATTTAAATCCGCCATTGCTTTTTTGAACCATTCATGTTCAGAAGAAGTATGATTAATTACCAAATCCAATAAGACTTTAATCCCTCGATCATTAGCGGCGGCTATTAGTTCCTCAAAATCTTCATTAGTTCCAAACGAAGGATCAATTTGTAGATAATCAGAAATATCGTAACCATGGTCTACCATTGGCGATAAATTAATTGGACTAATCCAAATTACTGTTATACCTAAATCTTTCAACTGATCTAAATGTTGAATAATCCCATGAATATCCCCAATTCCATCATGATTACTATCTTGAAAACTTTTGGGATAAATTTGGTAGCCAATTGCTTCTTGCCACCATTTATGTTTGACTGTCATCTTCTTAACCTTTTACGGAACCGCCCGTAATTCCTTCCACATAATATTTTTGTAGGAAAATAAAGAGCATTGTAATCGGGATTGCGATAATTACACAACCAGCGGTGAAAGCCATGTACAGATTATCCGCATTATCCCTAGTCATCATTGAATACAATCCAATTGCCACTGTGTAATTCTCCACCTTATCCCCCATAATGACACGGGCAAAGATAAAGTCCATCCAAGGCGACATAAATGCCTGCAAAGCTGTATAGACAATAATTGGTTTAGATAAGGGCAATGTAATTTTCGTAAAAATTTGAAATTTCGTTGCACCATCAATCATTGCCGACTCATCTAAAGAATGGGGGATTGTATCGAAAAAGCCTTTTGCAATATAAAAAGCTAAGGCTGCCCCTGATGAATAAATTAAGACTAGAGCAAATAAACTCTGGGTCAAATTTAACGCCTTCAAAATATAATAAACAGCAATCATACTCATAAAGCCCGGGAACATATTTAAAACCAAAGCAATTTTCAAAAAGCTCTTACGAAATCTAAAGCGCAACCGCGATAAAACGTATGCCATGGAAATCGTAATTGCTGTACTTAGCAGACAAGAAGCAATTGAGACAATCAGCGTATTCATAAACCAGCGAAGAAAAGGAAAACTTGAACTACCACTGAACAAAAACTTGTAATGTTCTAAAGTAAACTGCTTAGGAATGATATATGAAACAAACTGACCACCTTCTTCCCGAAACGAGGTCAAGACAATCCAAAGAATCGGAAAAACCCAGAGAATCGCCAGAGCAATCAGTAAAACATAAATTAAAAATTTGGTATTTTTGCGACTTTTTTCCATTAGATTTCTCCTTCTTTCTTATAGGAACCAGAACGGGTGTAAGCAAACAATGAGAAGATAGCACTCAATACAAAAGTGATAATCCCAATAACAGAAGCGATATTATAATCGGCGACCTCCACAGTCAATTTATACAACCAAGTCACTAATAAGTCCGTTTCACCAGCGCTGTAATAATCACTGTTCAATGGCCCTCCACCTGTCAGCAGATAGATAACATTGAAGTTATTAATATTACCAATAAATTGCTGAATCAAGCTTGGTGCCATCACAAACAAAATTTGTGGAAACGTAATATAACGGAAAATATGAAATTTATTCGCACCATCAATTCGGGCTGCCTCAATTTGTTCTTCTGGCAAGTTCATAATAATCCCTGTCGTCACCAGCATTGAAACTGGAATTCCAATCCACATATTGACAACTACGATGGAAATTTTAGCCATTAAACCGTCTGTTAAAAATGGAATCGGTCCGCTAATCCAGCCCCAATTTTCTAAAAGAGTGTTGATAGGACCAGAAGCATGCAGCATATTTTGCATAATCAATAGCGAAATAAATTGTGGTACTGCCATCGTCAATACGAAAAGTGTACGGAAAATTTTCTTGCCTTTGATACCTTTAGAATTAATCAGCATTGCTAATAAAACTCCAAAGAAAAAGCTAGTAACAGTCGCCAACACTGCCCAGATTAATGTCCAACCCAATAGTGGAAAGAAGGTGCCGGAAATACGGCCATTCAAGACATTGCCAAAGTTAACTAAGCCCACCCAGTCAAATAAATTCCTAGGAGGCAAGTGGTTGTGATCGTAGCTAGTAAATGCTAAAGAGATCATATACACCAGTGGTAAGACGGTGAAAATAATTACCCCTAGCATTGGAATTGACATCAGCGTTAAATGGAATTTTTCATCTAGTAACGATTTTAAGTCTGATCTAAAATTTGGAATGCTTAAGCCCTGTTCCCGCAAAAAGAAATTCTTGCGGCCGCTTTTCAGGCTAGCAACATACAAAAAGCCAAACGCTACGGCGGCTAAAATCGTAGCAATCCCATAAATCAATAGCAACATGGAATTATCACCAGGCACACGGATATTGATCTCCAATGCGGCATCATAAAACCAACTTTGCTCTGCTGTTCCCAAAGTAATCATGCCGATAATATTGCGAATTCCAAAAAGAATAAACCAGCTGACAAAAGCAATTTCTGAAATGAGAAATAAACATCCCTTCAAAATCTGCTGATGGATGATATTGCTGACTCCCATTAAAATAAAGGATAGCTTGTCCCCCACATCCCCTTGAGAAAAAAATTCTCTAAAAGAAATCTGATTGATTTCTTTTGCTCTGCTCTCTTCCATTTTTCCACCTCATTTTATCGTTTCAACTGTTCTTTACTATCAACTATTCTTCAGCAACTGTTGATGTGTCTTCAATCAGCTGAGTTAATTTATTTTCCATTTGATTTTCAGGAATTTTCCCTTTATAGGCATCGCTAATTACTGAAAGTGCGGAAGGCCAAAAACCAACCATCTCAGGAATTTTTGGCATCAACAATGTATGTTCTGGTGTCGCCATCTCAACAACTGTACTGGCCAAAGGATTTTCTAATACTTTAGCCGTTTCTTGCAAAACTAAATTGGAAGGAGTCATCCCTAATTCATCAAAAGCCCGTGACTGTGCCTCTTCACCTGCTAAGTAATTAGCCAACGCCATCGCTTCTAAAGGGTATTCAGTAAATGCATTGACACTATAAAGCTTCACTCCAAGAAAAGCTTTCATCTGGACACTCCCGTTGCCAAAGTCATTCATTGGATAGGTGGCAATTCCCATATTATCTCCTAGAATTTCTTCAACACTATCTTTCCCCCAAGGACCACTGACCAAAGCTGAAATTGACCCATTTTCTAATTGGCTCATTAAGTCAGCATTAGCTTGTACAACATTTGGATTAGCTTTTTGAGCCGCTATCCATTTTAAAACATTAACACCATACTGATCATTAAAGGTGGTTCCGTTAGGATCTTCACCATTATCTCCGTAAAGTTTCGAGCCATTCGATACAAAGAATGGGACAGCAAAATAATCAGCTCCGTTTTCCTCAAGGTTTAAACCAATTTTGGCTTTTGCCACAATCCCTTCAAAAGATTGAACATCCTCTTCACTCAAAACCGATTTGTCATAGTACAACATCATACTCTCTACACCATAGGGATAGCCATACATCTTGCCTTCATAAGTAGCAGCTTCGACGGCCTGTTCTGTATTTAATTCCGTCACATCATCACGATATTTGGTATTTTCATAAATAACACCGGCTTCAACTAATTGACCCAACTGATCATGGGGCATACTAAAAACATCGGCAGCTGCCTCTGGATCTTTTTTAACATATTCCTGTGCTTTTCCAGTATCAGATTCAATAATTTCAATCGGGTAGTCGATGTTATATGTTTCCCGATATTCAGCCACGACAGATTCATAAAATTCACTACTACCAGGATCGACCCATAATTTTAGACTGACCTCATCTTCTGCACCCTGCCCACAGCTGACTAAACCAAAACTAAGAAAAAGTACTGAACCTATTGCAAATAATTTCTTTTTCATTTTTTTACTCCTTCTTTTTACTCTTTCTATTGAAAAAATAATTGCTAATCATTTATGTCAATCGTTTTCATAAATTGAGAATAACAGTCGCAAATGAAATTGTCAACCGTTTTCATATGATAATCGTTACCATATGATTTATTCCTTGCTATATCAAGTTTTTAAGCTATAATTAAGTTAAGATTTTTTCTAAGGAGTTGAGCTCATGGCCAGTATTGAAGACGTTGCAAAAAAAGCCCGGGTTTCAGTGACAACCGTTTCCCGTGCCTTAAATAATCATCCTTATGTCTCAGAAAAAACCAAAAAGAAAATTGAAAAAGCGATGGCGGAGTTAAATTATTTCCCCAATAATGTCGCCCAGCAGCTGCGGGGCAAAAAATCCAAAATGATTGGTGTGATAATTTCTTATATCACCAATCCATTTTTCGCCTATCTAGTTAATGAAATCGAAAAAACCGCCTTAGCAAAAGGCTATAACCTTGTTGTTTTACAAACTCAGGGCAATCTTGAGCTGGAGGATTTTTTCATTCAGCTGATTCCCAAAAAACAGCTGGACGGAATTATTGTCACCAATTTAGAACATGCCACGGACAATATTGTTCAGCTAATTGATGAAGGCAAAATAATTCTCTGCAATCGCTACATCGGATCGAAGGAATTGCCGGTGATTCAAATTGATGAAGAGGCCGCCAGCTATCAAGGAACCAAGTTTTTAATTGAAAAAGGCCATCGCAAAATTGCCTTTTGCACTGGCAATATTCGCAATGCCCACGACCACCGTTTTAAAGGCTTTTTAAAAGCCTTAAAGGAAGCTGGTATCGAATTTTCTGACACAGATTATTATGAAAATATTCTAGGGGCTGCAGGCGGCCGCCAATTTTTACAAAAAACGATGGCTGCTGATACTTTGCGACCAACCGCCGTTTTTTCCAACGGCGATGAAGTGGCAGCTGGCATTATCAGCGAAGCCCGCAAATTTCAGTTAACTATTCCAACTGATTTAGCGGTCTTAGGCTTTGATGACCAACCGATTGCCGCTTTAACCAATCCAGAAATCACTACGATTCATCAGCCGATTGAGGAAATGGGTCGGCTGGCAGCAGAAGCCTTGATTGCCAAAATTGAAGAGCAACCAGTTCCCGAAGCAGCACCGTTAGAAACCCGCTTAATCATTCGGGAGTCAGTTTAACCTCGAAGGAAAATAACAATCACTCAATACACACAAAAACACCTCTTAAGTAATAGATTCTTGAAGTGACCGTCGGAGTTAGCTTTTTAGGCTAACTTTTGCGGTGCTTCCTACAAATCTATTTTAAAAGAGGTGCTTTTTTGCTATTAAACTTCTCCCAGATAAATTTTCCGATTAAAAATTGCCGTTAACACTGCGATGGCAATAAAAATTATTCCGACAACTTGCAAAAGCAAACTTGGCTGATTAACGCCTAAAAAACTAAAGCCTTGAATAAAGTAAGGCGAAAAGGTCGAACCTAAATTGTAAGCAATTAAAATTGCCGTCGTCCCAAACTTAGCGGAATCACCGCCAGCCGAAGTAAATAGATGATTAAAAAAAGGCATGATATTGCGAAAGGCAAAGCCCAGGCCACCGGAAAGAATAATCGTTAGGGGAATTGATGTTGAAATCGTCGTCAAAATGATAAAGGTCCCCGCTAAAAAGGCTGCTGTCGGCAGAACATAATTTTCCAAAATGGTGTATGTTTTGCCGAATAAATTCCCCGCAATAAAGGCGCCAATCGAAATGCCCGCAATCATATTACTCCCCTGTGTAGCATCGCCAATGCCCTTTTCTAAAAGCAGCGGGGTGATTTGCAGATTAAAAATAATAAACAAACCGACAATCACAAATAACAAACAAGCCAGCTGAATCATCTTTACCTTGACTGCCGGAGCAGCTTTTGCTGCTATTGTTAAATCAGCGGTGATCGCTTGTGCAGAGTTTTTTTGTTCTGGTAAAAAGAACAATACCAACACAAAGCCAATCAACGAAATGCCATAGACCAAAAAGGACAGCTGCCAAGAAATTTTAACCAGCTGGCCGACACTGATTGTCATCACGATGCCCCCCAGTCCTTCAAAGGCACTTTCCAAACCTAGTGCCCGCGCCCGTTTTGTCAGAGAATCTTGATATAAAGCGCTGACCATTTGGATAATCAGTCGATTGAATAGCCCAATGCCTAACCCTAAAATGCAGCGGGATAAAAATAATAGCGCAAAGGATTGATTAAACCAAGCCGGTAGCGTGCCAAAAATTGCCACAATCAATAAGCCTGCCAAAATTGTTTTCTTTTGCCCCAGCTGCTTTTCAACTATGCTAGTCAGGAAAACTCCGGCAATAATAAATAGCGCTGGAATTGTCGTAAACAAACTGATAAAAGTTTGACTGACTGTGGGAAAGCTAGCCGCTATCGCCGGAATATTAGCAGAGATTGCCGGCGCCGAAGCAATCACCAAAGCCGCTGACAAGAGTGCGAGCAATTGTTTTTTTCGTTGATCCATCTTTTTTACTCCTCTAAACTCATTCTGTCTTTACTTTAGAGGAAAGCTGACCAGACCACCAATACTTATAATATTTTTTTGTATGCCTTTAAAGCATGGAAGTTTATTTTTTAACTGAATAACGCAGCCACAAGGTGCCGTCTGCTTGCTTTTCCACTTGTTCTAAGGAAAAGGCAACGGCTTGATTGTCACTCAAATTGCCGCTTTCAAAAACCGAAGGACTCTCAGAGGCGCCATCGGCCACTGGCGCCACCACCAGACTGACTTCATCACAGACCCCCGCTTCAATAAATGACCAATTCAATAGTCCACCGCCCCCTAGCATCACTGAATCCAAAGCAAAATATTGTTGCAATTTTTCCAGCGTCAGCTGTGGATCAATCTGTTCTTGACCAGCAATCAGATAGGGAATGTTTCGTTCCCGCAGGAAAGCTTTGTATTGGTCGCTGACTTTTTCCGTTAACACTTCAATCACTGTCGCCGTCGTGTCTCGATAGGTAATCGTATTTTTTGCCAGCCGAGTTTTCCCGAGGGATCAATCGAAATATAATAAATCTTTCGACCGGTCTCGGTGATAAAATCCCCATCAGGAACCTCTGGAAATTTTTCCGGCAGCTCAGGCTTCTGATAAAAAGTAAAATTATCATCCGTCGTTTTCCGGCCAGACAGCCAGCCTTGATTTTTGTAAAAAGGCGCTTGACCAAAAGCCAGCTGATAGAAAAAGTCGCCGGCCCGCTCTCCTTCCGGTGTCTCCATGTACTTGCCGGTAATTTTTCCATCCAATGAAATCAGCATGTGACAAAAAACAAAAGGTTTCGTCATTATTCTTCCTCCTCTAAAGTAAATTCTATCTTTACTTTAGAGGAAAGCGGCTGGATACGCCAATGCTTAGTTGGGTTTTGAGTATGCTTTCGGGGCATGGAAAAAGGTGGCGATTTTAAATTTCTAATCGCCACCTTTAACTAATTTTTTCTCCTATATCGCCCGTAACAAATCATACTGGGATTGATACAAATAATAATACAAGCCTCTAGACACCATCAATTCATCATGACTACCAGCTTCAGCAATTTCACCTTTGTTGATGTAAAAAATCTTATCAGAATGTTTGATTGTCGATAGCCGGTGGGCAATGATAAAGGAAGTCCGCCCTTTTAGCAACTGGACCAAACCTTTTTGCTACAGCTCCTCCGTTTTCGTATCAATACTAGAGGTGGCTTCATCCAAAATTAAAATTTTTGGATTGGCTAGTAACGCTCGGGCAAAGGAAATCAATTGGCACTGACCAGCAGATAAGGTATTGCCCCGTTCTTCCACCACTGTTTGATAGCCATCCTTTAATTCCTTAATGAAATCGTGTGCCCGCACGACTTTCGCCGCTTCAATTACTTCTGCTTCTGTTGCATCTAATTTGCCGTAACGAATATTATCCATAATCGAGCCGGAAAAAATAAAGGTATCCTGTAACATCACCCCCATTTGCCGCCGCAATGAATGCAACGTAACATCCCGCACATCGTAGCCATCGATTTTGACATTGCCTGAAGAAACATCATAAAACCGACTTAAAAGATTAATAATCGTTGTCTTCCCAGAACCAGTTGGCCCAACTAAAGCAATACTTTGACCGGCTTCAACCTGAAAGCTGACTTGATTCAAAATATTTTTCCCCGCTTCAAAGGAAAAGCTGACATCTTGAAAGTCAATGTCGCCGGTGATAGCAGGCAATTCAATCGCCGTCGGTGCATCTTGAATCACCGGCTTTTCGTCCAGCGTTTCAAAAATTCGTTCTAGATAAGCGGTGGCGGTAATTAGCGAATTATAAAAATTCGCAATATTGATAACTGGATTCCAGAAATTATTAATATAAGAAATAAAGGCAATTAGCGTTCCCACAGAAACATCGACACCCATTTGTCTGACACCAACAAAATAAATCAAGCTGGTGGTAATAACCGAAATATTTTCCACCCCCGGCCACATCAGAAATTGAATTTTAACCGCCTTCATAAAAGATTGGCGGCAATCATCGCTGACCGTTTGAAACTCCTGATAATTTTGCGCTTCCCGGGCAAAGGATTGGGTAATCTTGATGCCAGCAATGCTTTCGTGAATATAGGCGTTCATATTTGATTGCTTGTTCGACAAGGTTTGGTAAGCCGCCCGCTGACGATTTTTAATAAACAGTACCATAATAATCAGCACCGGCAGCAACGCCAAGCTATACAAGGTCAGCCTGAAATCAATCGCAAACATAAAGACGAGGGTAATCAAGATATTAAAGACATCCGACACGAGATTAATCAGGCCATTGCTCAGCAAATCGCTCAGCGTATTGATATAATTAACCACACGAATCAAAATTTTGCCGTGGGGTCGATTATCAAAATAAGAAAAAGGCAGCTTTTGCAAATGTTGAAAAATATCAAAGCGCATATCCTTCAAAACATCTTGACCGATTTTCGTAATTTGGAAAATACGGTAGCGTAAGCAGAGGCCGACAATGATTAATATTGTGAGAAAGCCTGCGCCAATCAACAGCAGTTCATTTGTGTTTCTTTGGGGAATCGATGTGTCAATGGCAATTTTGGTGAACAGCGGCAAGAGCATACTCCCACTATTAGCTAGAATTATCGTTCCCAAAACGAGGACAATCGGCTTGCGGTAAGGCGTTACATATTGCCCTAAGCGTTTAAAATCCTGCCAGTTAAAACTTTTTTCTAATTCTTCATCGACATCGTATTTATTGCGAGCCATTTTCCTCAGCTCCTCCCAGTTGTCTTTGGTAGACTTCAAAATATTTGCCCCGTTTTGCAATTAATTCTTCATGGGTGCCCTGTTCAATAATTTTGCCTTTTTCCATCATCAAAATGACATCGGCTTTTCGCACAGAAGAAATCCTGTGGGCAATGATGAAAGTCGTCTTCTGCTGAGTCAGATTTGTCAATTTTTCTTGGATTTTAATTTCCGTCTCCATATCGACAGCAGATGTTGTATCATCCAAAATCAGGACAGCCGGGTCTTTGGTCAAAGCCCGGGCCAAGGAAATCCGCTGCTTTTGACCGCCGGAAAGACCAACGCCCCGCTCACCCACCAGCGTTTCATAGCCCTCTGGCATCCGATGAATAAACGCATCCGCATCGGCAATCGCCGCCATCTGCTGAATCATCTCTGGGTCGGCATAAGGATTTCCAAAAGCAATATTTTCCGCAATCGTATTGGAAAATAAAAAGACATCCTGCATCACCATCGAAATTTTTTCTCGTAATTGCCGCACTGGATAGGTCTTGATATCTTTGCCGTCAATCAAAACTGTGCCCGCCGTCGGGTCGTAAAAACGCCCGACTAAATTGACCAGTGTGGATTTACCAGAACCCGTCTCTCCTAAAATACCAATCGTCTGCCCTTGTTTAATTGTAAAAGAGACATCCGCTAGAATTTCCTTTTCCGGATCATCAGGAAAAGCAAAAGACACATGGCGAAACTCCACATCTCCTTTAATTTGCTGAATATCTGACGCCGCTCCGATAGGAATTTCTGATTTGCGATTTAACATTTCCCGAATCTTAATACAAGAAGCCGAAAAACGCTGGACATCATTAATCAGCCAACCGCTCATCCGCAAGGGATTGTTCAGCATCCATAAATAGCCATTGAAGGCCACCAATTCTCCTAATGACATTTGACTGTTAATCACTAAAAAGCCACCCAACACCAAAACTGTCATGCCTAAACTACCCGCCAGTCCATCTAGCAATGGCAAATATTTTCTAGAAACTCCGGCCAGATTTAAATTTCGCTGTTTAAAATCAGCGTTAAAGTGATTGAACTTTTCAATCTCAAAAGCCTCTTGGGCGAAGGCTTTGACCACGCGGTTACCGCCGATATTCTCCTCCACCATCGAATTTAGCCGGGAAAAGCTTTCGCGAATTTCAATAAATAATGGGTGGGCATCCCGAGCCATCCGATTTGTCAAAATAAAAATAAATGGCGTAATCGCCACCAACGCCAGCGTCAGCCGCAAATTAATCGTACTCATCACAATGATTGCTGAAATAAACCAAATCACGCACTCCAACACGTTATAGCTGACCCACGAAACAAAATGGCGAATCGCATCCGTGTCTCCCGTCATCCGGGCCATAATATCGCCGACCCGCGTATGATTGAAAAAGCCAAAGTCCAGCTCCTGCAATTTTTGATAGAGGTCCCCCCGCAGCGCATAAATCGTATCCTGACCCACCTGCTCCCAAATAATTTGATAACTATAACGAACAATCGTCCGCAGCAGCGTCGTGCCAATCATCACCGCCAACAATGGTAGCAACAGCCCCGCATCTCCTTGATAAATCACCCGGTCCACAATAACTCCCGCAACATACGGATTGACAATCACCAACCCCGCATTCAATAAAATAAATAATAACCCCAGAAAAACTTTTCGCCTGTCCCTTTTGGCATAACGCCAAATCCACTGCAAATCTCCCATTTTCTTTTCACCTTCCTTTTAGGAATTTCCCTCTAGATTTTTTAAGAAAAATCCCACCTTGTTTGCATGTAAAAGTTTAATGAAAATAGTTGCCAATGAGAATGGATTTTCTTTGTCTAGATAATGTAAAATATTATTTATATGAGTGAGGAAATGAGGGGCCTTCGATGAATTTTATTTCGCCAAAAACTTTTAGTCCTGAGGTCATTTACCTATTTGACCCGTGGAATAATGACCGCAATTTTTCCAATATGCACAGCCATGATTTTTTAGAAATCAGCATTATTTTAGAGGGAGAAGCCATCTATCAATTTGAAGGAGAGGAGCCAATCTCTTTAGCCGCCGGAAACGTGATGATTTTCAATCCCGGCATGCGCCATCGGGAATGGCAGCAGCCAGATACTTTTTCCCATCAACTTCATATCGGCATTCGCAATATTTCCTTAGATGGTTTCAAGCGCAATTTTCTGCCCCACGACCATCCACGGCCAAATCTGGGCAAGTACCAGCACTTTGTTTTGCAAAAAGCCTGGCAGGCCATCAACGAAGTCGAACAGCAACAGTCAGAAAGTGCTATGATGCAAAAAATCATCATCATCGAAATGCTGATTTATATTTTGCGGGCCCTCAATACTGAAAACGATATCAAAATGTCCAACCTGCTCTCCGACAATGAAAATCGCCAGCAAAAAATCGTCAACCAAGTGCTCTACTATATTGAAAACCATTATGACCAAGAAATTACTCTAGAAATGCTGGCCCAAGACCATTTTGTCAGCGCCACCTATCTCTCGCGTATTTTCAAAGAGCTGATTGGCATCAGCCCCATCAGCTATC
Source organism: Enterococcus sp. LJL90 (assembly GCF_056924355.1). Lineage (NCBI taxonomy): Bacteria > Bacillati > Bacillota > Bacilli > Lactobacillales > Enterococcaceae > Enterococcus > Enterococcus sp. LJL90. The sequence goes on along the minus strand of NZ_JBXPBQ010000003.1, from coordinate 101,581 downwards.
TGATTGATATTCGCCTCAATCACGCCAAATATCTGCTAGAAAAAAAACAGCACACCGTTGGCGACGTCGCCAAGCTAGTGGGCTATCAGGATACGTTTCATTTTAGTAAATCTTTTAAGAAGAAATTTGGGAAGGCGCCATCGTTGATGTTGGGGGATGAGGGGGGATGAATGCTATACTATTCAAATAACACTATCAGGTTAAAGAAAAGACACTACCTATGCTAAGGAAGTGTCTTGTTAGAATCAAAGAGAAAATAAATGGCACATAGTTTTCAATGAAATCAAACTCATATATTTCACCTAAAATGGCTCATTAATATTCTTGAACCAATTTTGGAGTACTCCTCTATTGGTATTGCACATGTTCACCTATCCTAAATTTTTAACCAGTGCATTTATTATACTATTTCCGCGATTTTTTATAATTGCCTGAGTATTGGAAAAATCATTAGTATTTTTTTCTATTTCGATTTTGACATCTATTAAGCTTTTCTTTTGGGGATAAAAATTTAAATCTATGAATTCCTCTTTTATATCAGAGATATCATCATTAACATAATCATACATAAATTGTTCTTTTTTCCCTCTATTTACGTTTTTCTCAAGAAACATCAGATTTCCTAATGTACCTCCAGATATTAATGCTTGGCTTGAAGCTTTTGAAATTAATTTCCTTGGAATCACATGTTCTAAGTCATACTCAGCGCTATTATATAAATTACTATCAAATGACGCATTTATTGTATACAGCATTTTAGCTACTGGTTCAAAATTTATCGATTTTTTTTGCAATTGCTCATCGTACCACTTCATTAAAGAGTTATTCAAGTTCTCAGATGATATATCGTTTAAATATTTGTTATTAAATTCAATTGCAATCTGATCCAACTTGCTATCGCCAGACCCCGACCAATTGCCCTCAACTGTATCATATACATACCATTTCAGTAAATGTTTTTTTATTCTGTCATAGTCCTTTGCTGAGCTATGTTTCGTTTGTAAAGTCAAGCTTGTCAAATTTAGATCATACCTAGTGTTCCATAAAGACGCAAAATAAGAGAGGATCTGGAAATTTGTTCCGAGTGAGTATCTGAAACTATCAATATCACCAGGATTATGAAGATATTTTTTAAAATACTTATTTAAATCTTTATAGATTGTTATTGCGGACTTTATTACTCCTTCAATCAAATTAGCATCTTTAAAAAATTCCCTATTTTTTTTATCAATTATTGAACTTAAATCTTTATTCTTCACACCTAAAATAATTGCCATTGTTGAATAACCAATTTCGTTAGCCGTATCATCTGTACTATTATTCCAAAAAACAGGTGTTTCTTCAATAATTATTTTTCCAAACGAAAAACATAGCTCGGCAATATTTATTTCAGAGTTTTCACGCATTAAATCAGGGTTAAAATTTTCAATTTCAATCCCTCGTTCATTCTCCAATATTTCGTACCAATTAATTGTTCTTTCTAAAAGTTCTAGATTATAATATTCTCCACTCAATAAAACATTATACTTGTACCATTGGGCTGCAAACACTTGATATTTTGATAGCTTCTTACCCCCTCTATTTAGATTTTCAAATACTGTAGCTAACTCAGTATCTGAACCGGTGAAAACAATTGTTGGAATATCTATTTGAGAAATATCTAAAAAATCACGTATTTCATTTTTTAAGCTGTCAGAGATTTTTATTATCTCAATAAGACTAGTATCTATAGTTGGAATTGTTTCGGCTAACTCTTTTTTTAACAAATCGAATAGTGCAAGAGATTCTGTATTTTCATTTAACGTACTAACAAAGTTTTTGAATACTTTTTCAATAATATTTCTAAAATTTGTAACCGTCGTTGTGGGGGTTTCTTCTCTTATAAAGAGATTTAATGTTTGAGATATAAAACTATCAATTGGTATATATTCTTGAGGATTTTCTCGTTAATCTCTTATAGTAGTAAACCTTTGTAACCCATCGATTAAAGATATTTTTTCTTCATTTGGATACTGATACACTAGAATGGCACCAAATGGGTATCCATTATGGAGTGTTTCAATAAAACTTTTCTTTTCTGCTTTGGACCAAACTAATTTCCTTTGAAAAGATGGCAATACTACTGTTTGATCCAAATCATCAAAATTGTATTTTTCAATTTTGTATTTTGATTTTGTTGAGCTCATGAATATCTCCTCCACTTTATTTTATTAGATCATAGTTATAAAAAGATTTCTAGTCACATTTAAATATCCATCTTTTGTATAGCAATAATTGTGCGAATAATATTTCATCTTGTGACATTCTAAGAGTTGTAAACAAAATGGATAATTCAATTTTCAAATATAGAAATTGAAGAATTAGACAAGACGCACAAAAAAAGACACTCTCCAAAAATGGAAAGTGCCTTCTTTGTTTAAATTGAATGGTACTCGATTTCTTTGAAATCTCCGTCCCATACTGTATTCGTAAGCGAATAAATTCGCAACGACTCCAGCAATTAACGTTTTGAGAACTGACTAGCTTTACGAGCTTTTTTAAGACCTGGTTTGCCCAACCGATTTTTCAAACAGCTTCATAATGCTTTAATAGCAATGATTTAAAGAGATTGAAACAAGAAAAATTTTATTGACTTTCAAATTATTTGAAAGCAATGGTGTCAATTACCTGCGAGCCGATTCAATTCTATCAACCAATTTCACATCATTCAACAATTAAATATTTTTATCTAAAAACTTTTAGTTATCCTACTCTACATCATTTGATTCCAACTTAAATAGTTTCTACTATCTCTTTACCAATTTCTGTTACAAGTCCTACAACTAACGCATTTCCCATCGTAAAATATCGATTTGTTTAGTGATACACTCTGTTTTTTTCCATCTCTCCTGGAACATATTAATTAATTCTGCTTCTTCAGGAGAGATTAATCTTTTTTTATTGTTCCCCGAATCTTTAACAACATGACTCATTTTAGAAATTGTGTGCTCACTCGTAATCATTGTTCTTGCTGGTTCGTCCAAACTGTCTGGATAGGTGATTGCTCCCATTCCACATTTATAAGGATGCCCCGTTTTAGATATTTTTATCTCTCGAAAATCCGCCTGTAGCTCAGCAAACTTCTTTTTTTGTTTCTGTGATAAATACAATGAATCATCTTCAATATTCGACTTGATTATTGTTCTTAAAGCAAGTACATTAGCACTCCTTTTTTACCTTCTATTCCTTTAGCTCCTGATGAAGCAACGGAGTAGTCCTGACAAGGAAATCCTTGTACTAATAAGTCCATATCTGGAATACTGGTCTTATCTATCTCACTAAAATCTTCATTTGTTACATTTGTTTCCGGACAACGTTTTTTATATATTCTAACCGCAAACTGATTATTACGAGACGGTTTATACTAACACTAGATTAGTATTGATTGGAGTACTTTTTATTACAATCTCTTCTAGTGTTTATTTATGGAAACGAAAAAAATAATTCTATAAATATCGCAAAGATACCTCAATCACGAGGTATCTTTGCGATTGGGGTCACAATACACAAATCTAATTTGCAAAACACATTTGTTTTATCTTATCATCTATACAAAGCGTTTCCAATGATGTACATTTATCAATATACATGCCAAAAATCGGGAGGAAAAATATGTTTGAAAATGGTACTCAATGGATTCGCGCAGACTTTCATCTTCACACCAGAAAAGATAAAGAATTCAAATATTCAGGAGATGAGGACAGATTTGTTTCGGACTATATTGATAAATTAAAGGAAGAAAAAATCGGATTAGGGGTTATTACCAATCACAATAAATTCGATTTAGGAGAATTTAAAGCACTCAAAAAAAAAGCTAATAAATCCGATATTATTCTTCTTCCTGGTGTTGAACTATCTGTTAAAGAAGGTTCTAATGGTATTCATTGTCTAATAGTATTTAAAGATACCGATTGGATTAACGGACAGAAAGAATCAATTAATCAGTTCCTAGATGAAGTATTTAAAAACATAGACAATCGAGAGAACGAAAATACAAGATGCGCTCAAGACCTTCCACAAGTAATGTCCACATTAAATTCTTATGGAAAAGACTATTTTATTCTAATGGCGCACATAGAGCAAAAAAGCGGTTTTTATAAAGAATGTAATGGCGGCCTCATAAACTCGTTAGCGAACAACTCAGATTTCAAATCTCGAATTCTCGGTTTACAAAAAGGCAGAACTAGAGATAAAATGCGGCAAATCAAAGAGTGGATGGGTTACGAACTACCCTATATTGAGGGCTCTGACTGTAAATCGATTTTGGATATTGGTAAAGGGAAACATAGCTATATAAAAATTGGAGATAACTGTTTTGATGCTGTAATGCTCGCTTTTAAAGATTTCAAAAATCGAATTTCTTCTACAAAACCGGAAATAACTCACGGTTATATTCAATCAATTGAGTTTATCGGTGGAAAGCTAAATAAGCAAATAATTAATTTATCTGCGGAATTAAACTGTTTAATCGGAATAAGGGGAAGCGGCAAATCAAGCATCATAGAGGCAATAAGGTATGCACTAGACATGTCCCCCTCTTCATCTGATTCAGATTACAAAAAAGATGTAGTTAGTAATCTTCTCGGATCTGGTGGGCAAATTATTTTAAAGTTGTATGATAACTTCGGTAAATCATATAAAATTAAAAGAATTCTAGGTGAACAGCTTCACGTTACTGATACAAACAATCAAGTAATAGGTGCAAGGGCAAGTTCAATTTTAAAATCACCATTGTACTTTGGGCAAAAAGATCTCTCTTCAATGGATAATGGATTTGAATTAAATTTATTAGATAAGATGGTTGGTGAAGCACTCCCGTCTTTACACACTAAAACTTTAGCTGTTGAAAATGAAATATCAGATAAGATTAAAGAACTTATAACCTTGGAAGATAAAATAGACTCTGTTACAGATCTATCGAATACGTTATCTGACATTGAGTATAAAATAAAAATTTTTGAAGAAAAAGGACTATCAGATAAACTTTCAAAACAAGTAAACTTTCAAAAAGATAAACTGACTATTGACAAAATCAATAAATTCGTTAAGAAATATAAACAAGCTCTAAAAGAGATTATCTCGTCAGATAATATATCTGAACTAATTTCGTTGGAGTCCATTGACTCAGAAGAAATACCTACTGTATTTAACGATTTAAAAATAGAGATTAAAAACATAACCAATACGCTAAAAGATATTGAAAAAATAATTACGATTGTTGAGAAATCACAAAATGAAATAGAATCTTTATCAAGCACATTTAATTCAATTGTGACTTCTTTAGAAGAAGAATTTGCAGAAATCAAAAGAGAAATTGATATTCCTAACTTAAATCCAGATGAATTTTCAAATTTGAAAATAAGGCAAGCTGAATTAATTGAATCTATTCAGAAGATTATTAGTCATAATTCTGAGAAAGACATACTAACTACTGAGCTTAAAGTTTTAATTTCTCAAAGAAATGATGCTTTACTTGAAGAGTTGGGTATTTATAAAAGTGAGATAGCTAAAATTAATGCAAGTCAAGATTCCTTACAATTAGCAATTTCGTTTAAAGGAAATAAAACTAACTTTCTAACAAAGTTGAAATCTAGTTTAAAGGGCACCGGAGTTACTACTTCTGGATATAACCAATTATTAGAAGTCCTGCCAGATTTTACAGCATTAGTTATTGATGTGTTTCTTGATGAAGGAAAAATTATATCTTCCGTGCTACCCGAATCACATGTAGTCAAAGTTAAACAAAGGGTAAGAGAAAATTACAATTCTTTTCTAAAAATCAGAACACCAAATTTAATAACCATAAATTACCATGGAAAACCTATTACGAAGCACTCCATTGGTCAACGGGCTTCGGCTTTAGTTCTATTTATTCTTTCGCAAAAAGATAACAACTTAATAATGATTGATCAGCCTGAAGATGATTTAGATAATCAAGTTATCTATAACGAAATAATTAAAGAGATTAAGCTTAGAAAGCCGGATGTCCAATTCATTTTTGCAACCCATAATGCGAATATCCCTGTTTTGGGAGATTCTGAGCAAGTAATCGCTGTTTCATATGATCCAGAAAAGATCGAAACTACTACTGGGAGTATTGATGATAAACTAATTCAAAATAAGATTGTAGATATTATGGAAGGTGGACAAGAAGCCTTTAATAAGAGAACCGAAATCTATAATTTGTGGAAAAATTAAAAGTACTAAAAAAGGCCTCACATAAGTTGGGCCTTTTTGTATGGAGGTATTGATAAGATTGATACGGAGCTCTTAAAATAAGAATACTTAGTTAAATTAATATAAAATCACTCTGCTTATATGTCGATAATTTTACTAGTAATCTTTTTTTTTCAAAAAATTAATAGTCACATAAATCAGTGTTCCAATAATAAATCCCATTATAAACAATTGGTACGTTACTATTAGCAATGAGAAATCATTATCATCAATTAATGTATAATACCCTGGTATCCATATACGAATGCTCTGAATGCTAGAAATAAATTTCAATAAAACATAAACAGATAAAGATAAGAGGACTGCCCTAAAAGTTCCGAAGTTTACTGACACTACCATCGCTATAGAAATAAACAGAATAAGAAATAATACTCCACAAATACTCACAAGGAGCAAGCGACTATGGTAACCTTCAATATCCCAACTGATTCCCAATCCATTTTTTGATCTCGCTACAAAAACAATATAGTATAGACTGGAAAGAGCCATGCTAAGGATATAAAATAACACTAATACCTCTACAATCGAAATAAACTTCCCTAAAGCCAATGATTTTATTGATCTGACTCGTGTGATTTCTAACATGAATTGCCCATCAGAAATTTCTCCACCTAGAGTCCCTGCAGCTAAGAAAGTAAATAAGACAAGTGGAATTCCGAGCATCATTAATAAGGCCCACATACTTGTAGAAAAAGAGATAAGATCCAATTTCCCATTTATATCTATGAAACTCCAATTGAAATAAATTCCCAAAGAATAGACTAAAGAAAAATTACTGAGTAAAAAAATACCAATAAAAATTTTTCTTTTCCACATTTTAAATAGTTCTACGTTGATAACATCCCTCATTTAGGATCACCTCTAAATAAATCTACCAAATTATCATTCGTTACCTGAATATCAGTAATCTCCCCATGATTTTGATAGATAATCTTTAAAACCCTATCAATCAGTTCATTCTTTGCCTCAAATAAAACATCGTTATGCTTTATATCAGCAATTGATTGCAATTGATTAAGTAATAGCTTATCTGGATTATTCAACTTGATAAGGTATTTCTTACTAGAGTTTTTCGTCACTTCCTTAACTTTCTGATTAGTAATATATAAATATCTATCACTAATCTGCTCAACTTCATTTAACTGATGTGACGATATCAATATCGTAATATCCAAGTCCTTTCTCAAATTCGAGATGAAGCCAAGTAAGTGCTCAATTCCCACTGGATCTAAACCCACAAACGGTTCATCTAATATTAGGAAATCTGGTGTCCCCATTAAAGCCATTGCTAATCCAAGTCGCTGTTTCATCCCGAATGAATAACCCTTCACTCTCTTCTTAGAATTTGGTAAGTCAACCAAATCCAATAGTCCATTAATTTCTTCTGCAATTTCAGTCTTAGTTTTTCCTTGCCAATGATTTGCATATTTTCCGACAGTATACAAGTTGTCATACCCACTCAAATATTCAAATAATTTACAATCTAACAGATAACCAAATTCCCTTCTACTTTTAAAGGACTTCAAATAATTCGAGTTTCCCTTATACTTAATTTCGCCAGCTTCAGAAGAGGTTAGGCCAAGTATCACCTTCATTAAAGTAGTCTTACCTGATCCATTTACTCCAAGTAATCCAACTATTTCCCCTTTCGTTATCTCAAATGAAATATTATCTAAGACTGTTTTAGTGTCATATTTCTTTACTAATTGATTGACAGAAAGTAATAGTTCCATAAAATCCCTTCCTTATCAGGAGTTTTTCAATTTTTTAAAGAGTCCATCATGGTTCAAAATTTCCGAATAACTACCTTGTTCAACGATAGTGCCGTTATCAATAAAAATCACCTCATCAACAGAACCCAAAATATTTTCTCGAAGATCATGCGTGATAAAAACAATTGTATAGTCTACTGTTGACAGAAGTTCTTCCAAAATATCTCCTCCTGTTTTATAATCCAATGCTGAAGTCACTTCATCCATAAGGAGCAGGTTTGATTGATCTGCAATTAATCTTGCAATAGCTATCCTTTGCTTTTCACCACCAGATAGTGAATTCCCATTTTCACTAAATTTAGAACTTCCATATCGAGCCCTAATCCTAGGAAGCTTAGCCATACGGATAGCTTTTTCTACTTCCTTCTTACTTCGTTCAGACAAAAGTGTAATATTATTTTTTAGATTATCATTGAAGATATACGGTTCCTGATGGGCAAATGAAGATCTTATCTTCTCATCTGATTTGCTTAGATTTTTTCCGTTATAGATTATTTCGCCACTATAACAATTCAATAATCCACCGATAATTTTTAGCAAGGTAGTTTTTCCACTTCCACTCTTACCAACAATGGCATATTTTTTACCCTTTTCAAAAACCAAATTGATATTATCTAAAATTGTTATACCCTTTTCTGACTCATAACTGACATTTTTCAACTGAAGTTTTTCAAATGGTTCATCCAAAATTTTGGGCATTTCAGTAGGAGAATCTATTTTGTCTACATATTTTTCTAACTTAGTCCGTATAGTTTTACTTCCAATTATCTCTATTACTGACGTTCCAAAAACTTGCAAGGGTTGAATTATCATATTTGCCATTTGAGTAACTGCTACCATCTCGCCCAATGATAACCTGTTTGATAAAACTAAAAAGCCGCTTGTACATAAACAAATAATCAAATTGAAATACTGGAGCGTTCCCATCATCAAATTATAAGCACCATTTTGATTTTTTAGTTTTTGTTGATTATTCTCCATTTGTTCTAAAAAACTGCGATTCCTTTTCTCAAATCTTTCCTCAACTTGAAAGGATTTGATCACTGTAAATCCTCCAAAAATATCCTTAAGGTCATTCAGATAATTACTTTTCAATCTTGAAGTTTTTTCAGTCAATGAATCTATTTTCTTACCTAGTAAGGAAGGAATTATTAAGGAAATAACAGAACAAAAAAATACCACAAAAGCAACTAATGGGCTTAGTAATAGCAGATAACCAAAGGCAAAAAAAAGAATAAAAGAGCTTTGAATTAGTTGTAAGATATTGTCCAGAAAATACTGTTCAAAAACTTCTAGGTCGTAATTGAAAAGATTAATTTTCTCACCTACAGTAGATTTTTCATACTGAGTTATATTCATGTGAAGAATACTTCTGATTATTCTACTTTTAACCGAAATATGGATTTTTTGAAGTAGGTGAGACTCAGATTTCACACTTAAGAAATGAAATAAAAAGTTAATTATCAAAAATATAAAAAATAAACACAGGGTGATATAAAACATTTTCCAATTTTTTTTGGAAATTGCATCGATAAAATTTTGAATAATCGGAGCAAAAGAAATTCCTATTAAGCTAGCTATCAGTGAAAGAATAGAAAATTGTATCACTAATATTTTTTCCTTCATAATTATCTTAGTCATTTCATACCCCTAAAATTATGATTAATTGTTTAGAAAAAGATTTGTAGTTAGATTTTCGTAATAGTTAAAAAACAACTCGCAATAAGGATCTTTTTTGTATATATCACGATGTTTCATATAGGCTCTCGCACGACACCCTCCTCCACACAAATATTTGTATTCACATCTATTACAACCTTTAACATTGTCTACCGATATAGAGGAAAAAAGTTTATTGGTATTCTCACGCATGTGAACAATCGTATTGTCTTTAATATTTCCCAAACAAAACTTCTCCTCCATAAGCATATGACACGGATAAACGTTTCCGTCAGTACCAATAGAAATCATAGTCTTTCCAGCTCCGCAATAGTTTTCTGCTTGTAGTGTTTCTCCTCTAATTGCACTATCCTCTAGACTTAAATCACTATCAATCATAAAATTACTGATACTTCTAATGTCTTTAGCATTTGGAAGGAATCTTTTCATTTCCCCTTCAAAACACGCTGAAAGAATACTAAAACTAACAGATACTCCCATCTTTTCAGCCAAGTTTACATATTCCAAAAGTTTATCTGCATTTAAATGATGAACCGTGGGAATGAGATTTACGTTATTTCCATTCTCCTTTAACAATGAAACGGTATCCATTATTCTATTGAATATACCTGAATCTCTAATAAATGAAGGACATTCGGCTGAATATGAATCCACAGAAACAGAAACTGTATCAACGAATTTAGACATTTCAGAAATAATCGCTTTGTTATAAACTGTCCCATTTGTAATTAATACAATATTTGGTATCTGACACTCTACTTTCGCGAATCTCAAAATTTTAATAAGATCCCGTCTTAGTAGAGGCTCCCCTCCTGAAAAAACAAGGTTTTCAATTCCAGCATCTTTAAGCTGTCTTATTCCATTAAGCATATCCTCAAGAGATAAATCTTCATCACGATTTCTTTTCTCATCATAAGAGTAGCAACCCACACAGTGTAGATTGCATCTGTTTGTCAAATGTAAGTAAGCAGTGACAACTTGATCTTTCTTTATAAATGGACTATCTGAAATAAATTCATTTTCAATTAGATAGTTAAAGAAATCTGATTCCTCATCAGTTAATTGATTTTTTTCCGAGACTTGATGACTTATTACATCTTTATAAAATGCCAACCCTCGTTGATCAATTCCTGCAACAACGCCATTATCAAAATTGAAAAGCATATCAATATCTTTTACCTTTGCATAAGCTACATCAGGATTAATATACATTTCTATCCTCTTTTCATTTTTTTGACTATAATTCTAAAAAGCTCAATGATTACAAACGTTAATAAAAATATCATTAATATGGTCGAAAAATTATTGCTGAAATTTACATCTGCAATTGTTAAATTTCCTGATTTCCCAGCAAGTTCTTCTGTGTTTGCTTTAATTTGATTGACAACTTTCTCTGATACTATTAAACCAATAGAGAAGAACAATGCGAATGAATATCCAATTGATAAAACGACGTCCATAACGATACATCTTTTGATACTTCCAACACTTGGTACAATAAACACGACAGACAATGAATAAAGAACTATCGGGATAAGAACAATTAAGAAAAACACTGATAATAAGTTGAAAGTTTTAATTTGTAGGACGTTGTATATCCACAATAGTACAAATAAAATCGGAAAAATAAACCTCACTATTCTTTTAAACAAGAGTCTTCCCCCCTTTTTCTTTCCTATTTCTCCTGTTCAGTACTTCTACGCAGCAATCAAAATTAAGTTATAAAATGCATGTATAGCTGAGGTATATAACAATGATTTTGATTTTAAGCGAAAGATACAAAAGAAAACGCCTAATGGAAACCTGTAAATCAAATTGTCCACTGGCGATTCTCCAATATGTCCAACCACTGAAAAAATTACCGAACTGATAATGATACTAGAAATAATTCCCCAAGATTCTAGTAATCTTTTTAAAATGATATTTCGATACAAGAACTCTTCACAAAAGGCCGCTATCATATAGTGAATCATTAGAAATAAAGTAATTTGACTACCAAACTTATCTTTATTAGTAACAAAGTAAATCAACGAAAAAAGCAAAATTCCAACAGCGCTATAAGCTATTTCTCGTTTTCTACATTTTAGATCTAAGAGATTCCGATTGCTTCTCGATAAAACCAAGATATATATCAAAGGAATAATAAACAGAGAAACTAAAATAGGTAAAGTCATACTAATAAAAATCGTTGATTCAAACGGGAGAATACTACCGAGCAAGATAAACACTAGCAAGCAAATTCCAGTTAGTACCGAAATAGCAATACTGAAAAACAGACTGTTTAGCTTTTCATATTTTAAACTTTCACCCTTAGTTGGATTATTCGTAGGAATTCACACCTTTCAATATAGCGATGACACCACTTTCTAACGTAATGTCATCGCTATAAAGTTGTTGCTCTTCGTTTGATTCGAACCTTATTGAGTCAGAAATAATGACTAATAAAGTGCAGTCGATTGCTTTTAAACATCACTTTTAATTTCTTTGATGTAGTGACCCACAGATGCACAGAATAGTGCACCTACAGATACGCAACCCGCCTTTTTGCTCTTTTTCGTTGAAAAGAATAGCATAACGAATTCCCCACTTTCTTAAAGTATTGGTCCGAAGATTTAGAACTTAATTCCTCGTCGACACCCAAAGTATAGTACCTATATTCTTCTTTTTAACTTTATCGTTGTAAACTGCTAGTTTTTATGTAGTAATCTGTAAAAAAAATATTATTGGATCCTTTTTTAGATGTAAAAAACCTCCATAAGAACCTTATGTAGCTTCCTATGGAGGTTTACTATATTATTTTGTGAATTGGTTTAGGAAAAAGTAGTTTATTGTGCAATACTCTGCCCTACTGGAATAATAATCAAAACTTTAAACTCATTTTCATTCCATGAAAAATCAGAGTATCCCTCTAATTTCTGAACTCGTTCTCTAATACTATTTATTCCTAATCCGTATCTTCCCTTTCTTTTCGCTGACCGGATCAGCTTACTAGAAATATTCAGATTATTTATCCTAGCCGGATTAGTTACTTTCATAATGATTTTATCATCACGATAATGAATAGAGATTTTTATCTCTTTTTTCGGGGAGTCTATTCTATTACATTCTTCTATCGCATTATCTAATATATTTCCAAGAATCGCACAGATATCGACAACATTATGCTTAAAATCGAGATCTGCCGGAATTTTTAGATCCAGTGAGTATAAAATGTTTTCAGTAGTCATTTCATTTATCTTACTACTTAGTACAGTATCAATGGGCCAACAGCCAGTATATGTTTGGAATGAAGACGTAGCAGTTAGAGTAATATTTTCTAACAACTTCTGTGCTGTATCAACATTTCCTTGCGCTAACTGGAAATTTATACTTAATAATAGATTTTTTAAATCATGCTTTAAAATACGAAATTCTGATTGTTTTCTTAACATTTCGTCATAGTGCTGATTTTGCATTCCAGATAATGTCCGTTGTTGTAATAGGTAAGTTTTTTCAGTTAGATAGTTGTATAAAAAAATGTTCATAATATTTACTATCAATAATCCAATACTTACCCATATACTCTCAAATTGTGAAAAATGAAACGGATACATCAGTGTACCTATCGATAACAGTGGGGTTATAGACAACATAATATATTCTTTAGTTGCCAAGCCAATTTCATTGGTACTCTTAAAATAGTGAAGAAAAAAGATTATTATTAATGACAAAACTGTAATTGATATATAAGACAATATAAACTGTAAGAAAACAACATTAGAAGGATCACTCTGTGTAGCAACCAGTAAACTATTCTGAAATAAAAATAAAAAAATTACATAGAGGTAATGGTACATCTTTTTTGGGGCTGGTCCGTAGAAACAAAATATTACTAATCCAGCTACAACAATAAAAAAAATATAGGTTAAGTTGAACCTTAGATTTTGACTATTTATTGAAATCTTTGTAAAGAGAATCAATAGTATGCAAAGTGTATAAAAAGACACTTTTTTTATTTTTAGTTCTAAGAAGCTACTCAAATAAAACGCAACATACCATCCCTGTAATGAGCCTAAAAAAATGGCCAATATAAGTATAAATAATTCTTTCATATCCCTAATGACCTTTCAATGAAGTTTCTATAGCACTCTACAAATTTTTTCTTCTTCCCTCTACTAATTACCTCTTGATCTCCATTTGTCAAATGAACAATAGTATCCTCTATTCGCTCAATATAATTTAGGTTTATTATCGTCCCGTAATTTACTTGTACAAAAATGGAACTACCCAGATTAGCTATAATGTCTTTTAAGCGAGCATAGTAAACAATATCTTCCTGATTGTTACACATGGTGATTCGAAGTTTTCTCCCCTTCTCGGAGGTAATTCGAATTATTTGATCACATCTTACTTGATATTGCGTACGATTAACCTTTACGAAAAGGTATTGATTATCACTAGAAATTTTATCAACCGCTGCATCTAGGAGAATACGTATTTCATTTTCTTTAACGGGCTTTAGTAAATATCTAAATGGTGAAACTTCAAAGCTTTGAAGAGTATAGTCATCAAAGCTCGTAATATAATTTAATAATACTTGTTGATCACTTTCCCTGATAAACTTAGCAGTTTCAATGCCATTAATTCCATCCATTTCAATGTCTAAAAAAATCATTTGATAAACTATTTCTTGATTCCGAATCCCTCTTAATAAGGATTCTCCACTGCTATAAATATCAATATCTGCTTCCAAGCCCTGATTTATCATATAGGTATCGATCATTTTTTCTAGGAGTGTACTTTGGAGCTCTTCGTCATCACATATTGCAATTTTGTACATAGTCAGCCTCCCAGCAAGAGTTTTTATTTAAACCAGTCTTCCAATTCATCCGTACTGACTTTACTATAAATTCGGATTAGTGCCGGACGTAACGTTTCAAATACCTCTACCAATTCTTCTCCACCAAATCTGCCAGAAAAAGATTTATTCGTTAGTTCTTCAGATAATCGATTGATTAATTCTCGAGTTTTTTGTTGATCTGCCAAGATATTAATTAGTTTTCCCACTAAATACCGATCTTCAAAATTACTATCCGCAAAAAAATCGTACTTATCGACTTCTTGCTTAACCATCTTAACCATATCATCTTTTTTTTCATAATTAAATTCACCGGCTACATCCATGTATTCGATGATATCACTCGTAATAACGGTGATTGCTTCATCTTTTTTCGCATCAGATAATTTACTGGAAAATGGTAAACGATCAATCTCATTGGCTGTCAATTTTTGAATTTCTTCTTTAATAATTTCTTGTTGCAGTTCATAAAAATAATCATCCATAAACTCCTCACATGGATAACCAACTTCATTTTCCCATGCCGGATTCTTAAATTCCCCAGTGTAAAACTCTTCTTTGATGGCTTTCACAACTTCTGGATGTTCTTGCACAATCTTGTTCTGCCCTTTTAACTGCAAGTAGTTCGCAATATACTCTTCAATGTCACCCAAGTAAAACCAGCCTACCGGTTTCCCACTAATACTAGACAATTGGTTAATGACACTTTCAGGGGCTAACGCATAGCCTTGAACATAGGAGCTAATCGTTGGTTTCTTTATGCCTAAACGATTGCCTAATTCCGTAAAGGACAAATTCATGCTCTCTTTTATTTCCTTAATTCGTTGTCCTACCTTCACTTTATCAGGTTGTAATAAACCAAACATAGACTACTTCCTCCTTGTCGTTTTGTTCATTATATCACTCGTATAAAATTTCGTATACATATTTTGATAAAATCACTTGACTTCGTATAAATAAACGTATAAAAAACAAATCATAGATGGCCGTCTATATCTTTTTAAACCAATCGTATAAATTATCGTATATCCAAAAAGGAGGGCTATTATGCCAATTAAAATCAATGATCTCACCTTACCAAAAGAAAAACTCGAAAAAGATTACCAGGTTGTCAATATTACTCGCTGGCAAAAAGACGGAGAAATTCTAGGTTGGAGTTATGAATGTATTCTACCTAAACTCCGCTACGAAAAAATCAGTGTCAAAGTCAAATCTGAAAATCCCGTGATTACGCCGGAAGAACTTACCCAACAAGGTTTAGCAATGGTAACATTTACCAATTTAGTGATTGCACCTTGGGGTCGCTCTAACGGTCAATTCGTCAGCTATGGTTTATCGGCCACGGCAGATGCGGCAACTTTGATTCCGAAAAAACAAGGTAACACTGCACAAAACTAATTTCCTATGAGTTTGTTGGGTGGTTAGGACGAAACGGCGGGGCAGCGCCGTAGAGCCGCTTCTGTCCGTTAAGACCGCCCAATAAATCCATAGGCTGGAAGGACTGCAACGCAGTGCTTCCCCTTAACTTGATTTATAGAACAACATCAGGAGAAAAATGATGGTTCTTTGACAACTGAATACACATCAAGGAGTGATGATTCTTGAAAGCTTATAATCAAAAAATCATTGAAACTCCCACGTACCTTGAAATTTATGATTATGAAGCAATCATTACTCCCAAACAAAAAACAGAAACTATTGAAACCAATCCAAAACGAAAAAAAGAATTAGCTTGGCTTTATGAAGAAAAGAATACAACTACCGAAAAAAGAAAAAACTATAAAGAATTATCCGCTCAAGGGCAATACGACAGCTTAAAACGAAAACAAAAATACTATCAAAATATGCGTTTTGAAATTGCCCGACTCGTGGATATGAACTTCGACAATCAGACAAAATTTTTAACCCTCACTTTCAGAGAAAACATTCAAGACATTGCCTATGCGAATAATGAATTCAAAAAATTTATCAAACGACTAAACTACGAACTCTATCACACAAAAAAAGCAAATCTAAAATACCTTGCCACGTGGGAAAAACAAGAACGAGGTGCGATCCATTACCACATCATCCTGTTTGACTTTCCTTTTATCTCCGTCAATCGCCTTACTACCATCTGGGGACATGGATTTGTCAAAATCAACAAGATTGATGTGGATAGTATCGAAAATCGTGGGCGCTATATCAGCAAGTACTTCGATAAGGCTTTAGATTTGAAAGAGCATAAGAAAAAAGCGTTCTTCAAATCTCGCAACCTCAAAGTGCCCAGCGTCACAAAGCAACTCGTGGATCAACCTTTTGATACCATAAATCAAGAGGTACTTTATACCAATGAGTATCTTGTAAGACGTCCGATATTTTATAGTGCGATAAATGAAGGTGGAAATTCTGAACAAGTGATGGATTTTCAAGAAAGCACTGTTCGCTATACCAAGATAAAAAAATAATTCATTATTCCCTACGCAAAATTCAAAAGGAAGTGAGAATATGACCGAAATGAAAATTTTACTCAGTGATGATCAAATGGACATCATTTCTACTCAACTATCTGATTTAATCACAACTGAAATCGAAAAAATTAAGACACAGGAAAACCTGCAACACCGCTATATGAATAAGAAGCAGACTTGTAACTATTTACAGGTTTCCAATAATACGTTAGATGGCTGGATTAAAGATGGCTTACCCCTCATTCAAATCCACGGTTCAAATAGATTTGACCGTATAGCCATTGATCAATGGCTAGCAAGCCTAGCAAAATAATTCCGACATCGTTATACTCCATATATAGTATTTGATTTCGGCTCGCAAACTCGGAGGGAAATACTATGGCAATTAGCAAAACAGAAAATGAAACTTACCGTTTACGGCTTTACTATCCACAAGATATCCAAGAGATGATAGGTGTAAACAAACTTTATTCCAAAACTTTCAAAACTAGAAAGGAGGCAAAAGAAGCAGAAATTGATTTTTACGCTAAGATTAAAGAGCTACGGGAAAACAAAGAAAAGAATGCTTTTGAACTAGGTGGCGAAGCCCTATTCAAAGATTTCTATGAAGATATCTGGATTGATGCTTATACGGCTGGTTTAACTTCTCGAAACACGAAGTCTCCCACTCCTGTCACAATCGCGAATACAAAAGATATTTTTCGACTTCACATCTTACCCATGTTCGGAAAATACACATTGAACTATTTGAATCAAAACAAAGCCTTTGTTCTAAAAATTATGACACAAAAGGCTGCTGAATACGCAAACTTCAAAATACTACGTAGCTACGTTAATTCTATTTTTGATTGGGCAGAAGAGCTTGAATACATTGAACGGAATAAACTAGAAAAATCGCTTAAACGGATTAATGCTACTAAGAAAAACCAATTACAAGAAGCAAGAAAAGAAGAAGATTTGTACCTTTCCTTTGACCAACTTCAAGAATGGCTAACTGCCGTCCAAAGTGATTATGAAAGCGGGCAATTGACTTTACAGGACTATGTATTATTTCTGACTACCTTCTTTTTATCTGATCGCAAATCAGAAACTTACGCCATCAAATGGAAGAACGTGAATTTCTCTACCTCCCAGATTACGATTGGCAAAGCCTTAGATAAATTCGGCAATGAAAAAAACACAAAAGGGAATAAAACGACAATTTTCCATATTCCAAATGAGCTAAAGCAATTACTTCAACAGTGGAAAGTCCAACAAAAAGAAGAACTAGCTCAGTTTGAAATCGAACAAACCGAAGAACAGCTACTCTTTACCTTCTTTGATGATAAAGGGAATATCAATCAAAGGCTTCATACAGATTATTTGAACTACCGCATGAAATCCATTGAGCGACGACATAAACACCTTACCCATGCGACTCCACACAAGTTACGGCATACTGGGGCAACTTTAGCTAAACAAGCTGGTGTCGCTCTAGAACAGATTTCTGAAGCATTGACTCACAGCGATACCAACATCACAAGAACCTATGTAAATACACCAAATGTGATTCAAATGCCTATTGGTGAAATTGCCTATCGTAAATTGTCTCAAAAAGAGTCAGACCGGAATGGTGTCAACAATGGTGTCAACTCAAAAAAAGACGCTTCGCAAAGTGAATTGCGAAACGCCTGAAAGTACTGATATGAAGCTTTTTTTAACGCTTAGAGAACTGTGAAGCTTTACGGGCTTTTTTAAGACCTGGTTTCTTACGTTCAACCATGCGGGCATCACGAGTAAGTAAGCCAGCACGTTTTAATGGAGTACGGAAGTCAGGGTCAACTTCAAGCAATGCACGAGCGATTCCGTGACGGATAGCTCCTGATTGTCCTGCGTAACCTCCACCGTTTACGTTTACGAAAACATCGTATGAACCGACAGTTTCAGTTACACCAAAAGGTTGGTTGATAACTAGACGTAAGTCAGCGTGTGGAATATATTCTTCAACATCTTTTTTGTTTACAGTAATTTGACCAGTTCCTGGTACTAAACGTACGCGGGCAACTGCATTTTTACGACGGCCTGTGCCGATATATTGTACTTGTGCCAATGAAATTCCCTCCTCTTAGATTAAGTTTGTGATGTCTAAAACTTCTGGTTGTTGTGCAGTATGTGGATGTTCCGCTCCACCGTACACGTTTAACTTAGTAAATTGTTTGCGGCCCAAAGTGTTTTTAGGTAGCATGCCTTTTACAGAAGTTTCAATCAAACGACGAGAATTTTTAGCACGTAATTCACCAGCAGTTACAGATTTCAACCCACCTGGGTAGTTACTGTGACGGTAGTAAATTTTATCACTTGCTTTTTTACCTGTTAATTTAATTTTGTCAGCGTTGATGACGATTACGAAATCGCCTGTATCCACGTTTGGTGTGAATGTTGGTTTATTTTTACCGCGTAGCACTGAAGCAACAACAGTTGAAAGACGTCCCAAAGGAACATCAGTTGCGTCTACTACGTACCATTTACGTTCTACTTCGCCTGGCTTAGCCATATATGTTGTACGCACGATTTTCTTCCTCCAATTTAAGTTCTGATGTTTACATACACGTGAGTTTCCGGGGCTCTTGTGGGGTAAACAATACCGTTTAACATCATAACCTGAAACACCAGCAAAGTCAATGAAATCCACCAGTTTTTATTAGAAAATATTTAAAATAAATCAAGATTCTACCAAACTAAAGGCAAAAGCAAATACAGCAGACCCTTTTGGAAAATAAAAAAACGACAAGCAGCCACCATTATCGGAAAATTTCAGGGGAAATTGGATTCATGATTCCAGATAATTCCTGTTAATAAATTAACTAATGTCTTTCAAAACAAAAAAAGAATGGATTTCTCCATTCTAATTCACAGCCTACATCACAATTTCTTTAGTAATTCAGGGTGATGAGTAGAAACCTTGCCAACCGGCTCAGCTTCATCATTCAAATAAACGGCAATTTGATTGGCAGTCTGTAATCCTTCATAAATGGCACCAGCAATCATATTCATTTTGCCTTCATACTGACTGGCGTCACCAACAGCAAACAGGCCAGCTAGTTCCGTCTTACCTTGCCCTGAGGTTGTCACTTGCCCAAACTCGCTAATGTCAAATCGCTTACTCAGTTCTGATTTTAGCGGATGAGCATGGTTGACCTGCTGAAAGGCAACCAAACAATCAACTAACAAAGGCTGAAAGTTTTCTCCAGGAAATGTTAGCGTCACAGCCAATTGATTTTCCGTTTCCTTCACCGTCACTCGCAATGGCTCAGGAATAACCTGCAGATTGGTAAATTCAGCGGGAAATTTTTCTTCTGCGCCAAAGACAATGACTTTTTTGGCGACAGTTAATTTCTTTAGTGCTCGTTTGACTTTCGCAAAGCTTCCATATAAAAGAACCGTCTGATCTTGATACCTTTCGCCAGCCGCTAATTTGTAATCAATTTGTGGCGCTTGAGCATCACCCCAAATCACCGGTTGTTTTGCGACCATGCCTGTACCAGTCGCCACAATCACAGCTTTGGCCTCGTGCACTTGGCCTTCTTTGGTAATCACCTGCCAGTGTTCGGCCTGCTGTTTTAGTGCCACAGCTGCTTGATTCAATAAAACTTTTGTCGGAAACGTGGCGGCCTGCTCTCGTAAAGCCGCCACAACTTCTTTGGCCGGCCTTGGCTCAACACCGCCAAGGTCCCAAATAATCCGTTCATGATAAAAATTCAATTTGCCCCCAAGCTGCGAGCTGCCTTCAATTAATTTCACCGACAAGCCTCGCATCCCACAATAAAAAGCACTATATAAACCAGCAGGTCCGCCGCCGATAATAATTACATCCTCCATCTGAACCCTCCATTTAATTGAAAATGATTCTCAATAAAATATACCATAATTCAGATAAATTTAAAAAAGCAAAGTTCTCAAAGAAAATCACTGTCTATGGTCTAAGAAACCATCTGCTTAAGCAATTTCTTTAAAAACTTTGCCGTCTATTTTCGTTTTATTCTTTAATCCAGTTCTGCTCCGTTTGAAGCAATAACTTTTTTATACCAATGGAAGGAATCTTTACGATACCGTTTCATTGGTGCAGTTTTAGCCTTTTCATCGTCTTCATCCCGGTCAACATAAATGAAGCCGTAGCGTTTGATAATTCCCTCTCGTGTAGAAACCAAATCGATAGCACTCCACGGACAATAGCCAATGATGTTGGCTCCTTCTTCGATACCAATCTGCATTTGTCTGATTGTTTCCCGCAAATGCTCTATTCGGTAATCATCGTGAATTTTTCCGTCGGCTTCTAAGGTATCTGGACGACCGTATCCATTCTCGGTAATAATCACTGGCAAATGGTAGCGGTCAGTTAGTCTTCTCGCAGTTACCCGAATGCAATAAGGATCAAATTGATGTCCATCCAAACCTTTAGGAAAGTAGTCATTTTCAGCGGCCCGGCCAACTCCTGGTTTATCCATTAGGGCTCGCAAATAGCTAATGTCCCGATTGTCGGCGTTTGCGAGAGCATCTAAGTCTTGTTTATAAAAATCTAAATGTTCTATCGTATCATTGCCGTAACAATTGAAGCCGATGATATCTGGATGGCAGCTAGCCATGATTTCGAAATCGCCTTCCTGCACTTCAATTTCAATCTCATTTTCGGCAAAGTAATTCCAAACACTTTGCGGATATTTGCCAAACACTAGCGCATCCAAATAAAAATCGTTCCGTAAATTATCCATGTTCATTGAAGCGATAAAATCTATTGGATTACTTGTTTTAGGATAAGCAGTCGTAATATTGGGTGCTGGCCCAATTAATGCCTCGGGACACATCTCGTGACATAAATGGATTGCTTTGGCCTGCGCTATTAATTGAATATGCGCTTCATTATATAAATCGCTACCTTTTTTTGCTTTATTTGTGCCTCCAATCATATCAAGAGCCCCAAAAAAGATCAGCATATTTTGCTCATTATAAGTCAGCCAATAGCGCACATCCTCTTTAAAATTTTCAAAGAGGATGTGACAATAGTTTACATACACATCGATCATCCGTCGGTCTTGCCAGCCACCATATTTTTCTGATAGTGCTAGTGGCAAATCAAAATGAAAAATTGTCACGATTGGCTCAATATTATGTTTACGACATTCCCTAAAGACATTTTTATAAAACTCAAGACCCTTTGGATTAATTTCGCCTTCGCCAGATGGTAGAATTCGGCTCCAAGAAATACTCATCCGATACGCTTTGAAACCCATTTCCGCCATCAGCGCAATGTCTTCTTTATAATGATGGTAAAAATCACTCGCATAATGAAACGAGCAAGTCCCCGGGTTTAATTTCTTAACATCCCAAACCGAAAGACCGCGACCGTCCTCATCAAAGGCGCCTTCCACTTGGGCGCTCGAAGTGCTACCACCCCACAAGAAATCTTTTGGAAAACCTTTAATTAGATAATCTGTCATAGCCGCCTCCTAAGTTAAATCTGCACCATCAGATGCTATCATTTTTTTGTACCAATAAAAACTATCTTTCTTGCTTCTAGCAAGACTGCCATTTCCAATGTCATTACGGTCAACGTAGACAAAACCATATCTTTTCTTCATTTCGCCGGTACCGGCACTAACTAAATCGATACACCCCCACATCGTATATCCCATCAAGTCAACACCATCGATATTGATTGCATCATCCATAGACTGGATATTTTGCCGCAAGTAATCGATTCGGTAGCTGTCATGAATGCTACCGTCGGCTTCAACTTGATCATCCCAACCAATTCCATTTTCAACAATCCATAATGGTTTGTGGTAACGATCATATAATGTATTTAAGGCGATTCTTAAACAAGCAGGATCAGTTGCCCAGCCCCATGCATTGGTTTCCAGATAAGGATTTTTAATTCCCATCATTAAATTTCCACCGCTGCCCGCAACGTCTTCGTGAGTTGACACAGTGCTAGAACCATAACAAGAAAAGCTTAAGAAGTCAGCTGTGTATTGTTTAATTAAATCGTAGTCCTCTGATGTATCCTCCAAAACAATTCCTTCTCTTTGATATTTTTTTAAGCGATAGTTTGGATAAGCACCACCAGTTTGCACGTCAGAGTAAAATAATCCAGATTGAGCTGCCTCCATTGTAAATAATTGATCAGCAGGATCACAGGTATAGGCATAAATTGGCTGGTAAGCCAACATTTGTCCCACTTGAATTTCAGGACCGATTTCATGAGCCGCCCGTACCGCCTTGGCACTAGCAACAAATTGATTATGTGCCGCCTGGGCACGATTTTGCGGCGTGTTTTCCATCACGCCTCCTGCCATAAATGGTGCAAATTCCATACAATTGATTTCATTAAAGGTTAGCCAATAGTTAACCTTACCTTGGTATCTAGCAAAAACTGTTTTGGCATAGGTTTCAAAGAAATCAATCAAGCTGCGATTCACCCAGCCGCCATATTTGATAACTAAATTTAAAGGTGTTTCATAGTGAGATAAGGTGACAAGTGGCTCAATCTGATATTTTTGACATTCATCAAAGACAGCATCATAAAATTTCAACCCTTCTTCATTAGGTGTTTGATCATCACCATTCGGAAAAATTCTGCCCCAGTTCATACTCAAACGGAATGTTCGAAAACCCATTTCAGCCATTAAAGCAATATCTTCTTTATAATGATGATAAAAGTCGGTTGCTTGATGACTGGGATAATATTCCCCATCTATTACTGCTGGAATTGCACCTTCAGGGAAATCCATTTCGGTGCCAAAACCCATTCCTGTTTTACCGGTTTCTCCAGTTTGAGGGTTAAGCCAAGTAATTTGTCTAGGAACTGTGTGGGAACCAGCAATGATGACATCAGCAGTACTTAAACCTTTGCCGCCATCCAAATAGCCCCCTTCATATTGATTGGCTGCTGTTGCGCCACCCCATAAAAATTTTTCACTAAAAACCATTTTATCCGCTCCATTCAATAAAACTGAGACAAAAATACTTTTGCCTCAGTTTGTTTTATTTTATGCCATTTGGCCTTCACTATTTTTTTGAATACTTGCTTCTTGAGCTTCAGCTTCTGCGACTGCTGCTTCTTTGGCTACTAATTGTTTTTCATAAGCTTTGAAGAATGGGTAATAAACAATTGTTGCTGGAATTAGCATTAAGTAATCCCAAATAGCATTTTGCCATCTTAATGTAGAAAGATAAGCTGCAAAGCCCATTGGTAATAAGGCCGAAATTGAAATCCAAGCTGGTTGTAAGAAGCCAAATTGATAGGCTAAGTAAGTGCACAACATTACAATCGGAATATTTAAAACGTAAGGGATACAAAGAATTGGGTTGTACATGATTGGCATACCAAAGGTCAACGGTTCATTAATATTGAACCACCCAGGAATTAGAGAAATTTTAGCAACTGCACTAATTTGTTTAGATTTTGATTTAAATCCAAGAATTGCTAAAGGTAAGGTATTTCCTGTTCCACCAGCAATTGCCATCGAGCCAAAGAGTGCCACTGGATAGAAGACTAATGGTTCGCCTGCTGCAGCTGCAGCACCATTGGCAACCGCCGCTTGAATCCCTAAAGGCATAATAATTGGCACTAAAATCATCGTGCCGTGAATCCCGAAACACCATAATAGGGCACCGAAAATACATAGAATAAACATACCAGGCACAGAAGTTAAGGCGTTCAATGGTACACCGAGAATTGCCATAAATCCTGAACAGATTGTAAAAGCGCCACCTGTTCCAACTGCTACTGCAGCGGATGCCCCCACAAAAACAATTAAGGTGAACAATAGTGGAATAATTGAAGCAAACCCATCTTGTAGGAATGGTGGTACAACATCTGGCATTTTGATTCTGATATTTTTATCAATACAGAATTTTTCAATATGAACGGATAGGAAAACGACCACGAAGCCGATAAACATCCCTTGAGCTCCAAGATATGTCATATCAATTGTTGTCAGACCTGCTTCAGTAACAACCAAAGCACCAGCAATCACAATAAATCCAACTAAAGCATCGACCGCATTCATAATCGGCGCTTTCATTTTTAGATTTTTTGCATAATGATAAGCAAATAGTGCAACCACCCAAAGAGAAAGGCTATTCATAGTAAATTGATAAGGCAGATATAGATAATAATAGGTGGCACTGTCTGCTGAGAATAAGTTAAACATCGAAGGACCAAGAACAGAGACTAGAATTTGTGAGATTGCCCCGACCATAATAATTCCCATCAGTGACATCATTGCTGCCTGCAAAGCTATCAAAAACTTGTTTCGGCCAAGGGCCTGTCCAAAATCCTGCAGCTTAATCATTGCTTTACTTTGAAATAGTTTTTCCATCTGTCTTTTCCTCCTTTAGCTATTTTTGTTCATACAATGAGTCAGCAAGCTTCATGATATTGGGACTGTTGGCAATCGCATAATCAAAGGATTCAATCGCAGCCGTTGGCATATTCGTATCGGCTTTAATATCATCGATTCGATAAGAGACTTGTGGGCCGACAAGGATGATATCGAAATCTTGGTAAACATCTTGATACTCAGACAAACCAACTGCTTTTATGTTTAAGTCTTTTCCTTGCTCTTCCCAGTATTTTTCCATTTTTTTCATTAAAATACTTGTTGACATGCCTCCAGCACAAACTAATAAGATGTTCATAAATCATTTCTCCTTCCAATATTTAAATTCATTTTTTGGTTTTAATTTTCATATTTATCTTTGTATAATAGAATAATTTCTTTGATTAACTCCTCGGCTAACATACTGGTCATCAAGTGATCTTGAGCATGAATCATCAAGATATTAATATCATTCTCATCGCCATTTGCTTCTGACACCAACAATTCTGTTTGGCCTTTATGCGCTAAGCGTATGGATTCCTCAGCCTTCTTGATTAACTCGTCACTCTGTTCAAAATCTCCTTTCTTTGCCGCTTCCAAAGCTCTAAAAGCATAGGAACGACCATCCCCAGAGTTGGCAATAATCGTCATTGATGAAACCTCCGATAGTGTATTATCCATAAGAAATACTCCTTTCTGTTTTTTGGTTTTCCTTTAATACAGTCATGATAAATCACAAATAAAAACTCGTCAAAACGCTTACATTTTATTAGTGTATACTTCTATTAGCTGAAATTACATCCGATTTTTACTCATATTCCTCAAAACGAAGGTGTACAAATCAAAAAAAGCTGAAAATATTTTTAGTGTATTAAAAAAAACAATCCAAAATAGCTTTGTGTATAACTCAGCATCCTATTGTATAAAATAACTCACTTCAAAAAAGATACAGAAAATCCGTCATCGGTAAAAAAAATCCATTATAATAAGATTATGAAAATTACAAGAGTTTTGAAAGTGGCAAACGATGAGTTTTATGACTACCTTGAAGACGAACTCTTGGCTGATCTCAACGTCTCACACAACTCTCTAACAGGTGTGAAAAAAATCAGGAAAGGGCTGAGATATCAAAAGCAAGACGAGCAGCAAACACCCGTTGATATCACCATCGAAGAGTACATTAGAGGGGAAGTTTATCAAGCAACGATTAGTACCCAATACGATACAATCACTATTTCCTATGAAACAGAAAAAGATCCTAAAGGCTTGAAAGTTGACTTTACTCAATCGATTGAAAGCTTTCAATCGAAGAAACACAATAAAATAATGAAAGCTTTCAGTGAAGGAATTTATTTGGGGCGCATGACCGACACCTTATACAAAATTCAAGACAGCATTGAAAAAAGACGGTAATAGTTTCCTTTTTAGCTAGTTAGCCTTAATAATCAAAAAAGGAGAGACCGCGACATTAGTTAAAACAGAATCAAAATTCCCAAACAATATCTGGCAATTGCCACTAACTATTGTAAGTTTGCGCCGAGGACCTACTGGACTGCAGCAGCAAATCTATTATAGTATGGGATTCTATCTGTCAAAAAACTAACGGTACGGTCTCTCTTTAAAAATTACACCTTCCGCAAAATCATAATAATAGTGGCAAGCTCATCATCATCAATCATTATTTTAAAATTCCGCTCAACTTTTTTTAAGACTTTGCCGACTGTCCGATAATCTTCTGGATAGGCATTAATGATTTTATCTTTTTCCCGATTTTTGATTGAACCTCCGCCTGATAATAAGCGATCAATTAAACTTGCCAGGTGCATAAACAAGCCCACCAACTGATTTTCTTCTAAATCATAAATGATGTTGAAATCAGTAATTACTTGAGGCAGAATCGTTTTTAGTCGTTCGATTGGAACAAACCGCAGGCTCTCCTCAAGATTATGATAAACTGCCTCAAAGTCTCCGTATTTTCCCACCATCGGATCAAACATCAAAACACGATCCAAATCTTCTTTCTTATTTTGAAAAACGGTGTGGATTGGTATAAAGGGAATCCCTAGCAACTTAGGATCGTATGTTCCAACAAAAGCATGAATATGGAAAGTCTTTCTAAGAGAAATTATTTCCTCTAAAAGTTTGTCCTTTTCAGAAATAGCAAAGGGTACCGTCTGTAGCCCTAGCTTCGAGTAATTATCAATGTAGCGCTTCAATTGTAGTGCTCCGCCTTCACCCGTTTCACACAAGGTAACGATAATAGTATTGCTTCTTTCATTTCTTTTATTAAATAGACTCTTCGTTTCCATATTTACGGTATGATATACATATTCGATATCTGACTCCATCGAACACTTTCTAGCTATGTCGATACCGATTAAGGTGATTGGCATGTGAATAGGTCGAATTTTAATATTTGTCTCTTCTGCTATGGTCTCCAACATCGCTTTAATCGAGCCCATATCATAAACAACAATCACACCTTGATTTTGATCAATTTGCATAATCAACTCTTTAATTTCCTTTAAGGCTACAGAAATTTCCTTCGTCAGTGCCATATCATAACTATAGACATTATCCGTTTGAGTAAAATTTTGAGTAGTTTCCATCAATGATTTGGCGGTTCCATCGCCATGCATAATATACAGTAGTACAGGGTGACCCGTTTTTTCCTCTTCAGTGTGAACTAAAAACATAGTAATGATAATAATCTCTTCAATCGGCAAATCTAATGCATATTGATCCTTGAGCTTCATTGCTAACTGGACACTTAGCGCATATTCATCTGGATATAATTGAATCAAATCTTGGATGCGTGTTTCACTCATTTGACTGCGAAACTGCTTTAAGGCTAATAAAGAATTGATATGTAGACAGAGCCCATAAAAGATATTGGCTTTGAAAGAGCGGTTGAGTGTATAGCTACAATATTCCAACCATTTTTTTACGATTTCGATGATTTTAGGTTCAACAATCTTGGCTAATCTTTCCTCATCATCTGCCGTATCGAAGCGTCCCCGATAGCTGTAGTTCTTGTAGAGTTTTTGGGTCAACCCATTGATTATTTTTTGAATATTCAGCTCACTGACTTTTTTATTCAAAAGGTCTTCGTAGTAATGATTGATTTCCAAATACATATTCTCTCGAATTTGTCCCCTTTGATCCAATGAATTACTCGCTTTTTCATAAACTATTACTTGCTCGTCTCCCAACAATTCTTCAATAGCAAAATCATTTTTACCTCGCTTTAAAAGAGTCTTTGCCAATTCCAGCTTAAAGTCCGCCATCACAATCTCCACGTCTTGATTTGGCGAATGAACCACTCTCACATAGGCATTGGCGCAAGCCGCCACAATCGCCATCTTCATCTCCTTCACGTTAAAAGCAAACTCTGTTAGCAATAATGTACGAATAATATCTGTGGGAACGACAATAGTTCTTTCGGCATTCGAACTTTCCTTACTAAAGAAATGGTGAATTAGAGCCAATTTCTCTTTTAATGGTCGCTGATTTAAATCAGGTAATTCAATAATTACTGGGATTTTCCGATTTACTGGTAGCTTCACAGCACTAGACAGAATAATAAAAATATCCGACAGATCAAGAGTCTCACCACTCTCTAGAGTAATTACAGCCTCTTGCTCTAAAAATTCCAAAATTTTAGATTGCTGATAAGCATCTAAAAAATCGTAATGATCAATAAATAAAATGCCCCCCTGTGCCTTTTCAAACCAACTCCCTTGAAAATCCTCCTGCTGACCAAAAAGCAGCGGGTTCAAACTAGTAATGTCCTTCACGTAATTGCGACAATTGACATGAATCAACGGCGAATCCTTGGTCATTACTCGGTTTTGCAAAGCAATTTTATGCATGTAATTAACAAAATACGTCGTGCCATTACCTAAATTCCCTGTTAATAAAGTATTTAGTCGTTTGCTGGGATATAAAATGGCCGCCTGTGCTAATTGAACAGCATTTTTTAAACTGCCTTCCTCCCCAATCAAAACTTGTGGTGATTTTTCAGATTTACCATTCACTCTTTCTGATTCTAAAAAATATAAAACCGGCCGCGATTCCGTTTTAAATAGTCTGCCTTCTTTGACTAACGCGTTCAGTAAGGCGCTTACATTTGTCCGTTGCATATTTAATTGTTGAGCAACTTGACTTGTGGTCAGGCCATTTGCAAATTCTTCATTTCCATAAATTGTTCGCTGAACGAAATCAAAGACATCTTCTTTTGCTCTGCTCATAAGTTCTCCTCCAGTTCTCTATAAAAATTATTATACACTATTATCAGTGTATAATAATTCCCCAAAAAAACTTTTCACAGCTCTGGCCTATCAAATTATGTGCAAAAAAAAGAGACTGCATAATGCAGTCCCTTAGATATTACTAATTATTTCCCAACACGAGTGTCAGCGTCAACGCCTGGTGCTTTGCCAAGTTTAGCTTGGACCATCCAGATTTTCTTTTCGATGTCAGTTTTGTTAGCAATGAAAATATCTTGTGTGGAGTCGTCGCCTTCTTCGCCAGACACGTCAATACCTTTTTGGTAAAGATCAGCTAAGTAGCGGTAACCTTCAACTAATTTTTCCATGCGTTCTGGAATTGTGCGATCCCAGTTGCCAACTTCATCTTCGATACCAGTGTTGTCAGCGAATTCTCTTAAAGTGGAGTAAGGTGAACCATCTAAAGTAATCAATCTTTCAGAAATTACATCCAATTGATCATTGATTTCATCCATGTAGTCATCCATCAATGGGTGTAAAGTTAAGAATTCAGGTCCTCTCATATACCAGTGAGTTTGGTGAATCACAACAGAGAACTGGCTCAAATCAGCGACCAATTGATTTAATACTTCTTTTGTTTGTTCATATTTCATGTTAAGTTCCTCCTTAAAATAATTCTAATTTTTCCTACTCTTAAATGATAGTAGAAAGCGCAGAAAAAGTAAACCATAAGAAGCTAATTGAGAAAAATTTTCAGTTAAAGCGGTTTGCTCTTTAGAAAATTTTGGCAAAATGCAATCATTTTAAGCCTGCGTATTTCTTTATAGAAAATCTAAATTAGTAAAAAATCTTTTTTTGAAATGAGGTGCTGTTCATGCTGCTGGCTTTTTTATTGGGTGCTTGTTTAGCTTCATTTTGCTGCGTCGTTATCGAACGCAGCTATCAAGGAATTTCAATTGTCAAACCGGCCTCCCATTGTACCCGCTGTCAACATAAATTACGCAGTTATGAGCTGATTCCCATCTTTTCCATCCTTCTGCAAAAATTTCGCTGCACTGCTTGTCACCAGCCAATTCCAAAAATTTATTTGCTTGCTGAGATGAGCGGAGCGTTATTGTTTGTTGGACTCTCACAACTGCCACTGACTTTTTACAGTTTATTTTGCGGTCTTTGGCTATTGAGTGGCTGGCTGTTGAGTTTGACAGACTTATTTTATTATCATGTCGAACCAAAAATTCTTTATCCTGTAAGTGTAATGATGCTTTTATTGGCAATTAGTGGGCCGCTGCCTTTATATTGGCAGTAGACTGCTTTACTTTTTTTATTTTTTTTGTGTATCCGGTTATTCTTCCCTCATAAAATCGGTGGCGGTGATTTGCAACTACTTCTGTGCTGGTCATTATTTCTTCCTTATCATGAGCTGGCTTTACTCGTTTGTTTGGCCAGCTTGCTGGGTGTCTTAGTGATTTTACTTAGCAATTTATTGGGACAGCCCATAAAAAAGCTGCCCTTTGTTCCATTTCTGTGGGCAGCTTTGGCGTTTTTATTGTGGCATTCTTGATAAACTTTAGTCTTCCTTCATGGAAACGAGAACAGGTCCGGTCAATTGCTCCCGCAGATTTCCAATGGCTAACTCTGATAGGCCGAATGTTTTCAAATAATTTTCGGCTGAATCATAATTTTGATACAGATAGCTCAACAGCTCCTCCATGTAGCTCGGCAGTGAATAAAACATTTCTTGAGGGTAGCCGCTGGCCGACTTTGTAAAAGTCGGATTGGTTTTTAAATAGGTATGGGTCAATTGATAATTGGCGATAATGTCGGCTTCTGAAACGCCAGCTAAATCTAAAAGAAAAGCCGCAATAATTCCGGTGCGGTCTTTGCCTGCACTGCAATGAAAGAGGACAGCACCTTGACTATCGGCCATCGCTTCAAAAACCTTCACCAAATTCTGCGGATAATCTTTTAAGACATTGATGTAAAAACTTCCCATCGTCAGTTTCATAGAACGGCTTAAATCTTTTGTTGCATCAGCAATGTCGCCGGTGATTAAAGGAATGTGCAGATTCTCAACGCCCTCCATTTGTGGATTTGGCGCCTGCGCAACTTCGGCATCACTGCGCAAATCGACAATCGTCTGCAGTCCATATTCCTTCAAAAAATCCAAATCCTGATTGGTTAAAGCTGTGATGCTGTCGCTGCGAATAAATTTGTGGAAATTAATCGCTCCATTTTCCGTGGGATAACCGCCTAATTCACGGGTATTGTAGCTGCCTTTTAACGGCAGGCGGGTAAAATATGTCATGGGTTTGCTCCTATCTAATTGCTCGTTTTATTTGACCGATAATTAATTCAAAAGTAATCATCGTGATAAAAATGACTAAAATAATTGTGGAAATTTTAGCGTAGTCATACTGACCAATCGCCCGGGTCATCACCATGCCGATGCCACCGGCGCCGACCATCCCTAAAGAAATTGATTCTGCGATATTGGACTCCAGACGAATCGAAGTCCAAGACAAAAGCGGATTGACTAAACCCGGCAATAAGCCTTCAACAATTAATTGCAGCCAACCGGCTCCAGTTGCCTTCATCGTTTCGATGATGGCTGGATCTTGTTCTTCGATTGAGCTGATAAAAGATTTAATCAAGTAGCCGGCCGTTGGGAAAATTAACCCCACAACACCAGCCGTATTACCAAAACCTAAGCTGGCCACGACAATTAAAATCCAAATCAAGGCAGGCACTGCCCGCACGATTCCCACCAACCCTTTGATAAAACCAGATAAAATTGGCAATGGTGTCGTATTGCGAGCTCCGAGAAAGCTCAAGGGGATCGAAATCACAAAGCCTAATGCCAAAGCGGCAATCGCCATACAAATAGAAACAAATAGTTCATAGATAATCGTGCTGATTTCTGAAAAATCCACAGCTAAAAAGTTCGGTAAAATGTCACCAGCCGATTTAAAACGGCTGAGAAATTCGGGAATATCTAGTTTTAATAAAGACAAACTGACCACAAAGAGACTGGTCAAGCCTACTAGGATCAAAGCGGTTAGCAGCTTATCTTTTTTGCTTGAAACGGCTATTTTAGTATTCATTTTTTCTCCTTATTTCACTAAACGTCTGAGGCGATTGACGACAAATTCAGTCAGCAGCACCATCGCCACTAAAATAATAATTAAAGATAGGGCCTCATGGTATTTAAATAGACGAATATTGGTTTGAATCATAATCCCGATGCCGCCTGCGCCGACCATTCCTAAAATGGAGGAGGCGCGAATATTTATTTCAAAGGAAAACAGTGTCCAATTAATCCAAGATGGAATAAATTCCGGAATCAGGCCATGAAATAAAATTTGCAGATAAGAAGCGCCACTTGCCCGCAAAGCCTCGAGCTTGCTGCCGGCAATTTCATCGATAGAATCTGCATAAGAGCGGGCCAAAAATCCTAAAGTAGCAATAATTAAAGCCAGCAGACCCACCATATTACCGATGCCGAAAATATAAACCAGCAGTGAAGCCCAAACTAAAATCGGAATATTTCTTAAAAATGAAATGAAGACCCGCACCCCGACTCTCAACCAGCGAAACGGATTTGTTTGTTCTGACATCAAGAGGCCAAAGATAAAGGCCAAAATCGCTGAAAAATAAGTTCCTACAACCGCAAACAAAAGCGTCTCTAAAATTAAGGGCAGGTAAGTCGGCAATTGAGTGAAATTAGCCGGCAGAAAATTGGTAATAAAAAATTGAAAGAAGCTGGGAAAGGCCAGCAATGCTTCCAAAGGATTTACTTGCAGATAGGCAAAAGCAAAGATGACCACGCCGATGACAGTCATCAGCTTTAGCAATAAAGCTAATTTCTTTTGTTCAGTCAACAGTACCCGTTGGCTAGATTTCTCCATAAGTCAAATTCCCCTCTGTCAGTAGCGCATCTTCTTGCGGCAATTTCATCTGCGCTTCTTTTCCTTTGTAAATCATGGCGGTCATTTCATCTGAAAGCTCGCTTGGCCGTCCATCAAAAACAACTTGTCCAGCTTGAATCCCGATAATCCGAGTCGCATATTTTTTTGCAAAGTCGACTTGGTGCAAGTTGACGATACAAGTGATACCTCGTTCCTCGGTAACACCCTTTAAATGGTCCATCACAATCCCAGCAGAATTGGGATCCAGCGAAGCAATTGGCTCATCCGCTAAAATTAATTTAGGATGCTGCATAATCGCTCGGCAAATGCCGACCCGCTGCATTTGTCCCCCGGATAAATCATTTGCTCGTTTGTATAATTGGTCTTTCAAACCGACTTTGGTCAATAACTCAACGGCTTCCCGTTTGTCCGCTTCTGGATAGCGGCTCAAGAGACTATTGAAAAATGAAACCTTACCTAAACGACCATGCAACACATTTTTAATCACATTGGTGCGACCTATCAAATTATAATGTTGGAAAATCATGCCAATGTCAGAGCGCTGACGTTTTAATTCCCGCCCCTTCACTTTTTCCATGTGAGTACCGTCAAAAATAATTTCCCCTTCAGAGGGATCAATCATCCGATTAATTGAACGGATGAAGGTCGATTTGCCGGCACCGGAAGGACCGATAACCACGATAAATTCGCCTTTGTGAATCGTTAAATCAACGTTTTTCAACGCATAATTTTCTTTGTCGTAGGTTTTCCCTAAATTTTTTAAGACTAATAATTCTGCTGCCATTATTCGGCCTCCTCAATGTTTAATGTCGCCACCATTTCCTCTACGATTGCATAATCTTCATCCTTGGCTTCGATAAAGCGCACATCTTTACTGCCATACATTGTTTCAAAATAGTCTTCGTTGGCATAATTTAAATAGAATTCTTTAATTTTATCCTTCATCTCCTGCGGTAAGTCAGCACGAATGACAAAGCAAGCATTAGGAATCACATCGGTCTCGCCAATTACCCGCACATCGTCTTCTTCAATAATTCCCGCTTCAACCAATTGCGGAATTGTTTGACCGGCAACCGCCGCTGCATCGTAATCGCCTTTAATGACGCCCATGATACTTGAGTCATGTTTGCCGGAAT
This sequence comes from Enterococcus sp. LJL90, assembly GCF_056924355.1. Taxonomy (NCBI): domain Bacteria; kingdom Bacillati; phylum Bacillota; class Bacilli; order Lactobacillales; family Enterococcaceae; genus Enterococcus; species Enterococcus sp. LJL90. The sequence continues at coordinate 66,915 of NZ_JBXPBQ010000003.1, read as the reverse complement.
AAGCAACAGTCTTAAAGAAGTAGTCAGGATTTTCCAATTGGTCAGTATCTAAATCCAGTTCATTGACTAACTTAGCTTTGGGAAACATATAGCCAGAAGAAGAGGCTGGGTCAACAAAGGCAAAAGTTTTTCCTTCTAAATCAGCTAGCGTTTGTGTTTCCGTGTCGTCCTTACTAACAATAAAGACCGTCCGATATTCTTCTTCCCCCATGGAAGTTGTCGTAACTAGCGGCTCAACGCCAGCAACTTTTTTCGCCTGATAATAACTCATCGGCGAAACTAACAACACATCCAGCTTCCCGGATTTCATCGCTTCAATGCCCACGGAATATTCTGCGCCAACTAATTCTTCCACTTCTAAACCTAATTCCTCCGACATTGCACTGCGGAAGTCTTCATTTTTCGTGCCTGCATCCGGATTATTTTCATCCGGCATTTGGACAATCGTTAATTTATCAATTTCGCCAGCTGCACTCGCTGCTTGATTATTACCGCAGCCTGTCATCACTGCTAAAGATGCCCCACATAATAAAGTTAAAAGTGCTAATTTCATTTTTTTCATTTTCAATCTCCCATTTTCAAATTTCAGTAGTATACCACTGAACACTTGTAGTATACTTTGTAGGACAGGGAAGATTCATCAATATTCAGTAACGTTTTTGTAAATTATATGTAAAAGGATGAAAATCATGCCAAAATCTATTGAAAGCAGTGTCTATCAAGAAATTAAACAAGCGATTCTTTTCGGAGAATATAATCTTGAAGAAGGTTTATCTGAAGCCTCAATTTCAAAAAAACTCGGCTACAGCCGCTCACCCATTCGTTCTGCTTTAAAACAATTGGAGCAGGAAAAATTAATTGTCTACAAAAAAAACCGTGGCATCTCCTTAAGGGAAGCCACGGTAAAAGAAATGGTCGACATCACACAAATTTGTGTTGAATGGTTAATTTTAGCCACAAAACAAGCTAGCCTTGGCCTAGCTGTTTTAGATGTAGAAGACATCCAGGAAAAATTAGCCTTAGCCAAGCATTATCGAGAAAATCTCGATTACGTTCAATACATCAATCAAATGCCCAAAGTTTATACGGCTATCATGGCAGCCTCCGGCAATGAGCTGCTTGCGCCGACCTACGAGAGTCTGTGGGCCCGAGTCGTCAGCACCTCTTTGTATCGGAAAATGTCCGATTCCAGTAATGCACCTAAGAAAACTTTATCGACGGTCCAATTTTTCCAAGAGTATTTGGACTTAATCCGTGCTGAACATTATGCTGAAGCCATTGATAAATTGCAGGACTATCTCCAATATGCCAACCAGCAAATTTTACATTATGGGCGAATTTAAAAAAAAGAACAGCTAGTCACGTTTAGACTGGCTGTTCCTTTAATTTTATTAATTTTTCCAGTTATTGCGAATAAACGCTGCCCGGCCAGAGCCTTCACGATACATATTGTAGTGGGCGCTGTTGGTTTTGTAGTAATCTTGGTGATAATCCTCAGCCGGATAAAATGTTTGACGAGCTTCGATTTTTGTAACAATCGGTTCTTTAAAACGACCGCTAGCTGCTAAGTCGGCCTTCGATTTTTCTGCCGCTGCTTTTTCAGCCTCATCGCCGTAAAAAATCACCGGACGATAGGAGTCGCCACGATCTGCAAATTGTCCTAAAGCATCTGTTGGGTCGGTTTGGCGCCAATAGATTTCAACTAAATCAGCATAACTGATTTGATCCGGGTCATAAGTAATTTCCACCGCTTCAGTGTGGCCAGTCTTACCCGAACCAACTTCGCGATAGGTGGGATTTTTGGTATGTCCGCCTGTATAACCGGAAACTACTTTCTCAATACCTGGCGTTTCTTCAAAAGGTTTGACCATACACCAGAAACATCCGCCAGCAAAGACGGCTTTTTTAAATTCTGCCATTACTATCCCTTCTTTCTACTGCTAATCATACTCACTTTTGGGACTTCCGCAAAAATTATGCTTAGAATTATCAATCGGCTTTGCAAAAAATTAATGAACGAAAAGCAAGTTTTCCCCAGCAGCTTTTTTTATCTCAGACAACAGAAAACCTGTGATTTCTTGCAAGTTTTCCTCCGAATATTTCTGCTGCAAGCTAAGGGAATTTCCTTGATAATCAATAATTGCCTGCTCGATGATTTTCTGAAATTCTGGCGACACCTGCTGTAAAGCCCAGCGGCCGCCAGCTAACTTTCCTAACAGTAGATTCCGTTTCACAAAAGCTAAACTGCGACATAAATTTAAAAGCGTTGACACCGGAGCTTGCCGGATGCCTACTGAGACATCCTGTAAATCAGCGCACACACTACGCCAGTATTTCTCTTTTGAAATATAGGGGATCGTTTTCTTAGTGGATTTACCTAGCAAAACATAGCCTTTTTTGCGAATTATTTTTAGATGTGCGGGTAAATCCGGGTCAAGTCCCTGCATTGCTTCGACAAATTGCTCAGGGCTTTTCAAAAAAGCCCTTCGATGAAGCGGTGAAAAATGAAAATTAAAAGCTGCCGCAACAGGGCTTTTTTGCAGCATCTTCACCGTCATTACATGAAACTCCAAGCCTTTTTTAGGAGCGTTGGGCCACCACTTCTCCAGCACGACTGCCATCAAGGCCAATTTTTCAGGCTTCGTCAAGTTATATTTAACGACAATCAAAAAATCCAAATCACTGAAATCAGGATTATAGCCGCCTAAAACAAACGAACCGTGCAAATAAATGCCCATTAACTTATGACGCAGGATTTTTTTGATATCATTTTTTATTTGTTGTAATAATGTTGCTGTGGTCATGGGTTACTCCCCAATAATCTCAAACCCATATTTTCTGATATAGGCCTGGAGAATCTGCAGATATTCTTGGGCAATCGGGGATAATTCCAACTGCTTTTGTTTAATCCATCCCAAAGTCAGCGAATCTTCGACCGCCAGTGGGATGGCGACGATTTTATCATCGTTTAATTCACTGGAGATAATGCCAGAGCTGATGGTGTAACCATCCAACCCCACCATCAAATTAAAAATAGTAGCCCGATCACTGACCTTGATGCTTTTTTTATGCTCCAGAGTGCTGAGAATTTCTTCCGCAAAATAAAAAGAATTGCTGTCCCCCTGTTCATAAGAAAGATAAGGGTATTCCTGTAAATCCTCTAACTGAACAGTTTTTTTCTGGGTCAAAGGATTTTGGCGGCCGACAAAGACATGGGGCTGAGCGACAAATAAAGGCGTAAAGACTAAATCTTTTTCTTTAAATAATTTGGTCATCACTTGGCGGTTAAAATCATTCACGTAGAGCACACCAATTTCACTTTTAAAACTAGTTAAATCATCTAAAATATTTTCTGTTTCGGTTTCCCGCAGTGTAAATTGATATTCGGCGGTTGTGACACCGTGAATCAGTTCAACAAAAGCATGGACCACGAAGGCATAATGCTGCGCCGATACGGAAAAGGCCTGCTTGCGAACACTTTGCTGCTGATAACGTTCCTCCAGTAAATACACCTGATCCAAAATTTGACGGGCATAAATCAAAAACTCCCGGCCATCATTGGTCAAAGTTACCCCCATTTTACTTCGCAGCAACAACTGGACCCCCATTTCATTTTCCAATTCCTTGATGGCATTGGATAAACTGGGCTGGGTCAAGAATAATTTTTTGGCCGCTTCATTGATGGAGCCAGTTTTGGCAATCATTTCCAAATATTCCAACTGTTGAATTCGCATAAGGGCCTCCTTTGATTAAGCACACCTGCTTCATTTTCAAAAATTATACGCCAGCTGCGTGGGGAATGCTATGAAGAATTTATTTTAACCTTATGATACCAATTCTAAAACCAGCACAAAAACACTCCCTCACTCCAACAAATAATGTAGCAGCCGCTGATGGTCATCATAAAAAATCTTACTTTCTTTGAAGGCCAGCGTTTCCTCAAGAGGAAGTTCCTCAAGTCCCGCTTCGGAAAATTGATAGATTTGCGCACCGGGGTACGCCATAATGATTGGTGAATGAGTCGCAATGATTAATTGCGAGCCCGTCTTAACTAGCCGATGCATTTGTTCCAGTAAAGAAAATTGGCGGCTGGTTGATAAGCCCGCCTCTGGCTCATCTAGCAAATAAAAACTGTCGCCGCCAAAACGATTTTCAATAATTGCCAACAACCCTTCTCCGTGGGAACGCTCATGAAGCGATTGGCCGCCATAGGAACCAAAGGGCGTGGTTTCATATCCAGAAAGTTCTTCAATTTCTGAGGCTACATTGTAATAAGTTTCTGAACGCAGAAAAAATTTTGTTCTTGGTAAAGTACCTTTTCTAACCAGGCGCACATTTTCATGGAGTGAGGAGTGGCTTGCAAAGGTTTCAAAGTTAAAATTTTGGCTGCCGCCTTCTGGATTGATACCATAGGCAACGGCAATTGCCTCTAAAATCGTTGACTTACCAGTGCCGTTATCTCCTGATAAAAAAGTGATGGGAGCGGTGAAAGGCAGACTGCCGTGATGCTTTAAAATTTCCTGCACTGCAAAAACTTCAAAAGGATAACCCTTTTGCTGCGTATCATTGATTTTTAACTCGTGAAGAAACATGGTCCTCCTCCTTTTGCTAGTCTTAATTTTTCAAACCGGTCTTTCCTTCCAATATAACAAACCCCGCAAAAGTGTCAACCAAACAAAAGTAGCGCTTTCAAATTAGTCAACATATAATATAATAGAAGAAAAGCTCTTAAAGGAAGGTCCCAAGATGGAAAATATTCAAGTGTTGCAACCGGTATTAACGGAAAGAATAAAAATTTCTCCGCTACCTGATGAGGTCTGGTATGGCGGTTGTGTGATGGATGGGCCCAAGTATCCCTTCTCTTTTGAGGAAAATTATGCTCTTAAATTGAAAAATCTTGATACGGTGAATCAATTCTCCCCAACTTTTATCTCTTCTAAAGGCCGCGCTCTGTGGAGTAGCCAAGCCTTCGATTTTTATACTGGTGAAACGCATTATGAAATTGCGCCGCAGACGGAGGTTTATTTTTATGAAGGGGGCAGCTGTTTAAAGGATGCTCAGCAGCTAATTGCTCAGCAAGTTTATGCTCTAGGGACAATGCCGCCAAAGGATTTTTTTGCGATGCCCCAATGGAATTCCTGGATTGAATTGATTTATGACCAAAATCAAAAAGGAATTTTAGATTATGCCAAAGGAATCCTGACACATGATTTGCCGGCCGGTCTGATAATGATTGATGATTTATGGGCGGATTATTATGGCAATTGGCAATTTTCGTCAAAAAAATTTCCGAATCCAAAGGAGATGGTGACTGAGCTGCATCAGTTGGGCTTCAAGGTGATGCTGTGGGTCTGTCCTTTTATTTCGCCGGACACGGCAGAGTTTCGCTACTTGCGGGAGCAGGATTTTTTAATCAAGCAAAGGGATGGTCAGCCGGCCATTCGTGAATGGTGGAATGGATACAGTGCTGTTTTAGATTTAAGTCATCCCGGAGCTTATGCTTGGTTGAAGGAGCAACTGCAAAACTTGCAAACCGAGATTGGCATCGATGGCTTTAAATTCGATGCCGGTGATCCGCGATTTTATCGCAATGATGATCTCTCCTATCAAGGTGCTACTGCCTTAGAGCAGGTGGAATTGTGGGGCCGCTTTGGCTTGGAATTTCCCTTTAATGAATTTCGCGTGACCTATAAAAATCAAGGAGCGCCTTTAGTCAATCGACTGCAGGATAAGGAATTTGAATGGGGTGAGAATGGTTTAGCTGAATTAATTCCCGATTCTTTAGCTCAAGCAATGCTCGGCTATCACTTTAGCTGTCCTGATATGATTGGCGGCGGCGAATTTCAAAGTTTCTTAGGGAAAACCCAATTGGATCAAGAATTAATCGTTCGCTCGGCTCAATGCTCCGCTTTGATGCCGATGATGCAATTTTCTGTGGCGCCGTGGCGGGTCTTAGATGCTGAACACTTGGCAATCTGTCAGGCGGCCGCTAAGCTGCATGTCGAATTTGCAGACTATATTATTCAATTGGCACAGGCAGCCGCTAAAACCGGCACGCCCATCATTCGGCCAATGATTTTTGAATTTCCTGAGGCGGATCTTCGGTTCAGCCATACACAATTTATGCTGGGGCCTGAAATTCTGGTGGCGCCTGTTTTAGAAAAAGGCGCTGTCACAAAAGAAATTTATCTGCCAAAGGGGCAATGGCAAGCAGGGTTCAATCAGCAGGTCTTCACGGGTCCAGCGATTGAAACAATCCCCGTTGAGTTAAGCACCCTACCGTATTTTAAAAAATTAAAGAATTAAAAATAAGCCTGAAGAAATTTTTTTTACTACTGATGACAGTTTTCAAAAGTGAGTTATTCAATCAACTTTTAAAAATTGGCTGCATCCGTTTAAAAACTTTTCTTCAGGCTTTTTTTATTTTACAACTTTAAAATTATGATTCACACTGGCATTGATTACCGGATGTTTCTCCAGGTAATTGGCAATCAGTTCGGTCATATCAATCTGAACTTCCCGAACAATTTTTTCTGGGGTAAACATCTGGAAATTGCCGCCCCCCACTGCTCGGTATTGATTGGTGACAATTTCTAACTCATCCGTTGGTTTCACCGGCTGTCCTTTAAACGTCAACTCGGTAATCCGCTGGCCAACAGGCTGCCTCATATCGATAATATACTCAATACCTTCATACATATCGTAATTATAATACTGCGGTTTTGGATCAATGAAGGCGGGATTAAACTGGATTTCACCAGCTTCTAAAATTAAATAATTGGCCGTTTGCTCAAGGGCCGCTTTCAAATCGGCTCCGGAAACTTTTAAAACGGCTAATGTGTTTGGGTAAATATAATTGGTGATAATGTCCCGCATGGTAATCGTCTCTTGAAATCCTTTGCCTTCATTGTTAAACAACGCCGTCCCAGAAATTTCAGCACCGCTGGCAGCCATTTGTACCTGATTAATAAATTCTACATAGGGATGCTCAACTAAGCGGGCCTGCATCGCATCGACAATCGTCATGTCGCCGACAACTTTTCCCACCGGCTGGTCGAGCCAAGCCTCCAACTCTTTTTCAATAAGAGCAACGGCCGCTAAAATTTCTTGGTCGGCTTTAACACCTGCCACCGGGTGAATTTCAGCTTTGCTAGCGATTACTTGATAGCCGGTTGCCGTTTTTTCCAGCTCCAATTGGATTTCACCTACATGATTGCCGCGATAGCCTGGCTGTACGACTGGCACACCATTAACAATGGCGGCGATTTCCCGATGCTGATGCCCTGTCACTAAGGCGTCGATGCCGGCAACTTCTGTCAACAATTGATAGCCTTCATTTTCGCCGGTCAATAATTCGGTGGGCTCTCCTGTGATTAAATCCCGTTCAAATCCGCCGTGATAGCTGACAATTACCACGTCAGCTAATTCCCGTAATTGAGGCAGATATTTTTTGGCGGTTACCACAGCGCTGACAAACGTCAAACCCGCAATCGTTGCTGGCTGCTCCCAATGGGGGATGTATTGCGTATCCAAGCCTAAAATAGCAATTTTAACGCCCGCTTTTTCGATAATTTCATAGGCCTTGCCAAATGCTGGTTCACCGGCTTCATTTAAAATATTTGCTGCTAAAACTGGTGTTTGATAACTGGCAACTGCTTCTTCTAAGTAAGCCCGACCGTAATTAAATTCGTGATTGCCCAAAACATGGACATCGTAACCGATTAAATCGGTGACTTGCGTCAAGTCAGCAGCCGTCAACTTATTTTCTTTGGCAACGAAATAGCTGAAGGGCGAGCCTTGAATAAAATCGCCATTTTCAATTTTTATCACTGGACCTTCTGCCGCTGCAGTCAGTTCTTTGATTTTACTGGCAACTTTGGCCGCACCGATTGGCAGCTCTTGCTTGTCAGCATAATTGGTCGGATAAATATAGCCGTGGATATCGCTGGTTTCTAAAATAGTTAAACGCATAGTTCCTCCAATGAACGAAAGAACCTGCGACAAAATTGTCACAGGCCTCCCTCGTGTTTATCATCAGCAGATTCAATCTGCTGGATTTTTAATGCTTATTGGTTCCAAGCATCTTGGAATTGTGAAACAGAGTCTTCAATTAATTGGTCGGTATCTTGGTCGGTATTTGACAAGATATTTTCCATAATTGCCCGAGTTTCATTGTAAGCAGTATCAGAACTTTGTGCTACTGGAATTGAGAATAAGTGTGCTGTTGCTTGGCCTAATTCTGCCGGCACTTTTGTTTCTGGATTGTCTAAGTATTCTGTTGAAGTTAAAACAGATTCGACAACTGGCATGTAGCCTGTATTGACAGCCCAATCCAATTGCGATTCAGGAGAAGTCAAGAATTTCATGTATTCAAAGGCAGCTGTTCTTTCTTCTGAAGAAGCGCTGTCGAACATGTAAATATCCGTTCCTTGTTGCAGGTTCATTTCAGCAGGACGAGTTGCTACGCCGTATTCAAAGACACCTTCAGTATCTTTTTTCACGTAGCCTTCACCAGCGATAGAGCCGATAAACATTGCGACTTGTTCATTAGCGAATGGTCCAGATAAGTAGCTGTCAGAACCAGCAATTCTAAAGTAGCCTTCTTTGACACCATCTGCATAGTAGTTGATAACTTCTTTAGATTCGTCACCGGCAAAGTCTAAGTCAGCATTGAAATCAACGCCGGCATTTTCCATCCCGATAGCATAATAGTTGTTTAATGAATCAAAACCAGCTCCGACAACTTCTCCGTTTGATTGTTCGTAAATTGTCTTAGAAGCTTCTGCTAATTCTTCAAAAGTTGTTGGTACTTCGACGCCGTATTCAGCTAGCATATCCGCATTGTAGAATAACATTTCCGTCGATTTGTTAAAAGGAATTCCATATTGCGTGCCATCGATTTGCGCACCCTCCATCAAAGGTTCCCGAATTGCTTCTTGGTCGCCCCAACCGATATCGGCGTTATCGATGTAATCTTGTAAATCGACTAGCATGCCATCAGTCGCTGCGCTATACAACCAGCCTGGGTATGCTTGAGTAATCGTTGGTAAATCTTTTGGTGAAGGCAAAGTAGAATTGATTTTTGCTTGCAAGTCAGAATATTGCGATTGGTTTTGCAACTCAATGGTGACGTTCGGATTTTCATCCATAAATTGTTGCGTTAAAGAAACCAATTCTTCTTCTTGAGCACCATTCATGGCATGCCAAAATGTAACGGTGGTGCCTGCTGATACTTCTGTGGCAATTTCACTGCTGGCAGTTGAGTCCGCCGTTGAATCGTTGCCGCCGCCGCAAGCCCCTAATAAAAGTGCTGCACTTGCTGCAAATACTCCAAATGTTACTTTGTTTGCTTTCATCTTTTACGCTCCCTCTTTATAAAACAATTTTTTGCCCACGAGTGGGTAGTATTCTTTCACCATACGGATTTTCCAGTTTTTCTGGCTTCAAGGTATGGATTGGAACCAATAGTTTAGGCTGAATCCAAGCAATAATTTGCTCCAAATCAGCAGGAAAAGCATGCCCCGACACTGCTAGACGCAGAAATTCGATTTTATGATCCGCTAATAGCGCTAAAAAGACTGCATAAGCCGGATCAAAGTCCCCCAAAGGCTGAGCATCCAAGTGTAAATAAAGTCCCCCGGCCTGCAGCTGTTCAAAATCAGCAACTGCCTGCCACAAATATTTTTCATCGTCAGCTAATAAAGTTTGATAGCTGACTTCTAACTCTGGATTTAAATCAGGATTTATTTTGTCTTTGGCATAATAATAAGGCACTTGTTTGCCAAAAATCTCCTGTAATAAACTGGCTTGATTGGCTTCCAATACCACTGTCCGTGGCGAATGCTCAACGAGTTGTAGAAAGCGTTCGACATTGGCTGGATAGCCGTTAAAGGTAATTTGCCGTTTCGGGGTTTCCAACTCAACATCAACAACTCTTTGAATCAAGTCTGTTTCACTTAAAACTTTGATTTCTTCGGGATTTTCTTCCCGCTCTGGAAAACTAATGCTGACCCCTTCCATCATTAATAAATCTGTTTGGAAGGCGGCTTTGGCAAAGGCCTCCGTAATTTCCGGATGATACCCATGCAGGCGTAAATCTCCTGTGTAAGTGATCAATTGCTCCGGCGTACGAATCAATAGCGCTGAAGCACCGAAAGCATCGTGATCCACTGGCCAAATTTCCACCGAGATTTCACCAACTTGAATGACATCCCGCGGTTTTAAGCCAATCATTTCCCTGACAAAGTTTTTTTCAGCAAAGGGCGACGGGGTTAAAAAGTCGCCGTCCCGATTTAATTCTTCTAAAATAGCTTTCGTTTCCGCCAAAGTATATAAGGGAATCGATGGATCTAAATAATTGATAATTTTTGAATGGTCCAAATGAGCATGGGATAAAAAGACCGCTGTCTCTTTAAATTCCTGAGGTGCCTCCCCTTGATAGGAATAATTCAAGCGAGCGTCGTAAATTCCCGACAGCTCCGGCACCCAGCGATGATCGACAAGTGTTTGTAAATTCTCGTCCGGCAACGGCGTTTCTGGATGATATTCCGAACCAAAATCAAAGAAGATATGCGCGTCTTGATAAGCGACTTCAATAATCGTGCCGCCAATTGTTAAAATCCCGCTGTGAAAGGTCACAGTCGTCTTAGCCTTTGATGCCATCTTTTGCCACTCCTTTGATAATTTCTTTTCTGAAAATAAGATAAATAATTAAGATGGGAATGACCGTCAAGGTGGCAGCCGCCATTTGCAATTGGACATCACTGCCGCTTTCCGTAGTGAAGGCTGACAGCCCATTATTCAACAGTCGCAAATCTTTGGTATTGGTAACTAAAAGCGGCCACAGGAATGAATTCCAACTGGAAATAAAAGTTAAAATCCCCACAGTAACTAAAGCTGGTTTTGACATAGGAATTAAAATCCGGCGAATGTATTGCAGATCCGTCGCCCCGTCAATTTTGGCAGCTTTATAAAAAGTGCTGGAAATCCCTTTAAGATAGCCGTTCAAATAATAAATATAGAAAATACTCGTCAGAAAGGGAATAATCAAAGCCGTGTACGTATTCAGTAAGCCCAGTCTGGCAATTGTGTTGTAGTTGGTAAAAATAATCGACTCATAAGGCACCATCAACAGGGAAACCATAATCGCCATCACAACTTTTTTAAAGCGAAACTCTAAGCTAGTTAATGCAAAGGAAGCTAATACGGCGGTAATCAAGGTAAAGATAGTCGTCACTGTTGAAACAAAGACGGTATTGATAAAATATTGCAGAAACGGTGCCCGTTCAAAGACCGTCGTGAAATTGCTCCATTGCAGAGCTTCTGGGATAAAGGTCGGCGGAATACTCGTCGCTTCCCGATAAGTCATCAAGCCCGCTAAAATCATATAGACAAAGGGGAAGACGGTGATAATCGCTAATAAAACAATAAAGACATAACTGATAGTCGTCAGCACTTTACTCATCTTAATTGCCCACCTTTCGCAACAATTTATTTTGGATAAAGGTGACCGCCAGAATAATTAAGAACAGCACGACCGTCGCCGCCATCGCCACACCCGGTCGACCGGCAATATGAAATTTATCATAGATATAATAAACCGCTGTGGTCGCACTGTTGGCAATCCCAGCTTTTCCGCCAAATAAAGCATAGACCTGCGTATAAACTTTAAAGGCGCCAATCACATTGACTGTCAGTAAAAAGGCAATCGTTGGAATCAATTGCGGGAAGGTGATTCGGCTGAAAATTTCCCAGCTATTTGCGCCAAACATTTTGGCAATTTTATAATGTTCCTTATCGATATTTCTGAGGCCCGCCAGCAAAATAATAATATTGAAGGCTAGACTGCTCCAAATCCCAAAAATAATCAAGGTTGGCATGCTCATCTTGACATCGTCCAGCCAATTGACTCCGGGAATTCCGAAAAATCCTAAAATATAATTGACAATCCCATAAGAGCCGTTAAAGAAATAACGGAAGACAATCCCGATGGCAATTGTTGAGGTCACATAAGGCATAAAGAAAATTGTTTCAAAAAAACTTTTGAATTTCACTTTTTCAAAGATGACCCAAGCAATTGCCAAAGAAATAATCAAGGCAATCGGCACCACAGTAAAGGTGTAGAGGGCCGTATTTTTTAGCGCCCGAAAAAAGACCGGGTCGCTGAGAATTCTTTGATAATTTTCGATGCCGGCCCACTGCTGATTGATTAAGCTGCCGCTTTGAAAACTCATCCAAAATGAACGAATCAACGGATAAATGCTAAAGAATACAATGACAATCAACGAGGGCAACAGGAAAAGCCAAGCTTTTGGCTGGTTCTCTGGATTGTAATTCTTCTTAAATTTAAACATTAGTAGATGCGCGCCCCTTCTTTTTCAAAGATAAAGGCCTTGTTCAGATTAAAACGGAAGCCTTGGGTATTGCCTTCTTCAATGGCGACTTCAATTGGCACTAAAGACTTGGAGTGAATCTCATTAACATCAAAATTCAAAATCCGTTCCCGGCCAATCAACTCTACGCTTTTAATATTAGCCGTGAAATCCGGCTCAACATCGGCTGGAATCACATCCTCAGGTCGAATACCAATATAGTATTGGCCGTCTTGATAGCCTTTTTTAAAGCGCTCATCACTGAAGCGCTCCAGCGGAATGCTAAATTCCGGATGCAGCATCTGACCAGCTTTGATTTCCACTGGTAAAATATTGATAATTGGATTCCCGATAAATTTAGCCACGAATAAATTGCTAGGCTCCAAATAAAGATTTTGCGGATCATCGTCTTGTTGAACGACACCTTCATTTAGCAAAATAATTTTATCGCTGATGGAAAGAGCTTCTTCTTGGTCGTGGGTCACGAAAATTGTGGTGATGCCGACTTCTTTGACGAGACGGCGAATTTCTTCTCGAATCTTCAAACGCAGGCGGGCATCTAAATTACTTAACGGTTCATCTAATAATAAAACTTCAGGATTTTGGACCAAAGCCCGGGTAATCGCTACCCGCTGTTGTTGCCCACCAGATAGAGTCCCTGGTTTTTTATCCTTTAATTCTTCAATATTGGTCAGCTTCATATACTTTTCAGCAATCGGCTTGGCCTCTGCTTTTTTCATTTTTTTGTCACCGACAGTCAGTGGAAACATGACATTTTCCTCAACCGTCATATGTGGATATAAGGCATAATTCTGGAATACAAAGCCAATATTGCGGTCCTTCGGTTCAGTTTTCACAACCGATTTCCCATCAAAGCGAATGTCGCCTTCTGTTGGTGTCAACAAGCCGGCAATCATATTTAAAATCGTCGACTTGCCGCAGCCGCTTGGCCCCAGCAGACAAACCAAATCCCCTTTTTCAATCGTAAAGTCCACCGACTTCAAGGCTTCAAACCCATTTTCAAAGACTTTTTTTAAACCGACAATTTCAATCAATGTCGAATCCCCCATCTATTTATCAAAATCAAATTTATGTAAAACAAAAAATTACAGCAGCTATTTTTATTTTAAAACTTTACTTATTTCAAATGGTCTTTATGAGATATTTTTTAAAAACTTATCCTTAAAAATTTATAGAATTACCAGCTCCCCTTCGGCAATATTTCTAAAAAACGATTCAGCTTATTATCAGCTTTTTTTCGCAAAAAGAAAATACTTTATTTAAAATTATTTTGCTAAGGTGCTCGGCCAAGCCAATGTACCGCCGGCAACATTAGTGACATCATAGCCCGCTTCTGCTAAAAACTCACTGGCTCTTTGTGAACGCTGACCGCTGCGGCAAATAATGTAATATTTTTGGTCCTTTGACAACTGAGCTAAATTTTCCGGCAGCTCCTCCAGCGGCAAACTCACTGCGTCGGGCACATGCCCAGCAAAAAAGCCCTCCACCGGGCGAACATCCAGAATATGTAATTTTTTCTGTGTTGCCTGTTGATAAAAATCCTTCATCGAAATCGTTTGATACATGTTGAGCCTCCCATTTTTCTTTCTTATGTTGATAATATACAATAAGCCTAGTTATTACCACTAATTGTTCTTTGGAATGACTGAGTGCTTCCATGGAAATTGCAAACAAATTTAGGAGGAATCCCTATGAAAGTTGTCTTTCACATTGATGAAAAAGAAAAATGGCCGGAAGCCCGCAGTAATGTTAAAAATCTGCTACAAGCCACAGCCACAATTGAAGTGATTGTTTTAGTAAATGGTGGAGCTGTCACCGGTTATCTTGAACCGGCTTACCAACACTTTATCAGCAATCCCAAAATTAGTTTCCACGCTTGCCACAATGCGTTAAAAGCGAATGATATCGCTGAGGAACAACTGCCGAAAAATGTCGAGGTGGTTCCCGCTGGCGTTTTAGACTTAGTTAAGTTGCAGTCGAATGGCTATGCTTATATTAAGCCTTGAGGGAGTAAATCCCCCCTCCTTTACCAAGAAGTTTATAAAAAAAGACCAGCAACAGCGAATTTTTTAAGTTCAAGCTGTTGCTGGTCTTTTTTTAATATGAGAAATTTTCATATGGTCCATTGATTTGTTAAATTGAACGAAATTTTACTCAGCCAAAAGCTACACAGATTTCAACGCCTCATCAATCTCATCTGATCCGCCCATCATGGAAATAACCTTTTTAATCGTATTAGGATATTTCAATAATTCTGCTAAAGTTTTAGCGACATCGGGGATTGGATTGGGGCCCATCGCTCCGCTGTTTACGGAAATTTTGCCTGTTGCGGTAGTTTCTTCTAGACTGCCCGGCTGTAAAATTGTGTAGTCCAGCTGGGTGTTATCGACAAGCCAATGGTCAGCGAACATTTTGGCGATATTATAGTTCATGATTTTTTCTAGACCAGTGCCCCGCCATTTTTCCGGTTCCATGGAATACGTTGAGCTCAATTGGATATAGCGTTTGATGCCTTGTTTTTCGGCTGCCTGCATTAATTTGACTGCGCCGAATAAATCCGTTTGTAGTAAATCTTGGCCCCGAGAGCCGGCGACAAAATAAACGACTTCGGCATCCGCTAAAGCTGCGGCCATTTCGGCGACTTCCCAGTGTAAATCAAAATGGACGGGGGTGATTTTAGCGCCCGTTTTAATTTTTTCAGGGCTTCTAGCCCCAGCTAATACTTCATGGCCGTCTGCAATCAAATCGGCAATCAATTCTTCAGCTACCCGACCGGCTGCCCCTACGATAAATATTTTCATTTTCTGTCCCTCCTGTTTGACTATTTGACCTAAATTAAGCATACCCTAAAGACTTTTTTTCTTCAAAAGTGCTGTTTATTGATTAGGTGCGGACTTGGCATACGTGCGATTTGTAAAATATTTCAAAATCAACGGTGAAACGAGGGTTGTCACTAGAATAATTAAGACCAGTGAGGAATAGTAATCACTGGCAACTACGCCGGCATCTGTCCCTAATTGTAAAATGATTAAGGCCATTTCCCCTCGTGAAACCATTCCTGCGCCAATCATCCAGCTGCTGTTATTAGAAAAACCCGAAAGCTTGGAGCCGATAAAGCCGCCAATCATTTTAGCGGCAATTGCCACCAAAACAAAGGCCACGACTAGAACAATTTGGCTTTTTAATTGTCCGAAGGAAACGCTCAGACCGATGCTAACAAAAAAGACGGGAATAAAAACAGCATATCCAAGGGCCTCCACATTGCGGTGGACCTCTGTTTTATCTTTGGTTTGACTGATGGCAACGCCGGCAAAAAAGGCCCCAATCACTGAGCTAAGTCCGACTAAATCCGCCAAGTAAGCCATCGAAAGACAAATGACCAACGACACGATAATAACGGCCGCCGGTGCATACACTTTGCGGCTGAGGTTCATTAGATAAGGTGCCAACCATTTGACTAAACAGTAAATCAATAGAAAATACAGTAAATCTTCTAACACAATCAAAAGAATTGATGGAGAATTGCGGCTGTTGTCAGGTGCTAAAAAAGTAAAGCTGAAGCTGACCAATAGCACCGTCAAAATATCATCAATTACTGCCGCTCCTAAAATTGTTGAACCTTCTTTAGTATCTAAGGCCTTCAATTCCTTTAGCACCTCCACCGAAATACTGACGGAGGTAGCGGTCAAAATAATTCCAAAAAAGATTGCTTCGGTAGTGGAAATCGCCAGCGCTTGTCCTGTACCAAAGCCCAAGAAAAGCGGCAACAGGATGCCAAAAGAAGCAACGAGCAAAGCCGGTCTCAAATATTTTTTTAGCTGGCTCAGATTACTTTCCATGCCAGCAATAAACATCAGCAAAATGACGCCGATTTCTGAAAATTCATGAATCAAGGTATCCGGATGCAACCAATTGAGAACCCCTTCCCCTAAGATTACGCCAATCAGCAGCTGCCCGACGACTGCCGGGATGCCAATTTTTTGCGAAAAATGGGAGGCGATGGTAGTTGCTAATAAAATAAGACATAAGACTCCGATAAATTCCATTATCATAACTTCCTTTTTCTATATAATTCATCACCAAAAGCATAGCACTTCTTGATTAAAAAGACGAAAAAAATCCCCCAAACTTGAAAATGTTTGCGGGATTTTTTCTATTCACATTTTTTAGCGATTATTTCGCGGAAAGTTTTCCTGCAGCCATTGAATCAGCATCGTCGCCACTTCAATTTGTTGCTCGCCATTGGACATTTCCGCTGGATTGTCCCCTTTTTGTTCACCGTAACTGCCAAAGCCGGCATGATTGCCGCCAACAATTGATTGGTAATTGGTATCACTTGGCAGATATTCCTTTGCCGCTTCATAATTATCCCAGTCTAGGACACCATCATCACTTGCGGTCAAAGAAAGGACCGGCAAATCACTCGTAGCTAAGCTCCCCTTTTCATCAGGGTAGCTGGCCAAATAAATCATACCCGCTACTTGATCCAAGTGGTTGGCAGTAAAACGGCTCGCCATCACACCACCTAAGGAATGTCCCGCTAAAATATATGTGTCGGCGGGATTTTCTTCGATAATTTTTTCAGCTGCGTTTTCTCCCAGAACAGCGAGATTCAAGGGGAGTTTCAAAAGGTACACATTGTAGCCGGCTTGGGCCACCTGCTCGGCCCAGATACTGTAGCTATCCGCCTCCACCAGTGCTCCTTGATAGAAAATTAAGTTGATGTTACTTTTCTCCGGTGCGGAAAAATAATAATAATCCTTTGATTCTTGGCTCACTTGCTCCGCATTCACAGCTGCCGTTGAGGCACTGTAGGTACTTTTTTCGAGGTACAAAAAGCCCCCGGCAAAGACTAAGACAATCGCCAATAAAGCACCAAGCAGAACTTTTTGCCATCTGGCTAGTTTTTTCATTTTATTTCCTGACTTTCTTTAGATATTTTCCAACTGCCAGATGATCGTAGCACAAAAAACAATTTCTGACAGCAATTGTGACTGCTAATCCGTTTGTCTCAGACCATAATTTTTTGATTGTCTTAGCAAGTAAAACGTGCTCACTCAACTTCAGTAAATATCAAAGAAAATAAAAAAATGAAGAAAATTTCCACTTGGCTCACCTGTCAACAGTTAAAAAACGGCTGCACAACTAGTTTAAATCGCGCTGAACCTTGCGATTTAACGAAAACATCCAGTAGGAACAGTTAATCATTTTCAATTTGCTATGAGAACCTCCTAACTTGTAGGAGCATAGGTACTTTCTGTCTTACGCAACCACTGAACCACAAAAAAATGCAATATAATTCGGGCTTTCAGCTGCAAAAAAAGGCTAATCTCACAGCTCAGCAAAAAAGCTGCTGTTTTATCACAATAACAGCAGCTTTGTAGGGACAAAGTTTGGTACAAGAATTTGCTTGTCAGTTAAATCGGCTTTAAATTTTCTAAAGCCTGACCATCACAAATTAGCTTACTCACTTTTAATCATCCAATAATCCAATCGGGAAATAGACATCTACTTGATTTTCATCAGCTGCGACTTGACTTGGGTCAGTTTGATAAAACTCAAAAGGAGCTTCAATCAGTTGAAAATTATGCTCTTCAAGCCATTGCGACAAGGCTCCATAGACTGACGGCATCTCTTGATAATTGCCTTTAAAGATTAACCGGGCAGCTTGATAAGCTGGTAAAGTGCGAGTGGCTTTCGTTGCTTCGGCAATCGGTACCGCCCATTCCACATCGTAATTTTCTGGCGTGTATTCATCGCTGTGATAAAAAGCCATTGGGGCACCAATTGGCGTGACTCCAGTGGCACCAATTTGTTCAAATAATTCCTGCAGCAAATTCCCGAAATCTTTGACATCCATCGTTTTTCGCAGACTGAATAAATTCATGGCGGGGCTATTTACAAGTTCAATTTCATTTTGGTAAGACATAAAGTCTCCTCCTTCAGCTAAGGTTTGCAAATCTTTGGTCAGTTGTAGTTGGAGGGTCTGATAATTTGCCATTTTTTCCTGCAATTGTTTTTCCTTCTCAGTCAACAGTACAGGCAGCTGCGTTGCATCAAGGAGTACTCCTCGAATCTCCGCCAGACTGCAGTCATAAATTTTCAAACGCTGGATTAAGGCAACATCGGCTAATTGGGTGACCGCATAATAACGATAGCCATTGTCCGGATTAACTTTCTGCGGCGACAATAACCCAATCTCATCGTAATACCTTAATGTTTTGGCGGTAATCCGCCCGGCTTTTGAAAATTGACTGATGGTTAACATCTTGCTCCTCCTCTTTAACTGCCACATTCCTAGCTTAAGCCTTCCTGTTACTGGAAGGTCAAGGGGAAAATAATCTTTTTTTCAGTATAGCAAAATTTAACCAGCTATCTGAAAGAAATCGTAACCACCCTTCGTAAAATAAATTTTTTCAAAACTATTATTCGACAAAAAAACTGCGCCGTTGAGAAACTAGCCAACGGGCGCAGGATAAATTTTTATTTTTAATTTTAATTAATTAGAGTACCGCCAGTCACGCCGTAAATTTGGGCGGTAACATAGCTGGCATCATTCGAGGCTAGAAAAACATAGACTGGGGCCAATTCAGCGGGTTGGCCAGCCCGTTCCAACAGGGCTTCTTGTCCAAATTCTGGCAATGCATCCGGCAGCTGGCCGCCATCTAATTGCAATGGTGTCCAAATTGGGCCTGGGGCAACTCCATTGACGCGAATGCCTTTTGGCGCTAAAGACTGCGCCAAGTTCATGGTGTAGTTGGCGATGGCAGCTTTGGTTGCTGCATAATCCAATAATTGCGGGCTAGGTTGATAGGCTTGGACCGAGGTCGTCGTAACAATCGCACTACCGGCTGGTAGATGAGGCAGCGCCGCTTTGACCGTCGCAAACATCGAAATAATATTGACCATAAAACTATCTTTAACTTGTTCCAACGGTAAATCTGCAACATTCGGCTGGGCAATTTGCTGAGCCGCATTTAAAACTAAAGTATCAAGACCATCAAAAGCGGCCACCGTTTTTTCAACCATGGCTGCCGGAGCGGCTTCATCCCGTAAATCATAAGGTAGCAGCAAGCTTTTTTGACCAGCCGCTTCAATTAGCGCTGCAACTTCCTTGGCATCTTCATCTTCTCCGGGCAGATATTGAATGGCAACATCAGCACCTTCTCTAGCGTAGGCGATTGCCGCCGCCCGACCGATCCCCGAGTCGCCGCCGGTAATTAAGACTCGGCGACCAAATAATTTTTGGCTGCCGACATAGCTGTCCTCGCCACAATCTGGTTTGACCTTCATTTCATCTTGAAGGGCCGGTGTCTCTTGCTCTTGTTCAGGAAATTGCCAATCGTGAAATAACTTTCTCGGGTCCTTTAAATCTGGTTTTGCCATAAAAAATCTCCTCCCATTCTGCTATTAGCCTAATTTAAAAAAACATTTTCTCCTAGTTAGCAAATTCTGAGAAGTTAATTTATTGACAGCAATTACTTCATAACAGTGGTATAGATTTTAAACATGTCCTCAATAACAAAGAATTAAAGATAACAAAAATACCCTCTCAGTCAGCTTCAACATTTCTTTTCAGCTGTTAAAAAAAGAGCGTCTGTTTTTTTAACGACTTTTACTGAAAAATTTTTTGACAAATAAAAAAGCATTTGAGACTGTCCCCACTGCTAAGCCAAAGATTGAGCAGGGCACAGGTCAAATGCAATTTGTTTGGTATAAATTATTCTTTAATCGAGCCGAATAAAACATTGAAGAAAAAGCCTAGCCCGATGGTGATAATAATGTGACCCAAGCCGGCAATACCAGAAATTGCCGCTGAATCAGCGTAGCCTAGAACAGTCAAAGTGCCGTGAACTAACAGCATCAACAAGGTGACACCCAAGCCGATATTATAGATGATAAAAAACTTTTTGAAATTTTTGTGTTGGCTGAGTTGAAAATTTTTCTCCAAGAGCAACACGATTAAAAAGAAAAACATCCCTAAAATCAACGTATGGGTGTGGAGCACACTCAATTGTGTCTTGTCTGTAAAATCATTGAACTTGGTAAACTCCCGATAATAAACACCAAACACCAACCCTAAAATCATGTAGGACATACTAACCCGTGCTAATTTTTTCATTGTACTCTCCTTTAGATAATAATTTTTCTAATCTAAGAAAAGCCTAGCATATTCAATTTTGACTGTCATTTTTTTTAAACACATTTGCAAAAAGTGTTTATTTCCACTAAAAAACTTGAAGCCTCCTATAGCTGAGACTTCAAGTTGCCATTCATTCTTTGCTTTGCGTTGTGCCGCCTTCAACAAAAGCCACCGGCAAGACGGTCCGTTGTTGCACGTCTTGTCTGTTGATGACCTGCAAAATTAAGTCCACGGCCGTTTTCCCCATTAACTCTACCGGCTGGGCAATGGAAGAGACTAGATATTTTTCACCTTCACGATCCCGCTGACCATCAAAACCGATAATCTGCACATCTTCTGGCACTCGTCTACCTAATTTTGTTAAAACCCGTCGGACATCTAACGCCATCGAATCATTGATGGTGAAGATACCGTCTATGTCGGGATGTGCCGTTAAAAATTCGCTTAAACGGTCTGCTAAATCCGTCAAAGGCTCTAGCATATCTAAAATTTCATAGCTTTGTTGCAAACGTTGGCATTCAATTTCAAAATACTTGCGGCGGTTCTTGGTTTCATTCGGGGTTTCTTGATAGCCTCCGATATAGGCCAGCTTTTGACAACCACGAGCTCGCAATTCATCAACAGCCAAGCGGCCGCCAGCTGAATTATCGGCGGTCACATAGATAACATCTTCGGTAAAATAACGGTCAATACTGACAAAGGGCAGATTGCTGGAAATATATTGGTCAATATCCGAATAGGTGATGCCAATGATGCCGTCAACTTTATTTTGGACGACCATCTGAATATATTCTTGCTCCTTGTCTGCATTGCCGCTTGAATTACAGAGATATACTTTGTAATTATTTTTTTCTAACTGATGCTCCACATGCCAAGCAAATTCTGAAAAGAAGGGGTGCCAGACAGTCGGAATAATTAGCGCAATCGTGTTGGTGCGGTTGGTTTTAAAGCTGCGGGCATATAAATCCGGCTGGTAGTTTAATTCCTTCATCGCCGCTTCAACTTTTTTGCGGGTGCTCTCCTTGACTGAGCCGTTATTTAAAACTCGTGAGACTGTGCCGACACCAACGCCGGCTAATTTTGCGACTTCCTTCATCGTAATCTTCATTATTTTCCTCCAAAAGTCCAATCACTTCATTATAACGAGGAAAATTTAAAAAAACTAGCGGTTCGCCATTTTTGTTGGCGACAGTTGCTGTTGTGCCAAAGCGATACAGCCCAATAAGCCCTGTAAATCAGCTAAGCTGTCTGTTTGCAGATAGTCATCTAAATTTGGCAGGCTCAAATAATTTTGATTGAGCAGCGCCAGCTTTTGGCGGATTTTCGGTAGCAGCTGCGCTTGTTTCATCACACCACCGCCAAAAATAATCACCTCTGGACTGAGAATCAAGGACACATTAAAGGCCGCCTGAGCTAGATAGTCGCTGACAAATTCCCACGTTTGGTCAGCTTCTGCTAATAGATGACCGGCTTGACCAGCTCGAGCCGCAATCGCCGGACCACTGGCTAAGCCCTCCAAACAATTTTGGTGGAAGGGACAATTTCCTGCATATAAATCAGCGGGATGTTGCCGCAACAGCATATGACCCATTTCCGGATGGGACAGACCTTGAATAAATTGCTCTCCTTGGATACCGCCAGCGCCCACTCCTGTGCCAATCGTAAAATACACTAGACTAGTATAGTCTTGAAATGCGCCAAAGGTTTTCTCTCCCAGACAAGAGGCATTCACATCTGTCGTCAGAAAAACCGGCACATTTAAACTGCTTTTTAAACTGCCTAATAAATCAAAATTTTGCCAGGCCAATTTCGGCGTATTAGTGATAGAGCCATAGCTTTTTGAGCTGGGATTTAAATCCAGCGGACCAAAGCTGCCGACGCCAACGGCAGCCAGCTCGTAGTCGGTAAAAAAACTTTTTATTTTCGGCAAAAGCACAGCTGGACTTTCTGTTTTTAAGGTGGTTTTAGCGATAATTTCCCCTGCCGGAGTGCCGACACCTAAAACAAATTTCGTCCCGCCAGCTTCGATTGCACCTAAGAGCATTAAATCACCCGACCAATCTCAAGGGACTGAATCGTTAATTGGCCTTCTGCTTCAAAGGCCATCTCCTGACCAGCTGTCTTTTCATAAAAGGTCATCGTCAAAGTTTCCAGTGCATTGGCAAAAATTTCTAAACTAGCAGTATCCCGGAAAATTTCAAGCGTCAGACATTGATTGATTAAAGGTACCTGCACACTGCGGCTAACCAGCGGCTCTTTTTCTGCACCAAGAAGCTCATAGCCGAAGTTTTCCCGACTTAAAGTTAGAATTTCGCTCCCTTTATCATAGCTGAGACGAATGGCGGATTCTTGATTTTTTGCCAATTCTAAAACAAATCCTTGGCTGGCAGATAAATCACAGACCAGCTGCAGATAAGTATTATCCCCCATAATTTTTTTCAAGCGGAGGGCTTCGCCGGCCACCACCAAATTTTCAACGCCATATAAATATTCGATATTGGCATAAATTTCAGAAATCGGCTTTTGGATTAAGCGCTGATTTTTAACCTTTAATTCTCGCGGCAAAGTCATCGCTCCTGACCAGCCATGTCCTAAATCGTGACTAGGAATTGCTCGATCCCACAGCTGCATCCAAGCAATCATAATTCGCCGTTTCTTATCATCTTCTAAAGTTTGCGGGGCATAAAAGTCAAAGCCCCGGTCAATCTCGTGGTAATTTTCAGTCTGGAATTTCCCTGTCTGCCAATCCATCTCCCCGATAAAAGCCACCGTCGAACTGATATTATGATATTCTAAACCGTCCTGCGGCATTTGAATTGGCGAAATGATTAAGACATCTGAGCCATCTAAATGAAATAAGTCGGGACATTCCCACATGATACCCTGCTCTGGAGTGCCTTCTAAAACTACTGAAACAAACTGCCAGTCCGTCAAATTATCTGAAGAGAATAGCAAAATTCGGCCCGTTTCCTGCGGCGTTTTACTAGCTACTACCGTATAATATTTATCCCCTTTTTGAAAAACTTTCGGATCTCGAAAATCTTTTATTTCTCCATGTTGGCCTAAGAGTTCTTCGGCAATCACCGGATTTTGTGCTGATTTGCTAAAATGAATGCCGTCATCAGAAACGGCTAAACACTGGCGTTGATAGGTTTGTCCGTCAATCACTCGATGACCAGTGTAAAGCAGATACAGCTTGCCCTCTTTTTCAATGGCGCTGCCGGAAAAACAACCGTCAAGGTCATACCATTGATCCGGCGCCAAAGCGATGGGCAACTCCTGCCAATGGATTAAGTCCTTTGATTTGGCATGGCCCCAAAACATCGGGCCCCACGCAGAATCAAAGGGATTGTGTTGATAAAAAACGTGGTACTCGCCTTTAAAATAGACCACACCGTTCGGATCATTAATCCAACCAATTGGAGCCATCAAATGAAATTGATGGCGATAGCGGGGGTTGACCCCCGCCTTATTTTTTGCCACATAGCGATTGGCTTCCTGCAATAAATCTTCAGCCGTTGTTAAATTCATCAATTTGCTTCAGTCCCCTCAACAAAGCGGTCGTAGCCGGCTTGTTTAATTTCTAGCCATTCGTCAATGCCGACCCGCTCTAATTCTGCTAAATACTCGTCCCATTCCTGATCGATAGTGCCGTTGGTAATCCATTCTGCCCGTTTGCGGTAAATGTAATCCCACATATCCGTTTCGATTTTGGCTAAACGATCAGTCTCTTCTTTTTCTAAAAAGACTTTCGGATAATTATTTTCATTGGAAATATATGGTAAATAGTTTTCATGCATCAAATCTAAACGCCACGCAGCATCATCTGGCATCGTAGTCACCGTGCCGTAGTAGCTGTCAAGAATTGCTAATGGTCCAGCAGCTTCTGTTCTTTGGCGTAATTCCCCGGGTGCTTCGCCGTCTAAAGGCAAATGGGTCAGCATATCGCCATTTAATTCAAAAATATTAGCCTGGGTGTCATCGCCGTAAGTGCCCCAGTTATTTTGGACAGACTGTAAAGGCTCATACATTTTATCGACCCATTTAGCGGTTAATTCTAAATTCTGATTGGCACTGGTAATCACAAAACGGTCACGGGAGAAGCCAATCCCGTTGGTTCTTGTAACATGTTTCGTGCCATCAGGTCCTGCTAAAACTGGCAGGACATCATAGCTCTCATTGTCGCCTGAGATATTGGCTTTATCCCAGCTAAAGTAAACGCCGTATTCGTGCTCTTTACCTTTTGCCACATACGTATTCCAATCCTGCTCAAAGGCCTCTGCGTCAATCAAGCCTTTGTCATACATTTCATTAAAATACTTAATCGCTTCTTTATAACCCTCTTTATCTGCGGTAAATTGGGCGTTGCCGTCATTGTCGACAATTAGATGGTCATCATTGTCCCCTTCGCCAAAGGCCGCAAATAAGAATTTCAAATCTTCATTGCCACCATCGTTGATAAAGCTGAAGGGAATCTCATCGGCTTCACCATTGCCATTAGGATCTTGCGTTTTAAAGGCCTCTAAAACCGTCATCAGCTCATCCGTCGTCGTCGGCATAGCCAAGCCTAAATTATCCAACCATTCAACATTAATCCACGCCATATCATTGACGGTATGAATTGACTCTTTGCCTTCTCCTAATTCTTCAATCCAAGGGAATGAATAAATATGGCCATCCGGTGCGGTTGACAATTGGCGGTATTCAGGATTTTCATCAAAAATCTTTTTCAAGTTGGGCATGTATTGGTCAATCAAATCCTCCACCGGCACAATCACGCCGCTTTCAGCCCAGCTGAGTAAATCATAATCACTAGCCCCGGCATTAAAGATGGCATCCGGTAATTCTCCGCTGGCAATATCGAGATTTCTTTTTTCCACGAAATCGGCATTGTAATTTGTCCAATCCACATGTACATTTGTATCCTCTTCAATTCGTTGGAAAATTAATTTATCGTTGGGATCATCCGGCGCCAACGCCGCTCCTTGTGAGAGCATTTTTAGTGTGACTTTTTCTTCTAAAGGAAAAGTCACATCCGTTAGTTCATAATCTGGACTTGAAGTGGCGCTGTCAGAACCCCCACAGGCGCCTAAGACTAGACTGGAAATTAATAATGCACTGAAGATCATCGGTTTTGTTTTCATTTTATCCTCCTGAGAAATTTTTTAGTTTATCCTTTAACTGAGCCGACTAAAACACCTTTTTCAAAATATTTTTGGAAGAAGGGATACATCACAATCAGCGGCAAGCTAGAAATGACAATCGTTGAATACTTAATCAACTCCGCAATTTGTTTCATCTCAGCCATCGCTGTGTTAGCGCCAACCATGTCTGTTGACGGTTGATTCTGAATTAAAATATTCCGTAAGACTAATTGCAACGGTTGTAAATCGGGATCCTTCAAATAGATCATCGCATCAAAGTAAGAATTCCATTGGCCGACAAAGGCATATAGGAATAAGACGAACATAATTGGCTTGGCTAACGGCAGCATCACCTTAAAAAGAATCTGCAATTCATTAGCGCCATCAATTGTCGCAGCTTCTGACAATTCCTTTGGCAGACCGCTAAAATAAGTCCGGGCCATAATGATATTCCACACATTAACAGCCCCCGGAATAATAATTGACCAAACAGAGTTCAACATAC
The DNA here is from genome assembly GCF_056924355.1 of Enterococcus sp. LJL90. NCBI lineage: Bacteria > Bacillati > Bacillota > Bacilli > Lactobacillales > Enterococcaceae > Enterococcus > Enterococcus sp. LJL90. Next base: position 40,731 of record NZ_JBXPBQ010000003.1, on the reverse strand, counting down.
CCAAGTCTTTGATTAATAAATAAGTCGGTACTAAGCCGCCGCCGACAAACATCGTGATGACAAAGAAGGTCATCAAAATCTTGCGTCCATATAAATCCGGTTTCGATAAGGGATAGGCGGTAATCATGGTGATAAAAACTGTTAAAACGCTGTAGGTAAAGGAATAAAACAGCGAGTTAACAAAGCCACGAATAATCGAATCATCGGCAAACACCCGTTGATAGCCTTGAATTGTCCAATCGGCTGGATTCAAGCTGATGCCCTGACTGATTAACGTTGACGGATCCATAAAGGAGGCAATCACCACGTAGCCCAAGGGTAAAATCGTAATCGTCACCAGAAAAAAGATAATGATGCGGTTAACCCATAAAATTCTTTTATCAAATTGCGAATACATCTGCATATTCATCTTGTTTCCTCCTATAAGCCTTTGCCTTCATTCAGTTTCTTGACGATTCCATTAACCAGCAGCAATAAAATCACATTGATAATCATGTTGAACAAGCCAACTGCCGCCGAATAGGCATAATCACCAGATTGCAGCCCGACTTTATAGACATAAGTTGAAATGATTTCCGAAGTAGGAATATTCATGGACGTCTGCATCAGATAAGCTTTTTCATAGCCGATATTCATAATGTTCCCCGCGGCTAAAATGAAACTAATTACCATCACTGGCTTTAAGGCCGGTAAATCGATATGGCGAATTTTTTGCAAAATATTCGCGCCATCAATATTGGCCGCCTCATATAAATCCGAGCTGACACCGGCTAAGGTTGCCGTATATAAAATGGATGACCAACCCATTCCCTGCCAAATACCAGACAAAATGTAAATGGTCCTGAAGTACGCTGGATTAGACATGAACATGATGGGCTGTCCGGTAATTTTTTCTACTAGGCCGTTAATCGGGCCGTTAGCAGAAAGAAATAAGAAGAGCATCCCAACAATAATCACCACCGAAATAAAATTCGGTGCGTACAAAATTAATTGCAGTTTCTTTTTAAGCTTCTTGTTTAAGATTTGGTTTAAAGCCAGTGCCAAAAAGATTGGCGGGATAAAGCCTAACAGCAAACCATAAACACTTAGCTTCAAGGTATTGCCTAATAAATTTGTAAAATTCGGAGAAAATATAAAATCTCTAAAATGTTCTAACCCAACCCAAGGACTACCTAAAATTCCCAATAATGGATTGTAATTTTTAAAGGCGATTAAGGCGCCGTACATCGGAAAATATTTAAAGACTAGCGTCAGCAAAATTCCCGGTACCATTAAGAAATACAACCACTTATCCCGCTTTAAGCGTTTTTTGATTTTCTCCCGTTTCTGGGCTTTTTCCTTTTTTTTATCAACTTTTTCAATCGGCAGAGCTTTTTCCATCAGACTCCCTCTCCTCGTTTTAGAAACGTTTCCATTTTGGTTTTAAAAAAATAATAGCTGCAACTTTCCCTCATAAAAATCTTTTAAAACCTTTTTTTGGAAACGTTTCTATTTTATGGATTTAGAATAGCACGGTAGCGCTTTCCTGTCAATTGTTTTTTGCAAAAAAGTTTACCGTGCTTTTGTTTTTAGCTGAAAATCAAGTGATTAAACATCGCAACAGCAATAAATTCTGCCTGCTGGCTGGCTTTTTCCTCCAAGTCAAACATCGCTTCCTGCCATGCTTTTGTATATTTGACTTCGGTATTTTGACTCAAGCCAAAAAAAGTTCGCAGGCCAAAACGCTCCGCTAAGTTTAACGGCTGTAATACTTCTGCCAGCCACTCCGCTTCATAGACCGCCACTGTTCCAAAATTGGCGGAACGGGAAGCACCGCCGTTAATAATTGACAAAGCTAGTGCTGGATCATCCTGCAGGACCGCCTTAGCAAAAATTGTTCCATTGCGATTGTGCTTGACGATAGACATTTTTCCGCCCGGATTTAAGCGGGATTGCAGCAGAGCTAAAACTTTGGGCCGCTCTTCAAAGGCCACATACTCCAGCACATTATGCAGCAAAATTCCGTCAAATTTTGCCTGTTGACTAATAGCTGACTCAAATTCGGCAAAACTACCCGTCAACTGTTGGTATTGGTCAGCGGCCAGTCGCAGCGGCAGCATTTCAGCATTAGGTTCGTAGGCGACTACTTGATGAGTTTGGCTTAAAAAGCCCGCCGTTTTGCCGAAGCCTGAACCAAAATCTAAAATCCGGCCGCCAGCAGGCAAGCTTTGTTCCAACTGTTGAAACAATAATTTGTAAAATAATTCGCCCCAGGGCTGCTGTATTTCCTGATAATAATCTTTGACTGTCATTTATTTTCTCCTTATTTCGTAAAGGACCCAGCCACGATGCTGCTGAGTCTGCTGCAAAGCTAAGCCGAGCTTTGCCAAATAGGTTGCAAATGCTGCGCCTTTACTGAGCTCCTTCAAGTAATAGCTGACCTTAGTAGCCTCACAACAAATTAAAATTTTTCCTGATGGCGTAACTAAGCGCTCTAATTCTGACAAGCCCTGCTCTAAATTTCCCCAATGAAAATGATTTTGATAGACAGTAATCAAATCAAAATGATTGTCCGGATAAGGTAACGCTTCAACATTGGCGACTGTAAAAGTCAGACCAGCAACCGCAAATTCTTCTTGGGCCAGCGCGATGCCGGTTTCAGAAATGTCGATGCCCACTACCTCCGCTGTTGGAAATAGTTGTGTAAGATAATGACTGGAGGCGCCGTTACCGACGCCGACATCTAAAATTTTCCGGGGTGCTGATACGCTCACCTGCCGCAAACTCCAAGCAACCATCGGCAAATAAACCCGATTCCATAACCGCATCATCCATTTCCCTAATAAACCGCTGGGCTCCTGGGATTGCTCTAGCAACGCTCGATAAAACCAAATTAAAAGACCAACTGCTAAAATAGCAACAACAAAAATAACCATAGACAACCTTTCTGATCCCTTATTCTAAATAATCCTCTTCAGAAAATTCACTATCTTCATAGGTTCCTTTATCTTTAAAGAAACGATTGTAACGCTGCTTAAAGCGGCTGAAGAGGTAAACGACAACTAGCTTAATCAAGGTATAAATCGGGATACCAAAAATCACGCCGACAAAGCCTAAAAGATCTCCCATCACCAATAACACCACTAGAATTGTGATTGGATGAATTTTCAGCCGGTCCCCCATCACCCGTGGCACGACTAAATCGCCGTGGAGCAGTTGGACGGCAAACCAGACAATCAAAAATTTAATGACCATAAAGCTGCTGTCTTGAAAGGCGATAAATAACCCTGGCAAGAAAGCGATAAAAGGTCCAACATAGGGAATGATACACAAAATTCCCGCCGCCACCGCCAAGACGGTCGCATAATTCAAACCGATTAATAGGAAAGTAATCCAATACATGACACCTAAAACCAGTGAAGCAATCACTTGCCCTTTAAGATAATCCCCCAACTGCTGATTGGCAATTCTGGTCAATTTTTTAAAATCAGGACGAAAGCCCGGCGGAATCATCCGTAAAACCGCTTGATAAAATTTCTGTGGGTCCTTCAGCAAAAAGAAGGCGATAATCGGTCCCGTGAACAAGGTCACCAAGGTGGAAGAAACCGCGGAAAAAATATTGCCCAAACTTGAAGCTCCCGCCTGCCAGTTATCTGCCACGTAACCTGTGACATCTGTGACAATTTTATCCATCGAATCCACCAATTGTGTTACTTGATTGTCAAAGGGGGTTGAAGCAAAGAAGCTTTCAATCTCCGCTTGAAAATTATCAAATAAATCCGGCAGCTGCTGAACTAATTCCTGCGCTTGACTACTAATCACTTGAACCGCCTGTACACCTGCTAAGCCGAGAATCAGTAATGCCAATAAAAAGACAATGGCGACGGCCCAAGTCCGGGATATTTTCTTTGAAAGCCGACTGACCAAGGGATTAAATACATAGTACAAAACTCCCGCAAAAATCACCGGTGGCATGACAGTTAAGACAATTGTCACCAAGGGATTAAAAATATAGGAAATTTGGTTCAGTAAAAAGACAGCTAGTGCCGACAGCGCCACTAAGCCAATCACAAAATAGGAAGTCTTTCCCCCTAAGAAGGCCATTAAACGATTTTTTTCCATAATATACTCCTGTTTTCATTGTAATATCTCTATAGTATCAAAAAGTCCGTTTTCCTGCTCTAAATATACTCCCGCTGTTTTGTCCATTTGAAAACTAACGCACTTTGAACTCAGCCTACTCAAAAATTTCCCGAAATTTCGTCTCGCTACTGAAAATAGCATCACCTATTTACATTGTAGAAAAATCATCTTTCAAGCAAAAAAGTTTTAGCGCTGTTTTTTTAATCAAACAAAGACGTTTTGCTATAAAATAGTCGCATGTTGTCTTAGCGATATTTTTGGTAAACTAGAAGCAACTAAAGCTGACATTTTTTGTTAACAGCGGGTGGTGTTCGACTGTTAAAAATTCAAGTATAGTCAAAGTATGAAAGGTGTGAAAAGTATGAATAATCAAACAAAAATTATCGCCGCAAACCTCCGTTATCTGCGGCAAAAGAATCAGTGGTCCCAGGAATATGTCGCTGAAAAAATTGGTGTTTCCCGCCAAGCGGTTGCCAAGTGGGAAAATGGCGACAGCCTGCCAGATTTATTAAATTGTGCGGCTTTGGCGGATTTATACACCGTCTCATTAAATGATTTGGTGCGCCACGATAGCGATCAAGCGGGCCTGCCAATCGCCCCTTTGAACAAACATATCTTTGGCGCAGTGACTGTCGGCAACCGGGGCCAAATCGTGCTACCAAAAAAAGCCCGTGAGACCTTTAATATCAAAGGCGGCGATACTTTAGTCGTCTTAGGAGATAGCAATCCCGCCACAGCTGGCATTGCTATTTTAACTGCCGATTCTTTTTTCCGCTGGACCGGCCATAGCCTTGAAACCCTGCTAGCTAAAAAGGAGGACTAACGATGGAACTTTTAACAGTCGAAAAGGTGACTAAAAAATACCCTAGTTTTACATTGGCGGATATTTCACTGCAAATCGCTGCCGGCAGTATCGTTGGCTTGATTGGTACAAACGGCGCCGGCAAGACCACCTTGTTGAAGGCCATTTTAAATTTGATTCCCATTGACCAAGGCAACATTGTGCTATTAGGTAAAGACCAGCTCAGCCAAGAAATTGTTTGGAAACAGCAAACCGGTGTCGTCCTTGGAGGTGTTGATTATTATCAAGAAAAAAAGCTTAAGGTGATTACAGCTACCACCAAGCGTTTTTATCCCAACTGGCAAGAAGCGACCTATCAAAAATACATGCAGCTGTTTGGCTTGAATCCGGAAAAAAAGGTCAAGGAGCTTTCCGCAGGCATGAAGGTCAAATACAATATTGCTTTGGCTTTGTCCCATCAAGCAAAACTTTTCATTTTTGACGAGCCGACAAGCGGTCTTGACCCGGTCTCCCGTGATGATTTATTGGCTATTTTTAAACAATTAACGGCCGACGGTAGCCGAGGAATACTCTTTTCCACCCATATTACCTCTGATTTGGAAAAATCTGCTGATCGAATTGTTTATTTAAAAGAGGGGCGGCTGATTCAAGCCGCCGAAAAAGCCGAATTTGTCGCTTCCTTTCAATACTTAAAGGAAGCGCCCACTAAAGCCGACCTCTCTTTAGAAGAAATTATGGTCCGAATGGAGGGTAAACATTATGATTTTTAATTTATTGGAAAAAGAAATCCGCTTAGCCGGGCACCCGAATCTCTTTGTTTTCTCTTTGATGGGCGCCTTGGTGTTGGTCCCCGGCTATCCGTATAGCATGGTGTTTCTCTTTGTCTGCATCGGCAACTTTGTCAATCTGCTGTATGCCAGAGAAACCCACGATATTTATTACACTGCCCTGTTGCCGATCAAAAAAGTCGATGTTGTCACCAGCAAATTTACCATTTTAATTGCATCAGAAATTTTCGCTTTACTCTTCACGGTCCCCTTTGCTTTTATCCGCCTCTTATATCTGAGAAGCATTGGCAATCCAGTGGGAATCGAGGCTAATGTGGCCTTTTTTGGGATTGGTCTGTTGATTTTTGCCGTTTTTAACTGGTTGTTTTTGCCGCTCTTTTTTTTAACGGCCTATCAAGCTGGCAAAAGCTTTATTTTGGCAATTATCCCCGCCACTATCGTAGCTATTATCGGAGAAAGCCTAGCTCATCTGCTACCTTGGCTGGATTCCATCGCTTGGGCTGACCAACTACGTCAGCTGCCAATTTTAGCAGTTGGCAGCCTGTTGTTTATCCTTTCAAGCTACGCTGCGAAAAAAAGGGCTTCGCGAAATTTCTTAGCGGTGAACTTGTAAACGTCAGGTTTATTTTCTTAAAACGATTCTGTGTTGACTTACGTTAAAATTAACTTTCCTAGTTAGACTAGGTGTTAAGCCAAGAAAAAAATTTTCGACTATTAACTCCCGTAAATTCTATAATTGCTGCCATAAATTTAGAATTTGCGGGATTTCTGTGCTGCTACGAATCGCAGCAGCTATCGGATTTTCTAGTTTGACTTGCGGGATTTGCAGAGGGATTAGAGTTCCTGTTGCCAATTCAGCGGCAATCAGAACCTCCGGCAACACTGCGATGCCGACACCATGCAAGGCCGCTTCAATCAGCGCCTCTGAGTCATTACTTTCCCACGCCGGTCGCAGCTGAAAGTTTCGCAGGGTTACACTGGCCTCCAGCGCTTCACGGACAGCACTGCCCCGCTCCCTTAATAACAGCGGCTGTTGCAAGACTTCCGCAAAAGAATATTTTCCTTTATGGCCATCGATAAAATCCTGATTGGCATAAAAACCGATGGGGTAGCTGGCTAGTGGTTTTTGCTGATAGCCCTCCAGCGTCCGTTGCCCCTCTAAAAAAGCAATATCAATCTGACCTTGCTCCAGCAGCTGCGCAATTTCCCCAGCCGGTCCAACGGTTACCTTGCAGCGGATATTTTCCTGCTGCAGCTGTTGAATCAGAGGTGATAAATCACTTTTGGCATAGGTCATACAGGAGCCAATTCTCAGGGGCAGCTGTTGGGCCAGCTGCGGCAGATGGTTTTCCACTCGTTCAAAATTTTCCAAAATAGGCAGAATTTCCTGCAAAAATATTTCCCCTGCTGGTGTTAAACGAACTCCTCGATGCAGCCGCTCCAATAGTTGGGTGTTGGCTTCTTTTTCTAAATCCCCCATCGCATGAGAAACAGCAGATTGGGTCATAAAAAGCTGCTTCGCCGCCTTGGTGAAATTTTCTTGGCGGGCAACTGCCCTAAATATTTCGCATTGTCGATAATTCATAATTGATTGCCACTCACTTTCCCATGAAAATAATTCATGCCTTCTCCTGCATTTTATCATTTCACTAATCATTAATACACCTTTATACTGATTAGATGAGGTGAAAAAATGAAAACGTTGAAAGATTATCTATGGTTAATTCGCATTAATTTAATTATCAGCACCTTTACCTTTGGCGGCGGCTATGTGGTGGTGCCGATGATTCGTAAATATTACGTGGGGCGCTTCTTCACTGAAGCCGATCTAGTGGAAATGGCAGCCGTAGCGCAATCCTCTCCCGGAGCGATTGCCATTAATCTATGTGTTTTAGCCGGTAAAAAAGCAGCTGGTTGGGCGGGCTTTGTTATTACTCTAGTCTGCGGCATTTTACCGCCGCTGGTAATTATCGGCGTGATTGCCCAATTTTATCAAGCCTTTGCTGCCAATCCAACAGTCAATGCCGTACTAACCGGCATGCAGGCCGCCGTCGCCGCTTTGATTTTAGAAGTTGTGGTGGATATGGTCACGGCTATTCGCAGTCAGCGTAGCCTGTTGTTATTAATTATCGTGGCCGGCAGCTTTATTCTCAATGCCTTTTTCCAAGTCAATGTCGCATTAATCTTAGTCTTCTCCTGTCTGCTAGTCGTCTTTAACCGGAGAAAGGAAGTGCAAGCATGATTTGGCAACTGTATTGGAACTTTTTAAAAATTGGTTTATTTAGTATCGGCGGCGGATATGCCATTATTCCGCTAATACAAGCGGAAGTCGTCGAAAAAAATGGCTGGATTACCCAGAAGGTCTTTACCGATGTTATCACGATTTCCCAGATGACTCCGGGACCTTTAGCCGTTAATACCTCAACCTTTGTCGGTATGCAGCTGGCAGGAGTTCTTGGGGCGCTTGTGGCTACATTAGGTGCCATTACCGCCGGCGTCATTATCTCAATGGCTTTATATCAATTTTTCCAAAGCCATCAAGAGTCAGTTTTAGTCGGCAATATTTTCCAAGGATTGAAGGCTGCTTCCGTTGGCCTGATTGCCTCAGCCGCCTTGACGATTATTTTGCTGACCTTTTACGGCAGCTCTGAGCTTTCAAGTATTCCTTGGCTTAATATTGATTTCAAGGCACTTATTCTCTTTGGCATCGCCTTTTTCGCCTTAAAAAAATATAAAGTCAATCCAATCTTACTGATGTGTGTAGCTGGCGTTATCGGGTTAATCATTTATTAAAGGTTTTAAAAACTTAACAAAAATCATCCAAAAGTAGTTTGCTGCATAAAGAAAAACCCTTTTTCAGGACCACATTCATCACTGAAAAAGGGCTGCCTCTTTAAGCAGCAAACTATTTTTTTATCGCCAAACCGGTTGCCAAGTCACGCCAAATTTATCAACGACCCAAGCACACTTGCGAATATCGCCAATTGCTTCTGGTCCCATCATGATGCTGCCCTCTTTTGCCAAGGCAGCAAAGATTAAATCAAACTCCGCTTCGCTGCGGCACTCAAGGTATAAAGAAGAGGACCAATTAAACGCCGGCGCTGGATTCTGGCTGTCCATATCTAAAAACATAATTTTCTGTCCTAAGAGTGACAGCAGTCCGTACATAATCCGTTGTCCTTCGGCTGCTGGCATATGAGGATTGTCGGTGCCATATGGTTCCGCCAATAAAATCTCAGCTTCCGGCAAATTAGCCGCATAAAACTCCAATGCGGCCTTCGCTTCCCCATTAAATGTTAAAAAGGGCACTACTCGTTGTTCATCCATCTCATTTGCTCCTTTAAAGTTAGATTTCTTCTGCTAAGATTTCCACTGTCTCATGGCTGACTAATTCCCGAAAATCTAAAAAGCCTGCCGCCAAGCCGCGGATTAAAACCTCGGCGGTCCCGATATTGGTGGCCAAAGGGATTTCATAGACATCGCTCAAGCGAATCAAGGCATTGACATCCGGCTCATGGGGCTGAGAAGCCAGTGGGTCCCGCAAAAATATCACCAAATCCATTGAGTCTTCTGAAATCAAAGCACCAATTTGCTGGTCGCCTCCCAGCGGTCCCGATTTAAATCGATGGACCTTTAGCTTTGTTGCCTCCATGATTTTTAAGCCGGTCGTTCCCGTTGCAAACAATTCATGCTTAGCTAAAATCGGTTCATAAGCGGTCGCCAATTTAACCATGGCGGCTTTTTTGCGATCATGGGCAATCAATGCAATCTTCATGCAAACACTCCTCAAAAATTTTATTTAGCTAAATGGTAGCAGGAAACCTGCTCTCCTGTAAAGAAATCGACTATGTTTATTGGGTTAAATGTAAAAAATTTGTCAACAAGTAAATTGATAACTCACGTAGAAGCTACTTCCATCTTGCTAAATTACTACTTAAATCAAAAAAATCACCACTTAAAAAAATTAAAGACACCAGTTTTGAAGTGGCAATTCAGACAGCTCTTTTATAACTCAACCACTTTTTCCATACTGCCATCAATATCCACAAAATAATTTTTCAAATTGGTCTTATCATAATAGACAATCACCTCTCCATTTGGTAAATACGGAGTGGGGTCCCGCCGCAGTAAAGGGCTTTTGAAATTTAGATGCTCGCCGCTTTTTGCCTGATAGGAACAAATCAGATAGGTCGCCCGCCGATTATTGACCGTCACACCAGAAAAATTATAATCGACTACCTCGGCCAGCACTTTTTTACCAGTGGCTCGCAAGTTTTCGATGCGGCGGTTTTTGCGGGCTGACCGGGCAAAAAGAATCACCGCCACCAAGAGCAAAACGCCGCCGATACCACCAAAAGCTGCCAAAAAAATCAGCCGAAAAGTGCGCAAATTCTCACTATTATAGGTCTGGCGAACGCCATTAACCGACAGATTAAAATGATCTGAGTCTATCGGTACAACCTGCATAATTACCGCTACTCCTATGAAAATAAGACTTAAAGCCGCCAGTAAAATTGCTACCCAGCTAAAGCGATATACAAAACTTTTTGGTTTTATCTGATTCATTGCTACTTCCCCTTTTTTAATCCCGATTCTAGTTAAGATTAGCAGTTACTTAATCCTACTGTTTATACAAGTTTATCTTTTTTTCTATTATTAGTTTACCATCTATAGCAGCATTCTTCTTGCTTTTCCAAATTTATTTTTATCTCTTGGAATACAAATTGCGTCAGCGGTTTCCCTTCTATTCTCCGTCAGACAAAAAAACAAGCCCCTCAAAGTGCGAGGGGCTTGTTTAAAAAGCAATTTAAATATTTTGGCTGTTTAAAGCATCTTCAGCCGCCATTTGTGCTTCAATGTCAGAAATGCTGTAGACATTTTCGCTGGCAATAACTGTTTCTTTTGGTTCCATATTGCGGTAGCGAGCCATACCAGTACCAGCCGGAATAATCTTACCGATGATAACATTTTCCTTCAAGCCTAGTAATGGATCTTTCTTACCCCGGATGGCAGCGTCTGTTAGGACACGGGTTGTTTCTTGGAAGGATGCAGCAGATAAGAAGCTGTTTGTTTCCAAGGAAGCTTTTGTGATACCTAGTAGAACTGGACGGCCAGTAGCTGGCACACCACCAGAAATTAGCGTTTCATAGTTACGATCTTTAAAGTCAGCAATATCTAATAAAGTACCTGGTAAGATGTCAGAGCCACCTGGGTCCATAACGCGGACTTTACGCAGCATTTGACGAACCATTACTTCGATATGCTTGTCGCCGATTTCTACCCCTTGCATCCGGTAAACTCGTTGAACTTCTCTTAATAGATAGTTTTCAACAGACAATACGTCACGAACAACTAATAATTGTTTCGGATCGATTGAACCTTCAGTCAATGGAGCTCCCCGGTGAATAATGTCGCCTTCAGCAACTTTCATGCGGGCTGTAAATGGTACAGTGTAAGTCCGGGTATCAGTTTCACCTTTGACGGTCACTTCTTTAGTCCGAGTCGCTGCATCTTCAGAGATGTCGATGACTTCACCGGTAACTTCGGTAATGACAGCTTGCCCTTTAGGATTCCGAGCTTCAAAAATTTCTTGAACCCGCGGCAAACCTTGTGTGATATCGTCGCCGGCAACCCCGCCGGTATGGAATGTACGCATGGTTAACTGAGTACCAGGTTCACCGATAGATTGGGCAGCGATGGTACCAACTGCTTCACCCACTTCAACTTCAGCACCAGTTGCCAAGTTGCGGCCATAACAATGTTTACATACACCATGTTTAGTATTACATGTGAAGACGGAACGAATGGTCACCGTTTCAATACCAGCATCCACGATTTGGCGAGCCAAGTCTTCAGTGATGATTTGATCTTCACCGACTAAAACAGCACCCGTTGCTGGATCGATTACGCTCTTACGAGTATACCGACCAACTAAACGTTCTTCCAATGATTCGATAATTTCATTACCTTCACGAATCGCTTGGATATCTAGACCACGGTCAGTACCACAGTCTTCTTCACGAATGATAACATCTTGGGCCACGTCAACTAGACGACGAGTCAAGTAACCTGAATCGGCAGTCTTCAAGGCGGTATCGGTCATTCCTTTACGAGCCCCGTGAGTTGAGATAAACATTTCCAAGACGGACAAGCCTTCACGGAAGTTAGAGATGATTGGCAATTCCATGATACGACCATTTGGAGCGGCCATCAAACCACGCATCCCAGCAAGCTGAGTAAAGTTGGAGATGTTACCACGGGCTCCAGAGTCTGACATCATGAAGATTGGATTCTTAGCATCCAAACTTTCCATCAGTTTTTGTTGGATTTCATCTTTGGCAGCATTCCAAACGGCGATAACCCGTTCATAACGTTCGTCATCAGTGATTAAACCACGACGGAATTGTTTGGTAATATTTTCAACTTGTTTGTGGGCTTTTTCGATGATGTCGTGCTTTTCAGCAAGTACCATGATATCGGCAATCCCCACTGTGATACCAGCCATTGTTGAATGACGGTAACCCAAGTCTTTCATTCTATCTAACATCTTAGAAGTTTCGGTAATTTTGAAACGTTTGAAGACTTCTGCGATGATGTTCCCTAAGTTTTTCTTCTTGAATGGCGCAATTAATTCTTGTTCTTTGATGAAGGCCGGAATATCTGTCCCAGCTTCCACGAAGTACTTGTCAGGCGTTTTTTCCGTCAAGTTGGAATTAGTTGGTTCGTTCAAGTAAGGGAATTCTTGTGGCATGATTTCGTTAAAGATAACTTTACCGACAGTTGTCACCATCATGCGTTCTTTTTGCCAGTCTGTAAATGGTTTGTCACCAAGACTGTTTGGATTAACGGCAATCCGTGAATGTAAATGGACATAGCCATTACGCCAGGCAATTACTGCTTCGTTCATATCACGGAAGATCATGCCTTCGCCTTCACGACCATCTTCTTCCATCGTTAGGTAATAGTTACCTAAGACCATATCTTGAGATGGCGTTACTACTGGTTTACCATCTTTAGGGTTCAAGATGTTTTGAGCTGCTAGCATTAACATGCGGGCTTCCGCTTGCGCTTCTTCATTTAACGGTACGTGAACTGCCATTTGGTCCCCATCGAAATCGGCATTGTAGGCTTCACACACAAGTGGATGCAAACGAATAGCACGACCTTCAACTAGAACTGGTTCAAAGGCTTGGATACCTAATCTGTGAAGCGTAGGTGCCCGGTTCAAGAGAACTGGATGTTCTTTGATGACGTCTTCTAAAACGTCCCAAACTTCATCTTCTTGGCGTTCGATTTTACGTTTAGCATTTTTGATGTTAGAAGCTAGTTCCCGAGAAACTAATTCCTTCATCACAAATGGTTTGAACAATTCAATCGCCATTTCTTTTGGTAGACCACATTGGTACATTTGTAAAAATGGTCCGACTACGATAACTGACCGACCTGAATAGTCAACCCGTTTACCTAGTAAGTTTTGACGGAAACGACCTTGTTTCCCTTTTAACATATGGGAAAGAGATTTCAATGGACGGTTACCTGGTCCAGTGACTGGACGGCCACGACGACCATTATCAATCAAAGCGTCAACGGCTTCTTGCAGCATCCGTTTTTCATTTTGCACAATGATGCTTGGTGCATTTAAATCTAATAAACGTTTCAAGCGGTTGTTACGGTTGATTACTCGACGGTACAAGTCATTTAAGTCAGAAGTCGCAAAACGACCCCCTTCTAATTGAACCATTGGACGTAAGTCTGGCGGGATAACTGGAATAACATCCATAACCATCCAGCTTGGTTGGTTACCAGAAGCTCTGAAAGCTTCTAAGATGTCTAAACGACGAATCGCGCGGGTCCGTTTTTGGCCTTGAGCAGTCTTCAATTCTTCTTTTAATTCCGCAACTTCACCATCTAAGTCAACTAAGTCCAATAATTTCTTAATGGCTTCAGCACCCATGGCAGCTTGGAATTCTTGACCGAATTGATCACGTTTTTCCCGGTATTCACGTTCAGTTAATAATTGTTTCTTTTCTAAGGTCGTATTACCTGGATCGATTACCACATAAGAGGCAAAATAGATAATTTCTTCCAAGGCACGGGGACTCATGTCTAAAACAAGACCCATTCTTGAAGGAATACCTTTAAAGTACCAGATGTGGGAAACGGGTGCAGCTAACTCAATATGACCCATCCGTTCACGACGAACTTTTGAGCGAGTGACTTCCACACCACAGCGATCACAGACGATACCTTTGTAACGAATACGTTTATATTTTCCGCAGGCGCATTCCCAGTCTTTAGTTGGACCAAAGATGCGTTCACAGAACAACCCTTCACGTTCGGGTTTTAAAGTACGATAGTTAATGGTTTCTGGCTTTTTCACTTCACCATAAGACCAGCTTCTGATTTTTTCTGGAGAAGCCAAACCGATTTGCATACTTTCGAATTTATTTACATCGATCAAAAGGGGTTCCCTCCATTTCATTTGATGACCCACTAAGCAAGATTAGCAGAGTCAGCCAAGGGACTTCAACGAATGAAGTCCGCTTAGACTAACCTAACTGTCTCTCGACTCAGTTTTTGAAAAGCTGACACTTGCGACAGGTTTTCAAGATTATTGTTCGAAGTCTTCTGCTGTTTCGATGCTTTGGACTAGGTCCTCTTGTGCTTCAGCAACAGCTTCAGTACCTTTTTGTGCCAATTCTTTTGCTGATTGTTGTTCAGCAAATTTTGTTAGAGCATCGACAGTAATCAAGTCATCATCTTCGTCATCCATATCACGAAGTTCGATTTCTTTTTCTTCAATGTCGAGAACTCGCATATCCAAACCAAGGGATTGTAATTCCTTCACTAATACGCGGAAGGATTCAGGCACACCTGGTTTTGGAATTGGTTCACCTTTGACGATGGCTTCGTAAGTTTTCACCCGACCGACAACGTCATCTGACTTGTAAGTTAAGATTTCTTGAAGAGTGTAAGCTGCACCATATGCTTCTAGGGCCCAAACTTCCATTTCCCCAAAACGTTGTCCACCAAATTGCGCTTTACCACCTAATGGTTGTTGTGTAACCAGTGAGTAAGGTCCAATTGAACGGGCGTGCAATTTATCATCAACCATGTGGGCTAATTTAATCATGTACATAACCCCAACAGAGACCCGATTATCCATCGGCTCACCAGTCCGGCCATCGTATAACACAGTTTTGGCATCGCTAGCTAAACCAGCTTCCCGAACTGTATCCCAAACATCATCATCATTGGCGCCATCAAAGACTGGTGTTGCCACATGAATCTTCAATTGACGAGCAGCCATACCCAAGTGCAATTCCAGCACTTGTCCGATGTTCATCCGAGATGGTACCCCTAAAGGATTCAACATGACATCAACTGGCGTGCCGTCTGGTAAGAATGGCATGTCTTCTTCCGGCATAATCCGTGAGACAACCCCTTTGTTACCATGACGTCCGGCCATTTTATCGCCTTCATGAATTTTACGTTTTTGAACGATATAAACACGAACTAACATGTTCACGCCTGGTGACAATTCATCACCGGCTTCACGGGTAAAGATTTTCACATCGTGGACGATACCGCCACCGCCGTGAGGAACTCGTAATGACGTATCACGAACTTCACGAGCCTTTTCACCAAAGATAGCGTGTAACAATCGTTCTTCTGCTGATAATTCCGTTACCCCTTTCGGAGTTACTTTACCAACGAGTAAGTCACCATCTTTGACTTCAGCACCGATACGGATAATACCCATTTCATCTAAGTTTTTCAGGGCATCTTCCCCGACGTTAGGAATTTCCCGAGTGATTTCTTCAGGTCCTAATTTTGTATCACGGGCTTCTGATTCATATTCTTCAATATGAATGGAAGTATACACATCATCTTTAACTAAGCGACGGCTCATGATAATCGCATCTTCATAGTTGTAACCTTCCCAAGTAGTGAAGGCAACTAAGACGTTTTGACCTAAAGCCAATTCGCCTTCTTCCATTGAAGGTCCATCTGCTAAAGTATCGCCAACTTCAACTTCTTCGCCTAAATGCACGATTGGCCGTTGATTGTAGCTTGTACCAGAGTTTGAACGACGGAATTTAGTCACAGAATATTTATCTAAAGCGCCATTGTCCCGACGAACACGGACTTCAGAGGCGTCAACAAACTCAACAACGCCATCATGTTTACACAATAAGGCAGCACCTGAGTCATGGGCTGCTTTAAATTCCATCCCAGTTCCCACAAAAGGTGAACGAGGTTGGATCAACGGCACAGCTTGCCGCTGCATGTTGGCACCCATCAAGGCCCGGTTGGAGTCATCGTTTTCCAAGAAAGGAATACACGCTGTCGCCACGGCAACTACTTGTTTAGGTGAAACGTCCATGTAATCAATTTTATCAATCGTTACTTCTAAGTTTTCACTTTGAGAACGAGCCATTACTAATTCTTCTTTAAAACTGCCATCTTCATTTAACGGTGAGTTCGCTTGCGCTACGATGTAGTGGTCTTCGATATCAGCTGTTAAATAGTCAATGGTGTCCGTCACATGACCAGTTTCCCGGTTGACACGACGGTAAGGCGTTTCGATAAAACCAAATTCATTGACCTTCGCATAGCTGGATAAGCTATTGATCAAGCCGATATTCGGTCCTTCAGGCGTTTCAATCGGACACATGCGGCCATAGTGGGAATAATGCACGTCCCGTACTTCATAGCCGGCCCGGTCTCTAGTCAAACCACCAGGTCCTAAGGCTGAAAGACGGCGTTTGTGGGTTAATTCCCCTAATGGATTGGTTTGGTCCATGAACTGAGACAACTGAGAAGAACCAAAGAATTCTTTAATGCTGGCCACAACTGGACGAATATTAATCAATTGTTGTGGGGTTAAAGTTTCTTGGTCTTGAATTGACATTCTTTCACGAACAACCCGTTCCATCCGTGCCAAACCAATTCTAAATTGGTTTTGCAGCAATTCACCAACGGAACGAATCCGGCGATTTCCTAAGTGGTCGATATCATCAACATTGCCGATACCTTCCATTAAGTTTAAGAAATAGCTCATTGAAGCGATGATGTCAGCTGGACGAACTGTTTTAGTGTGGGTATCAGGATAGCCGTTACCAATTACGTTGACTTCCCGTTCAGGGTCTTTTGGTGAATAAACCTTCACCACTTGAACAGTCATCGGTTCAGTAACAACCCCATCTTCACTTGGGTAATAAGTAATCGAGTTCAAACCATTGTCAATGTGCGGTGCTAACTCATCCATCACTTGGTGAGTTAAAACAGTGCCTTTTTCGACAAGGATTTCACCTGTTTCTGAATCAACTAAGGTTTCAGCCAAAGTTAAATTCAACAGACGAGTCTTTAAATCTAATTTTTTGTTGACTTTATAGCGACCTACGTTAGCTAAGTCGTAACGTTTTGGATCGAAGAAACGAGCAGTTAATAAGTTTCTAGAACTATCTGCTGTTTTAGGTTCGCCTGGACGCAATCTTTCGTATACGTCCTTCAAACCTTCTTCAGTCCGTGAGTCGCTAGCATTTTTGTGTAAATCTTTTTCAACAGTATTGCGTAAGCTGTCACTGTCACCGAAGATTTCAAAAATCGTATCATCAGAACCAAAACCTAAGGCCCGTACTAAGACGGTCAACGGAATTTTCCGAGTCCGGTCAATTCTGACATAAGAGATATCTTTGGCATCTGTTTCCATTTCTAACCAAGCGCCGCGGTTAGGAATCACAGTTGAACCAAAACCTTCTTTACCATTTTTATCGACTTTCCCATGGAAATAAACCCCAGGAGAACGCACTAATTGAGAAACGATAACCCGTTCAGCTCCGTTGATAATGAACGTGCCTTGTTCAGTCATTAATGGGAAATCACCGAAGAAAACATCTTGGGATTTGATTTCACCTGTTTCACGATTGGTTAAACGTAAAGTGACATGCAATGGTGCAGAGTAATTGGCATCATGAGCCCGTGCTTCTGCGACCGTATACTTCGGTTCTTTTAATTCATAGCCAACAAATTCTAAAGACAGGTTTCCGTTAAAATCGTTGATCGGCAAGATATCTTCAAACATCTCCTGCAGTCCTTGATCTAAGAACCACTGATAAGATTTTGTTTGAATCTCAATCAAGTTTGGCAATTCTAAAACTTCACTAATTCTAGCAAAACTTCTACGTGTGCGGTGTTTCCCGTATGCTACGTCTTGTCCAGCCAAGCTATTCACTCCTCTAGATTAATTTTCAAAAAGGAAGCTAAATTGTTACGAAATAATTTCAAATATTATTTTTACGTAACAAAGAGCATTTTTTGCGGCTTTTGGGCATAAAAAAAACCAAAAGACAGAGGCGTTTTGAAAGATTAAAAATCTTAGTGCTTCTACTTTTGTTTCCTATGCTAAAGCCGGAACGGACAATATTTCGCTCCTGCCTTTTTTAATTCACTTCGTTTTTGCGTCTACATATAATATAATATTTATAGCAGAAAGTCAACTGTTTTCTGGTTGTCACGCTGGGCTTAACAAAAGCTTTTAGAATTCAAAAAATGAGGAATAAATAAGTTTCAAATTAAATGAATTCAACGAATTTTCAGAAAATTTTAACTTTTCTATTGACAATGCCATTTAACTACAGGTATACTTTTAGACATTCAACAAGAAGGAGAAATTATTATGCAGACACTTCAAAAAATTTCGACACAACAGTTGAATCAACACACATACTTTAGCTATTTTAGATAGGTTTGTATTCATACGTGGATACAAACGGCAAGCAGTTCGGTTTGTATCTATGATGGCTAGGGAAATTCGCAATGAGCAAAAAGCCGCGTAGATTAATTTCTAAGTGGCGTGATACGATAGTTTATTTTCGTCCATTTAGAAATTATCTAAATGGACGTTTTTGTTTGATTGAAAAAATGGAGGACGTAAAAATGAAAATGAAAAAATTAGTTTTAACAGCAGCCGCTTTATTGGCGGCAATCAGTTTAGGGGCCTGCGGATCATCAGACAATGACTCTTCCGGCAGCTCCACTTCGGGAAGTGCCGGCAACAGTGAAAATGTCACAGTCGGCGTCTTACAATTAGTCGAGCATGACTCTTTAGACGCTTCTTATGAAGGTTTCTTAGAAGGCTTAGCAAATAACGGCTACGTTGAAGGGGAAAATCTCACCGTCAATTATCAAAATGCCCAAAACGGCCAAGATAATTTAATGAGTATGAGCCAGCAATTAGTCAGTGAAGACCCTGATTTATTGTTAGGGATTGCTACTTTAGCGGCTCAATCTTTAGTCAATCAGACAACTGAAATTCCAATTACCTTTACTTCAGTTACTGATCCAGTCGATGCTGGCTTAGTGGCTTCTGAAGAAGAACCTGGCGGCAATGTCACCGGTACAACTGATATGGTGCCAATTGATAAACAAATCGCTTTACTCTTAAGTATTGTGCCAGACGCTAAAACTGTGGGCATTATGTATAACTCAGGCGAATCCAATTCAAAAATCCAAGCTGATTTAGCCCAAGCGGCTTTAGAAGATGCTGGCATTGAAGTCGTTGTGAAGACAGCCACTTCTACCAATGATGTGCAACAGGTAACCGAAAGCTTAACTAGCCAAGTCGATGCAATCTACATCCCAACTGACAATACATTTGCCAGTGCTGCGGCTATTATCGGTGACGTAGTCAAAGAGAGCAAAACGCTAGTGGTCACTGGCTCGGTTGATCAAACAACAAACGGCGGATTAGCAACTTACGGTATTGACTACCATTCTCTAGGCGTGCAAACCGGCGAAATGGCAGCCCGCATTTTAAGCGGCGAAGCGACACCGGCAGACACCCCGGTTGAAAGTGCCACTGAATTAGAACTAGTAATCAATGAAGACATGGCGGAAGCTTTAGGAATTGATCCAGCGACCATCGTTGCCCCAGAATAATTATTGCAGAGTCTGTGACATTAGTTAGAACAGAGTTGAACTTTACGAACAAGTATCTAGTAAAAACCACTGAATATGGTTAATTTGCGATTCGGACCTACTGAACCGCAGAAGCAAATATAATATAGTTCAGGACTTCATCTTTTAAAAAGACTAATGTCATAGGCCCCTCGTACATATTTCATTACAAAAAGGAGTTTTTCCAATGGATATTTTATCCCTGATAACAAGTTCATTAGCCCAAGGGTTGCTGTGGTCGCTATTGGCGATTGGTGTTTTTCTGACTTACCGAATTTTAGACGTGGCGGATTTAACGGCTGAAGGCAGCTATCCTCTAGGTGCCGGCATTGCCGCAATTAATATTGTCAACGGTACGCCTCCACTGCTCGCCTGCGTCTATGCTTTTATCGGTGGGGCCGCAGCGGGAGTAATCACTGGCCTTTTGCATACAAAATTAAAAATCCCCGCGCTACTAGCCGGAATTATTACAATGACTGGGTTATATTCAGTCACTCAGAGGGTCATGGGGGCTGCGAATATCGCCCTGTTAGGCCAAGATAATATTTTTA
The DNA here is from genome assembly GCF_056924355.1 of Enterococcus sp. LJL90. Lineage (NCBI taxonomy): Bacteria > Bacillati > Bacillota > Bacilli > Lactobacillales > Enterococcaceae > Enterococcus > Enterococcus sp. LJL90. The sequence goes on along the minus strand of NZ_JBXPBQ010000003.1, from coordinate 20,506 downwards.
ACTTCTTTCAAGAAATTCTAGGGACTAAACAGCTGTCAATTATTGTGACGGGGGCTATCATCGTTTTAGTAGTTATCATTCTTCTTGTGCTCTTCTTTAAAACAGAAATCGGTTTGGCGATGCGTTCCACCGGCGACAATATCGAGATGAGTCAGGCTAACGGCATTAACACAGACAATATGAAACTAATCGGCTACGCCCTCTCCAACGGCTGCATTGCGCTATCTGGTTCTCTGCTGGCGCAAAATAATAATTTTGCCGATTTGAACTCCGGAACCGGCACTATCGTTATCGGTTTGGCTTCGATTATTATCGCTGAAGTTATTTTCCGTAATCAGCCATTATTAATTCGTCTTTTGACAATTGTTTTAGGAGCTAGTATTTATCGTTTTATCTTGGCATTGGTTTTCACAACAAATGTTCAAGCCAGCAACTCAAAATTAGCCTCAGCCATTGTGTTGACGATTTGCTTGGCCTTGCCGGAAGTCCGCAAAAAACTCGGCCTCAGCAAAAAAGCCCCTAAGAAAGGAGCTGCCTAGATGACGACTATTTTAAAAATTGAAAATTTGCATCAAATTTTTGAACAAGGAACCGTCAATGAAAATCACGTCCTACGGGGCATTAATTTAACGATGAACCAAGGGGAATTTATTACGATTATAGGCGGAAACGGTGCCGGAAAATCGACTCTTTTAAACAGCATTGCTGGTACATTGCCGGTCAATCAAGGGAAAATCATCGTCAATGGTGAAGATGTCACCCGCAAATCCGTCATGCGCCGCTCCAAACAAATCAGTCGCGTCTTTCAAGATCCCCGCATGGGCACGGCTGTCCGGCTGACTGTTGAAGAAAATTTGGCCTTGGCGTTAAAACGCGGCCGTCCACGAAACTTCGGTGCCGGTGTGAAAAACAAGGATCGCAATTATTTTAAAGAACAGCTCGCGACTTTAAATCTTGGTTTGGAAACGCGCTTAGGTGCCGAAATCGGCCTGCTTTCCGGCGGTCAGCGCCAAGCGATTACTTTACTGATGGCTACCATGCAAAAACCAGAATTAATTTTGCTGGATGAACATACCGCCGCACTCGATCCCAAAACTTCGATTACAGTGATGGAGCTAACAGAACGTTTGATTCGTGAACAAGCTCTGACCGCCTTTATGGTGACGCATGATATGGAGGATGCCATTCGCTACGGCACTCGTCTTATCATGTTGCATCAGGGCCAAATTGTTGTCGATGTCAAAGGTGAGGAAAAACAAAATCTGACCGTCGCCGAGCTGATGGAAATGTTCCATCGCAATAGCGGTGCCGAATTGAAAGACGACCAGCTTTTGTTAAGCTAATTTTTGAGTGTTAGATTAACTTGTAACGTTATAGTTGATTTTTATTATCGATGTTGAAAAATTCTTTCATTGCGACAAAATAAAATGTGTCCCCAGAATCAGGCCATGTAGTGACCAAAAAAGTTAGACCAAAAATCTAACTTTTTGAGGTCGGTACACAAGCAAGCCGAACATGGGAGCACATTTTTTGAGTAGAAGTGAGCAGTCTTGGTTAACCGCCCATCAAGAAATCTAAGATATTCCAGCCATCGCTGGTGCTACCTTGATATAGCTCAGTGAAGCCACAACGACTACAGCTGATAGTGATAAATTTTTTATTTTGCACATCGAAAATTTTGGCAAAGTTCCCACCGGTTGCTTGAAACTGATCGGCCTCGTAATGGTTATTGCCACATTTCTCACAGACATACTGCTTTTTCTCCATATTTTTCACTCCTGTTTAAAAGATACTTTGATTTTTAATGAATTCATTATATAAATATTTTCTTAAAAAAACATCTGTCTAAAGTCGGATATTTTCCTAAAATCTGCTAAACTAGGAGAAATGAAACTAGCGGAGGAACCTATGACCACTAAAGAAAAAGTTTTAGACTTATTAATGACCAGCGACAGCATTTTATCCGGCGAAAAAATGGCCCAAGACTTAGCCGTTTCCAGAACCAGTGTCTGGAAAGCCATCAAAACCCTTGAAAAAGAAGGTTTTGAAATCACCCATGAAGCAAACGGCTATCGCTTAGAAGCTGCCCCTGAGCATCTTTCAGCCACTGAAATTCGCCAACTTTTCACAGCTGATAACCAAATTGAGCGTGTAGCGGTGTTAAAAACCTCCGAATCAACTATGAAGGACGCCAAAAAAGCCGCGATTGAAGACCATGTCGAAGCGACACTTTTCGTAGCAGAAACCCAAACAGCCGCAAAAGGCCGTTTTGGTCGGCCCTTTGTAGCCAAGCCTAAAGAGGGAATTTATTTAAGTCTACTATTAAACCCTTATAAGAAATTTTCCGAGCTGCCACAATACACGGTTGTGATGGCAGTCGCCGTCGTTAAAGCCGTTGAAAAATTAACCGGCAAACAAGCCCAGATTAAATGGGTCAACGATATTTACTTAGACGGCCGCAAGATTTGTGGCATTTTATCGGAAGCCATGAGTGATGTTAATACAATGGAAATTGCTCATATTATCATTGGTTTAGGCTTCAACCTAGCAATTCCGCAAACAGATTTCCCTGATGAATTGCAGGCCAAAGCGACCTCACTTTTCCCGGATGGCAAACCAACGATTACCCGCAACCAATTAATTGCAGAAATCATGAATCAGTTTTTCTTTTATTTGAACCAGCCGCAAATTACCATTGATTTGTATCGGGAACATTCCTTTGTTTTGGGCAAAACTGTTAGTTACAACCGGCAGAACCAAACCTATGTGGGTACCGCCGTTGACATCAATGACTTAGGTGAATTGATTGTTGACTTAACCGATGGCAGTCAGCAGGTCTTAGCTTCAGGCGAAATCAGTTTAGCGACGATTGGCTAACCGAGGCTGTGACATTAGTTAAAACAGAGCTAAAATTTTCTAACAATATCTAGTGAGAACCACTAGATATTGTTCATTTGCAACGAGGACCTACTGGACCACAAGAGCAAATATAGTTCGGGTTTCAGCTGTTAAAAAACTAATGTCACAGGCTTTTTTGCAGGAAATTAAGGGCAATTTGTTAAGGCCGTCAAGAGCCAAGTGGAAAATTTAGCACTGTCCAAATTGACACAAACTTGGCAATTAGCCGGCTTTTGGTAAAAATCAGTAAAGTCAACAATTGTCGCTCCGGCTGTGTACTCCCCTTGAGTTTCAATCTGAACCGACAATTTTTCCACAGTAAACATTGAAGGGTTTAATAAGTAGGCGATAGCGGTGCTGTCATACATTTCCAAGCCGCTATCCAGTGAACCGCTGCGATAATGCTGCAGCAAAGAATAAAGCATTTGTCCGGTCTGATTAAGGTTCGCCATTTTCTGACTCTCCTCTGGATAAATTTTAGCGATGCTGCCCATCTCCAAGGGCACCATTGTCAATTTCAGTCCACTATCAAAAACAATCCGGGCCGCCTCTGGATCAACTCCGATATTAAACTCTGTATAAGCACCAAAATTTCCCCGACCAAAGGCGCCCCCCATCAGCACAATCTCTGCAATTTTTTCTTTAAATTCAGGATATTCCCGCAGCAATAAAGCAATATTCGTCAGCGGTGCCAAAGCAACAATCGTCACTGGCTCTCTAGCAGCCATCAACACACGCTTCATCGCTGCCACAGCTGATTCTGGCAACAGATTTTCCTGATACTCATCAGGAAAATCAAACCCAGCTAAACCAGATTCACCGTGAACCTCACTGGCATCACGGGCAGCTCTCAACAACGGTTGACTGGCTCCTTTGGCCACTGGAATTTTTAAATCCCAAAAAGTTAACAACCGTAAGAGGTTACGGGTGACTTTTTCTAAAGAAACATTACCCGCTACAGTAGTCAAAAGCTGAACATCCAGCTCCTTTGAAAACAAAGCCGCAGCTAGCGCCATTGTGTCGTCAATACCTGGGTCTGTGTCGATGATGATAGGACGTTTATTAGTTTTTTCCATTTTTTTACTCCTTATAGTGATATAGTAAGTAGAATTTATCTATATAAGAACCATTTTTTTGCAAATGTTGAGCCTTTAATCAATTTATACTGGCTATCAAGCGTATCTTAATATTTATATTATAAGCCACTTTAAATACGATGCGAAAGTTTTAAACAGCACAATTAATTTCAGATTACCATCTGATAATTACTCCCCAACCTCCACACCATCCTTCCCCTTTTCCAACATCACCAAAAAATCATTTTTCACCTGCTCATTAATAATATATATTTCCATACTCTTGCCCGGCACATACATGCGAATCCGATTGCACCAATAGCGGTACTTAGCCCCCGCTCGCACCTTGTCGACTTGTATACGAGAAAGCTTGGCCTTCTTTAAAAATACTTCTTGAAAAGGCTCAGGATTCAAATTGATAATAAAATTAGGTCCGACACAGACAGATTCAAAATATTGACTCGCTTCATCTTGTAATTCTTCTTCTAACAACTGAAATAGCTGTTGCGAAACGCGCTCATCAAAAAGTTGTTTTCTTCTGCTAAAGGCCTTTAGAGATACTTTAGCAGTAAAAATAACGATGGTCGTAGCAAATAGTGTTAAAACTAACATCACAATACTGATACCGAAATCTCCTGCCGTCATCGTTTGAAAAGTGATATATCCACTAATAATTGCGAAGAAAATTAGGAATAACAGGATGACTAAACCTGATTGGGCATTTTTATAATAATTTCTTTGAACCCTTTTCATATTGTAGCGCCGTTTTTTCATTGAGCCTCATCCTCCTAATCTGCTTCAACATTTAAAACTCTCAATTTATCATAGAATAAATTTTAGGCCTTGGAAATGATTTTTCAGCTTTATTCTATGTCTGTTACTAACAAAAACAGAAATAACCCGTTAATCACTGAGAACCAATGATTAACGGGCTTTTTTATTTTCAACTTAGCACAAACTAACTATCCAAATTATTCTTTTTCACTAACAGCTAGAAAATTGTCTACGGCTAAGTCTGTGCCGCGACTGGCAATGACTTGCTGATACCAATAGAAGGAATCTTTGCGGATGCGGGCGCAGTCTTTAGGATCTTCATCCGTGCGGTCAACGTAAATCAGACCATAACGTTTACGGTAACCATTACTGGTGGATAATAAATCCAAAGCCGACCACGGCATATAGCCGATGACCTCAACGCCCCGATCCATTGCCCGTTTGGTCGCGGCAATGTGCTCCTTCAAATACTTAATGCGATACTCGTCGTGAACCTTGCCATCAGAGGTCAATTCATCATAGGCCCCCAGACCATTTTCAGTAATCATAAATGGAATTTTGTAGCGGGTATATAAATCCCGATAGACAAATTCCAAGCCAGTTGGATCAATCGCCCAATCCCAATCAGTTGTTTCTAGTTCAGGATTTGAACACATTTGATAAAAGCCAGGATGGGTTTCAAAGCCGGACATATCGCCTTTTTTACCACTGAGATTATAGCCGGACCAACGGCGTTCAGCATCTTTTGGACAAGCTTGTGCACAACTGCTGTCATAATAATTAATGGCGAAGAAATCAGAAATATTTTCTGCGAAGAAGGCTTCATCCCCCGCCTCCATAACAGGTGCTAAATCATTCTCTTGTAAATAATTCAAAGCAGCGACATTGTAATAGCCTTTGAAATAAACATCCAAGTAATAGGTATTGCGCAAATCGTTGGCGTTGATGGCTGCCAATTGATCTTCTGGTTTGCAGGTACGGGCATAGACCGGCGCATAGCCCAAGGCCGGGCCAGCCAAGCCGCCAACTTCGTGAACCAATTTAACTGCGACTGCCTGCGCCAAATTCATATGGTGATTAATTTGGTAACGCAGCTGATTATTATCTTGGAATTCCGGTAAAATATAGCATTTTTGAGTCCAATATTGCACGATAATACTTTGTTCATTTAAGGTAATCCAGTATTTAACATCATCTTTGAATTCATTCACCACATACTTGGCAAAGATTTCAAAATCTTTGACGACTTCTCGGGAAAGCCAACCGCCATATTTTTCGACTAGAGCCCACGGCAAGTCATAATGATATAGAGTGGGAATTGGTTCAATGCCGTTGTCTTTTAATTCTTTAATCAAGTCCCGATAAAATTGGATGCCGGCTTCGTTTACTTGATCGTCGCCATTTGGAAAAATGCGGGACCACGCAATGGAGAAGCGATAGCTGGTAAAGCCCATTTCTTTGAATAAGGCGATGTCTTCTTTGTATTTATGATAGTGGTCGCTGGCAATGCTGGCATCAGCAAAGCCGTATAACTCATGGCGTTCACGATTAATTACGTCTTGTTGAGACAGTCCTTTGCCGTCTTGTAAAGCTGCACCCTCCACTTGATACGCACTAGTTGCTGCTCCCCACAGGAAGTCTTTTGGAAATTCTTTATTCATTGTCTCGCTCCTTTAAATGTATTGTTGCTTAAGGATGAAGCCAATAGCGGACTGCATCAATTGCTACTATGTTTTAAAATTTAATGAGGGAACTGGCTGGCATCTGACATTTCTGCTTTATATCTAAGCCGATTTCGTCAGCGGCTTTTCTCAAAAGCATTTATTAGGGTTTAGTCACTAGCCGCTGTTAGTAATGCTTTTTCCAAGTTCCACTTCAAATTAACTTTCTACCAGCCTCTTTAAAAGGCTGGTTTAAAAGCAGATAAACTTTTGTTTGACTTGAAAAAATTGTTTTTATCTTCGACAATTTCCTAAGTTACTCGCTCTTTTGTTTAGCTATTTGCTAAAAATTTAAAACGCTGGAAACAAAATTGATTGCTGCGTTTCAATAATGGTCCAATCAGGATAACGCCTAAAATTGGTCCAATCATCAAGCCACCGCCTAAAATCATCCCCAGAATAAAGCAGATTAAATCCATCACTGAACGCACTTTCGCTAAATCAAAGTGCAGCTTTTGGCTAATACCAAAGCTCAAGGCGATGTAACCTTCTTTGCCGGTGTTGGTTGCTGAAGCTAAGCCATTGCCGATGCCAATCAAGGAAATGCCGAAGATCAAAATCAGCAATAGTAACACTTTTAATTGCGGTAATTGCACCGTTTGAATCGTCCAATCTGTCACCAGACTAGTCACCAAAGGATTAATAATCGTCGACAAACCCAATTCTTTTTTATCGATAAAAAAGACGATGACTAAACAAATACCAGTGATACATAAGGACGCTTGACCGACTGTCAGGGGCAGGACATTGGCCACACCCTGCCATAAAAGACCTAACGCATCGGCGCCAAAGCCGGTTAAGACGCATAAGCCGACCCCGATACCGACAATTGCAGCACCGATTGCTGAAAATAATTGACGCTTAATTAAGGACATCCAGCTGCACCTGTGTTTTCAACGTTTCAACTTTCATGAACCAGACCTGCTTTTTCCATCACTAATTCAAAAAGCTCTACTAAATCTTTGGTTAACGTGACCTCACTGGAAATGGTCATCAAATGATCTTGAGCGTGGGTAAAGAGTAGACAAGGCGCATAGGTTATCCCACGGGCTTCATTTTGAATCACGTCGGTCTGAGCCCGATGTGCTAGCGTGATATTCTCTTTGGCTTCCTTCAATAACTGATGGGCGGCCTCAAAATCACTGGCTTTTGCGGCTTTGATGGCCTCTTGGGCTTTCGTACGACCATTGCCAGCGTGCAGAATAATCTGCATCGCCACCGGAATCAATTCATTTTCTTTTTCTTCAAATGCTTCCATTTTTTTCACCTATTTCATTTTTTATTTTATTCAGTGGTTGGATTTTTTTAAGCCACTGATTCAGTTGTGTTAATAAAAGTTGGTTCTTTAGCTTCTTCAATTTCTTCAGCTAAGACTTCTTTTTCATACACCTTAAAGAATGGGTACCAAACGCCGAAGTAAATGCCGAATAACAAGACATACCAAAGGACGGCTCTAAAATCGCTAGTTAAAATTACACTGGAAATCGGTGCAGGAATCTGTGCCAGCTGCATTAATTCACTTGGAATATTTAATAGGCCGCCCTTCATCACAAACCAGACCACACAGCTACCGACAATTGAATTAATCCACATTGGCATCATCAATAATGGGTTCATAACCACTGGTGTACTGAAGACTAATGGTTCATTGATATTAAAAATCGATGGCCAGATACAAATTCGACCCAACGTTTTCAATTTTTTCGATTTTGAAAAGAGCATCATAATGTTTAAAGCTAAGGTGGCACCCGTGCCCCCCATCATGATTAAGCCTATGCTGTAAACCACTTCATTGGTGACAATATTGCTCGGGTCCATGCCCTGTTGCACCGCCAAAGTATTCGCCGCAATGCCGGCAATAAAAATCGGATTTTGAATGGCTGACCAAAGCCAAGTTGAAATTCCCATTGAATAAAAGAAGGCGGGAATTAAAACTAAGAGAATCAAGCCTGGTAAGGATTGGCCAAAGCTTTGAATCGGCTCAAAGGCCCCGATAATGACAGCAAAGATATCGATTTTCAGGCCAAAGGTTAATGCCGCCCAAAAAGCTAAGCTGGCAAAAATCGGAATGATATTATTAATCCACTCAATTACAAAGTCTGGCACATTGCTTTCTTTAAATAATTTCAATTTAGCATAATAATGGAAAATCACGCTGACGCCCATCCCGACGATAACGCCGATTAAAATGCCCGTCGGTCCGATGCGGTCCATCTCGTAAACACCTTCTTCAGCTGCTACCGGATGTAAAAACATCATCAAGGAACAGATGGAAACAATGCCAGCAGTGATGGCATATTGCCGATGGTTGAATTTTTCCATATATTGATTGGCTACCATAAAGGCGGCAATCAAGCCAATTAACCCAAAGGAATAATTTGAAATATTGCTTAGATCTGGTAAGACCGGAATATATGACCGAAACACATTGTAAAAGAAGACGATGGAGCCTGTTAAGATAAAGGGAATTAATTTTTGCATTGCACTGGACAAGCCTGCCACTGAGGGCCGCTGCGTTAATTTCTTCGCCTTCGGGGCAAAGGAATTCGATAACCAATCCATAAATTTCTTCATGAGTTTACTCCTCCTAAGTATGTTGCCTAATTTTATTTAGCGCCAGACTTTTTTGATCAGCTCTAGTCTGTCAAAAAGTCTGGCTGATTTTCCATTAACTTTTAGCGGTTGCCAGTTGTGCTAGGGCAAAATCCAGTAGGCCATCACCATCTAACATGCCGTAAATATCTTGGGGAATGACGTTGACTACTACGTTGTGGGGCCGTGCTGTTTCCGCCATTTCATCTTTAAAGGCCGCATAATGGGGGCCTAGTAATAAAACATCAATCGTTGGCAAATATTGCGCAACTTCGCTTTCGCTGCGGGCTTCCACCGTTGCAGTCAAGCCTCTTTTTTTAGCGGCCTTCCGCGTTTTTTGAGCTAAGAAACCACTGGACATGCCAGCTCCACAGCAGAGTAAAATATTCACGTTTTCCATTTTTGTTTCCTCCTGATTTGTCTGATGCCGGAAAATTTTACTTTGTCTGAAGAGCTTCGCGACCGGCAATCAATTTGTTTTGATGAGCCTATTATGCTCCCTCAAAGGGAGGCAAACAATTATTCATTTGCCCTCAAGCGGTGCAAATGAATGTTATTGTAAACGACTACATTTTAGAAGGAATGATGTTATAATCAATATGCAAGACTTTAATAAAATAGTCGGTGTTTTTTTATTTGGAATTATTACTAACTGTAGGAGTGACGCTTATGAAAGACAAACAAAAACACCTCATCACATTTCTCTTGAAACAAGACAAGCCCGTCTCCGCCAAAGTCACTGCGGCCAGTTTGAATATTTCCCCCCGCACTGTTAAAAATTATGTCAAGGAAATCAACGAGTTAAGCAGCGGAGTGATTCAATCCTCCAACAGCGGCTATCTAATTGATAAGGATTTAGGCCGAAAGCTAGTCAGCGAGTCGCAAAATGAAGTCAATGAGATGCCGGAAACCTTTACCGAGCGCAGCAATTATTATTTGCGGGAGGCCTTGATTCAAAAGCGCAGCCTTAATTTATTTCAACTGGAAAATGAATTGTTCATTAGCGAATCGACCATTCGCCAAGATATTGCCCGCATGAATAAAACCTATGGCAATGCTGATTTGCAGTTTTGCCTGCGGGGAGAAGAATTTGTGATTGAGGGAAATGAAAAGGAGCGGCGGCGGCTGATTTCACTATTGGTCTTTGAGGAGATGCCCAATCATTTTATTGATTTAGCAATTTTAGCGGAGCATTTTGACCCGGCGGATATTGAAATCATCGCCACGGCGATTACCGAAGTCACTGAGGAAAGCCGCTATTCCCTCAATGAATTTGCTTATACGAATTTGGTGCTGCACCTTTTAATTTTAGTCGACTCGATTCGCCACCACCACACCCTCGTCGCGCGGGAAACCTCTAGCGTCTGGCTGGAGAAAGAAAAAGCCCTGCTGGTCAATCAATTAATTGACCGGCTAGAGGTGGCCTTTTCGATTAAATTGAATCCCTCTGAAAGGGAAGAACTCCATGTTTTATTTCAGGCCAACGCCAATTTTGTCCCAACGAATAATCTGGCAGAAGTGGAAGAAATTGTTGGCACCATCCTCTTTGAGCAGATTCGCGAAATTGCTGCCGAAATTCAAGAAACCTTTGGCATCAGCTTAACTGATCGCAGCTTTATTGTGCCTTTTTCTCTGCATCTGAGCGGCTTGATTGCCCGGGGCAAGGAAAACAGCTTTATCAAAAATCCGATGGTCAACACCATCAAAAAAGATTATCCAATTGTCTTCACCGTGGCGGTCGCCATCGCCATAAAACTAGAGGAATTCTATCCCTTCTCTGTGACCGAAGACGAGGTGGCCTATATTGCCATGCACATCGCCTTTGAGTTGGAAAATCAACAGCAGAATCTCTATAAAATCCGGACCGTGCTCCTGTGTCCTAAATATATGAAGCTGGATGTGGAATTGTATCAATACCTCAATGATAATTTTAGCCACGAGCTGAATATCATCTCGGTGATTTCCCAATTGTCCGAAATTCAGCAGGAGGAATTTGATTTGCTGATTACCACCTTGGAGGTGCCCTTAAGTTTAAGTCAGAGCTATCAAGTTCTGCCGATTGCGCCGATTTTAAATCGGCAGCAAAAACGCCGACTGACGATGGAAATTGCTGAACTGCGGACCTATCAAAAGCGCCGCATTTTGCTGGATAATTTTACCGATTTTTTTCAAGAAAAATTCTGCTACTTCCATCCAGATGTCACAGAAAAACACGATTTAATTCAACTGATTTGCGGGAATTTCACCCGAGCAGAAATCGTTTCAGAAAGCTTTTTCGAACAAGTGTTAGAGCGGGAACAAGCGGCCTCGACAGCCTATGACGGGATTGCCATCCCCCATTCGATTCATTCGGCGGCCAATCAGACGAAAATTGCCTTGGCTTTTTTGAAAAAGCCCTTGGACTGGGGCGGCCAAAAGATTTCCCTAGTGATCTTACCCGCCATCAGCAAGCATGATAAAAAACTGTTTTTCAATATTTACGAAGCCTTGATTTCCTTTTTTGATGACCCTGCTATTTATCCAGAGCTGCTAAAAATTAATTCCTATGAAAAATTGCAGGAATTTATCCAACAACAAGCCAAGATGTAGTTTACTTAAAGGTCAATCATATTAATCTCTTACGGTTTTCCTTTACATCAAAAAAGAAGCAGAAAGCTAAGTTTATCAGCATTCTGCTTCTTAAATTTTTAATTCTCTTTTAAAGCAAAAAAAGCGACTCCTAGATTTAAGGTGTCGCTTTTTTGCCGTTAACTAACTGAAAAGGCCGCCCTAATCTAGCGAAAGCGGCCTTCAATCTATCAAAATAAAATAAATTAACTCAAATAATTTAACGCATCGTCACAAATTCTTCCGAACCAGTCGGGTGGATCGCCACTGTGTTGTCAAAATCAGCTTTTGTTGCCCCCATCTTAATGGCTACGGCAAAGCCCTGCAGCATTTCATCGACACCGACACCAATACCGTGGAGACCGACAATTTTTTCTTCTGGTCCAACACAGACCAATTTCATCATGGCTTTTTGCCGGTGTTCATTTAAGGCAAAATACATCGGCGTGAACTTAGACTGATAAATTTTCACCTCTTGTTCGCCGTATTTGGCCCAAGCAGCTTCTTCCGTTAGGCCGATTGTGGCAATCGGCGGATGGGTGAAAATCACCGTCGGAATCAAATCATAATCTAAAAAGAGCTTTTCCTGACCGTTGAACAGCCGCTCTGACAAGCGGCGGCCAGCGGCAATCGCGACTGGTGTCAAATCCACTTTGCCAATCACATCACCAATCGCATAAATCCCTTTTTGGGTGGTATTTTGAAATTTATCAACTTTAATAAAGCCTCGTTCATCTAAGGCAACTTGCGTTTTATCCAGACCTAAGCCTTTGATATTGGCTTTGCGCCCGCCGGCAAAAATTACACAATTTGCCGTTAAACTTTCGCCATTTTCAAAAAAGACGGTGTACTCATCTTCATGTTTTTCAATCTTAGCCGCCACCGAACGACTATGGAGATGCAGACCAGCCTGTTCGTAAATTTCCACCAAGCCTTCTTGCAGCATTTTATCAAAAGTCCGCAACGGCCGTTCCTTGCGGTAAGCCCAATGCACCTCAGCACCTAAACCATGCAGCACACCGCTTAACTCAGCCGCAATGTAGCCGGCGCCAAGAACCACCACTTTTTGAGGCAGTTCAGTCAGCTCAAAGAAACCATTGGAATCAATTGCATACTCGCCACCGGGAATTTTCATCCCACTGGCATGGCCGCCAGTAGCAATTAAAATATTCGGTGCTGTATATTGGACACCTGCTACTTCAACGGTTGTTTCATTGACAAATTTAGCATGACCCTCTAGGTAGGTGACATGATTGCTATCCAGGCCACGATGGTAAGCGGTATGTAAAAAATCAATATATTTTTCCCGACGCTCTACTAAACCTTGGAAATCCAAGCCTTTTACTTCCACATCAATCCCGTAACTCTTAGCATCACGATTCATCATTTCCAGCATATCACTAGCCTGCCACATGACCTTTTTGGGAACACAGCCGACATTGACACACGTACCGCCAATTTTGTGGCCTTCAATCAACAAAACTTTAGCGCCGTGCATCCCAGCCCGATTTGCCGAAGCAATCCCACCGCTGCCGCCGCCGATAACTATATAATCGTAGGTTTCCATGTTCTTCCTCCTGTTTGCTGGGCTCTTTGCTTGCTGTTAAATCCGTGTTTGTAAAAATAAAATCCGTAAAATTTTTTATTTTTGCAACTACTAAGTTGTTGCACTTTTTCTCGCTTTTCACAGCGCAAACAACTGATTTACAAGCTTTTTTTGCCCTATTATGGCTTCATTATAACATTTCATTTGAAAAATCTATATTCTCAAGATTAGCTCCTTTACAAAAAAACTGCAGCATAAGCAAACGTTTGCCTAGCTGCAGCTGTTCAGAACTTAACTAATCATTTTTCTTTTTGCGAATCATATCGCCAGCTTTGACTGGCTGCGTCACCGGCATCGTCAAAATCATCATCGGATTCGGAGCCCGGTCAATTGCTTCTCCCTCATCATTTTTCATCTCTGTTACACTTTGAGAAAAATGCGTAAAATTCGGACCATAAAATTCGATTTCATCCCCAACAGAAAAATGATTACGCTGACGAATCGTGGCAATCTGAGTCGCTTCATCATAACTCAGCACTTCACCGATAAATTTATAAACAGGAATCTTACGGCGAGCGCCAAATAATTGCTCCTCCTCAGATGGCGTGTGGTAATAAAATCCAGTCGATAATTCCCGTTGCGCCACCTTCCACAGCTCGTCAATCCATTCCTGCTTGCAGACATAATTTTCCGGATCGGCCATGTAACTGTCGACGGCCGCTTTATAGACATTTGCCACCGTTGAAACATAGTGAATCGACTTCATCCGGCCTTCAATTTTCAGGCTGTCCACGCCATTTTCAATCAGGTCGGGAATATGTTCAATCATCGTCATATCTACGGCACTCATCGAAAATTCTTCTGTGACTGGACCCGCTGTTGTCAAAGAACGCTTTTCACCACCAAAAGGCAGATCATACAATTCATATTTCCAGCGGCAAGACTGAGAACAGCCGCCACGATTGGCATCCCGCATCGACATATGATTGGAAAGCGTACAGCGTCCCGAATAAGAAATACACATCGCTCCGTGAATAAAGGCTTCAATTTCCACATCCGTATGCTGGCGGATTTCCGCCACCTCCGCCATCGAAACTTCCCTGGCCAAAACCACCCGCTCTAAGCCTTCTTCCTTCCAAAATTCCAGTGTTTCATAATTGGTCGCCGAAGCTTGAGTCGATAAATGAATTGGCAATCCCGGTGCTTCCGCTGCACAAATTTCAATTAAGGCTGGATCAGAAACAATCACCGCCGAAATACCCACATCCCGCAATTCTCGGAAAAACTCGCCGGCACCTTCTTCATTGCCTTCATGGGTCACCATATTGGCCGCCACATAAACTTTAGCGTCATGGGCTTTGGCAAAAGCCACCCCTTCAGCCATTTCCTCTAAGCTAAAATTTCCGGCACGACTGCGCAAACCGTAAGCATTACCGCCAATATAAACCGCATCGGCGCCATAGTGAATCGCCGTTTTTAATTTTTCTAACGTCCCTGCCGGTGCTAGCACTTCAGGTCGTTTTAATTTTTTTGCCGTTGTCATGTTCCACCTCTTATTTAATATCGGCTCCTTGAATATGGAAAAAGCCGCTGTCTAATTCCCGCTGAGCAGGATGCAAATGTTGAATTTGTTCAGTCCAAGCATCTGCCAAACTCTCGGACCAAGCTCCCGTCTCTAAAGCCGCTTTGGCAGCGACAAAAACTTTAGCCACCTCGACAAAATTTTCCCCCGGGGCATAAATGCCGTCTAACTTCCAAGTTGTATAGTGATTTTCAAACAGCTGTGGCAATTCCCGCAGCAAATTGACATCATTATCCGCAAAAATATGCGTGCCATGACTGTCTTCGAAAATTGAATAGTGGGTGTCCGCCTTCTTAGGTTCAGACAAAAATAAATCCCGCTCTCTTACCGTCGCTTCATCAAGGCCTTTAAAATTATAATAATTTTGCAATAGCGGGCGTTTCGATTGATGAATACAAGTCGCCCCGTAAACTAAAATCTCCGCCGGCACCGCTAAATTATCCTTCATCGCCACTAGCTCGTCAAAGGGAACCTCCCGGGCTAAGACAGCGCCCACAGCACCTTTCTTACTCCAAAAATTAATTTGCCGGGAACTTGTAACCAAAGTTTCCCCATCATAAATAAAAGGCAGCTGATAAGTATTTTTACGGATTAAATAAATAATCCCCGGATCTCCGACAACTACTTGATCAACACCTGTCGTCGCCAGAAAGGCTAAGTATTCCGGAATTTTTTTCATTTTTTCCGGATGCATAATACCATTGACGACAATGATGGCTTTTTTGCCAAACGAATGAGCCAAATCTACTAATTCCTGCTGTTCAGCGCGGGAAAATGAATGGGGCAAACGCAGACCAAACTCCGCCTCGCCAAATTGAATGGCATCCACGCCAGCCTCCAGCAACGCCTGCGCCTGCGCCACTGATTCCACAGTACTGCGAATCTCAATCACAGCTATTCCTCCTGTTTCCTTACTAAGTTATCTTTACTTTTAAAAATGATTAACTTATTCTCAAAAAATTACTACGGCTAAGTCTAACTGATTCTCATTTCAACAAATCAGCTCTCAGCAGCTATCTCTTAAAGCAATTTCATAAATTGCTGAGTTTAAATAACTTTTGAACTTTTTTATAGTATCACAGACTCACAAACTTTCCAATCTTTTATAATGATTTTAAATTAGCCTTTAAGCTTAACCCATACCTAAACTTTTTTTCACAACGATGCCAACCCGTATTTTTCAATTGATTCAGAACTAATAGAACATCTTCTTCAATAAAGTTATGGAGAGGTGCCATCAATTTAAAATAAAGCAGAATTTAATGAACCATACCTAGTGAGAACAAATTAATATTGTTAGTTTGCGACAAGAGCCCTTTGACCGCAAAAGCAGACATATTATAATTCGAAATTTCATCTATAAAAAGGCTAATTGCACAGTCCCGATTAAAAGCAATATCAAATTACTCACAACGCTTAAGCCAATTGCAAAATATTTACTAGATGCTCAATATCTTAGAAGTAATTGTCCTACTGTAAAGCAAATAAAAGATTCTGAATCTCAGGTATACTTAGCTTTCCGATTATTTTTTATAATCTCTTTAAAATTAAAAAAAGCAGTACCCAACACAGACACTGTGCTGGATACTGCTTTAGATTTTCGATTGGTTTTGGTTTTACATCAATACAAATTGATAAACGCCAAAATTTTTAAACTGGCTGAGCTTCACGATCGACAACTGGGTCTTTTACGTTAACCGTAATTTTTCCTTTGGTTGCGCCAATCGTCACGGTATCACCTAAATTAATTTGCCCAGAAAGCAAAGATTCACTGAGGCGATCTTCAATTTCTTTTTGCAAAGCCCGGCGAATTGGCCGTGCACCATACTCCGGATCAAAGCCAACTTTAGCAATGACTGCGATTGCTGCGGCCGTGATTTTAACTTTGATATCTTGTTCCGCCAAACGTTTGATAATACTCTTGCTCATGATTTTCACGATATCGTGAATATTGTCTTCACTTAGAGAATGGAAAACAACCGTTTCGTCAATCCGATTCAAGAATTCAGGACGGAAACCTTTTTTCAATTCTTCTAAAATCCGTTTTTGCATTGCATCATGATCTTTGGTCAAATCCTTCACGTTAAAGCCAACATTCTTTTCTTCACGAATCGCCGTTGCGCCAATGTTAGAGGTCATAATCAAAATAGTATTTCTAAAATCAACCTTACGACCTTTAGCATCTGTCAAGTGACCGTCATCTAAAACCTGCAGCAAAATATTAAACACATCCGGATGGGCTTTTTCAACTTCATCTAGCAGAATGACTGAGTAAGGTTTTTGACGAATTTTCTCGGTTAATTGTCCACCTTCATCATAACCAACATAACCTGGAGGGGAGCCAATCAAACGGCTGGTACTATATTTTTCCATAAATTCTGACATATCAACTCTGACTAATGAATCTTCACTGCCGAACATCGCTTCAGATAAAGCTTTAGCCAATTCCGTTTTCCCAACACCAGTTGGTCCCAAGAACATAAAGGAGCCAATTGGTCTTTGTGGATCTTTCAAGCCGCTGCGGGCCCGGCGAATGGCCCGAGCTACCGCTTTGACGGCATCGTCTTGACCAACAACTCGTTGATGTAGAATTTTTTCTAAATCCAGCAGACGTTCGCTTTCTTTTTTCTCCAATTGTTGCAACGGGACACCCGTCCATTGGGAAACCACACCAGCGACATCCTCTTCCGTCACCTTATCAGCGTAACCGGAAGCTTCCTTTTCTTCTTGTTGTAAAAGAGTTTGCAGCTTTTGATCCAGTTTCTTTTCCTTCTTACGCAAACGGGAAGCATTTTCAAAGTCCATCTGTTGAATAGCCAACTCTTTTTCAGTAGACAAAATCATAATATCTTCCTGCAGTTGAGCCAATTCAGAAGGCGTATCTGATTTATCTAAACGAACTTTTGCTGCCGACTCATCCATCAAATCAATCGCCTTATCCGGCAATTGACGAGAATTGATATAGCGAATCGACAAATGAACCGCCGCATGTAGCGCCTCATCAGTAATTTCAACACCGTGATGCTCTTCATAGCGAGCTCGCAAGCCCCGCAAGATTTCCTCAGCTTCATCAGCTGTCGGTTCATCGACTTGCACACGAGCAAAGCGTCGTTCCAACGCGGAATCTTTTTCAATATATTTTTGGTACTCATCTAAAGTCGTTGCACCAATTGTTTGCAGCTCACCTCGAGCCAAAGCTGGTTTTAAAATGTTAGAGGCATCAATTGCTCCTTCAGCCCCACCAGCACCGATTAACGTATGCAGCTCATCAATAAAGAGAATGATCTGGCCATCATGATAAATTTCATCGATGACTTTTTTCATCCGGTCCTCAAATTCGCCACGATATTTTGTACCAGCGACTAAAGCCCCCATGTCTAGCATCATCAAACGTTTTTGCTGCATATCCTCGGGCACTTCACCCTTAATAATCTTTTGTGCTAAACCTTCCGCAATCGCTGTTTTACCGACACCAGGTTCACCTACTAAGACTGGATTATTTTTTGTCCGGCGGCTTAAAATTTGAATCAAACGGCGGACTTCTGAATCCCGACCAACCACTGGATCTAAACGGTTTTCCCGAGCTAATTTTGTTAAATCCCGAGCCAAACTATCTAAAGTTGGCGTTCCTTGTGGTGCTGCTGCTTTAGCATTATTAGGATTGCGACGGCGGGCTTGCCCATTTTGGTTGTTCCCTTGCACATCACTAATACCCATTTTTTTCCGTAACAACTGGCGCATTTTAGGCAAACTTAGACCAATATTTTGCAAAATACGGGAGGCTAAAATTTCGTCATCCCGCAATAGGCCTAATAAAATATGCTCGGTCCCAATTTTTGGTGCTCCCAAGCGCTTGGCTTCATCTCCAGCGTAAGCAAAAATTTGTTTTGCCCGTGGAGAATACGGCAAATAACTGCCTTCAGGATATTTTTTAACTGTTCCATAACCAGTCAAATGTTCAATTTCTTCGCGAACATCGCCTTCTTCAACATTCATTTGGCGCAATGTCTTGCCGGCAATACCATTTGGTTCTAAAATTAATGCTAATAGTAGATGTTCTGATCCAACAGATTGATGTTTAAAGTATTTTGCTTCCTCTTGAGCGATATTAAGTACCACTCGGACGCGTTCTGTAAATAATTCATCCATATTTACCTCACTCCTTTTCTTCGTAGCTAAGTCGCTCTAAAAATAAGTGCATCAGCTGAGCCCGAATTTGATTTTCCTTTGAACTTAGGCTCAAAGCATTTTTGGAAATAGCACTGAGCATCAGATTACCTTCTTTACGGCCAATTACTTGTTCCTCGTACAACTTTTGAATCAAGGCTACTGCGTTTTTTTCTGATAATTCCAACCCGACTAGCTGATCCAATTGCTCCAAGAAAACATGTTTATCGGTAATTGTGACCTTAGCAATCCGAATATAGCCACCGCCACCTCGCTTACTTTCAACAGTATAACCCCGCTGAATCGTAAAACGAGTATTGATCACATAATTAATCTGAGAAGGTACACAATTAAATAGTTCAGCCATCTCAGTTCGGCGAATCTCAATTATTTCACTATTTTCTAAAATTTGCTTCAAATAAGCTTCAATTAAATCTGAGGTATTATGAGAGCTCATAATAATCATTCCTTTGACTAATATTGACCTTAATTATAGCTGATTTAACAAGGAATGCAAAGGAAATAGCTTGTTTCACTTATGTTATTTTCTCGCAGTTTTAGAGGCTTTGCAAGGTTTAACGTTAAAATTGACCAATTTTTTTTAATCATAATTTAAGAAATCGCATTTTAAAGTCAAAAAAATAGGTCAATCTACTGATTAACCTACAATCGGGAAGACAGGATTCGAACCTGCGACCCCTTGGTCCCAAACCAAGTGCTCTACCAAGCTGAGCTACTTCCCGTTTAGTAACTATTTAAAATTGGATAAATAAAAAAACTACTCCTCTAAGTTGATTCGTAGCTAAAAGTTACAATGCACCCAAAGGGAGTCGAACCCCTAACCTTTTGATTCGTAGTCAAACACTCTATCCAGTTGAGCTATGGGTGCATGGTGTTTTCACACTATGCCGAGGACCGGAATCGAACCGGTACGGTGATCACTCACCGCAGGATTTTAAGTCCTGTGCGTCTGCCAGTTCCGCCACCCCGGCTTGTTTTTACTTAAAGCGGAAAACGGGGTTCGAACCCGCGACCCCCACCTTGGCAAGGTGGTGCTCTACCACTGAGCTATTTCCGCAGTTTTCCTATGCCGGCTAAAGGACTTGAACCCTCGACCCTCTGATTACAAATCAGATGCTCTACCAACTGAGCTAAGCCGGCTTCTATGCGGGTGAAGGGACTTGAACCCCCACGCCGTAAGGCGCTAGATCCTAAATCTAGTGCGTCTGCCAATTCCGCCACACCCGCATCGTATGAGTCGTACAGGGCTCGAACCTGTGACCCTCTGATTAAAAGTCAGATGCTCTACCAACTGAGCTAACGACTCATATGGAGGTTAACGGGATCGAACCGCTGACCCTCTGCTTGTAAGGCAGATGCTCTCCCAGCTGAGCTAAACCTCCAATGATTAAGACAAAACAACTGCGTGGCGACGTCCTACTCTCACAAAGGGCAACCCTTCACTACAATCGGCGCTAAGAAGCTTAACTTCTGTGTTCGGCATGGTTACAGGTGTATCCTTCTCGCTATCGCCACCACACAA